>JAZLCW010000080.1:0-95001 GCA_045614445.1 Candidatus Cryptobacteroides sp. | reverse complement strand
GGAATTCCTCTGGAACTCCCTGGTAATCGTGGACTTATGCACATGAAGTATGCGCGCAATCTCACTTTTGTTCATCCCTAGCAAAGAATACATCTGAATTTCGTATCTTTGCCCACGAGTCAAGTGTTTCATCTTTCAACTAATATTTGGCGATTGAGGCTGAAAGTTAGAAATTTTCTTGATTTCGGGGATGGAAGATTTTTCTTCCATCCCTTTTTACTTTCTGTTTCAGCTTGTTAGCCTATCAGTTGCATTATTTTCTTGAATCCTGCCTCAATATCTTTTATTGTTGTGCTTTGGAGTGGCACAATGGGCCTCTATCTTTGCATCAACAAAACGGATGAACCTTTAAAAATCAAGGATATGAATACTGATAACACTCTCTCTTTCATCAGCTCGATGATCTCCTCAGAAACATCTTACAGGACGCTCGTAGATATGATAGACGAAATGGGACTTGAAGTGATGGATTTCAATATCGCTTAGCACCACTCCACGGTTGTACCTTCCTTGTCTTCAGACAGGCTTACGCGGATCTTTGTGTACTCCAGCCCGTTTTTTCCAGCCAGCATTCTGCCGGTGATGATGTGCTCGGAGACGGGATCTTCAATATATCTTTGGATCGCTCTCTTGAGTGGCCTTGCGCCGTAGCTCGGATCGTATCCTGAGTCTGCTACAAGACGCTTGGCTGCAGATGTTACCGTAAGGTCGAAGCCGGCATCCTTGACGCGCTTCTTGAGGCCTTTGAGCTCTATGTCGATAATCTTGCCGATATTGTCCTTTGTGAGCGAATTGAAGAAGATCTGCTCATCCACCCTGTTGATGAATTCAGGCGGAAATGCCTTCTTTACAGCCTTTTCCAGGACAGCCTTCCTGTTGCCCTGTACATTTCTTCCTGCAGTGCTGAAACCTACTCCGCTGCCGTATTCCTCAAGCTCTCGGCTTCCGACATTGGATGTCATTATCACGATGGTGTTCCTGAAGCTTACGGTTCTGCCTGTACTGTCGGTCAGACGACCCTCGTCCATAACCTGCAGCAGTACATTGAATACATCAGGATGTGCCTTTTCGATTTCATCAAGCAGGACCACGCAGTAAGGCTTCCTTCTTACACGTTCGCTCAATTGCCCTCCTTCTTCAAATCCTACATATCCCGGAGGCGCTCCGATGAGTCTGGATACATTGAATTTCTCCATATATTCGCTCATGTCCAGGCGGATGATATTGTCCTCTGAATCAAAGAGATACTCTGCGAGAGCCTTGGCGAGCTGAGTCTTGCCGACTCCTGTCGGACCGAAGAAGAGGAAGGTGCCGATAGGCTTGCCGGGATCCTTGATACCTGCGCGGTTTCTCTGAATTGCACGGACTACCTTGTCGATCGCTTCGTCCTGTCCGATTATGCGTCCCTGAAGCTTTGTCTTCATCTTCATCAGCTTGTTTCCTTCGCCTTCTGCGATTCTTCCAGAAGGTATTCCGGTCATCTTGGATATGATCGAAGCCACATCTTCGGCACTTACATGTCCGGTCTTTTTCGGGTTCTTCAGTCTTACCATCGAACCGGCCTCGTCCATAGCGTCGATAGCCTTATCAGGCAGGCAACGGTCTGTGATGTAGCGGTCTGACATCCTTACGCAGGCTTCTATCGCCTCGTCTGTATATATCACATTGTGATGCTTCTCGTAATTGGTCTTCAACCTGTCGAGGATGGAAATGGACTGCGGGATATCTGTGTGTTCCACGATAATCTTCTGGAACCTTCTGTCGAGAGCTCCATCCTTCTCCACGATCTTCCTGAACTCGTCGAGGGTGGTCGCACCGATGCATTGGATATCGCCACGGGCCAGTGCCGGCTTGAGCATATTGGCGGCATCGAGACTTCCTGAAGCTCCGCCGGCTCCCACGATGGTGTGGAACTCGTCGATGAACAATATCACATCCGGGCTCTGAGCTACCTCATTGATTATGGATTTGAGCCTCTTCTCGAAATCTCCGCGATATTTGGTACCTGCTACAATAGAACCTAAGTCCAAGGATATCAATCTCTTGTCAGCGAGTGCAGGCGGTATGTCTCCCGTAACGATCTTTATGGCTATACCCTCGACAATCGCCGATTTACCTACTCCCGGATCTCCGACGAGCATAGGGTTGTTCTTGCGGCGTCGGCCGAGAATCTGTATTACTCTCTGGATCTCATCTTCCCTTCCCACCAGCGGGTCAAGCTTTCCTTCTCTTGCAGCTTTGGTGATGTCGTATCCGAATTCTTCAAGTGGCGGTACCTGAGGCTCTTCCTTCTTTTCCTCTGCAGACACGGCTCTTATGCGGATATGCGGGACATCTTCCGCACTTTCTTCAGTCCCTTCTTCGGACTGCAGGGCTGTGTCTTTGTCCAGAAGCTCGTTCCTGTCCAGATATTTGTAGATATGCATGTAATCTACTCCGAGATCGTGCAGATAAGTGCTTCCATATGAGCTTCCTGACTTGCACAGAGCCAGCAGCAGATGCTGTGAGGATGCTTGGGCACTGCGAATCTTTGTGGCCTCCAATATGGTGAAGCTCAATACGTTCTGTGCGCCTCTGGAGAATGATATCTTGTCGATGTCCGAATAGGGGATATGCTCGTTGGTAAATATCTTTTCGTCGATGAACTGTTTCATCTCGTCGATATCTATCAAGGCTCCGCGCAAGGCGTCGACAGCAGTGTTTTCCCGATGGCGTATGATTCCCAGAAAAAGGTGATCAGGGGCAATTCCGTAGCTGCCGGTCCTCATCGCTTCTTCTCTTGAGAAATTTATTATCGAGCTGAGCTCGTCCGATATGCTGATTTCCATATTAGAAACTGTTTTCTTTTGAAATTTGATTGCACAAATTTACTAAATTTTTTGTAACTTTGCCAAGATGTATAATCGAGCATAAAAAAGTTAAGATAATATATGGAAAATGAGGTAAAGACTGGCAGGATTGAACAGGTCAATATCGATCAGCAGATGAGGAGTGCGTATATCGACTACTCGATGTCTGTGATCGTATCCCGAGCTCTTCCTGATGTGCGTGACGGTATGAAGCCGGTTCACAGAAGGGTGCTGTTCGGAATGGAAGGCCTGGGACTTACTTATTCAAGCCAGACAAAGAAATCAGCCAGAATCGTCGGAGAGGTTCTCGGTAAATACCATCCGCACGGCGACTCCAGCGTTTATGACGCAATGGCACGTATGGCTCAGGACTGGAGCCTCAGGTACCCTCTCGTCTTCGGACAGGGTAACTTCGGTTCTATGGACGGTGACCCGGTGGCTGCGATGCGTTATACTGAGGCCAAGCTCTCCAAGCTTTCAGATGAGGTTCTTGCAGACCTTGACAAGGATACAGTAGATTTTCAGAATAACTTTGACGACTCTCTCCAGGAGCCAACCGTTCTTCCTACGAAGCTTCCGCTTCTTCTTCTGAACGGTGCGTCCGGTATTGCAGTCGGTATGGCTACGAATATGGCTCCGCACAATCTTACTGAGTGCTGTGACGCCATCTGTGCCTATATAGACAATCCTGAAATCAGCATCGAGGAACTGATGCATCATATCAAGGGACCGGATTTCCCTACAGGAGGCATAATCCAGGGACGTCAGGGAATCAAGGATGCGTTCGAGACAGGTCGTGGCCGTATCGTGATCCGTTCAAAGACTGAGATCGAGGTTAATGATTCGGGCCGTGAGACAATCGTAGTTACAGAGATCCCTTATATGGTCAACAAGCGTGAGATGATCGAAAAGATCGCCGAGCTTGTAGAGACCAAGAAGGTGGACGGAATCGCATATATCAACGACGAGACTACCATGAAGGGTGTCCGCGTCGTTATCCGACTCAAGAAGGATGCAAATGCAAATGTGGTGCTCAATATGCTCTACAAGTATTCTCCGCTTCAGTCGAGCTTCTCTGTCAATAATGTGGCTCTGGTGAACGGTCGTCCGCGTACGCTGAATCTCAAGCAGCTTATAAAGTATTTCGTAAGACACAGACACGATGTTGTTCTGAGAAGAACAAGATTCGATCTTGAAAAGGCTCGCAAGAGAGCTCATATCCTCGAGGGACTTCTCAAGGCTCTTGATGTGATCGACCAGATCATCAACATCATCAGATCTTCAAAGAGTGTCGAGGAGGCGAAGAACGAGTTGATGGCGACATTCGCATTTACAGATGTACAGGCTACTGCCATCGTCGAGATGCGTCTGCGTCAGCTCACAGGACTCGAAAGAGAGAAACTCCAGAACGAGTACGACGAGCTTATGAAGTTCATCCGTTACTGCGAGGATGTGCTTGCTGACGAGAAACTCCAGATGGGCATCATCAAGGATGAGACACTTGAGATGAAGGAGAAGTACGGTGATGCAAGAAGAACTGAGATTGCTCTTTCTGCCGAGGAATTCAATCCTGAGGACTTCTATGCGGATGAGGATGTGGTGATCACAATCTCTCACCTCGGATATATAAAGAGAACTTCTCTTACCGAGTATCGTCTCCAGAACAGAGGCGGAGTCGGAATGAAGGGTAGTGCGACACGTGACGAGGACTTCATCGAGCATATCTATGTGGCCAATATGCATAGCACAATGCTCCTGTTCACTCAGAACGGACGCTGCTACTGGCTCAAGGTTTACGAGATTCCGGAAGGCTCGCGCGCATCGAAGGGACGTGCCATCCAGAATGTGATCAATATCGAGCCTGATGACAAGATCAAGACATATCTCAATGTAAAGAATCTCAAGGACGAGGATTATATCAATAACAACTATATCGTACTCGGAACCAAGAGAGGAATCATCAAGAAGACATCGCTTGAGGCATACTCAAGACCTCGTTCAAACGGAGTCATCGCAATCACAGTCCGCGATGGAGACGAACTCCTCGATGCTGTAATGACCAACGGACAGAGCGAGATCCTGCTTGCAGGCCGTCACGGACGTTGCTGCCGTTTCGATGAGAACGATGCAAGAGCCCTTGGAAGAACAGCTTCGGGAGTGCGTGGCATAAATATTGAGGATGATGATGAGGTAATCGGAATGATAGCTTATGATCCAACCGCTGAAGACGCTCAGGCTCACAGTCTGCTTGTTGTCAGCGAGAATGGTTATGGAAAGCGTTCTGATTTCGATGAATACCGTAAGACCAATAGAGGTGGAAAGGGGGTCAAGACATTGAACATCACGGAAAAGACCGGAGAGCTGGTGGCAATGAAGAATGTTACCGACGAGAATGACCTTATGATCATCAACCGTTCCGGAATCACTATCAGAATGGCGGTTTCAGACATCAAGGTGGCAGGACGTGCGACCCAGGGTGTCCGTCTGATCAATATCAAGGAGGGAGATTCCATCGCCGCTATTTCGGCAGTGAACAAGAGTGAGGAAGATGCTCCAGAGCAGAGTGCGGAACAGGTATCGGAGCAGTCTTCTGAACAACCTACTCAGCAGAATAACGAATAATCACTTAATATCATTGACATTATGAAAAGAATTTTGATCGCATTGGCAGTTCTCCTTTCAGTACAGGTGGCTGATGCACAGACAAAGTCACCAGAGGCAGCCAAGAAGGCTGTGGAAAGTGCCGAGGCAGCATCAAAGGATGCTAAGAAGGCAACAAAGGTCGCTACATGGATGAAGCTCGCATCTGCTTATATGGATGCATACAATGCACCAGCAGGCAGCGTATGGCTTGGCGCTTCAAAGCAGGAGCTCCAGCTCATTATGGGTAACGAGAGACCTGTTGCAACAGAGGAAGTGGTTCTTGGTGGTGAGCAGCTCATCAAGGAGACTTATTCTAACAAGGAGTTCTACTTCAGTCCTGCTGGACAGCTTGCTCTCATCAATGTGACTCAGCCTGTAGTCGAGGACGCTCTCGGTGGAGCTCTCGAGGCTTACAAGAAGGCATACGAGGTGGATGCAAAGCAGACTAAGGTAAAGGATATCGTTACAGGTCTTACAACTATCGCTCAGAAGTATCTTGACGAGGGTATGAACAGCTATACTTTCGGTGACCTTGTAGAGGCTAGCAAGCTTTTCGAGAAGGCTGTAGAGGCTTCTGCTACTGCACCTCTTTCAAAGGTAGATACTACTGCTCTTTACAATGCAGGTTACACAGCTTGGGCAGTCAAGGATTATGAGAGAGCAAAGAACTTCTTCGAGAAGTGCCTTGCTGCAAACTACTACTATGAGGGTGGTGAGGTTTATGCTAAGCTCGGTGATGTTTATACAAACCTCGGTGACGCTAAGAAGGGCGCTGAGACCCTTGAGCAGGGATTCGTGAAGTTCCCTCAGAGCCAGAGCATCCTCATTGGTCTTATCAACTATTATATGACAAGCGGTGACAATGCTGACCGTCTCTTCGTACTCATTGATGAGGCTAAGAAGAACGAGCCAAACAACGCTTCTCTTTATTATGTAGAAGGTAACATCTACAAGGAGCTAAAGAACTATGACAAGGCAGTCGAGTCATATATGAAGTGTGCTGATATCAATCCTGAGTATGAGTTCGGTTTCATCGGAGCTGGTATCCTCTATTATGAGAGAGCTGTAGAGCTTTCTGAGCAGGCTTCAAACGAGTTCGATGACAAGAAGTACAATGCTCTCGTAGAGCAGTTCGAGAAAGCTCTTCTCGATGCGCTTGAGCCATTCGAGAAGGCATACAATGTGACTAAGGATAATAACCTCAAGGTAAGCATCGCTGAGTACCTCAAGAATATCTACTACCGTAACATTTCAAAGGGTGCTGATTATGAGGCTGCTTACAACAAGTACAACGAAGTAGTAAAGACTGGTCAGCCAAGCTAATAAGGCAGACATAGAATCTGATAAGAAAAGGGGAGACGGTTATACCGTTTCCCCTTTTTCGAATGCCTTTACGATCTTTGCTACCAGGTGATGTCGGACTATGTCTTCATTCTTGAAGAATATTGTCTTTATGCCTTTGATGTCTTTAGTCAGTTCGATTCCTCTCAGAAGGCCTGAGTCCTTCTTGTTCGGCAGGTCTATCTGGCTGGCATCTCCCGTAACGATGAACTTGGCGTCGCATCCCATTCTGGTGAGGAACATCTTCAGCTGTCCCAGATTTGTATTCTGAGCCTCATCCAGAATCACGCAGGCTCTGTCCAGGGTGCGGCCTCTCATATATGCCAGCGGTGCTATCTGGATGGTGCCTTCGGTCATGAACTCCTGAAGCCTTTTGGCTGGTATCATGTCTCCGAGGGCATCGTAAAGCGGCTGGAGGTAAGGATCCAGCTTGTCCTTCAGATCACCGGGGAGAAAACCGAGTCTTTCGCCGGCCTCTACTGCCGGTCTGGTAAGGATTATCCTTTTTATTTCTCTGTTTTTCAATGCTCTGACAGCCAAGGCTATGGCTATGTATGTCTTACCTGTTCCTGCCGGTCCCACAGCAAATATAAGGTCGTTCTCAAAATACGACTTCACCATCTCTTCCTGTGTACGGTTGCGTGCCTTGATGGGCTTTCCATCGTTTCCATGAACGATAACCGATGTTCCGCAGAGTTTGAACCTGTCAGGCGAGATATCTCCGTCAAATAAGTCCTCCACATCGTAAGGTGTTATGTTCATTTTGTGGTGCCTTCTTTCTATCAGCATCTTCACCTTTGTCTCGAACTCCTCGATATCAGTATCCTTTCCTTCGAGCATGATTTCATTTCCCCTTGCTACAACCTTAAGCTCAGGGAAATAGCTGCATAGTGCCTCGAGGTTCTTGTTCGCCGCGCCGTATATTTCCAGTGGGTCGATCGCTTCAAGTCTGATGTTTTTTCTTGCCATTTATTCTATTTCTTTTCTTACTCTCCTGTATGTTGATATCATTTTGTCGTAGTCGTTCCTGTTCTGCCAGGCTTCCGGTCTGTCTTTATACTCAGCTATCGGAATCACGGTGTATGAACTGTTGAATCCACCAGGTCTGGAGCACCAGAGATAATCCAGCTCCAGTGGCAGGACATTCAGGTCTCCGTTGCAATGACGCACTATCTTGATTGTGGCCATCAGCTCCAGCTGAGTATTGGTTGCGCTCATATTCGAAACCGCATTACCCAAGGAATATACCACCGGGGTATTTCCTATGGCACTTGTGTCCTGTACCACGTGGGGATGTGCTCCGATTATGAAATCTGCTCCGTTCCCTGCAAGCCATTGGGCAGTTTCCTCCTGTGCCTTGGAATGCTTCAGTATATACTCAGGACCCCAATGGGGCAGTGCGATGATATAGTCCGCCCCCTTTTCTCTGGCAGAGGCAAATGCCTCGGCAATCCTTTCCTTCTCCCCTGAATAATTAGTCATCGGCCATCTGGAACCGCCTCCCATATTAGTGCCGTAGGTGAAGTTTATCAGTGCGATGCTTATCCCTTTGGCCCTGATAATCAGAGGGTTGTTGTTTTTTAGCTCATCTTCGCTTCCTGCCAGTCCAGTAAACCTGATACCTCTCTCCTGCTGCAGCCTTCGATATATTTCCAATGTTCTTTCCGCACCTTTAGACCCTTTGTCGAAAATATGGTTGTTTGCAGCAAGAAAAACATCAAAACCACATTCCGCAAGATAACTGGCGAGAGTATCCGGAGCGGAAAAACAAGGATATCCCGTGTATGGCTCACCGGCAAGAGTGAATTCCATATTTGCCACAGCTATGTCAGCCTTCTTGATCCTGTCTTCGATCAGGTGGAAGTATGGACTGAAGTCATACTCGGAATCCGTTCTATGAGCATTGGAAATCTGTGCACTGTGCATCATGATGTCCCCAAGCAGTCGTATTGTCAATGTGTCCTGGCTGAAAAGCGGTCTTACATATGACAGGGGAGATTCCCATCTCTGAGGCATTCTCAGCGCCTGAGCCTTTGACTCATATCCTTCCGTTGTGCAGAAGAATAACGCTATGACCAGCATCAGGATATGTGACTTCATGATTCTCAATGCAAATCTGTGCTTTTGGTTTACAAATATATCAAGAATTATTTTGTCTCAGTGCATTAAATCGTTAAATTTGCACGAATGTGCTATTTTCGAATGATATGAAAAAGTCTGTGATATTGCTTATGCTTGCAGCTTCCTTGACGGTGACAGGATGCGATTTTTTCCGTGTACTGGCAGGAAGACCGACAAGTAAGGATATAGATGCAAAGAGGGTTCAGATCATGAAGGCGGAAGAGTCTGCTCTTCAGGCTCGTCTGGATTCTATCAGAAGAGTGGAGGAAAAGATCGTGTCTGACTCTTTGGCAGCTCTTGATTCACTTGTTTCTCAAGGTGTTATCATATCGGATGCTTCCAGACTTGGCGGATTGGTGGAAGAAGGTCAGGGGGCACGCTACTGCATTGTGGTGGGAGTCTTCCGTGAAAGAGATAATGCGCGTAAATTGGCTTTACAGGCTGAGGCTGCCGGTTTTACAGCTCAGCTTCTGGACTGCAAGCGTGGTATGATTGCTGTAGGAGTATGCCCTTCTGACAGGATCGCCCGCACTTTCGAGGATTTCAGACGACTTGGGTCGGAGCCATTCTGTCCTAAGGATGCGTGGATCTTATTGAATGAATAAGCTTATGATTTTAAAGAAATTGATAACGGCATTTCTGATGCTGGCGGTGACTGTTGCGGCATCCGCTCAGTTCAGGGACGGTGCATCATATGAAGACCTGTATGACGGGGAGACTATCTCTGTCCTGAAGTCGCATGTCCGTGAACTCTCGGCCGCCCATCTGGAAGGCAGGAAGGCCGGTTCCGAGGGGGAAAGGATAGCTGCAGAATATGTCATGCAGGTACTGAAGGATTATGGCGTGGATGTCCTGTCTCCTGCTGGCGGAGAAGTCTTTGGTATCAGGACTGCAGACGGAGATACGCTGACTTCACGAAATGTGGTGGCTTATGTCCAGGGATACGATAAGAATCTGTCCGACCGTTACATCGTAGTGGGGGCCAGACTGGACAATAAAGGCACAATGACAATGACTGTGGATGGCAAGCCGGTGGAGAAGATCTTCTATGGCGCAAACGGAAATGCTTCAGGTCTTTCCATCATGCTTGAACTTGCCAGAATGGTGCAGACCAATGCCATGATGTTTCGGCGCTCGATCCTTTTCGTGGCATTCGGAGCTTCGATGGAGACTTATGCCGGTTCATGGTATTTCCTGAACCGTTCGTTCAAGGATGCTGATAAGATCGATGCAATGGTCAATCTGGATATGCTCGGAACCGGTAGCGATGGATTCTATGCATACACAGCCTCGAATGCCGACCTGAATGCGTTGCTTAGGACTCTTACCGGAGAACTTCAGCCGATCCTTCCGGAAATCACTGCGGCTGAAATCTATCCTTCAGACCATAGGGCATTCTATGATAAGGAGATACCGGCAATACATCTTACTACAGGAAGGTACCACGAGCATAACTCAGATAAGGACACTCAGTCAATCCTCGATTATGAAAATATGGAGAGAGAACTGGAATATATATATAACTGTGTTCTCGCCATAGCTAATGCTAAGGACGGCTTTTCATTCAGGCCTTCTGATGCCCCGGCCAGAAATAAGACTTTTGATGATGTAGTATCATATAATGACTGTGACCAGAGGCCGATGTTTCTGAACAGTACAGATCCACGTGCATTCCTGGATAAATGGGTCTATCAGTATCTCAAATATCCTGAGGAGGCCCTTATGGATGGCGTCCAGGGAAGGGTCATGGTGGATTTCATCATTGGAAAAGACGGAAAGGTCTCGGATGTGAGAGTCGTCAAGGGCGTTTCTCCAGAGCTGGATGCCGAGGCGGTCAAGGTGGTCAGTGCATCTCCGAAATGGAAGCCGGGAAGAAGGGCTGGAGAAAAGGTCCGTGTTTCGATGACTATACCTGTGGAATTCCGCCTGGAAAAGAAAGGAGGTAAATCTTCTTTCGGTATAAAGAAATAATGATTTAATATCTCATTTAGAGCGTAGTAGAGAAATCTTTTTTATTTTTGTAAGCTATTTATACAGACCTATGGAATATAATTTTAAGGAAATCGAACGTAAGTGGCAGGCATATTGGGCTGCCAACCACACATTCAAGGCAGAAATTGACAATTCAAAGCCAAAATATTATGTCCTCGATATGTTCCCTTATCCGTCAGGAGCGGGACTTCATGTAGGACACCCGCTCGGATACATCGCGAGCGATATCTACAGCCGTTACAAGCGTCTCTGCGGCTTCAATGTGCTTCATCCTATGGGTTATGATGCATTCGGTCTTCCAGCAGAGCAGTATGCTATCCAGACCGGTCAGCATCCGGCTCTGACTACCGAGAAAAACATCGCCCGCTATCGTGAGCAGATGGACAGAATCGGTTTCTCATACGATTGGTCACGTGAGGTACGTACCTGCGATCCAGGATACTACAAGTGGACTCAGTGGGCTTTCCTCCAGATGTTTGACAGCTGGTATGACAATCTTCAGCAGAAGGCGCGTCCTATAGCTGAACTCGAGGCTGCTTTCGCACAGGGTGGAAGTGCAGCGGTAGATGCGGCTTGTGGTGATGTGGAAGCTTTCACAGCAGAGCAGTGGAATGCATTTGATGACAAGCAGAAGTCAGCGGTCCTGATGCAGTATCGTATTGCATATCAGGGAGAAACAGCGGTTAACTGGTGCCCGGCCCTTGGTACCGTTCTTGCCAATGATGAAGTGAAGGAGGGATATTCAGTTCGTGGAGGTCATCCTGTAGAGCAGAAGAAAATGACTCAGTGGCAGCTCCGCGTATCAGCATATGCAGGTCGTCTTCTTGAGGATCTCGAAGACCTTGACTGGACTGATTCGCTCAAGGATATGCAGCGTAACTGGATCGGAAAGAGCCAGGGTGCAGAAATGAACTTCAAGGTTTCCAACGGTACTGATGAATATGATATGACTATCTTCACAACCCGTGCGGATACAGTATTCGGAGTAACCTTCATGGTGCTTGCCCCTGAGAGCGAGTGGGTGGAGAAGCTCACTACTGCAGAGCAGAAAGGGGCTGTGGAAGAGTATCTTGCGATGGCGAAGAAGAAGACGGAGCGCGAGAGAATGATGGAAGCTAGAAAGGTTACTGGCGTATTCTCAGGTTCGTATGCTGTAAATCCTCTTACAGGCGACAAAGTTCCTGTATGGATCGGTGAGTATGTTCTTGCCGGTTATGGTACAGGTGCTATTATGGCAGTTCCTGCTCACGATAGCCGTGACTACGCTTTTGCAAAGACATTTGATCTTCCGATCATTCCTCTGATCGAGGGCTGCGATGTAAGCGAGTCAAGCTTCGACGCAAAGGAAGGCGTGATGTGCAACTCAGGATTTCTTAACGGAATGACTGTGAAAGAGGCGATTCCTGCAGCTATTGACTATGTAGAGCAGCATGGTATCGGTCACAGGAAGATCAATTATCGTCTCCGTGATGCTATTTTCTCACGTCAGAGATATTGGGGTGAGCCATTCCCTATGTATTTCAAGGATGGCATAGCTACACCTATGACACTTGAGGATCTTCCGCTTCAGCTCCCTGAGGTGGACAAATATCTCCCTACCGAATCAGGTGAACCGCCGCTCGGACGTGCCGCTGACTGGACGTACGAAGGATATCCGATAGAACTCAGCACAATGCCTGGTTTTGCGGGCAGCAGCGCATACTATCTCCGTTATATGGATCCGAACAACGACCAGGCTCTCGTGAGCAAGGAGGCTGATGAGTACTGGAGGGACGTTGACCTTTATATAGGTGGTACAGAGCATGCTACAGGACACCTTATCTACTCTCGCTTCTGGAACAAGTTCCTCTTCGATCTCGGTTACGTATGCGAGAAGGAGCCTTTCAAGAAACTTATCAACCAGGGTATGATCCAGGGCCGTTCTAACTTTGTTTACCGTATCATCAACACCAATACCTTCGTTTCTGTGGGTCTCAAGGATCAGTATGATACTACCGAGATTCACGTGGATGTGAACATCGTGCATAACGACCGTCTCGATGTCGAGGCTTTCAAGGCCTGGATGCCGGAGTATGCTACTGCCGAGTTCATCCTTGAGGATGGTGAATATGTCTGCGGATGGGCTGTGGAGAAGATGTCCAAGTCTATGTTCAATGTCGTGAATCCAGATATGATCTGTGATACATATGGTGCTGATACTCTGAGACTTTATGAGATGTTCCTCGGCCCGCTTGAGCAGTCAAAGCCATGGGATACAAAGGGTATTGACGGAGTGAACCGTTTCATCAGGAAGGTATGGAGACTCTTCTACGACCGTGACGGTTTCATCGTTACAGATGAGAAGGCAACTCCAGCAGAGCTTAAGGCACTTCATAAGCTGATCGCTAAGGTTCGCAGCGATATCGAATCGTTCTCATTCAATACGGCAGTAAGTGCATTCATGATCGCAGTCAATGAACTGACCGACCTTAAGTGCAGCAAGCGAGAGATTCTCGAGCAGCTTATTGTGCTTCTTTCTCCTTTTACTCCTCATATTGCGGAGGAACTTTGGGAGGCACTCGGACACAAGGAAAGCATCACATATGCTGCTTTCCCTGAGTATATCGAGGCATATACCATCGAGAACAGCTGTACTTATGCAGTTTCATTCAACGGAAAGATGAGATTTACAGTAGAACTTCCGGTAGATATGCCGCGTGAAGAGGTGGATGCACACGTCCGTGGGCTTGAGCAGACCGCAAAATACGTCGCAGGAGGCAATATTGTAAAGGTTATCGTCGTTCCTGGAAAGATTGTCAATATTGTAGTGAAATAATCTTCTTTAAAGACCTATGAAACATAACAAGATCCTGACTACGCTCTGGGATTATTTCCTTATGACAGTCGGCTCGGTGATTTTCTGTATGGCCTGGACCTCGTTCGTCATTCCGAACGGACTGGCCAGTGGAGGACTCACCGGATTATGTACCATCATACAGTATGCCACCGGTGGAGCTGTTCCGATCGGCTGGACATATCCGGTAGTCAATATAGGATTGCTCCTTCTGGGCTTCTTGACTCTCGGCAAGGGTTTCGGTATAAAGACGATATATGTCATCGCCCTTACTTCGATACTCTTCGAGGTACTGCCGATGTTCCCGGGCCTTCATGTGATGATGGAGGAAAAACTGCTGGTGGCATTGGTAGGTGCTGCAATGGAGTCTGTCGGACTTGGTCTCGTCCTTCTTCGTGGCGGCAGTTCCGGCGGAACTGATATCATCGCAATGATGATCAACAAGTATTGGCCGGTTTCTCCAGGAAGAGTTTATCTCGTTACAGACCTTGTCATCATTTCCTGCCTGCTTTTTGTTCCCGGCAAAGGACTGGTGGATATGATATATGCATATGTGATGATGCTCGGCTTCTCATTCGGAGTGGATTTCGTCCTGCTGGGAAACAAGTCTTCTGTACAGATTCTTGTATTCTCTTCAAAATATGAAGATATTGCAAATCATATCATCAATGAGGTTCATCGCGGTGTGACTGCACTACAGTCTGTGGGCTGGTATTCGCAGAAGGAGAGCAAGGTTCTACTGATCGTGGCGAGAAAATATCAGATGAACGAGGTAGTGAATGAAATCAAGACAATCGACAAGCATGCGTTCATTTCTGTTTCTACTGCCATGAGCGTGTTCGGAGAGGGCTTTGAGGAAGTCAAGACTGGTCTTAAAATCAAGAAAAACAATAAGATAGAGGAGGGCAAGTAATGGGTAATCTTAATTACAAACCATCTGTAGGTACATTGATCAAGGAGTATTTCCTCATTACTGTCGGTCTGACATTGTATGCGTTAGGCTGGGCAATGTTCCTGACACCTAATGGTATGATCGGCGGTGGCGTTACCGGTTTCGCTGCAATCCTGCAGTATGCGACCAATGGACTGATTCCTATTTCCATTACATATTTTGTACTGAATATTGTTCTTCTTATAGTAGGAACCAAGATTCTTGGAACAGGATTCGGAGCCAAGACTATTTATGCCATCTTCATGACATCCATCATGCTCGGAGTCACTCAGGAGTTCATTCCTACGGATTTCGTGGATGAATTCTCTCAGGACAGCAAGATCGTATGTACAGTTCTTGGAGGTATAATGGCCGGTGTAGGTATCGGACTTTCTATGTCTCAGGGAGGAAGTACCGGAGGTACAGACATCATTGCGCTCGTGTGGTGCAAGTTCAAGCCTGCATCGCCAGGAAGAGTGATCCTCATCATTGATATAATGATTATCCTTTCATCACTTCTCCTGCCTTCGTATGATAGGTCTGGTGCTTTGCTGCCATATCCTGAGAAAGTGGCGATCGTTGTTTATGGTCTTATGCAGGTGACAGTCTGCGGATATGCCATCGACCTTTATATTTCTGGTTCGAAGCAGTCAGTCCAGGCATTCATATTTACAAAGAAAGTTGATGAAATGGCAGATGCTATCGCATTCGATATGAAGAGAGGCGTGACTGTTCTTCCGGCCAAAGGATGGTACTCTAAAGAGGACAAGCAGGTGATCATGGTAGTGACCAGAAAGACGGATCTGAACCTTCTTCTAAGATATGTCAAGTCTATAGATCCTGATGCTTTCTTGTCGGTTTCTTCTGTAATGGGCGTTTATGGACAGGGATTTGATGCGATAAAAGTCAGGTCAAAGAAGTAATGGTCAGAGACTGAACATAAAAAAAGTTAAAAACACATAAAAAAAAGAAAAATCTGACATGTGTCGCCATTCTGGAGTGTTCCGGAATGGCGACATTGTTTATTTTTGCCTGCTCAAACGGATTGTTAAGTGACTGGTTTATGATAGTTTTCATTGCATCTGCAATATCTTTTGTGCTTCTGACTGTCTCGGGCTACCGGATATTCAGGACTGTTTCTGCACCGGAGCAGCGGAAGGGATGGTCTTCGGTTCTTCTGTCGGGAGCAGCTGCGGTTACTTCGGGCATCGGATGTATTACTGATACCATGTCAGATGGATTGCTGATGTTGGAGCTCTTACCTGCATTGGCCGGTATGCTTATGCTCCAATCGTCACTTCTGGAACGTAAGAAGATTTGTCCTATATGCTATGCTCTGGCTGGTTTTTATCTTCTGCCAGCTGCTTTCCATATTGCAGCTGCTTCAGATCCGGAAATGATACTTCCTGGAGCTGTGATCCTGGCGGGATGTATCCTGTTTGTCCTTTTTTCTGCATCTTTTTTCATTTATGGGATATTCCGTCGTCTGCGGGAAGTGAAGATAATCCTCAAGACCGGTACGGTATGGGCTAATGTCGGTCTGGCTGTAGAGGCAGTGTATGTCGTCATTTATATTATGCTTGCCTTGATTTACCTTCCGGCTTTTCTTGTATGTCCGGATGAATGTCGGGAAGGTCTGATGGTTTTCCCTTTCCTGGCGGGACTGATGCTCGCGGCTTTAGGAGTAAGAGATGCCGATGATGTTCAGTTTGTGTTTTGGAGGGTACAGGAACGTAGAATAGTCGAATCTATGAAGGTCACCAAGGTAGAGACCGCTCTCGATCCTACTACTATAGAGGATATTTATCGGGATGTCTATGAAAGGATCGTGGCTTACTTTGAATCTGAAAAGCCTTTCCTTGATAATGAACTTACAATAAACGACCTCTCAAAGGTGCTGTACTCGAATAAACTGTACATATCCAGGGCTATAAGTCAGTTTACTGGAAGGAATTTCTGCCAGTTCGTTAATTATTATCGGGTTACATATTCTATGGAGCTGTTCAGGAATAACCACGATCTGAAGATACACGAACTTGCATGCAGCTCTGGGTTCAACTCAGACGTTTCATACAATATGGCGTTCAGGCTTTTTATGGGGGAGACTCCCGGAGAATGGTGCAAGAAAGAGCGGATCAGGAAAATCAAGATTAAAAAATAAGTTGTGGATTAGGTGCTGGAGAGTTATCTTTGCAAAAAATTAAATTATAGTCAGTTATGGCAGACGAGAAGATTATTTTTTCAATGAACGGGGTAGGTAAGATCCTGCCTCATAACAATAGGGTGATTCTCAAGGACATCTATCTTTCATTCTTTTATGGAGCCAAGATCGGTATTGTCGGTCTGAACGGATCCGGAAAGTCCACATTGATGAAAATCATAGCAGGCATCGAGAAAGGATATCAGGGAGAAGTCGTATGGGCACCGGGATATTCAGTAGGATATCTCGAGCAGGAGCCTCAGATGGATCCGAACAAGACAGTGATTGAAGTGGTTCAGGAAGGAGTTCAGGAGGTTATGGATATCCTCAAGGAATATGAAGAGGTGAATCTGAAGTTCTGTGAGCCTATGTCGGATGAAGAAATGGCTGCTCTTATCGAGCGTCAGGGAGAGCTTACAGAGAAGATCGAGAATTGCGGAGGATGGGAGATTGACTCCAAGCTTGAGAGAGCGATGGATGCCCTTCAGTGCCCGCCTTCTGATGCGTTGGTTGCTAATCTCAGTGGTGGTGAGCGTCGCCGTGTAGCTCTTTGCCGTCTTCTTCTGCGTCAGCCGGATGTGCTTCTTCTTGACGGGCCTACCAACCACCTTGATACAGAGAGTATCCAGTGGCTCGAGGCTCATCTCCAGCAGTACAAGGGTACAGTCATAGCTGTAACCCACGACCGTTACTTCCTTGACAATGTGGCAGGATGGATTCTCGAGCTCGACAGAGGTGAGGGAATTCCTTGGAAGGGTAACTACTCTTCTTGGCTTGATCAGAAGAGCACCCGCCTTGCTCAGGAGGAGAAGCAGGAGAGCAAGCGTCGCAAGGCTTTGGAGCGTGAGCTCGAATGGGTAAGAATGGCTCCGAAGGCCCGCCATGCCAAGTCAAAGGCACGTCTGGGTGCATATGAGAAGCTTGCCGCTGATGACGGACGTGAGAAAGAGGCCAACCTCGAGATCTTCATTCCTAACGGACCGAGACTCGGAAACAAGGTGATCGAGTTCAATAATGTTTCGAAGGGATATGGTGACAAGCTCCTTTATGAGAACCTGAACTTCGTGCTTCCACCTGCAGGTATCGTAGGTGTGATCGGCCCTAACGGTGCCGGTAAGACTACTCTCTTCCGCCTCATCATGGGTCTCGATACTCCGGATTCAGGAGAGATCACACTCGGAGAGACAGTCAAGATCGCATATGTAGATCAGCAGCATAAGAGCATTGATCCTGAAAAGACAGTGTATGAGACAATTGCTGAGAATTCAGAGTTTGTAAGACTGGGTAAGAGAGAGGTAAATGCAAGAGCATATGTGTCACGCTTCAATTTCTCTGGAGCTGATCAGGAAAAGCTTTGCGGCATACTTTCCGGTGGTGAGAGAAACCGTCTCCATCTGGCTCTGACTCTTAAGGACGAGGGTAACGTGCTCCTTCTCGATGAGCCGACCAATGATGTGGATGTAAATACGATCCGTGCTCTTGAGGAAGGTCTCGAGAATTTCGCAGGATGTGCTGTGGTCATCTCACACGACCGTTGGTTCCTCGACCGAATTGCTACCCATATCCTTGCATTCGAGGGTGACTCGCAGGTGTATTTCTTCGAAGGAACATACTCTGAGTACGAGGAAAACAAGAAGCGTCGTCTTGGAAATGAGGAACCTAAGCGATTCAAGTACAAGAAGCTGATGGAAGAGTAATCCGCTGAAAATTAAAAAGGCTGTATAGTCAGGCGTCACTGCTTTCCGAAAAGGAAACGAGTCCACGATAGTGGGAATGACTGCCGGCTATACAGCCTTTTTAGTTTCTGATGATCAGAACTGGAAGTAATTGTGTGCGTTGTTGTAGGAGATGTCTTTTACCATCTGGTGCAGGAAGGCCATTTCGCTCTTCGGAAGCTTGCCGTTCTGAATGTCCTCACCGATGAGATTACAGAGTATTCTTCTGAAATATTCGTGACGAGGGTATGACAGGAAACTTCGGGAATCTGTGAGCATTCCGACGAAGCGGCTCAGGAGTCCTAACGACGAAAGTGCATTCATCTGTTTCTTCATACCATCCTCCTGATCGAGGAACCACCATCCGGCACCCAGCTGCTGCGGCTTCCTGTTATGTAATCCTCTGATATGCCGTTACCTCGCAATGCGCGCCACTTGTAATGGTCACCTCCGAGCCAGATTTCTGTAAGGTCCTGGAACTGATGATTGTCAGCAATCATCTTCGGCACGAGATGGCAGTGATAGTCGATGACCGGCATCATTTCAGCACTTTCATGATATAGCTCACGGGCGAAATCGTTGGTGAGCATAAAATCGTCGTGGATGAATACGGATTTCATTTTCAGATTTTTAGTTTCAGTGTCAATAAGTATATGGGTATAAATATAAGGATTTTCTGCGAAAACTCTCTATATTTGCAGATTGTATAATACTAAAACCTATAGAAATGAATAAATTCAGACCATTGATCCTTGCGGTCACAGTCGTTATCGCAGGTCTTCTTGCTTATGGCCTGTGGACTCGTCCAAGTGCAGAACCTGCAGATGCAGAGGGATTTTCAGCCGCAAGAGCGGTAAAGGATATTGAGGTTATGTCCAAGGAGCACCATTCGGTAGCTCATCCTGAGGAAAGGGCGAAAGTCCGTGAATATCTGATCGGAAGACTTGAAGGTCTTGGTGCAGATACCATCAGCCTCTATAAATATGATTCTCTTGTCGGTCCTGAGAACAGGCATGTGGTATATACGTTTGATGCGGTCAATATCCTTGCAGAATTCTCTCCGCTGACTCCTTCGGAAGATCAGACATATCTCCTTTTTGTCGCACACTATGATTCCAGGTATTCACAGCCTATGCCAAAGGATACCGTATGGTCATACGGAGCAGCAGATGATGGATATGGTGTCAGCACTATACTGGAGACTGTAGGTCAGGCTCTTAAGTATCGTAAGGACTGGAAGCAGGGTATCAAGGTACTCTTCACTGATGCCGAAGAGGTAGGAATGATGGGAATGAAGGCTGCGTGGGCAAATGACAGACATATCTTCGACAATGTCGGCTTTATGATCAATATAGAGGCTAGAGGCCCTTGGGGACCGGCGCTTCTCTTTGAGACCTGTCCTGGTAATGAGAAGGTTATGGAACTTTATGCTAAGGCTGCCAAATATCCTTTCACATATTCTCTTACCACAGTGGTATATAACTTCATGCCTAACTTCACAGACTTTACTATTGTGAAGGATGAGGTGCCGGGAATGAATTTCTCCACTATCGTAGATGTGAATCATTATCATACCGATCTGGACAATTTCAGCAATATCAGCGAGAAATCCATCCAGCATTACGGCGCTCAGATAGTTCCGATAACCAAGGAATATCTCACTGAAGAAATTTATGGTGACAGAGGATATTTCAAGGCTGAAGATGATACGGTGAACTTTACTATTCCTGTTCTGGGACTTTTCAATTTCAGCAAGGGAATGTATAAGGTGGTGAATATCATCGTCTTCGTTCTTTTCCTCCTGGCTTTTGCATTCGAAGGAGTACGTGGAAGACTCACTGCATCAAAGGTCTTCAAGTCCTCAATGGCGATACTTGGCATCGGAGTCGGCGTGCTCGTTCTTGGAGAGCTGATCGCTTATCTCTGTTCTCTTGTGTGCGGAGCTAAGTTCAAGCTTTTCGGAGTTATATATGGCGTTACCTTTGACAATATCGCGATGGCGGCATCGACAGTATTGATGTGCGTGATCTGTGTGCTTGTGTATCTTCGAGGAAGGGGAGCGGCAGTACGTAAGACATCAGGTTCAATGAGAGCAAGTGCGGCGTCGAATGCTGCTGCAAAATTTGCAGCCAACAAGCTTTACGGAGCATTGACTCTTATGTTCATTCTCAGTGCTGTGCTTCTTTTCACCCTTGGTGAGAACCTTATGTTCTTCATCCCACTGGCACTTGGTACCGCAGCATTGCTCCTTTATCGTCTTACTTCGCTTAAGATATGGCTGTTGGCAGCTGTCGCGCTGATTCTCCTGCATGCTTTCTCATTCCTGTATGCTCTGGCAATGGCTCTTACCATCGGAGCGTTCGGTGCCGTGGCTATGCTTGCTTTCTTCGACGTTATGGTGCTCATCCCGATGGCGGATATGTACCTTACAGCCAATAAGAAATAGCTCATATGAAACCGGACATGAAAATCTTTGATATATTTTCGTCCGAAGGTGATATCAAACGATTTTCATCGTGAGAGTGAGCGATAGCGAACGGTTATCAGACTTTCACAAAATTTTTATAACAGTAAGAATCTATGGTAGTATGAAAAGAATTCTATTGTCAATGACGCTTGTATTATTGTGCTCGATATGTTGTATCGCGCAGAATGATACGATCAAGATACTGGCCATCGGTAACAGCTTCTCTGACGATGCTATCGAAGACCATCTGCACGGTCTGGCAAAATCAGAAGGATTGACAATCGTAATCGGCAATATCTATAAGGGCGGCTGCTCTATTGAAAGACACGTGAGGAACCTTCGCGGAAACATTACCGATTATGAGTATCGTAAGATTGATTCCGAAGGTGTAAGGACCATAGTCTATGGATATACAATGGAACGTGGTCTTGCAGATGAGGATTGGGATTTTGTATCTTTCCAGCAGTCCAGTGCAAATTCCGGATTTGCGGAAACATATGCTCAGCTGCCTGAGCTTGTGGAATATGTCAAGGCCCGTGTGCCTGAGGATGCTGTTTTCATGTTTCATCAGACATGGGCTTATTCCAAGGACTCTCCGCATAAGGAGTATCACAGGTATGACAAGGATCAGATCAAGATGTACAATGCGATCGTAGCCGCTGTGGATGAGGTGATACCTCAGATAGATGATATAAAGATTCTCATTCCGTCAGGAACGGCCATCCAGAATGCCAGAACATCGATATTGGGAGATGACCTTACCCGTGATGGTCATCATCTGAGCAGACCTTATGGAAGATATGTAGCTTCATGTACATGGCTTCAGGCTGTGCTTGGGAAGAATCCGGTGGGTAATCCGTATTGTCCTGAAGGTATGACTCCGCAAGAGTGCCGTGCCGCTCAGAAGGCTGCAAGAAAGGCTGTGAAGAGACCGTCGAAGATTACCAGAATCAAATAGCTGTGTGCGAGTGAATGCTCGTCTCAGGGCATTGTCAGAAAAAAAGGTTGCACCCAGCGGTGCAACCTTTTTTAGTCTCTGCGGGCAAGCCCGATATAGTAAAGAAGGGTGGCAAGTGAGCCGAGGGCAGCTACGACATATGTGTATGCGGCCCATTTGAGTGCGTCTATTGCCATCGGACGGGTATGTCCGTCTGTGATTCCTGACTGAGTCAGCCATGAGATGGCCCTGCTGCTTGCATTGATCTCCACAGGGAGGGTGATGAAGCTGAAAAGGGTAGTGGTCGCGAAAAGGAGGATTCCTATCCACAGAAGGCCTGGAAAGCTGTTGATCATTAGCACTCCGAGAAGAAGTACCCATTGAACGATATTGGATGCGAAACTTACCACAGGTACGAGGGCTGAACGCATTCTAAGAGGAGCATATCCGTATGCGTGCTGCACTGCATGTCCGCATTCGTGCGCTGCAACTGCAGCCGCAGCCACGCTTCTGCTGGCATAGACACTTTCGCTCAATGCAACTGTCTTGGTCTGAGGGTTGAAATGGTCGGTGAGCATACCCCTAGTCGGAACTACCTTTACATCATATATTCCGTGGTCGCGGAGCATTTTCTGTGCGACTTCAGCTCCTGACATGCCGTTAGGAAGACCTACTTTCGAATACTTGTTGAATCGGCTCTGCAGCGTCTGCTGGATGATGAAGCTCAGGGCCATAATGGCGATCATGATGATCCAGATGTTCATAATTCTATAAGTTTGATTGTTATTTCGTCTGTACTGACATTTTGTCCTGCCATATAGGTTTATGGCGATTTATTTATCGGCGGCATATATGTGCAAAAAATACGCCTGTGACGAAAATGACACATTTTGTCAGAATATTTAGTAATTTTGCGTTTCAATTATTGATGGAATCGAGCGATGTACATTAGCAATGAATTTTCAAGGCTTGAGATCAATCTTGACGGATGCCTCGAAAACTACAGATATTTCAGATCCAAACTTGCCTCATCTACCAACCTTCTGGTTCTGGTAAAGGCCAATGCATATGGTCACGGTGCTGTTCAGTTTGCCTCACTGATGGAAAAGGCCGGGGCAGATTATCTGGCAGTAGCATATCCTGTGGAGGGAATAGAGCTCCGTCAGGCTGGAATAAAGTCACCGATAATGGTTCTGACTGCGGGTACGGACTCTTTTGAGCAGATCGTGAACTACGGTCTCGAGCCAGGTATCCCGAACATGTGTTCGCTCAGGATTCTGTGTGAAGTACTGCAGAAAAGGGGAGTAACCGATTTCCCTGTCCATATAAAGATAGATACAGGAATGCACAGACTTGGATTCATGGCAGACGAGCTTCCTGAACTTATGGATTTTCTCGCATCCTGCCATAATGTGAAGGTTAAGTCTGTATATTCTCATCTTGCCGCTGCAGACGATCCGGACTGCGATGATTTCACGCTCGGCCAGATCGCGCTTTTCAAGGAAAATGCCGATAAACTGACTGAGGCCATCGGATATAAGCCTCTTTACCATATACTGAACTCAGCCGGAATCGAGAGATTCCCTGAGTATCAGTTTGATATGGTCCGTCTGGGTATCGGTATCTATGGCGTGAGCGCATTGCCTGGAAATCATCTCGCTACAGTGGCTTCGTTCAAATGCAAGGTGCTTCAGACAAAGACTTTGAAGCCGGAGGACGGAACCATAGGATATGGACGTCATGGTAAGATAGCGCCAACCGGAACAGTGATAGCTACTATCCCGGTAGGATATGCTGACGGACTTGACCGTCATCTTAGCCGTGGCAAGGGCAGCTTTATGGTAAACGGCCATCGCGTTCCTACCATCGGCAATATCTGTATGGATATGACAATGCTTGACGTCACAGGTCTGGATGTCAAGGTAGGAGATACTGTGACGATATTCGGAGAAGAGCCTACGATAACCGAGCTTGCAAATATTCTCGGTACCATTCCATACGAGATTCTTACCTCAGTCCCTCGCCGCATCGAGAGAATCATCATTACACCAGAGAAGTAATATGGAAAATTCCTCTCCATCGAAATATAAAGTCCTTTTCGTATGCCTTGGAAACATCTGCCGTTCTCCGGCTGCTCAAGGCATATTCGAGCATATTGTCAGGGAGAAGTCGATGGAAGATAGGATCGAAGCGGATTCGGCCGGTATATACGGAGGTCACAGCGGTGCCCATCCAGACAGGCGTATGCGTACTGCCGCACTGTACCGTGGATATGGACTTTCTCATTCTGCCCGTCAGGTGCGTGGATATGATTTCCTTGATTTTGATCTTATTGTGGCCATGGATGATCAGAATTATGAGGATCTGATGCACATGGCTCCTTCAGTGGAAGATAGTCACAAGATAGTCAGAATGGCTTCATATCTGACAGATCACAAGATTTCTTATATCCCGGATCCGTATTATATGGGGGCGGAGGGCTTCAGCCTCGTTCTCGATCTTCTGGAAGACGGATGCCGTAATCTGTACGAGTCTATTGCCAAGACCCTTTAAAACACGTTTTCGCTGATTTTTCTTATTCGGTTCTGACAAATAACGCCTATATTTGTGCCGGGATTATGGAGCAAGGGAATCCGGTGCAAATCCGGGACTGTGCCCGCAGCGGTGAATCTCTTAACGCACCTGCATCGTGCCATTGCGGCTAAGGCTGTGAGAAGGCGCAGGATGCGGAGATGAGTCCGAAGACCTGCCATAGTCAAGTCAAACGAATGGGGCCCGGGGGCAGGCTTCTGTTAAGGCGTAAACAAATGTTATTTTCAATTTTGATTTCGGCAAGCCTGCTCTCTTCAGGCTTGCATTCAGGTTTCGTAGAACCTGTCATGGACACACTTCATTGTGTGACAGTAACGGCGGACAAAGGTGTGGTAGTATCCAGAAAGGACACACTTTCCGCATCCAATTCATTCACAGTTTCAGACATCCTTCAGCAAAGTCCTGGGATCCATCTTGGTGACAATGGTGGTTATGCCGGTCTTAAGACGGTGAGTCTCAGGGGATTGGGAAGTGCCCATACGGCAGTATATGTTGACGGGGTGAAAGTGGGCAATATGCAGTCAGGTCAGAATGACCTCGGTATGATAGGAATTGAGAATTGTGCTGAAGTTGTGCTGGATTATGCCCAGAACAGCGTGTCTTTCAATACCGCCAGGCCATCCTTCGGACATCTCCCCGTGGCTGGCTCTGTACGCTTTGCTGCAGGCTCGTTCGGTACATATCTTCCTTCTGCAAGAATGGACTTCCGCCTTTCGGATAAGGTCTCATTGTCGGCAAATGCATCAGGAGTCTTCAGTCAAGGTGACTTCAGCTATGGTGATGGTCTGAGACGCACAAACAATGATTTAAGTCAGGTAAGGTCCGGACTGGATCTCTGGGGAGTGCTAAGACAGGGTGACTATCATGTCAAAGCTTATTTCAATACCGCCGAAAGAGGTACACCAGGAGCTGTTTCATGGCCTTCTGATGACAGGCAGAAGGATATGAATGCCTTTGTGCAAGGTAGGCTTACAAATAGATTCTCACATTTATATACACTGCATCTCAGTCTGAAGGCAGGCTATGATGACATATATTATACAAGTATATATGGTGACAGCAACTATGGCCAGACCGAGGTGCAATTGAATTCATCTCACAGTTTTCAGATTACAAAAGGATTGAGATTGTCTCTCGCGGCAGATCTGCAATGGGACGGATTGAGTTCCTCGAATTATAATGCTTCGCGCCTTACGGCATTTTCTGCCGTGGCAGCATCCTATACCTCAGGCAGATTTGCTGCTAATGCCGCATTGGAGTATTCCGGAGCATACGATAAGGGGGCAAAGGCGAGGAACGCGGTGTCGCCTTCCATAGATCTCAGGTACACAGCTTTCAATGGATTCGATGTAAGAGCCTTCGCAAGACGGGCATACCGGGTGCCAGTATTCAATGAGCTCTATTATGTCGGTTATGGAAATCCTGACCTGAAGCCTGAGGATGTATGGATGAGTGATATCGGAATCGATTTCAATAGACGTGCAGGTGATGGCTGGGAAGTAGATGCTGAGCTGGATGCCTTCTGCAACTGGCTTACAAATAAGATAATATCGCTCCCAAGCGAGGCGGATCCCAATATCTGGCAACCGTACAATGTCGGCAAGGTGCTATCCGTTGGATATGATGCTTCGGTCGGTGTTCAGTACATCTGGGAGAAATGGATCTTCGATGCAAAGGGACAATATACATTCCAATCGGCTGTGGACCGTACTTCAGGAAGTGCTTCTTTCGGCCAGCAGATACCTTATATTGCCAGACACATTGCAGTGCTGCGTCTGGGATTGTCTTGGAATGGATGGAATCTGAATCCGTCATGGCAGTGGCGTGGAGGAAGGACCGACGGGTATGGTGAACTTCCTGCCTGGAATTCCTTGGACGTGGAATTCTCGAAGGTATTGTCTGTAAAGAAAGCCGGCAGTCTTATATTCAAGGTGGCTGCCAGGAATCTTGCAGACTGCAGATATGAGACAGTAAGCGGCTACCCTATGCCTGGCCGCAATTTCATAGGTGGAATAGAATTCAAATTCTAGAATTATGTTGAGTCTTTTATATGTTCTGATTTCCGGGATTGCCTTGCCGATAGGCGGCATCCAGATGCAATATCTCTGGCGCAACCAGCTGGGAGATGTCTATAGCCTCGGTCTTGGAAGTGCAGCCTGTCTGGGTGCTGCTGCGGCGACGATGACCGGATGGTGCTCATTGACCGTGGGAAGCTTTATCTGTACATTGGTATGTACGATTGTCTGCTTCTTTGTGACACTGAAGGTGAGTACCCAGAATCTGATTACGTTCGGTATCCTTTTCGGCACTTTCATCGGCTCTCTCGGTACTATCGTGGTCACCAATGCCCCTAACGGAGATTTGTTGAAGCAATATTATCTCTGGGGAGCGGCCAATTTCAACCTGGAGGGCGTGACCGGGGGCGATATTGTCTTTTCTCTTGCTCTGTTTGCAATCGGCCTTGGTGCTGCATTATGGTCTGCGAAACTTCTTACACAGCATTTCAATGGTGAACTTGAGCTCAGCAATATGTCCAAGGCCCTGCTGCTTCTTGCCATAATGTTTCTGGTGACCAGTTCGGTGTCGATATGCGGCCCGATCGGATTCATCTCCTTAGGAGTTCCTAATCTGAGCCGTATCGTATGCAAGAGTACAGATATCAGGAAGCATTACCTGATATCCTCGGCAATGGGAGTGGGACTTCTGCTTGTGACCTATCTGGTAGTTAAATATGTCAGCTTCGGAATATATCTTCCTATCAGCGCAACGATGGCGATAATCGCCCTGCCTCTGATGGCGATATTGTTCCTTAAGAAATAAACGAAGCCCCGAAAAATCAATCTGACTTTCGGGGCTTTCAGTCTATTCAGTGAGAACTGATTATTTGAAAATAGTGTTCAGAACATAAGCCAGACGATAGCCGGCGTTCATAAGCTGTTCCTCAAGAAGAGGAGAAAAATCATATACGAACTGATATGAAAGTTCCGGAACTCTTTCAGTGGAACTCTCTACATAGTCATATATCTCTGCCGCGCCTTCCACAGTCTCTGCGAACCATTCCTCATAGCTGCCTTTGCTGATTTCCTTTCTGTATTTTCTGTTTGCGCGGTCAAGCTGCTCCACCCACTCGCTGTAGCTCCATTTGCGGGCAGAATCAATCATTCTGCTGTCCCATACTGAATGGAGGCTGGTCTCGCTTCTGAACCAGCTTACTCTTGTGCCGTTGCCTCCACGGTCAGAGAGTCTGCCTGCGTGCATAGGACAATGAAGGTCACCCACCATATGAACAATCATCTTCAGGTAATCCACTCTCATACTGTCAGTGAGATCGGCGTAATTCTCTGTCATCTGCTTTGTGAGGAATTCCAGTCCGTTCACCACATCACCGTTCTCGTTCTTCTGCATTGTCTGATATGTGAGACCCTTATCGACATTGGCATAATGCCAGGTCTTGGTTTTGTTGTAGCCGTTCTCCCAGTACGGAGAGTTCTGGATATTGTCCATCCAGGATGAATAGTAAACGATCGAGCGTCCGTCCAGAAGCTTGCTGATCTTTCTTTTCGCCTTCGGAGTCAGATTCTGCTCGGCAATCGCCGCTACGATATCGTGTCCTTTAGCTCCCCATGCAAATGCATTTGTGGGATCAAGAAGCATAATTATGCATACAATTGAAATAGCCAGTCTTTTCATATTATTATTGAATTATTGCGTAAATATAAGTAGAAATGAGCACAAAAAATCTAAAATGTGCTCAAACTCAGCAAATTTCGCATAAAAGATTGCAAAATCACTGAAAAGGTGCACGGTAGTGTTTCAAAACTGATTTTAAGATCGGGCTTTTGATTTTAAAGATAAAGAGTGTGATGTTTTGAAATTTGTAATTTTATTGTGATTTTCGGTATTAAAGTGTAATGTGTAAAATTGTTAACTTTCTGTTACAGTGTTTGTTATGTCATTTTGTTTGTATATCTTTGTGGCCGCAAAGTTAGAAAGTGTGTGGCGGTGTGATGCCGCAAGAATTACAAACTTAAACAAGATTAATTATTATGGAAATCAGCAACATTGGAAACAACGCAGGCATTCTTTGGAATGTACTCAATGCAAACGGTAAGATGACTGAGACAAAGCTTAAGAAGGAGTCAGGTCTTGGAAGCGCAGAGTTCTACACTGCACTAGGTTGGCTCGCTCGTGAGAGCAAGATCAATGTCGAGGTAGAAGTTAAGGGATCAAAGTCTTGCGAGTACTATTCACTTAACGCCTAATCAGGATATATCTTGATGCTGAACGAATTAGGGCGGCCCTTTGGGGTCGCCCTGAATTTTTATTCCATCTCCTTGATTTCTTCCATCACCTTGCCGGCTTTTTCATAGCCGTCTGCAGGCGCTTTCCAGATGGTCGCTATTACGAAACATCCGATCAGACCGAAGATTACCGCTACCAGGAATACTGAATTCCATCCGAATTTGTCGGCGATATAACCGAAGCCAATACCAGCGATGGTGGTAGCTGCATATCCGAAGATTCCTAGGATTCCGTTAGCTGTAGCACATGCTCTCTTGGTGGCCTGCTGTGATGCTGCTACTCCGAGAAGTGCCTGAGGACCATATACAAAGAATGCAGAGAGGCAGATGAGCAGCGCGCTGATGAGCCAGTGTGCTGTCTGAGGAGTCTGCCAGAAGAGGAAGAAACTGAATGTCGCTCCGATTGTACAGAGCAGACAGGTTCTGTGAGCCTTGTTCTTCATGAACTTGTCTGTGAACCAGCCGGCTACAAGAGTACCAAGTACTCCTCCGGCGAGTTCTGACATAGCTACGATATTGGCAGAAAGGTCGATCTCAAAGCCTTTGTACTGTGTCAGGAATGAAGTTCCCCATTCCAGAATGGTGAAGCGGATCACATAGATGCAGAAGTTCGAAAGGGCAAGGATCCAGATGATAGGATTCTTGAATACAAGTTTGTTGAGGAAATGGTTATATGCCTTTCCCTTGAGCTGCTTCTCCGGCTCAGCAGTATGTCCTTCTGCCTTGTTGTCAAGCTCTTCCACTTCTGGAAGTCCTACTGAAGAAGGAGTGTCGCGCAGAGTAAGGAATACTACAATAGCTCCGATGAATGCAATGGCTGCTGGAATTGCAAAGCAGAGGTTCCATGCTGACATTCCGAACTTGGACAGAATCCATCCGCAGAGAGCGATTACCACTCCGGCGCCGATGGAATGCGATGCGTTCCAGATCGACTGCTTTGTAGCAAGCTCAGATGGCCTGAACCAGTGTGCCATAAGGCTGGCGCATGGAGGATATCCCATTCCATGTATGTAACCGTTTATGACCCAAAGCGATCCGATCAGATATACAAGACCCATGGTGGCCTTTCCTTCTGCGTCGAGAAGATTGAATACTCCATCGAGCTTAGGACTGAATGCAATCGCGAAGTTGATGATGGCAGAGATTGCAAGTCCTCCTGCAAGAAGTTTTCTGCGGCTGCAACGGTCAGCTATGAATCCGTTCACAAATCGTGAGAAACCATAGATGATACCGTTCAATGTGATGAATGTACCGAGCTGAAGCTTGGTGATTCCAAGTTCCTCCTGCATGGCAGGAAGTGCAGCGCTGAAATTCTTTCTAAGAAAATAATAAAGGATGTAGGCAATCATCAGGACTATCAATGTCCTCCACTGCCAGTAATTGTACTTTTTTGTAATCTGCTGATCCATTTCGGGTTAGTTTATCTTGTAAAATATCCTTCGCTGGTGCTCCGGATGGCAGGATGTACGCTTATGATAAAGCGGTGCAAAAGTACTGTTTTTGTACCGCATAAGCAAGATTATCAATTATGATGCTTCATGTCAAGCTTGATTTTCTTCAGTTCTTCGAGTGGTCGCTGAGGCTGCTGCACGTCAGATGGGGCAGGCATTCCCGAAAATTCACCGAAATACTGTACACAGGCGTCACGCCACCAGCGTGCGTCGCTTTCCTGGATCTCCAATTTGGCGCGGACCGCTTCCCATCTGGCCTCATCTACATAAGGGCGGACTTCCTCCCATATCTTCTGATATCCTTGGACAGTCTTTATACCCCTGTCATAGTGAAGACAAATCTCATCCCAGAGAGTACGGCCTGAGGACATCTTATGATTCCAAGGCACGTGATGGAACCAGAGCAGAAGCTCTTCAGGACAGGTTTCAATCGAGTCGTACATCGAAGCCAGAGGCTCATGATAATGATCCACATTGCCGCTTCCGTTGCGTGTTCTGTCGAAACCGACTCCTTCAGTGTCAGCCTTATGATAGTATTTAGGAAGCCAGTCAACGCGTGCGCCCGGTATCTCGCACCAAGGCTCAGGGCCATAGTGATGAGTCCATGCAAACAGATGATGGAAGCCAAGCGGCATCATGTAGTCGACAGCGGCTTCTCGTGAAGTGAGCATCATATCCAATACCGGTTCCAGGAATGCAGATTCTGAAGTGAAAGTCTGCTGAAGCCACTCTCGTGCGATCTCTTCAGAAGAAAGATTAACGTCCCAGGCCATACGACCGAATGCATACCATGATGATTGAGCGAAATCATGTCCGCACCAGTTGGCATCACGTCCTATGTTTGCTACACCTGCTATCGCAGTGGTCTTATACACTGAAGGATAAGTCTTTCCTGTGGTGATGTCAGCTATCGTAGATCCAGGACCTTCGCAATAAGTGTCGCTGTCAAGGCATTCCTTGAAGAGCGGATGCAGATAGACCAGATGGTTTGAGAATCCGAGGTATTCCTGTGTAATCTGGAACTCAGCCATCAGTTGTGTCGCAGGCATCTGACCGAAGAGAGGACTGAATGGCTCTCGTGGCTGGAAATCCACAGGTCCGTTCTTGATCTGAACCAGTACATTGTCACGGAATTCACCATCCAGTGGCTGGAACTCTTCTGAAGCCTGATTAGCCCTGTCCGGACTCTTAGGAGAATATACGAATGCCCTCCACATCACTATGCCGTCATATGGTGCAAGTGCATCTGCAAGCATATTGGCTCCGTCGCTGTGAGTGCGTCCGTAGTCTTGCGGACCTGGCAGTCCTTCCGAATTAGCTTTTACCAGAAATCCTCCGAAATCCGGGATAAGTGCGTAGATGTCAGCTACCTTCGCAGCCCACCATTCCTGTACCTCCGGCACGAGCGGATCCGAAGTTTCCAATCCTCCAAGTGCGGCAGGAGATGAAAAATTCACGGACAGATATACTTTGATTCCATATGGACGGAGGATATCGGCGATTTCTGCCACACGGTTCAATTTCTCCTGACTGAGCATTTCAGGAGTGGCGTTCACATTGTTCAGGACAGTTCCGTTGATTCCTATCGATGCGTTAAGGCGTGCGTAGTCCTTTATAAGTTCCCCCGGTACAGGTTCGCCCCAATGCCAGATTGACCATCCTGCATAGCCCCTTTCCACGGTGTTGTCAAGATTGTCCCAATGGTTAAGGATACGACGCTCATATGAAGGTTCTTCCCTGATGTCCAGGGTTCCGGACGCTTTCCCTGTGGATTCAAGGCGCTGCAGGGCATATTTGCCGTAAAGAGCTCCAATTTCTGTCTTGGCCTTTATGGTTCTGTTACGGGGGCTTCCCTGAATTATGAAGCCGTCGTTCCTGAGATCAAGAGCCGGATCTACGGTCACTTCTGCCTTTACGACAGGATCAGCGTCTGAGAGCCATAACAAATCATTGCCGGCGCTGCGTGAGCAGCCGGCAATGACCATTGCTGATAATATTGTTGCAAAGAATTTATTCATCGAGTCCTTCGATTGTCTGGATTGTACCGTCTTCGTTGTATTTGAGCTCGCATACCTTGAGGCTTCGGAGCCATGTCTTTCCGCCTGAAGGGACACTGTCGTGGTGGAAGAGCCACCATTTTCCTCCGACCTCCACGATAGAGTGGTGAGTGGTCCAGCCTACTACAGGAGTCATGATCACGCCCTTGTATGTGAATGGTCCGTATGGATTGTCACCGATTGCGTAGCAGAGATAGTGAGTGTCTCCTGTTGAGTATGAGAGATAGTATTTGCCGTTGTATTTGTGCATCCATGATGCCTCGAAGAATCTGAACGGATTGTCTGCTGTAAGCGGCTTTCCTTCCTCGTCGAGAATCATCACCGGTCTTGGGTCTTCTGCGAATCCGAGCATATCCTCGCTAAGAAGGACTACTCTTCCTGGAAGCGCATCTTCCTTTCCTTCAGGGAGATAAGCATTTTCGAGAGCCTTGTTGTCCTTATAGCGCTGAAGCTGACCGCCCCAGAGGCCTCCGAAGTACATATAATATTTTCCATCCTCTTCGTAGATGGCAGGGTCGATACTGTAGCTGCCCTTTATCGGATCCGGCTGAGGAACGAAAGGTCCTTCAGGCTTGTCGCTGATGGCTACGCCGAGACGGAATATGTCATTTCTGTCCTTGAGAGGGAAATACATATAATATTTGCCGTCCTTTCTTGCTACTTCGCAGTCCCAGAGCTGACGTCCTGCCCAAGGAATGTCCGCTACGTCCAATACCTTTCCGTGATCTGTGACTTCTGCTGTCATCGGGTCGTCACCGTTGAGGCTGAACACGTGGTAGTCCTTCATGTTGAAGTGGTCGCCGTTGTCATTTTCTACGAAATCTTCAGGTTCCCAGTCGTGTGAAGGGTAAATATATACTTTTCCGTCCCATACATGAACTGATGGATCTGCCATAAAGTCGGCAGGAACGAGATAGCGTTTGGGTGTCTTCATGCTTTTATGTGGTTTATAAATTAATATTCTTTAAGGAATGGTTTCATTTCGTTATTGCGGTCGAAGAGGAGAGGATACTCTGTACGCCCCTTCATAGGCCAGTCGTTCTTCCATGAGTCGCCGTCCTGTACGCCCCATGCAGTGACACGTGTGATTACATCGGAGTGTTTCACGAAAATATCCATGAAGGTCTTCATTCTGCTGTTCCACTCTGCTGCCACCTCTTCTGGAAGTCCGTCAGGGTATGGGTCCAGAAGTTTCTTGTACTCTTCTGTGTCAGCAATATTGGCACCGGTATTCACGGTAGGGAGTGAGGACATTTCCCACTCGGTGATCATTACATTGACGCCTGTACCTGCATATGCAAGAAGGCTTTCCTCGAACTCTGCGAAATCAGGATAATCCATACCCATATGTCCCTGCATTCCGATGCCGTCGATACGGAGTCCGCGGGCCTTAAGGTCGTTAATGACCTTTACATAAGTGTTTCTTCTTCCAGGATTGTTCATACCGTAGTCGTTGAGGTATAACTCTGCATCCGGATCCGCTTCATGGGCATACTGGAATGCGAGAGGGATGTACTCCTCGCCGAGAATAAGGTAGAACGGGCTCTTTCTGTATGAACCGTCTTCCATAATCGCCTCGTTCACGACATCCCATCCGTGAATACGGCCCTTGTAACGGGTCATAACGGTCGTGATATATTCCTTCATTCTCGCCTTGAGTACCTCAGGGGTCACGAAATTTCCCTTGTCGTCGAACGGAAACCACTTGGCAAGCTGTGAGTGCCATATCAGGCAGTGGCCGATTATAGCCATGTCGTTTGCCTCGCCGAACTCCACGAACTTGTCTGCCAGTTCGAAGTCATAGACACCTTCAGCAGGATTCACGACTTCCGATTTCATGCAGTTTTCAGCTACGATGGAGTTGAAATGCTTTTTTGTAAGTTCGACACCTGTGACATCCCTTCCGGTAATCTGCGCCTCGTTAAGGGCGACTCCCATGTAGAAGTGGTCTGCAAATGTGTTCTTGAGGGCTTTCTCTGCAGGTGCTCCGCACGAGCATACGACAGCAAGCGCTGTAATGATTGCTATTTTTTTCATGTTTTATATTGTTATGCTTTTGCTCTTGCTTCGATCTCCATATTGATCTTGTCGATCACGTCATCCTCAAGTTCATACTTGGAAATGATCCAGATGGCGAGGAGAAGGAGTACGGCTGGAATCACGCACACGAGCCAGAGGATACCCTGCTCGGCGAATGCTGTCTGATGTGAAAGGGCTGCATCAAAGCCTACGATCGAGAGCACGAGTCCAGGAACCACGCCGCCGAGGGCCATGCCGGCCTTGAAGAAGATGCCTGTCAATGCATTCACGATACCGGCAATACGTTTTCCGGAAGTATATTCACCATAAGAAACTACCTCAGGTACAAGAGCCCACATATAACCTGTAGCTACGATGATACCGGTACTCTTCACGAACTGTGCGATGCAGAGGAGCCAGAACTGCTTCAGAGCCTCTACCTGTACAAAAACATACATCATGGCCATACCCACGATTGCGGTTCCGAGGAAGAGGTAGAACATGCCCTTCTTTCCGATCTTGCGCTTGATGGCAGGAACCAATGGCATGAAGATGAATGCAGGAATGGTACCCAGCCACATGAAGGCTGTGGTCATCACTGGAGTCGCCTCGACATTATATGTCATGAAATAAGCGTCAGCTGCGTTTCCGATACTCATCATCGCGAATGCTGTGATGAAGAAGAAAGCAAGGACTCTCAAAGGACGGTTGCGAAGGAACTCCATCCACAGGTCGCTTACCTTCACGTTCTCTGACTCCTTCTGGTCCATTACGACTCTTTCCTTGCACTGAGAGAAAGAGAAGATCAGAAGGGCGAGGCCTGCCACTGCAAAGATTGTCATAGTTATGAACCATGCTGTTGCAGACTCCGGCTTGTCGGTGATAGCTGTTCCGTCAGCCGCTACCGGTGCGAAGATAGCGATGATCATAGGCAGTGACTTTACGATCAATGCACCGAGATTGGCCATGAACATACGGGTAGAGGTGAGGACTGTGATTTCCTCTGTATCTCTGGTAAGTGATGAGTTCAATGCACCGTAAGGCACATTGACCAGAGTGTAGCACATACTCATTCCGACATATGTGATATAAGCATATACGATCGATCCGCTGAAGCCGTTCCAGAAGCAGAGAACTGCCAGGCCGGCGAGAGGGATACCGCCCAATACAAGCCAAGAACGGTATTTACCCCATTTAGGGTTGCTCTTGTCCACGAATGCTCCCACAAGAGGGTCCCACAATACATCGACCAGGCGGACGATGAGGAACATGAGTGCCGCTGCTCCTGGAGCCAGTCCATATACGTTAGTGTAGAAGAACAGCAGCCAGATGCTGACTGTCTGATAAATGAGATTCTGAGCCATATCGCCGCTACCAAAGCCGATTCGCTGTAGCCACGACAGTTTGTAGAAGCCTTTCGCTTCATTTGCAGTTAGGTTCTGTGCCATAGTGGTTATTGTTGTTTTTATTGGTTATTTCATGTTTTCAAGTGTAGCCTCTGCAGCTCTTCGACCGAGTGTCTTCTTGTCGAGTGGATGGATGTCGTTCCATTCGCCCAGATCGCTGTTCTTTATCAGTGTCGTGTTGCTGTTCATCTGAACTGCCTTTGCCTGCTGGACTCTCATTTCAGCCCATGCCTTTCTTCCGCTGATATCATCTTTGTGCAGGAAATCTGCGAGTTCGACGATGTAGAACGGAAGTTCTTTGTCATCGAATGTATCCCTCCAGCAGCCTATCATTGCGGTGAGAAGGTCTGCGTATTCGTTGCGTCGGTCGACATTTGATTCTCCCTGATACCAGAGGACGCCGGTGAATCCGAGATTCTTCAGCGGATGTATCATTGCATTGTAGAGACATACAGGCTTGTAGCAGAAGAACATCATTTCCGGGGCCTTCGGCATCGGAGCTCCGAGGTGATATCTCCAATTGCCCTCGAGGCTGACCTCTTCTCCTTCACAGATGATCTTGTATGGCTTTTCCTGCACGAAGTGAGGCTGTCCACCATTGCTTATCACCCTGACTGTTACGTTGTTGGACCCTTTTTTGAGCACACCCTCAGGTATGCGGTAGATTCTTGGAGGATACTGGTAGCCTGTAGTTCCGACGAAACGGCCGTTCACATAGACGGAGTCTGCATCCACTATACAGCCAAGACGTATGATGGCTTCTTTCCCTGCCCATCTGCCCGGAATCCTGATGTCCTTGCGGAGCCAGTGGGATCCACCCTGAGGATTCAGCCCGTCATTGCCCCAGTCCTTTGAGAACATCTCCACTTCCGGCCAGCTGCTGTCGTCGTAATCTTCTTCATACCATTTCACGGCTTCCTGCATACCGGGATCTCCGGCATAAAGTGCTGTGTTCCAGAGATGGAAATTCTCCCCCTCGAGTGTTTTGATCCTCTGGCAATAAGCGGGATCCTCATAAAGACGTTTCTCGTTGATATGCCTTGGGAAGTCCTTCAGAGCCTCTTCGCTGGTCCAGGCCTCCACTGGAGTGCCGCCCCAGCAGCAGTTCACGATTCCCACCGGTACTCCTGTCTTTCCGTAGATTTCCTTGGCATAGAAATATGCGAGGGCGGAGAATTCCATCACATTCTCCTGTGTGCATCCCTTCCAGTACGATTTCGGTGTGTCCTCCTGCGGAGCTACGAAATTGAACGTGTCCGGGACGATGTATTGTCGTATCTGATCGTTTTCATATGTTGCGACTTCTTCTGCGAACATATCGGTCACTCGTCTTATCGGGAGTTCCATATTGGACTGTCCGGTACAAAGGAACAGGTCTCCGATAAGGATGTCTTTCAGTGTGATGTCGCCGACAGTCATGGTATAAGGCCCTCCTGCCGGACTCTTAGGAAGTGTCGCCTGCCAACGTCCGTCATTGTCGGCTGTCACCGGATATGAAGCCTCCTGCCATTTGATTGTAAAGTTCTCTCCGGCATCTGCCCAGCCCCATACCTTTATCGGCCTTTCCCTCTGGATTATCATTCCGTCATCGAGGATGGAAGGTAGCTTGACCTTGGCATGCGATCCTGTTGTGGCCGCCATAAGAAGAACTGCTGCGGTTATTAGTCTTTTCATATCCGGGATTATGCGATTTCTTACAAAGATAATAATTAAAGTCAAGATTTAAACTTGGCGCGAGAATTATGAGTTTCAATTTTGGCGTGAAAACTATCAGAATTGTTGCAAAATGGCCGATTCTGTGATCTTTGAAACAATTTTTATATCAATTTGTGTGATTTTGTCGAAAGAATATTGCCGGCCAGGATGATTTATTGCGGACAGATTGTTAAATTTGCCTTCCGATACAGAAATAAACAAAAACCCTATAAAATTATGAACGACACTAAGGTTATGAATCTTGCTGCGGACAATATCCGAATCCTTGCAGCTTCGATGGTAGAAAAGGCTAAGTCAGGTCACCCGGGTGGCGCGATGGGTGGAGCCGATTTCATCAATGTGCTCTACTCAGAGTATCTCCAGTATGATCCTGAAAATCCAAAGTGGGAGGGACGTGACCGCTTCTTCCTCGATCCGGGTCATATGGCTCCGATGCTTTACGCTCAGCTTGCTCTTGCCGGCAAGTTCACTCTCGAGGAGCTTCAGCAGCTTCGTCAGTGGGGATCTCCTACACCAGGCCATCCTGAGGTGGATATCATGCGCGGTATCGAGAATACATCAGGACCTCTCGGACAGGGTCATGTATTCGCTGTAGGTGCTGCTATCGCTGCAAAATTCCTTGCTGCTCGTACAGCCAATCCTACATTCGCAAAGGAAACAATCTATGCATATATTTCTGACGGTGGCGTACAGGAGGAAATCTCTCAGGGAGCAGGCCGTATCGCCGGTCACCTCGGTCTGGACAATCTCGTGATGTTCTATGACTCTAATGACATTCAGCTCTCTACAGAGTGCGACGATGTAATGACAGAGGATACTGCCAGGAAGTATGAGTCATGGGGATGGAAGGTGCTGACAATCAATGGAAATGATTGCGATCAGATCCGTCAGGCTCTCGATGCTGCCAAGGCAGAGACAGAGCGTCCGACACTCATTATCGGCAAGTGCGTGATGGGTAAGGGAGCACGTCAGGCTGACAACTCTTCATACGAGCGTAACTGCAAGACTCACGGCGCACCTCTTGGCGGAGATGCATTCAAGAATACAATCGTGAACCTCGGCGGTGATCCTGAGAATCCGTTTATAGTATTCGATCAGGTAAAGGATCTCTATGCAAAACGTGCAGAGGAACTAAAGGCAATCGTAGCAGAGCGCAAGGTCGAGGAAGCTGCATGGGCTGCCGCTAATCCTGAGAAAGCTGCCGCTCAGGCAGAATGGTTCAGCGGAGCTGCTCCGAAGGTGGACTGGGGCAAGGTTCAGCAGAAGGCTGGCGATGCTACAAGAAACGCATCTGCAGCAGTTCTCGGACAGCTTGCCGAGCAGGTTCCTAATATGATATGTTCATCTGCGGACCTCTCTAATTCAGACAAGACTGACGGCTTCCTAAAGAAGACCACTTCATTCATGAAGGGAGATTTCAGCGGTGCATTCTTCCAGGCAGGAGTGGCGGAGCTTACAATGGCTTGCTGCTGTATCGGTATGGCTCTTCACGGTGGTGTGAACGCTGCCTGCGGTACATTCTTCGTATTCTCTGACTATATGAAGCCAGCTGTACGTATGGCCGCTCTTATGGAGCTCCCTGTGAAGTTCATCTGGACACATGACGCATTCCGAGTGGGTGAGGACGGACCTACACACGAGCCTGTAGAACAGGAGGCTCAGATCCGCCTGATGGAGAAGCTTAAGAATCATAGCCATAAGAATTCTATGCTTGTACTCCGTCCTGCTGATTCAGAAGAGACTACAGTATGCTGGAGAATGGCTATGGAGAACACAGACAGTCCTACAGGACTTATCCTTTCACGTCAGAACATCGAGCAGCTTCCTGAGGGAACTGACTATGATCAGGCTGAAAAGGGAGCATATCTCGTGGCAGGTTCGGATGAGAATCCAGACGTTATCCTCGTGGCTTCAGGTTCAGAGGTATCTACACTCGTTGCCGGCGCGAAGCTTCTTCGTGAAGACGGTCTCAAGGTACGCATCGTAAGCTGTCCTTCAGAGGGACTCTTCCGCAGCCAGCCTAAGGAGTATCAGGATGAGCTTCTTCCGAACGGAGCGAAGATCTTCGGTCTGACAGCAGGTCTTCCTGTAAATCTCCAGGGACTTGTAGGCTGTAACGGTAAGGTGTTCGGTCTTGAAAGCTTCGGATTCTCAGCACCTTATAAGGTTCTTGATGAGAAGCTTGGCTTTACAGCCCAGAATGTTTACAATCAGGTAAAGGCAATGTTCTAAACACTACGATCTCATATGCTGAAGCCGTCCTTTAAAAGGGCGGCTTTATTTTGTTCAAATAAATAAGTGTAAATGATACACTTTTGAGAAAATTTTCTATATTTGTAGTCACCACAAGAATATATATAACCCATTAATTGATAACATTATGAAAATCGTTTTCAAGACTATGCTGGGAGTAGCTGCAGCTGCTCTTATGCATTCCTGTGCTACGGCTCCGACTCAGACCCTTTCCGGACTTTCCCGTGAGAAATTCGTGGCAGAAGTCAATGGAAAGCCTACAGACCTCTACACCCTTACCAATGCCAACGGAATGGAAGTGTGTGTAACCAATCTCGGAGGCAGAATCGTATCTGTAATGGTTCCTGACAGGAACGGCGAAATGAAGGATGTAGTCCTCGGATTTGATAATGTCGCAAACTATGCGGACAAGGTCAATTCTCCAAGCGACTTCGGAGCATCAGTAGGACGCTATGCCAATAGAATCAACAAGGGTATCATCGTGATTGACGGTCAGACTATCCAGCTTCCTCAGAACAATTTCGGACATTGCCTCCATGGTGGTCCTGACGGCTGGCAGTATCAGGTATATGATGCAGTACAGCCTGATGAATCTACTGTAGTTCTGACAATGGAGTCTCCTGACGGCGACGCCAATTTCCCTGGAGCTGTAACAGCTGTCGTTACAATGAAGGTTACTGATGACAATGCCATCGATATCAGCTACGAGGCTGTAACCGATAAGAAGACTGTCATCAATATGACCAATCATACTTATTTCAATCTTTCCGGTGATCCTACACGTCGCGTGGATGACCAGATCATGCAGATCAATGCAGATAACTATACTCCGGTAGACTTTACATTCATGACTACAGGTGAGATTCTTCCAGTGGAGGGTACTCCAATGGATTTCAGGCAGCCGACAGCTATCGGACAGGATATCAAGAATTTTGATTTCCAGCAGATCAAGTTCGGAAACGGATTTGACCACAACTGGTGCCTCAATACCGCAGGTGATGATACTAAGGTGGCGGCGCGTGCATATTGTCCTGAGACCGGAATCTGTCTTGAAATGTTTACTGACGAACCGGGTGTGCAGTTCTACAGCGGTAATTTCCTTGACGGAAGCGTTACCGGAAAGAACGGTATAGTTTATCAGCAGAGCGTGGGATTCTGCCTCGAGACTCAGAAATATCCGGACACCCCTAACAAGCCTGAGTGGCCTTCGGCATATCTCGAGCCTGGACAGAAATATACAAGCCATTGCGTATATCGCTTCTCAGTAGTCGAATAACCAATTAAACCACATAATTATGCATTTACTTGACTGGATCGTGATAGGCCTTTTCTGCGTGGCCTTGATCGCAATCGTAATCTGGGTTCTGAAACAGAAACAGAACAGCTCATCAGACTATTTCCTTGGAGGTAAGGATGCTACCTGGATCGCTATCGGAGCCTCTATCTTTGCATCCAATATCGGATCCGAGCACCTTATCGGTCTTGCCGGAACAGGTGCTGCCAGCGGTATGGCAATGGCTCATTGGGAGATCCAAGGCTGGATGATCCTCCTTCTCGGATGGGTATTCGTGCCTTTCTATTCAAGAAGTATGGTGTATACGATGCCTGAGTTTCTTGAGAAAAGATATAATCCTCAGTCGAGGACAATCCTGTCACTCATATCCCTCATCAGCTATGTGCTTACAAAGGTGGCCGTGACCGTATATGCAGGCGGACTCGTGTTCCAGCAGGTATTCGGTATCGAGGAACTCTGGGGAATCGACTTCTTCTGGATCGCAGCCATCGGACTTGTCCTTATCACAGCGCTCTATACAGTGGCCGGAGGTATGAAGTCAGTACTCTATACATCTGTGCTTCAGACTCCTATCCTCCTTCTCGGTTCATTGATCATCCTTGTTCTCGGACTTAAGGAGCTTGGCGGTTGGGAAGAAATGATGACTATCTGCGGCGCTACTACAGTGAACGAATACGGAAACTCTATGGTAGAGCTCATGCGTGACAATCGCGACCCTCAGTATCCTTGGCTCGGAGCACTTGTAGGATCTGCCATCATCGGTTTCTGGTACTGGTGTACAGACCAGTTCATCGTACAGAGAGTCCTTTCCGGAAAGGATCAGAAGGAAGCTCGTAGAGGTACCATCTTCGGAGCATATCTCAAGCTTCTCCCTGTATTCCTCTTCCTTATTCCTGGTATGGTCGCATTCGCACTCCATCAGAAAGGTATCGTGATCAACGGTGAGGTATTCAGACTTTCTACTCCGGATGCAGCCTTCCCTACATTGGTGGCCAAGCTTCTTCCTGCAGGTGTGAAGGGACTTGTTGTCTGCGGTATCCTTGCAGCCCTCATGAGCTCGCTGGCTTCGCTCTTCAATTCTTCTTCAATGCTCTTTACAATCGACTTCTATAAGAGATTCAAACCAGAAACTCCTGAGAAGAAGCTCGTTACCATCGGTCAGATAGCTACAGTGGTGATCGTGATCCTCGGTATCCTCTGGATCCCTATCATGCGCTCTGTGGGTGATGTGCTTTATAATTATCTCCAGGATGTTCAGTCTGTTCTTGCTCCAGGTATTGCAGCTGCATTCCTTCTCGGTATCTGCTGGAAGAGAACTTCTGCAAAGGGAGGTATGTGGGGACTTATTTCCGGTCTGGTCATCGGTCTTACACGTCTTGGCGCCAAGATCTATTATACCAATGTGCCTGAAGCTGCCGACAATTTCTTCAAATATATCTTCTACGATGTGAACTGGCTCTTCTTCTGCGGATGGATGTTCCTCTTCTGCATCATCGTGATCATTGTTGTCAGCCTTTGCACAAAGGCTCCGGCTCCAGAGCAGATCAAGGGACTTGTATTCGGTACAGCTACGCCTGAGCAGAAGGCCGAGACACGTGCGAGCTGGGATAAGTGGGATATCATCCATACTATCATCATCCTTGCTATCACTGTAGCATTCTACTGGTATTTCTGGTAAAAGTCATGGAGAAACTACGTTCATTCTATGAGTCTCATCCGCGTTTCCACGTGGCGATCGACTGTGTGGTCTTCGGCTTCAAGGATGGAGAGCTGAAGATCCTGATCCAGCAGCGAAATTTCGAGCCGTTTCAGGGAGTCTGGTCGCTTATGGGAGGTTTCGTGCGTGAGGATGAGGACATAGATGAGGCTGCAAGACGCGTCTGCAACGAACTTACCGGTCTCAAGGATGTATATATGAGACAGGTAGGAACTTACGGCAAGGTCGACCGTGACCCCGGTGCCCGTGTAGTGTCGGTCGCATACTGTGTGCTCATCGACATTGACAGATACAACGAGCAGCTGAATATGATGAACAATTCCTACTGGGAGAACATTACGACGCTCCCTGACATGTTCTTCGACCATAAGGATATGATCAGGGATGCGTTGAAGCTCCTTCAGCGCAAGGTCAGCCGCGAACCGGTCGGTTTCAATCTTCTTCCTCCGCTTTTCACCCTCACGCAGCTCCAGACCCTTCATGAGGCAATTCTCGGAGAGACTATGGACAAGAGGAATTTCCGCAAGAGGGTAGGGGAAATGAATTTCATTGAGAAGACCGACCAGGTCGATAAGACCTCCAGCAGGAGAGGCGCTTTCCTATATCGTTTCAACAGCAGTGAGTATAAAAGGAATCCCGAATTCAAACTATAAGAATATGTTGGAAGAACTCAAGAATAAAGTATTCCAGGCAAATCTTGAACTGGTCCGTCAGGGACTGGTGATCTACACCTGGGGCAATGTGTCCGGCATCGACCGCGAAAAAGGACTTGTAGTGATCAAGCCCAGCGGAGTCAGCTATGATGATATGAAGCCGGAAGATATGGTGGTAGTAAGCCTGGAGACAGGTCAGACTGTAGAAGGCGACCTTAATCCTTCTTCGGACACTCCTACCCACCTGGCTCTCTACAGGGCCTTTCCTAATATCGGCGGAGTGGTGCATACCCATTCTACCTATGCTACAGCCTGGGCTCAGGCCGGCATGGATGTACCTAACATAGGTACCACACACTCGGATTATTTCCATAAGGACATACCTTGTACAGATGATATGACCGCAGAACAGGTTCAGGGACAATATGAACTCGAAACCGGCAATGTGATCGTCTCAAGGTTCGAAGGTATCAATCCTGATCACACTCCAGGTGTGCTCGTGAAGAATCACGGCCCGTTCACTTGGGGAAAGAATCCTGCCGATGCAGTATATAATGCCAAGGTGCTCGAGCAGTGTGCCCAGATGGCATATATTTCATTGACACTTAACCCTCAGACGGGGATGAATCCACTTCTTGTGGAGAAGCATTACAGCCGCAAGCACGGCCCGAATGCATATTACGGACAGAAAAAGAAATAATAACACAAAAATTGATAGCACTATGATCAACGCTTATGACAATTATGAAGTATGGTTCGTGACAGGAGCACAGCTCCTTTACGGAGGTGACGCCGTCAAGGTTGTGGACGGACATTCGATCGAAATGGTAAAGGGACTTAATGAGTCCGGCAATCTGCCTGTAAAGGTGGTATATAAAGGTACAGCCAATTCATCAAAAGAGGTGGAGGCTGTATTCAAAGCTGCAAACAATGATGAGAAATGTATCGGAGTCATCACCTGGATGCATACATTCTCTCCTGCAAAGATGTGGATCCACGGACTTCTCCAGCTCCGCAAGCCGCTCATGCATCTCCACACCCAGTATAACAAGGAGATTCCTTGGGATACAATGGATATGGACTTCATGAATCTCAATCAGTCTGCACACGGCGACCGTGAGTTCGGTCATATCTGCACCCGCATGCGTATCCGCAGAAAGGTGGTCGTAGGCCATTGGCAGGATGAGGAGACTCAGCGCAAGATCTCTGTATGGATGCGCGTATGTGCCGGCTGGGCAGATTCTCAGGATATGCTCATCCTTCGCTTCGGAGACCAGATGAACAACGTGGCTGTGACCGACGGTGACAAGGTCGAGGCAGAACAGAGACTCGGATATCACGTGGACTATTGCCCTGTAAGCGAGCTTATGGCATATCAGAAGCAGGTCAAGGATGAGGATGTTGAGGCTCTGGTGAAGGAGTATTTCACTCTCTATGATCATGATGCTGCACTTGAAGACAAGACTACAGAAGGCTATCTGAAGGTATGGAACTCGGCAAAGGCAGAACTTGCTATCCGTGCCATCCTCAAGGATAAGGGAGCCAAGGGCTTCACTACCAATTTCGACGACCTCGGAGATGTGGACATGGAGTGCAATTTCTTCGATCAGATTCCAGGTCTGGCATCTCAGCGCCTTATGGCCGAGGGTTACGGTTTCGGAGCTGAGGGTGACTGGAAATCGGCTGCATTGTACCGTACTGTATGGGTGATGAATCAGGGACTTCCTCGCGGATGCTCGTTCCTTGAGGACTATACCCTGAATTTCGACGGAGCCAACAGCTCGATCCTTCAGTCTCATATGCTCGAGATCTGTCCTCTTATCGCTGCTGCAAAGCCTCGTCTGGAGGTTCACTTCCTCGGCATCGGTATCAGAAAGAGCCCTACTGCACGTCTCGTGTTCACAAGCAAGACAGGTCCGGGATGTACAGCTACTGTAGTTGATCTTGGAAACCGTTTCCGTCTTATCGTGAATGATGTGGAATGCATTGAGCCTAAGCCGCTTCCGAAGCTTCCGGTAGCCAGCGCGCTCTGGATTCCAATGCCTGACTTCGAAGTCGGAGCAGGTGCATGGATCCTCGCCGGTGGAACTCACCACTCTTGCTTCTCATATGACCTCACTTCTGAATATTGGGAGGACTATGCAGAGATCGCAGGTATCGAGATGATCCATATCAACAAGAACACCACTATCAGCGAGTTCAAGAAGGAACTCCGCATGAACGAGGTGTATTATATGCTCAATAAGGCTCTTGTCTAAATGAAAAGATTGCTTCTGTCGCTCATGTCGCTGTCTGCGGCCGTAGCCGTTTCAGCGCAGACTCTCGAGATGAAGGTCAATGTGAACAAGCCGGGTGCTGAGATCAAGCCCACCATGTACGGAATCTTCATCGAGGATATAAATTTTGCTGCTGACGGGGGACTCTATGCCGAGCTGGTGAAGAACCGCTCGTTCGAGTTCCCTGGCAACAGGCTTCAGGGCTGGAGTGTGGGAGGCCGTGTGGAATTAAGGGATGACGGACCTTTCGAACGCAACCCTCACTATCTGAGACTCTGTTATCCAGGCCATCCTCATAAGCATACTGCTCTTGAAAACAATGGCTTTTTCGGTATCGGAATCAAGGAAGGCGCACAATATCGTTTCAGCCTCTGGGCCCGTGTTCCCGAAGAAGGTCAGACTGCCAGACTGGACATTGAACTCATCGACAGGGCGTCAATGGGAGAGGTCCAGGCATATACGGCTGCTGAAATCACTGTCGATTCTGGAGATTGGAAGAAATATGAGGTGATATTGACATCTGCTGTCACAGATCCGAAGGCGACTCTCCGCATTTTCCTGAATTCACCTGTCTCAGTGGATGTGGAGCATATATCGCTCTTCCCTGTGGACACATGGATGGGACATGAGAACGGACTCCGCAAGGATCTCGCTCAGGCTCTTTACGACCTGCAGCCGGGACTCTTCCGCTTCCCAGGCGGATGTATCGTGGAAGGAACCGATCTGGAGACCCGTTACAGCTGGAAGAACAGCGTGGGTCCGGTGGAGAACCGTCCGCTCAACGAGAACAGATGGCAGTATTCCTTCAAGCATCGTTATTATCCTGATTATTACCAGTCTTATGGATTAGGCTTCTATGAGTATTTCCTTCTGTCTGAGGAAATCGGAGCAGAGCCGCTTCCGGTAATCAGCTGCGGACTGGCCTGCCAGTTCCAGAATGATTCAATGGATGCTCACCAGCCGGTGGATCAGCTGGACTGCTATATCCAGGACGCATTGGACCTTATTGAATTTGCCAATGGCGGCGTGGAAACCCGCTGGGGAGGTCTGCGTGCTCAGATGGGACATCCGGAGCCTTTCGGAATGAAGTATATCGGTGTCGGAAATGAGCAGTGGGGCCCTGAATATCCAGAGCGTCTGGAACCTTTCATCCAGGCCATCCGCAAGGCATATCCGGACATACAGATTGTAGGCTCTTCCGGTCCAAATTCCGAGGGAGATCAGTTTGATTTCCTCTGGTCGGAGATGGAAAGACTTGATGTGGATCTGGTCGATGAGCATTTCTATCGTCCTGAATCATGGTTCCTCAGTCAGGGTGCACGTTATGACAATTATGACCGTAAAGGTCCGAAGGTCTTTGCTGGAGAATATGCCTGCCACGGTAACGGCAAGAAGTGGAACCACTTCGAGGCTTCGCTCCTGGAGGCTGCTTTCATGACGACACTGGAGAGGAATGCAGATGTTGTCCATATGTCATCATATGCTCCGCTCTTCGCCCATATAGAAGGATGGCAGTGGGGACCTGACCTTATCTGGTTCGACAATCTCCGCAGCTTCCGCTCATGCAGCTGGCATGTACAGAAGCTCTATACGCAGTACAGCGGTACCAATGTGCTGAAACTCACTGATATGGAGGGTGTCAATGTTACAGGTGCAGACGGGGTTTTCGCAAGTTCGGTATATGATGCGGAAAATGGCAATATATATATAAAGGTAATCAATGTTTCGGACACAGCCCGTGATGTGAAGATCAATTTCGAAGGACTTCGAAAGAAGGATGTCCTTTCTGGAGTGGAGGCGGTAAGCTTCCATTGCGATGATCCCGATGCGGAGAATACCCTCGATGAGCCGGATAAGATCGTCCCTCAGACTGCTTCTCTGGACTTCACAGGCAAGGCCTTGGAAACGGTTGTAGCTCCGCAGACATTTATGATTTATGTTATTAAAAGTATCTAAGTTATGGAAAATAAATATGTAATAGGACTGGATTACGGATCGGATTCGGCACGCGCTCTTGTGGTGAATGCCCTTTCAGGTGAAATCCTGGCATCATCCGTAAAATATTATCCACGCTGGATGAAGGGACTTTACTGCGAGCCTAAGATCAATCAGTGGCGTCAGCACCCGAAGGACTATCTGGAAGTGCTGGAAGCGACAGTGAAGGAGGCATTGGCCAAATGTGCCCCTGAGGTCGCTGCCAATGTGGTCGGAATAGCTTTCGATACCACTGGCTCGACTCCGGCTTTCACCGATGAGACCGGAACACCTCTTGCAATGCTCCCTGAATTCGAGGAGAATCCTAATGCGATGTTCGTCCTCTGGAAGGATCATACAGCTGTAAAGGAAGCTGCTGAGATCAATGTCAAATGTAAGGAGAACGACATCGACTACTCTCAGTATGAGGGAGGTATATATTCGGCCGAGTGGTTCTGGGCAAAGGCCATCCATGTGCTTCGTGAGGCTCCGGAAGTGGCGGCAAAGGCATATTCGATCGTGGAATATTGCGAGTGGCTTCCTGCAGTGCTCACAGGTGTGACAAAGGCCAAGGATATTGTCCGCAGCCGTTGTGCGGAAGGACATAAGGCAATGTGGCACGAGAGCTGGGGGGGACTTCCGCCTGAAGAGTTCCTTGTGAAGCTGGATCCGCTTCTTGCTGGATTCCGTGAAAGACTTTTCGAGACTACCGAGACAGCAGACAAGCCTGTAGGCACACTTTGTCCTGAATGGGCTGAAAGACTTGGTCTCAGCACAGATGTAGTGGTAGCCGGAGGTGCTTATGACTGCCATATGGGAGCGGTCGGAGCTGCGGTTACTCCAAAGACATTGGTGCGTGTTATCGGTACTTCTACCTGCGACATCATGGTGGCTTCGTATGAAGAGGTCGGTGACAAGCTCATCAAGGGTATATGCGGTCAGGTAGATGGCTCTGTCATTCCTGGAATGGTGGGTCTTGAGGCCGGTCAGTCATCTTTCGGGGATGTCTATGCCATGTTCCGCAGAGTACTCGAGTTCCCTGTAAGGAATATCCTTCCTAAGACATTGGCAGGCAAGCTTTCAGAAGAGGAAATCCAGGCTGCTGTGGATGAGACTTGCGACAGGATCATAGCGGAACTTACAGTCGAGGCAGAAAAGATTCCTATAGAAGAAAGTACAATGATAGCTACCGACTGGATCAACGGTCGTCGTACTCCTGATGCGAACCAGCTTCTTCAGGGAACGATCTCCGGATTCACTCTCGGAACCACAGCCCCTCAGATTTTCAGGGCTTTGGTAGAGGCTACTGCATTCGGAACCAAGGCTATTGTAGACAGGTTCGTTTCCGAGGGCTGTCCTATCGAATCAGTAATCGGTATCGGAGGTATTGCACTTAAGTCACCTTTTGTGATGCAGACCATGAGCGATGTACTGAATATGCCTATCAAGGTATGTAACACAGACCAGGCTTGTGCTCTTGGTGCAGCTATGTTTGCTGCCGTAGCTGCCGGAGTATATCCTAAGGTGGAAGACGCGATCGCTGCGATGAATTCAGGTTTCGCCAAGGAATATCAGCCTGATGTACAGCGACATGAGCAGTATGCATCACTTTATGATACTTATCTGAAGCTGGGTGCGTTTACTGAAAAGGAACTTTATAAATAAAATGAAAAGATTTATTTCTCTTATCGTTATGGCTGTGGTATGCATTTCCACAGCCATAGCTGCAATGGCAGAGAACCATTGCTATATTTCTTCGCCGAACGGAATCACTGATGTCTATATCCTGACCATTGAAGGAAAGGCTTATTATCAGGTGGAGCATCATAGCGAACCGTTTGTAAGTACTTCCCGTCTGGGAATGAAGACGAATATCGGTGACTTCTCTCAGCTGGAGTTCGTTTCTATGGAACAGGAGCAGATTGAAGGTAATTATCAGCTCAAGACTCTCAAGTCTTCTGATGTCAGCTATAAGGCTACCAAGGCTGTCTGCACATTCAGGAATCCTGACGGACAGACACTCCAGGTGGAGTTCCGTGTGGGAAACTATGATGTGGCATTCCGTTATGTCCTGCCTAAGGAAGGAGAGACAGGAAGTGCAAGGATATTGGAGGAACTCACTGAGTTTACCTTCAATGATGATCCTGAGCATACATACCTTAAGACATACCTGACTCCTCAGAGCCATGCCATGATCGGCTGGAAGCGTACCAAACCAAGTTATGAAGAGTATTATGGTGTCGGCAAGCCGGTGACAGCCCCTTCAGGTTACGGACACGGCTACACCTTCCCTTGTCTTTACCAGCTTGGAGGTGACGGATGGGTTCTGATCAGCGAGACAGGAGTGGACAGCAGATATTGCGGTTCGAGATTGAGCGAGCATTATGAGACATCCGGTAATGTCCAGGGATGTGTCGGAGCCGGTTATAAGATCGAATACCCGATGCCTGAGGAAAACAATGGAAACGGAACTGTCGAGCCTGCAATCGGTCTTCCAGGTGCCACTCCTTGGCGTACCATCACATTGGGACAGACGCTCAAGCCGATAGTTGAGACTACCGTCGCATGGGATGTCGTGGAACCGCTTTACGAGACTGAGCATGATTATCAGTATGGAAAGTCCACCTGGAGCTGGATCGTATGGCAGGATGCAAGCATGAATATGGCTGATCAGAAGACATATGTCGATCTTGCAGCTGAAATGGGATTTGATCATATCCTTGTGGATGCAGGCTGGGATAAGAATCTCGGTTATGATGGAGCAGAAGAACTTGTCCGCTATGCCGCTTCAAAGAATGTAGATGTGCTTCTGTGGTACAGCTCGAGCGGATGGTGGAATGATATTGTCCAGAGCCCTGTCGATGTCATGAGCAATCCTATTGCCCGCAAGAAGGATATGCGCTGGATGAAGAAGATCGGTGTCAAGGGTATCAAGGTCGATTTCTTCGGCGGAGACAAGCAGGAGACAATGCGTCTTTATGAGGCGATTCTGAGCGATGCCGACGATTACGGCCTCCTGGCTATCTTCCACGGTTGCACCCTGCCGAGAGGATGGGAAAGGATGTATCCTAACTATGCCGGCAGCGAGGCTGTCAGGGCTTCTGAGAATCTGATTTTCGGCCAATACGAGTGCGATCAGGAGGCTCAGGCTGCGACCCTTCATCCGTTCATCCGCAACACAGTGGGATCTATGGAATTCGGAGGATGCTTCTTCAATGAAAGACTGTCAAGGTCCAATCAGCACGGAACAATAAGACGTACGACAGATGCCTTCCAGCTCGCCATAAGCGTGCTTTATCAGAATCCAGTCCAGAATTTTGCCATTACTCCGAACAATCTTACCGATGCTCCGAAGATATGTCTTGATTTCATGAAGGAAGTACCGACTCTTTGGGATGAGACAAGATATGTTTCCGGATGTCCGGGAGAGTCTGCAGTGATCGCAAGAAGAAATGGAAATACATGGTATGTCGCAGCTGTCAATGCTATCGACAAGCCATTGGAAATCAATGCTAAGGATGTCCTTGAGGCCCTGGATGCTTCAGAAGCGGAGGCTTATGTGATTTCTGGAGGTAATGAGCCTGTCAAGGAAAAGGTAGGTCGCAGGACCAAGGTGTCAGTGCCTAAGAACGACGGACTTGTAATGATCATTAACTTGTAGGATTATGGAAAAGACCTGGAGATGGTTCGGTAAAAAGGATAAGATTACCCTGAGCATGCTCAGACAGATCGGTGTCGAGGGCATTGTCACAGCCTTGCACGAAGTCCCTAACGGGGAAATATGGACTCTGGAGGCGATCGAAGACCTGAGGGACTATATTGAAAGTTTCGGACTCCGCTGGTCAGTGGTGGAAAGCCTTCCTGTTTGTGAGGCCATAAAGTATGCCGGTCCTCAACGAGAGCAGCTTATCGAGAATTATAAGGTGAGTCTGGCGAATCTCGGAAAAGCCGGCGTCAAGACCGTATGCTATAATTTCATGCCGGTGATCGACTGGATAAGGACTGACCTGTATCACCCTTGGCCTGACGGTACTTCTTCATTGTACTTCGATATGGCGAGATTCGCTTATTTCGACTTGAAGATCCTTTGCCGTGAAGGAGCGGAGGCTGATTACAGTCAGGAAGTTCTGGAGAAGGTCGAGGCTTTGGACAAGATTATCACGGATGATGAGAAAGACGATCTGATCGACTCCATAATCGTCAAGACCCAGGGATTCGTGAACGGCAACATCAAGGAAGGTGACCTGAATCCGGTGGAGATATTCCGTGGCCTGCTGAAGCTGTATGACGGTATCACCCGTGAGCAGCTTCGCGAGAATATGAGATATTTCCTTGCTGAGATAATGCCGGTGTGCGAAGAATATGGTGTGAACATGTGCGTCCATCCGGATGATCCTCCTTTCCAGGTGCTGGGACTTCCGCGTATCGTTACCTGTGAGGACGATATCGAATGGTTCCTCAGCGCCGTCGATAATCCGCACAATGGCTTGACTTTCTGCGCCGGATCGCTTTCGGCCGGCGCCCACAATGATGTGGTGGCGATGGCACGCAAGTTCGCAGACCGTACCCATTTCGTGCATCTTCGCAGCTGCAATGTGCTGGAAGGTGGCAATTTCATCGAGGCATCCCACCTGGCAGGCAGGGCCGATCTTGTCGAATTGGTGAGGATATTCCAGAAGCAGAAGGCTGATCTTCCGATGAGAGTGGATCATGGCCGTACGATGCTCGGAGACGAAGAACTCGGGTACAATCCGGGTTATTCATTCCACGGCAGAATGCTCGCCCTCGGACAGGTGGACGGCATCATGGCCGCAGTAAAAGCTATGGAAAATCGAATGTAGCACAATAATTGACTATCATATCGCTGATTAATTATTCAGTGATATGAAACGTCGTTTTGAAAATCTTACCAAAGGGGCCGCCCGTGCTATAAAGCATTGGTGGCTCCTTGCTGTTGCAGGTATTCTCTGCATCGCTCTTGGTGTCGTGGTGTTTGCTTTTCCTCTTGAAAGCTATGTGACATTGGCCATCCTTTTCGGAGTGCTTCTGCTCATAGTGGGAGCTGCGAAACTTATCGCTGCGTCTACAAGTGCTAACTTCTTTATGATGAGGGGCTATGTAATAGTTTCCGGCGTGCTGGATCTGCTGATCGGAATCTTCCTATGCATATATCCGGGCGTGACACTCGTAGCTCTGCCTATAATGATGGGGTTCTGGATGATGTACAACAGCTTCGTGCTGATCGGATTCTCCGGTGACTTCGATACATTCGGCATTCCGGGTGCAGGATGGGTCATCGGAGGCGGAATCCTCCTGCTGATCCTGTCGATTCTTGTGCTTGTGAATCCTTTCGGTGCGGGAATTGCTACAGTGGTGGTACTTGCGGGCATCGGCCTCATTGTCTTCGGAATCCTCCTGATTTCATTGTCAATGAAACTCAAGGAAATCCACAGGAATTTTGATTCCGAGTATGTCCGTTAGTAGAGTAGTGTTGTGTTAGTGGCAGTCGGATGGCCGTTCAGAGCCGTCCGACTGTGTTTTTATCTGATGCAAAGGCTTACAATGGATTTTGCCGGCATCTTTACAGTGATCTTACCGTCTTTTACCTTGAAGTCCTTGAATTCCGCAGGAGTTACCTTTGATGGAGTATCGAAGTCGTTATAGTCTGCGACTTTCTTGGAAGTGAGGATTTCCGCTGCCACAGCAGGCTTCTTGTCTGATGCGATTGAAACTGTAATCTCGGCCTCATTCTCAAGATCTGTATTGGTCAAGGTCACATTGATGGCTCCCTCTGCATTGCGTGAAGCAGTCGCATCCACTATAGGGCACTCGCGTCCGTTGGCGTCAGTAAATGTCTTTGAACTGCATGTGAGAGGAAGGAATGTAGCCTCCTGGTGTACATTGTACATTCTGAATACATGATAGGTAGGGGTGAGGACCATCTTGTCTCCCTGGGTAAGCACCATTGACTGGAGCACATTGGCTACCTGGGCGATATTGGCCATCTTGAGCCTCTTTGTGTATTTGTGGAAGATGTTCAGGCTGAGAGCCGCTACCATTGCGTCACGCATTGTATTCTGCTGATACAGGTGTCCCGGATTGGTGCCAGGTTCTACGTCGAACCATGTGCCCCATTCGTCGAGAAGAAGATCTACCTTGTTCTCAGGGTCATAGCTGTCCATGATGGCGATATGGCGCTTGATCACGCTCTCGATCTCCACAGCCTTGCCGAGGGTATTGTAATATTCTTCGTTGGTGAACTGGGTCGCAGAACCTTTGCTTCCGTCCCATCCTTTCACTGTATAATAGTGCAGAGAGATGCCGTCAGCATGCCCGGCAACATTCTTCATAAGCACTTCGGTCCAATTGTAGTCATAGTCAGTAGCACCGCTGGCCACCTTGTAGAGCACATTGTCTCCAAAGTTGCGGCAATATGTCTGGTAACGTCTGTAGAGATGTGTGTAATAGTCCACGACCATGTTTCCTCCGCAGCCCCAGCTCTCGTTTCCGACTCCGAGATATTTCACTTTCCAAGGCTCTGTACGGCCGTTCTGCGCTCTGAGTCTTGCCATAGGACCGTCTGGAGCAGTCATATACTCCACCCATTTTGCAAGTTCCTCGACAGTACCAGAACCGACATTTCCGCTGATGTATGGCTCGCAGCCGATCATCTCACAGAGATTCAGGAACTCGTGTGTGCCGAATGAATTGTCCTCTACTGTGCCGCCCCAGTTGCTGTTGACCATACGAGGTCTGTCTTCACGAGGACCGATTCCGTCTTTCCAGTGGTATTCGTCTGCAAAGCATCCGCCAGGCCATCTCATCACAGGTACTTTCAGAGTCTTGAGGGCTTCGAGAACATCAGTTCTGTATCCGTCTATATTAGGTATATCAGATTCCGGGCCCACCCAGAGGCCTCCGTATATGCAGGAACCGAGGTGTTCTGCGAACTGGCCGTAAATCTCTTTCGGAATAGTCTGTCCGTCAGTGATGTCGCTGTCGATATTGACATTGACCTTCATCTGTCCTGCTGCCATTACAGGGATTGCAGCAGCGGCCAGGATTGTAAAAATGAACTTTTTCATACTATACATATTGTTTTAGTGTTTTCCTTACTTTGACAGACGGAAACCGAACTGGATCCTCTTGTCTGAATTTATCATTTTCTCTGCGCTTGTTCTATCCAGATCTACAGGACCGGTGACGAATTCCGGTACATTATAGGATCTGTTCTGATAGCTGTAATAGTGCAGAGGATGCTTCTGAGGGAGCATGAATGGCTTGCTCTCCTGACCGTCTGCATCGATATGGGTGAAATACAGACGTGTGTACAGACCGTCATCCCTGCGGCTGCTGAACATCATCCAGCGGCTGTTCGATGACCAGCTGTGATAGGATTCTGTGTCGTGGCTGTTGGCCTTGTCCATAGGACGTGACTCTCCGGTGGCCAGATCCAGTATCCAGAGGTCTGCTTCATGATGCCAGATGCTGAAATTGCCGTAATCGGAAAGTGTGTAAACCAGGAATCTTCCGTCGTATGAAGGTTTCGGGAAGGATACGCTTTTTCCCAAGGCCTCTGCGAAGACCAGTGTGTCGATCTCAGATCCGATAGAGCCTGTGACAGGATCGAATTCCACGCTGCATAGATTATATCTTATCTGGTCTGTTTCTGCAGGAATAGGTCTTGGAGTGGCTGCGCAGAAATACAATGTCTTTCCGTCGGCTGAAAAGGCAGGGAATGTTTCCCAGACATTCTCCTTCTTTATGGATGCAGAGCTGATGAGAGTGTTGTTCCTGATGTCATATACCTGAAGGTCGGAATCGAGGTCGAATACTTCGATCAGTTTGTCGGCAAGGACGTGAAAACCTTGTCGTGTGTTGTTTGATGAATATGCGATATGGTTTCCTTCCGGATGCCAGTACGGGTAAACGCAGAATCCCAAAGTGCTGTCTGTCTTGGTATTGTATGCCTGCATCTGTCCGTCTATATTCAGCAGGGTCGCTCCGTGCTGGCCTCTGATGTGAAGACTGTAGTTTTCAGGATTGCCCCTGTTGTAGGCGTGGCAGTTCACACAGCCGTCAAACTGGGTGTTTTCGATCAGAGCCTTCTCCTTGTAGTCCGAAAGACTTCTTTCGTAGATTCCCATCTTGCTGTAAACTTCGTATCCTGGTGCGATGAGACGATAATTGATTCCGTAATCGATATCGTCTTCCGATACGTGGATGGTCCAGGTCTGAGGGAGTACGCTGCTTTTTACAGTTATATCCTCTCCCTTTGCTGCCTCGAGAAGCTTCTTCCATTGTTTGTCCTTCCAGACCACCTCGCGTCCTTTGATGGAGATGCTTATGTCTCCATGACTGAAAGTAGTCACAGGGGTCGGACTCTCTGTGGCTGTGTAACAGAAATTGAGCGGTGCTATTCCCACTGGAACAGTAATATCCATATAGTCTGGCCAGATCGGACCGTCGGTGTAACGTGCCTGTGTCGGGTCAAATCTGTAGCAGGAACCGAGAATCAGGATTCCCAGCAATATATAAAGTGTTCTTTTCATCATTTGAATCGATAATAAAAGTAGAACCAGTATGTGTGTCCGAATTCTCTCTCCAGGCTTGCTTCATCCCTTCCGGATTGGACAAGTGAAATGAATTTTGAGAAACTTGCCGCTGTCTGTCTTGTGACAAATTCCGGCATGCCTTCCGGCCCGTCATGAGTGAGGGCCCAGTAAAGCACTATTGCCTCCTGATAGTGCCGTGCATCATATCCGCTCTGCAGCAACTTGTGGCATTCGAAGAATCTATTGAGGTCCTTACGCAGAAGACACCAGGCAAGAAGGTAATCGATTGCCATAGTGTTTGAATTGTTCTCGATATAGAGAAGTCCAAGCATTGAGTCCATTTCCTCCTGGCTGAACATGAAGTCATGTTCCTTGATTCTAACGGAACGCAGCCATGCATACTCAGGGACTTCATTGATCTGTCCCGGATTGTCCAGAAGTCTTTCGGTCTCTTTAGCCCATTTCCTGTAGAACAGGGTCTGTTTCAGTGCGCCGACATATTTTCTTGCGACCTCGTAGTCGCCGTTTATCAGATTGGTCTTCGCCAAAGCCTGTGTGAGTCGCGCACTCTTCTGGAAATCAGGGATACCTTCCTGCGCCTCGAAGAAGAAGGTCTGGGCTGTGTTGATCATTCCCAGATGATAATATACGGTTCCTGTCGGGATCGGAGAAAAATGGTCTCTCGTAAACTCCGGAAGCAGGCCTGCGGGACCATTCTGGAAAAATGCGAACATGTCGGTAGGCATGTGAGCGGTCTTTGCCAGAGCAAGATTAGTGCATTCCACGGCGATAGGAGAGTCCGGTGTATGCTTGTGAGACGTAGCAAGTATCTTGTTCCATTGCCCCATCCTTGTCATGAAATCATAGCCGAATAGCCTTTCCTTGTCCATGTCTATGAATTTCCCCGACAGAAGTGCGGCCGGCAGTATTGCCACGGCCAGACTTACTGCCGCCATCTTGTCCTTTCTGATGACTGTGGCCAGAAGCATCACTGACGGTATAAGGAGCACCGATATCCACACCATCAGAGGGATAGCGTTATGGTAGCGGTGGTAATGCACACCGAAGAGAAGTCTGTTCAGAGGGTATGGGCTGAGTTCGCGTGCAGTCAGGATAATTGCCGCCGCCATTGTGATTGCGGACAGCGAAAGGATCAATATGTTTTTCCTGCCGTCCTTGCGGATTGAAGAGTTGATGATCACCATCACAGGCACAAGTATGCTGATGCTTCCGAAAAGCTGGTACATGACCGGCATGAGCAGAACGGTCAGGATGGTCTGAAGCCCCTTTCTGCCTGTTTGCATAAGCCCGTATGACAATGCGAGCGATGCGCAAATGGCAATGGCTGCTGTCACAAGGGCGTTTTCATCGCAAAAAAAGAAGAATATTCCCACTGATGGCAGAATGCTCAATGGATATGCCGCGAAGGAACCTTTTTCCATGTTTTTCCATGTTAGCGTCTGAATCGCTCCCAATAGAACTGCAAGAATCAAGGCTCCGGCAGGGGCGTAATAGAAAAACTGTACAAGGAAACCGCTGATCCAGTCTCCGAATCCGCCGGGAATCTTGATACTTTCGATGAAATAATCTGCGCCGAAACGGAACAATTGCATCTGCTCCTGATAATGAATATGATAAGGATAGATGAAATTAAAGAAAGCAAATGCCAGCAGGATTGCTGTCACTGACAGTGCCAAGCATATGATGGTCTGTTTTCGTGTCATTAGAAATAAGGTTGTACAATCAACAAAGTTATCAAAATAAATGAATATATTTGCATAAAAACATTCTCAAAATGAGATTGAAGAAGATTTTTATTCCATTGATATTGTCCTTTCTGGCCGCTTCGTGCTCAGAGGAAGCTCCCTCCTATCGCCGGATCTGGCAGGAGGCCCACCATCTGGACGATTCGTCTATGGTGAAAATGTACGGGGAACCACGGGAAGATATGAATGACGTTTTCGGTATGATACTGGAAGCGGTCGACGGCAATTGGGACCAGGTCGGACGGCTGACTGCAGGATCGCGTACATCGGAACTATATGCCTATTATCATAATCTTGCAATGGCTGTGCAGGGGCATCTGGCGGACAGTCTTATGTATTATTATCAGCCATTCGAAAGGGGGCTGTTCCTTCCGGTGAACGAGACTGCCGGACAGCTTAGGATAGCTGCCTCGTCTGAGGTCTGGTTCCGTCTGGGAGAAATGACAATGGCTGAGCATAGCGCCATGCTTGGTCAGATTTTTTCTGTCAACCATTTCGGTGTCCCGTATCTCAAGCGCCTTGCCGAGATAAATCTTGTCAACGGCCAGGATGAGGCCGCAAGGAAGTATCTCCGCCTTTTGTCCAAGGAACCGGGATGTGAAAATTGGGTTTCTGAAAGGATTCCGGGCAAAGAGTCAAAGTCAGTGAAAGAGCAATTGGCTTTCTTAAGGACTCTGACTCCAAAGGCTGATATCGTGCACAGCCCTTCTGACTACAGGGGGATATTGAAGAGTCTTCTCGCTTCCAACCCCGATAATGAACTTGCCAGGCAATATCTCCTTTGTCTGGACATACTTCTGAAAAATCTGGATCACTTCATCGAGGATTACGATCCGTCACGGGATGATTCCCGTCTCTATGACGAAGCTGTGCTCATATTTCTGGCTCGTCATGGCGCAATGACTCCGGATAATATTGCGCATTTCGACATTCCTTATGATGTTCTTCAGGAATTTTCTGATTATAATAATATGGTAAATATGCATCAGGGCGCTATGGGACCGATGCAGGAAAAATATGGCAAGACATACTGGTTCTTCTATCAATATGCAAAAAGGAATATTAAATAAGGTAATAGCTGCAGTCTTCCTGCTGCTTGTCTGTACCTCCTGCGGGAGGAAATGTGAGGAGGTCTCCACCAACTCCGCATTGCCGATATATCCGGATTATATGGGCGTGACAATACCGGTCAATATCGCTCCCCTTAATTTTCATTACACTTCTGATGGCATAAGGAAGGTCCGTACTGTCGTCAGCTGTAAGGATGCAGTCCATACTTTTGAGGGTAAGGAGATTGTCTGGGATCTGGGGCAGTGGAAGGATATGCTGGCAAATGCGCAGGGAGATTCCATAGCGTTTTCTTCGGAAATCAGACTTAAAGGAGGCAAGAAGGAAACCCTGGAGTGGAAAGTCTATGTTTCCGAGGATAAGATAGATCCCTATCTGTCCTATCGCTTGATTGAACCGGGATACGAGGTCTGGCATGAAGTGGAAATCCGCGAGAGATGCATCGAAAACTTTGAAGAAAGAGCCATTTCTGACTGGAAGAACACCAATAATTCGTGCATGAACTGTCATATCCACAGTCAGGCTCGTGCCGATCTGTCGATGTTTTATGTCAGAGGAAAGAACGGGGGTGCCTTCCTCAATAGAAACGGAGAGGTCCGCAAACTCGCACTCATTGACAAGAGTCTTATTTCCGGTACAGTTTATGGCGAGATCCATCCATCGGGAAGATATGGTGTGTTTTCCACCAATATCATCATCCCCGGTTTTCACACTCAGGTGAACAAAAGACTTGAAGTGTATGATACCAGATCCGACCTGGTTATAGCAGACTTCGACAGAAATGAACTGAAGGTGCCGGAAATCCTGGCCCGTAAGGATGTCCTGGAGACATTCCCTGTATTTTCTGCAGACGGAAACAGTATATATTATTGTGCCGCAGACAGCATGACCTTGCCGCGTGATATAGAGAAGCTTCGATATTCGCTTATGAAGGTCGGCTTCGATAAGGGAACCGGTCGCGCATGTGGTAATCCTGAAGTGGTCTGGAATGCCGCTGAGCACAATGGCAGCGTGTGTCATCCGAAATGTTCTCCGGACGGAAAATGGATAATGTACACAGTGGCGGATTATGGTACGTTCCCTATCTGGCACTCTGAATGCCAGCTGGAGATGATGAATCTGCATACCGGGGAAATCGTGAATATGGACGTAGTCAATTCAGATCGTTCCGATACCTATCACAGCTGGTCGTCCGACAGCCGTTGGTTCGTCTTTGCCAGCAAAAGGGGAGACGGCAAGTATGGCAGGCCTTATTTCAGCCATGTAGATGAAAACGGAGTGATGACCAAGCCTTTTGTTCTTCCTCAGGAAGACCCTTGGCTGTATGAAGATTGTCTGTGCTCCTTCAATATCCCGGATCTTTCAAATGGCCCTGTAAACTTCGATGCTGAGTCTATCGGACAAATGGTCAGAGAGGTCGAGGCTGCTCGTTTTGCCGTAAAATAAGCGTATGAATGAGCAAAAAAATGAACTTTTTGCTTGCAGAATGTTTTAAAAATGCTAAATTTGACACTGATTTGACCACATGTATATTGTAGAAAAAACCGCATTTTCTATTACAACCTATTATAAACTAACTATTAACCATTATGAAAAGTAAATTTTTTACTTCTCTGATGCTGATGTTTGCTTGTATCTCTATGATGGCACAGGCACCGATTAAGGTGAAGGGTGTCGTTATGGATACTGCAGGCGCTTCAGTAATCGCGGCTTCGGTCGTAGAACAGGGAAACACCAGTAATGGTGTTGTTACCGATCTGGATGGAAAATTTGAGCTCACAGTTCCTGCAGGAGCACAGCTCGTAGTTTCTTCAATCGGTTATGCTACACAGGTAGTTGAAGTCGGCAATCAGGCTGAACTTACAATTATCCTTGAAGAGGACAGTCAGCTTCTCGAAGAGACCGTTGTCGTAGGTTACGGTACTCAGAAGAAGAAACTCGTTACCGGTTCTACCGTACAGGTAAAGGGTGACGACCTCGCGAAACTCAACACTACAAACCCTCTCGGTGCAATGCAGGCTTCTACTCCTGGTATGCAGATCACTTCATCTTCAGGTCAGCCTGGTGAGGGATACAAAGTGTCTATCCGTGGTATGGGTACTATCGGTTCTTACGAGCCTCTCTACGTTATCGACGGTGTAGCAGGTGGCAATATCAGCTCCCTGAACCCTTCTGATATCGAGAGCATCGATGTCCTCAAGGATGCTGCATCTTGTGCTATTTATGGTGCTCGTGGTGCAAACGGTGTTGTACTCGTTACTACAAAGCAGGGTAAGGCTGGTAAGTATACTGTTACTTACGACGGATTCTACGGTGTTCAGAACGTACAGAGAATGCCGGATCTTCTCGACGCAAAGCAGTATATGGAAGTTGAGAACATGATTTCTGTAAATAACGGTGGTTCACCTATCGACTGGGCTAACGTTCTTAATTCTGATCTTTACAATAGCATCATGGACGGCAGCTTCAAGGGTACAAACTGGCTCGAGGCTATCCGTACAAAGAACGCTCCTTACTCAAATCACGCTGTGAATATTGTCGGTGGTTCTAACATGACAAAGGTCTCAATGGGTATTTCGAATACTTCTCAGCAGGGTATCTTCGGTTATCCTGTTCAGTCGAAGTATAACCGTACAACTGTACGTATCAACTCAGACCATGTTATCCTCCGCAAGGGTGATCTCGACATCATCACATTCGGTGAGAACATGACTTATACTTACAGCACTAAGAGCGGTATCGGTATCGGTAACATGTACTGGAACGATATCTCTAACATGCTTCGTGCTAACCCTCTCGTAGCTCTTTATGATGCAAACGGTAACTACACTGACTATGATGATATCGAGAGCACTGGTATTTGGGCTCTTAACAGCTATGTAGATAACCCGGTTGTTGCGATGGTAAGAGGTTCTCGTGGTAACAACCAGAGCCAGAACCACTCTCTTAATCTTTCTGCAAACGTTCGTATCCAGCCTATCAAGAATCTCGTATTCCGCAGCCAGGCCAATTATAGAATGTCTGCAAGTACTTATCGTCAGTACAGCATGACTTACAAGACTAGCCAGTATGCATTCAATGACACAGATAATGTATCACAGAGCGCATCTGCAGGCTGGAATTGGTCATGGGAAAATACTTTGAACTACAAGTTCGATATCGCTAACAAGAACCACTTCGATGTACTCGTAGGTTCTACTCTCGAGCATTCAGGTTTCGGTGAGAGCGTAAACGCTGCTCGTGGTAACGGTAAGTGGAAAGATACTTATTCACATGCTTATGTAGACAACATGATCGGTGAGATCGACCCATCTACTATCGGTGGTAGCACTTGGGGTGACTCTGGTCTCGCATCATTCTTCGGTCGTATCAACTATGACTACGATGAGAAGTACATGATTTCAGCTATCGTACGTGCCGACGGTTCTTCAAACTTCGCTCCAGGTAAGCGTTGGGGTATCTTCCCTTCAGTTGCTGCTGGTTGGGTGATGTCAAGCGAGCCTTGGATGGAAGGAGCAAAGGGTACTCTTGATTATTTGAAGCTCCGTGCATCTTGGGGACAGAATGGTAACTGTGCAGTAAGCAACTTCCAGTATCTTGCTACAGTTTCTATCGGTCCTGAGAACGGTGGTTATGCATTCGGACACGGTGCTCTTGAGAACTGGCAGACCGGTTCATACGCTGACAAGCTTGCTAACGCTGACATCTCTTGGGAGACTTCAGAGCAGATCGACCTCGGTATTGATGCCCGTTTCTTCAGAAACAGACTCAACATGACTTTCGACTGGTATCAGAAGAATACTAAAGATTGGCTCGTTAATGCACCGGTTATGGGACACTTCGGTATGGGTGCTCCTTACATCAATGGTGGTGACGTACGCAACTCAGGTGTCGAGCTCTCTTTGAATTGGAGCGATGCTATCGGTAAGGACTTCTCTTACTCAGTAGGCGTTAACGGTTCATACAACAAGAACCAGATTACACGTATCGCAAATGACGAGGGTATCATCCACGGTCCTGGTAGCGTTGTTCAGGGTATTGATGAGATCTACCGCGCACAGGTAGGATATCCTATCGGTTACTTCTGGGCTTTCAAGACTGACGGTGTATTCCAGAACATGAATGAGATCGATCAGTGGGTAGGTGCTGGTAAGCCGACTATGGTAGCTCAGCCACAGCCTGGTGACCTCAAGTTTGTTGACTACAATGGTGACGGTATTCTGGACAATAATGATAAGACCATGGTCGGTGATCCTAACCCTGACTTCATTCTCGGTCTTAACTTCAGCATTTACTACAAGGGCTTTGACCTCGCAGTAAGCGGTTACGGTAACTTTGGCCAGCAGGTATTCCGTGCATTCAGAAGATACTCTGACTCACAGTGGGATAACTACACAACAGAGATCTACAGCTACTGGCATGGTGAGGGTACATCAAACAAGTATCCACGTATCGTACCTGGTACAAACTACAACTATATGAACAACTCTGACATCTTTGTTGAGAACGCTGACTTCTTCAGAATCCAGACAATCAGCTTCGGTTATGATTTCAACAAGGTATGGAAGAACTCTCCATTCGGACAAATCCGCCTTTATGCTCAGGCTCAGAACCCATTTGTATTCACAAAGTATAAGGGTATGGACCCAGAAGTAGGTTCTGACGGTGGTTCAGGTAACAACTGGGCTAAGGGTATTGACGTAGGTTACTATCCACAGGCTCGTGCCCTGATTCTTGGTCTTAATCTTAAATTCTAATTTTAGTGACTGATATGAAAAAGATATTATATTTCGCAGCAGTCGCTGTATGTGCATCGTTTCTTTCTTCTTGTGAGAGTTTCCTTGATACAACCAACTACTGGTCAAAGACTACAGAGGACTTTCCTAAGAGCAAGGAGGATGCTGAACAGATTCTTACCGGTATTTACAATAACCTCAACGTATCTATCGGAAACAATGTTCACCAGAACCACTTCTTGTGGTCTCTTGCAGCGTCTGATGACTGCCTTGGCGGTGGTGGTGCCAACGACCAGGCAATGCAGGCTCATGACCTTCTTCTTAACTTCGGTGCTAACCTTTACGAGCCTTTCTACAAGGACCGTTATACAGGTATCGCACGTGCTAACGTAGCTATCGAGACTTTCGAAAATTGCGGACTCGATGATGCAACTCTCAACCAGTACCTTGGTGAGGCTTATTTCCTCCGTGCATGGTTCTACTATGAGCTTGCTTCAATGTTCGGTAATATTCCTTGCCCTGTGTCTTCAAGTGCAGATGCAACTCAGCCACAGATCAGCGGTGAGGCTCTTTGGGGACAGATCCTTCAGGATGCAAAGACAGCTGCTGATATCATGCCTTCAACAATCGCAGACCGTGGTAATGGTCATGTAGACAAGTATTGTGCTCAGGCTCTTCTTGGTCGTGCTTATCTTTTCTATAAGGACTTCTACCAGGATGAGGATGTGACTCTTCCTAACGGTGAGACTCTTACTAAGGCAGACGTTCAGGCAGCTATCACTGATTGTGTGAACAATTCAGGCTATAGCCTCGTTCCAGAGTACCACAACCTTTGGTCTTACACTAACAGAATCTCTGTAGAGGATGAGCTTTCTCCTTGGAAGGGTAAAGGTTATGAGTATGTAAACAATGACAGAGGCGTTAACCCAGAGGCTATGTTCATCATTAAGTTCAATACTCAGCCATCATGGAGTACAACTATCGGTTACTCAAACCAGACAGCTCTCTTTATGGGTGTTCGCGGACAGTCAAGCGACGCTGACCACTTCCCATTCGGATCTGGTTGGGGTATGTGTCCGGTATCTCCAGCTCTCGTAGCTGACTGGAAGGCAACTGAGCCTAATGACCCACGTCTTGATGCTTCTATTATCTCTGTAGACAAGTGGACTTACAAGTTCGGTGGAGACTCTAACATCCAGGAGTCAGGTTATTATCAGACCAAGACTATGCCTGTAACAGGTCGTAAGTCTGATGGTTCAGGTTTCTGGAGATCATATGTAAATGAGATGTATCCAGGTCTTGTATGGTCAGAGGGTAACCAGGATAACATGCAGCTTAACCTCATCGATGATATGGTTATGATCCGCTTTGCTGAGGTACTCCTTATGGATGCTGAGCTTAATGGCAACCAGGCAAGTTTCGATGCAGTTCGTGCACGTGTAGGTCTTCCATCAAAGCCAATCAATGCTGAGAACCTCCGCAATGAGCGTCGTTTCGAGCTCGCTTTCGAGGGTGTACGTTTCAACGATATGCGCCGTTATGGTGTTGATTACGCTGTTGCTGCTCTTAATAAGCAGGAAGGTGTCCAGTGCTACAACTCTGGTGTATTAGGAGATAACCATGCTTCTAAGTTCAATGGTGGCTATGGCACACGCTATCAGAAGACTAAGGGCTTTGTCGCTCTTCCAGCAGCTCAGCTCGCACTTTCTGCTGGTTCAGGTCCTGAATATGCATATGTTCAGAACGAGGGATGGGGCACATCAGATGCAGAATTCTCAGGTTGGCAATAAAATTTGATTAGTCATGAAAAATATAAAATTAATCGCAATGATAGGTGCAATGGGACTTGCTTTCGCAGCTTGCGAGCCAGCTCTCATTGAAAATCCGGGTCCTTTCGCTCCGGTAGAATCTACTGTCCTCGCGAATGGTATTACATACACGCAGTATGCTGATGAAGCTTGTACTCAGCCCGATGAGGCAGGTAACTTTGTTAAGTTCAGCAGCGCTGCAGGTGTAGTGCAGGTATTCGTTGAGGGTAATACATCACCACTTTTCACAGGTGCCGGTGGAGTTATCAAGCTCCCTGCAAAACGTGGTCAGGAGCCTCAGATGACTCTTGTATTCCGTATAGTTAATATCGATGGTACCTTTACTGAGACATCTAAGACTTTTGCATGTACTCCTCCAACTGAGCTCACAACCGAGATGCTTTATATGGTAGGTGATAAAGGTGTAAAAGTTTGGAAATACGCTCATACAAATTGTTGGGGTAATGGTGGCCATTCTGGTAATGGCGCAGGTTTCGAACAGCCAGGTGTTATAGACGGCAACTGGTGGGGTGTTGAAACCGCCGACTCTCTTACAACTCAGCTTGCAGCTTCAGGTAATACTGAGTATGGCGATGAGAGCAAGAGTGCATATATGGTCTTCACCGAGGATGGTATTGTTACTACTTATAAGCCAACTGGTGATAGAATTCGTGGTGGTAAATTTGAAGTTAAGAACTATGATCCGACACGTGCAAGCGGTTGGGAACTTGGTAAGCTTATCACTTCTGAGCCAGCTATTCTCTTCCCTTGGATGATCAATGGTGATGGAACTGCAGTAACTGAATTTGATATCATGCATTTCTCTCCACAGCACATGACTCTTGTTTATACAAACGGTCAGGCGTCAGGCGGATGGGGTGAGATCACTCACTGGCAGTTTATCGCTGCAACACCTGAGCCTGTAACTATCGCTGGTAAGTGGACTTACGCAGAGACTGATGGATTTGGTAATGGTGGACATGGAGGCTCCGGTTCAGCTTTCAACGCTCCAGGCGTGGTTGATGGAAAATGGTGGGGAGTTGAGAATGCAGCGGCTCTTTCAGGTCAGCTCGAGCATACTGGTGGTACAGCTTATGGTGATGAGGCAGAAGGCGCTTACATGGTATTCGAAGGTGCTAACGTAACAACTTATGCTCCAGACGGAACTAAGGTACGTGGTGGTACTTGGGATGCAATCATGAATGATCCAGCTGCTGGTGCAGGTCGTGCATCTGGTTGGGAGCTTGGTAAGCTCGTAACTTCAGAGCCTGCCCTTCTCTTCCCATGGATGATCAATGGTGGCGGTACTGCTGTAACTGAATACGATATTATGTATTTTGATGCAAATAATATGACTCTTGTTTATACAAATGGTCAGGCGTCAGGCGGATGGGGTGAGATCACTCACTGGAACTTCGCTCGTATGGCAGAGTAATTTGATATCAAATTTTATCTGACTTAATATTAGGCAGTCGCTTTGAAGCGACTGCCTTTTTTGTTATATTTGCTGTTTTTCAGAACTTGATGTTCTGACTGTACTCAACATCGTAAGATTGTTATTTTGACCGGACAGAGTGAGAGCAAATCTTCATCTAAACAATGTAATATGACGACGAATAAGACTTTACAATATATATTTTCTGCAATTTTTGGTGTTGCAGCCTTTATGTTCTGGTGGCTGCTGTATCCAGGTTTGTTAGGAATGCAGGAGCAGAACCAGCTTTTTCTTTTTACATCGGATTATTTTCTCGAGAGGATTGCAGTTGCAGGCGGTCTGGCCGATTATATTGCAGAATTCCTTACTCAGTTCAATTATATTCCGTATCTTGGTGAAGCCTTGATGGCTCTCCTTCTCGTCATCTTCCAGAGAAGTATTGCTCGTTTGATCGCTCGTGATGACTGGTATATGCTCAGTTTCATCGTACCTGTGATGATGCTTATATATATGGGCAATATCTATGTCATGCTCTCTTACCTTGTAGCTCTGATGATTGCCGTACAGCTTTGTACTCTATATATAAGTCGCCCAAGAGCTCTATTCGCAGGCATTGTCACTCTCCTTGGTTACTGGCTTATCGGTCCAGCTGTGTTTGTATTCACGCTGTATGCTGCTGTAAAGGAAAGGAATTTCAAATCTCTGATTCTCATTTTCCTTGCTGCTCTTGTTGTAGTGGTTTCAAAAGTGACCTATATGGAGCAGTATCCTTGGAAGACCGTTATATTTGGTGTCAATTATTACAGGATGGCATTGACTGTTCCTGTGATGCAAATTGTAATAGCTCTAACAACTGTTCTTCTCCCGTCTGTATCAGTTCTGCTTCCTAAGTCAAAGTCTTATGCCAATCTTGTCCTTGGAGCTCTGATTCTTGCTGCCGGCCCCCTTGCACTCTATATTACATATCAGAAAGACGGCATTGAGATTATAATGTATGATCAGCTTGTGCGTCATGAGGACTGGGATACAATATTGAAACGAGCACAGAAGTATCAGCCGGATTCGGAGCTTGGAGCCGTAAGTATCAATCTTGCTCTTTTCATGAGCGGCAGAGGCGCTGAACTATCTAAGTTCAAGCAGTTCGGCACACGAGGACTTATTTTACCTAATATCAGAGATTTCATTTCCAATTCTTCTTCTTCTGAAGTTTTCTGGAGGCTTGGTATGATCAATGAATCCTTGCGCTATGCCTTTGATTCCCAGGAATCTCTTGTCAATAACCGTAAGAGCGGACGCTGGATGAGCAGGATTGCGCAGTGCCAGATCCTCAACGGACGTTATGAAGCGGCTGAAAAATATCTGAATATCCTGAGTCATAGTCTGTTCTATAGAAGATGGGCGAATGATCAGAGAAAATATCTATGGAATGACGAAGTTATAATGTCAGATCCTGTCTATGCATATCTTAGGACAGTCCGTTATCAGGATGATTTTCTTTACTATTATCCGGAAATGGACAAGATGCTGGCAAGGCTCTATATCCAGAATCAGAATAATGTGCTTGCGGCCTGGTACTACAAGGCCTGGACTTCGCTCAAAACTAATGAAACGCATGAAGAGAATACTTATATTGGTGGCGGTCACGGCAATTAGCCTGGCTTTGGCCTCCTGCAGCAGGGAGACTGTCCCCACGGATAAACTCCCGCAAATCTTTCCTGATTATATTGGCGTGACCATACCTGCTGGAATCGCTCCGTTGAACTTCGATCTTCCAGATGAATATTCGAAGGTCTTTGCAAAGGTGAGTGATGCCCGCGGCAATTCTATCACTGCAAAGGGACGATATGTGGGCTTCAATATCAGGAAATGGCATAGGATTATTGCGGACAATATCGGGCAGACGCTTTCTGTGACTGTAGCTGGATATAAGGACGGCAGGTGGGAGCAGTTCCGACCGTTTGTAATCTATGTGAGTGAGTATCCGCTCAATGATTATGGCATGACCTATAGGAAGTTTGCTCCAGGCTACGAGACCTATAGTAAGATAGGTATCTATCAGAGAAATATCCATAATTTTGAAGAGGAACCGATATTGGAAGGTACCTTGCTTCCTGGCCAGTGTATGGGATGCCATACAGCAAATGCGACAAGTTCTGCCCAGTTCCTTTTCCACCTTAGAGGGAAGCATGGTGCTACTATAGTCCAGGTGGACGGACAGAGAAAATGGCTTGAAACCAAGACTGACAGCACGATTGCCAGGGCTGCGTATTCATATTGGCACCCTTCCGGTAACTATCTGGCTCATTCGAACAATAAGATCAATCAGCTTTTCTGGACAGGAAACAATGGGAGATATATAGAGGTGTATGATAGTGTGTCGGATATTTCCATTCATGATGTGAAGAATGATCAGCTCATTCTCTCTCCTTTTCTTATGACAGAGGATTTCGAGACTTATCCGGCTTTTTCAAGCGATGGAAAGACGCTCTATTTCTGCTCCGCCCCTAAGGTCGAAGTCCCTGCACAGGCTGAAGACCTACATTATAATCTATGTTCGCTATCTTTCGATGAAAGTGATGGAACCTTTGGGAATCATGTGGATACACTTATTAATGCAGCTACGCTTGGTAAGAGTGTGACTCTTCCACGTCCATCTTACGACGGCAGATGGCTTTTATATACATACCATGATTTCGGAAATTTCCCTATCAATCATAAAGAGGCTGACCTATGGCTTATGGACCTTAAAGACGGCAGCACTCATCCTCTGGAAAGGGCCAATTCGCCATATACCGAAAGCTTTCATAACTGGAGCTCTGATTCGCATTGGATCCTGTTTGCAAGCCGTCGCGGTGACAATCTTTACTCCCGTATCTATATCGCGGAGATCGATGAAAACGGAAAGGCATCGAAGCCTTTCCTCCTTCCGCAGAAGGATCCGTCATTCTATCATAGGACCCTATTTACCTTTAATGTACCAGACTTCACAAAGGAGAAGGTACAATTCAATACCGCAGCAGCCTTTAGGGAGGCATTCTCAGATGAAAGAATACAATTAACAGTAAGATAATGAAAAAGATACTTTTAACTCTATTTGCCAGTGTCGCTATGCTGGCTTCCTGTTCACAGAACACAAAATATGTGATTTACGGAACTGTAAGTAACCCAGATCTGGAGGGTGCTCAGGTCTTTCTGGTTCCGCTTGAAAACGCAGTAAAGGAAAATATTGATTCTGTATATATTCATAATCAGACATTCGAATTTCGGGGTACTGAGGAGAAAATGGCAGATATCAGGATAGAGAGGTTCAAACGCTTAGGTACAGAGAATCTTCTGGTAGTAACTGAACCAGGTGAGATATATGTCACAATCGGACAGATAAGCAGTGGCAGAGGTACACGACAGAACGATTCCCTTCAGGTGTGGAAGAATCTTACAAAGCAGTATTATCAGAAGCAGCTTACTCGAGAGGTATATGTGGATCGTACTCGCAAGATGGCATCAGACCTTGGCGAAGCGTCAACCCTCGGTACATTCTTGAACAAAAGGTTCCCGGAAAATACTACAAAATAATATGCATAGACGCCTCTTTAACCTCATTGTTGCCGTATTAACAACATTGACTGTTGCATGTCAGCCTGATGACACCGGTGAGACTGATACTGCGATTACTATTTCCAAGACTGAATTCACATTTCCAGCGGTCGGTGGTAGGCAGGAACTTTATGTCAGGGCGACAGCCGACGTCAAGGTCATCAGTCCAGAAGCATGGTGTGTCGTCAATCAGGAGGCTTATGCTTCAGATAGAAGCAGCAAGTTCTCGCTGAATGTTTCGGAAAATCCTGATGTTTCAAAAAGGACTGTAAGCCTTACTGTATATGCTGACTCTGAGGAAGTAGGAAAGGTAAGCGTGATCCAGAATGGTCATGCACTTATTGTTGACGCAAGCCAGGTGCCGGAACTCCCTTATGAAGGAGGTACATTCACTATCAAAGTACGCTCCAGTGAAGATTATGATGTTTCGCTGGGCGGTGCTTCGTGGCTGGAACTTCGAGAAAAGAATATAAATGAGTCTTTTGCCCTTTTTGAATGCAAAGCGAATACGGGCATATACGGTCGTGAGGCCAATATTACTTTTTCATCTAAAGGAGAGTCGCATAAAGTCCATGTAAGTCAAGAGGCTGGCGAATATGATGCACCTGAGCCTGATATGTCAGGTATGGAGTCTGATGCCAGGACCCTCATGAGGAAGATGGCTCTCGGAATCAACCTTGGAAATACTTTGGAGGCTATCGGTGGAGAGACTGCCTGGGGAGCCCCAAAGACAACTGAGGCTATGATCAAGTACTTTAAGGAGTTGGGATTCAATGCTGTACGTATTCCGTGCTCATGGGATCAGAACCTTGAAAAGGGAGGGGGATATATAGTAAAGGAATCTTGGATGAAGCGCGTGAAGGAGGTAGTAGATTATGTGGTGGATAATGATATGTATGCTATATTGAATATCCACTGGGATGGCGGATGGATGGAAAATGATATCCCTAATGGCTATGATAAGGATGTGAATGAAAAGCTGCAAGCCATATGGATGCAGATTGCCATGACATTCCGTGATTATGACGAGCACCTTGTCTTTGCCGGAGCAAATGAACCCAATGTCGAGACTGCAGCCCATATGTCGACCCTCCTCAAATATGAGCAGACCTTCATAAATACAGTTCGTGCGACAGGAGGAAGGAATGCCTATAGAGTCCTTGTGTTCCAGGGCCCTTCTACTGATGTGGACAAGACAGAGAAGCTGATGAATACTATCCCTTCTGACCAGGTCGAGGGACGTCTGGCTGCCGAGGTCCATTATTATACACCATGGACATTCTGTGGACTGAATGAAGATGCCGATTGGGGCAAGATGATGTTCTTCTGGGGAGATGATCAGGAAGGTTATGCTACAGGTTCTTATGCCGGAAGATGGGACAGAAACTATAACGAAGCCTATGTGGCAAAGCAGATGGCCAAGATGAAGGCAAAGTTCTGGGATAAGGGCATACCGGTCATCATCGGGGAATATAGCGTGTGCACACAGAAGACCTGCAATCTCGGTGATTATCAGGAGAATCAGAAGGCATACGAGGGTTATATGAAATCGCGTGCAGCATTCAATGCCTGTGTGGTACGCGAATCAAAGTCTAACGGCTGTGTACCGTTCTATTGGCATTGCGAAGGGGATCTTGTCAGCCGAAAGGACCTTAAGGTTACCGAACAAGCAACATACGAAGCGATAATTGAGGCTGGAAAGACGCAATATCCAGAGTTTTAATACTAACGACGATGCTTATAAGACCACAGAAACTTATTTTAGCTGCTGCATTGATGGCTTCGCTGTATGCGTGCAATACTCCCGCCGAGCCTGAGCCTCTGTATCCTATCCCATCTGAAAACCAGATGCGATGGCAGCAGATGGAGTATTATGCCTTCATCCATTATTCGTTAAATACGTATACCGATCAGTCTTGGGGTTTCGGTGACGAGTCTCTTGAACTGTTCAACCCGCAGAATCTGGACTGCCGTCAGTGGGCGCGCATATGCAAGGAGGCCGGTATGAAAGGTATCATCTTCACAGCAAAGCATCATTGCGGCTTCTGTATGTGGCCATCTGCCTATACCGAGTATTCCGTAAAGAATACACCATGGAAAGATGGAAAGGGAGATGTAGTCAAGGAATTGTCAGATGCCTGCAGGGAGTATGGACTGGAATTCGGTGTATATCTCTCGCCTTGGGACAGAAATCATCCAGAGTATGGTACTGAGGCCTATGTGGAATATTTCCGTAACCAGCTGCGTGAGCTCCTGACCAATTATGGCCCTATCTTCGAGACATGGTTCGACGGAGCTCAGGGAGGAACAGGATATTATGGCGGAGCATATGAAAGCAGAAATATCGACGCCAAGACATATTATCAGTGGAAGGAGACCTTTGCAATGGCTCGTGAACTCCAGCCTGGCATCCTGATCTGGAATGATGGAGGCGACAGGGGAGACCTGCGCTGGGTCGGTACAGAGGCAGGCTTCGTGGGAGAGACCAACTGGAGCCAGCTCAATAAGGAAGGGAATGTCGAGTGGGGAATGCTTCATTATGGACTGGAAGGCGGTGATTCATGGGTGTCGGCCGAGGTGAACACCAGCATACGCCCAGAGTGGTTCTATCACGAGAGTGAGAACACAAAGGTAAAGACGGTTCCTAAGCTGATGGAGACATATTATCATTCGGTAGGCCGTAATGCAACCTTGCTGCTGAATGTCCCTGTAATGCCGAATGGCCTTATTCATCCTCTTGATGAAGAGAGACTTAAGGCTTTTGCTCAGGCAAGGGAAGAGGCATTTGCCGACAATATAGCATACAAGGCCAGGACATCAGCCGACAAGGTCCGAGGAGGGAGCCGCAGGTTCTCTGCATCCAAGGTTACGGACGGAAAGCCACAGACATATTGGACTGTGGATGATGATCAGAAGACGGGATCGATTACAATTGACCTTGGGGAGGAAATGCCTTTCAACCGCTTCCTTGTGCAGGAATATATCCGTCTGGGTCAGCGCGTGCGCAGTTTTACCATCGAATATGAGCAGGACGGTGAGTGGAAGAAGATTATGGATGCCACGACCATCGGTTACAAGCGCATCCTGTATTTCCCGACTGTATCATCGCAGTATATCCGCTTCTCAGTCGCAGACAGCCGTGCCTGCCCTGTAATATCCAATATCGAGGTTTATCGCGCTCCTCAGATTCTTGATGCCCCGGCTGTATGGAGACATAAGGATGGAAAGGTATCAATACATCCTGTAGATGCCGAATCTGAAGTATATTATACACTTGACGGCAGTGTTCCGACGGCTGCTTCCCTGAAGTATGAGGCCCCTTTCGAAACGGAAGGAAGGATTGAGGTCAATGCTGTGGCATATGACCCTGTCACTGCTAAGACAAGCCCTGTAGCATCAGCTTCATTTGATCTTCCGAGAACAGATTGGAAGGTGGTCGGAGCAGAGCATGTTGTCAAGCTCTTTGATGGTGATCCTGTTTCCGCCTCTCATCAGAATGGAAACGGAAGATTTCCGGTCTCATTGACCGTAGATCTTGGCAATACATTGAATGTCAAAGGATTCAAGTATCTTCCGGACCCTTATATCTGGGGCCCTGGCATTATTACTCAATACTCGTTTGAAGTCTCGACTGACGGAAAGCATTGGAAGAATGTGTCAGAGGGTGAGTTCTCGAATATAAAGAACAATCCGGTGGAGCAGACCAGGACCTTCCCGGTATCTCAGGCCCGCTACGTAAGATTGAATGCATTCGCAAATACTGAAAACAATACCAATATCGGCTACGCTGAATTTAATCTCATCACCGAATGAAAAAGATATTGACTTTTCTCCTTGCGCTTGTTCCGATGGCTGTTTACGGGCAGCTTTATGTCGGGGCGAATTATCATCCGCATGATGACAAGGATCTGACTAAGATCGAGAATGATATCAGGCTTATGAAAGAGGCCGGATTCACTTGTGTGCGTCTGGGACATCTTGCATGGGACAGCTATGAACCGCAGGAAGGGGTGTATGATTTCGAATGGTTTGATGTGGTGATGGACCGCTTTGCTGAGGCTGGAATAGGTGTCATACTCGACATACCTACCCGTCCGGCACCACTGTGGCTTCATAAGAAATATCCGTCGATAGATATAGTGGATGAGAATGGTAATCATCTCTATTCCAACCATCGTTATATGGAAGATGTGGGAGACCCTCATTTTCAGGAATATGCCTACCGTCTGGTGGATGTGATGACAAGACGTTATGCATCTCACCCGGCACTGATGGCCTTTGGTATCGATAACGAACCTGGCGACGGTCCGATTTCTTACTCTGAGACTGTGCGTCAGCGTTTCATCCAGTGGCTTCAGAAGAAGTACGGCGATTTAGATACATTGAATGAAGTATGGGACGGACAGCGCTGGTCGCGTAAGGTCAGTGACTGGGATGAGATAGGTCTTCCTCAGGCTTATGGTTCCGGTGCTCCTGAGAGAAAGCTGGATTTCAGACGCTTTGTCTCTGATGAGGTCGGAGGATTTTATGACAGATTCCTGGATATCGTTAATAAGAATGCCCCCGGGGCTCTTACCAATACTAATGCCTGGTACTATAGCGGCAAGAAGTATTTCGACTATGTTCCTATAGTCTATTCGGACAAGATGACAAGGAACGGATTCGGATTCTATCCCGGAAATTCACTGAAGACCAATTGGGGAGTGATGGACAATGTCTTCGGAATCACCCGCGTGCAGTTCGAGGCCGAGACTCCTTTCTGGTGTACTGAGTTCACTACTATGACAGCTGTACCGGGATCCATCCGTAAGGCTGCATATGCTACTCTTCTTTATGGTAACCAGCTTGTATGTGGCTGGACCTGGCAGAGCATGCATGGCGGAGAAGAACAATATCTCCAGGGAATGCTTGACTGGGATGACATCCCTAACCGCAAATACTATGAATATAAGCAGATTGCAGAAGAATTCAAGAAGATAGGACCCTATTTCCCTTATAAGCTCAGGGCAGAAGTCGCACTGGCTTATTCTTTCGACTCACACATCGCATCTGCAGCTTTTCCGGAAAGCCATGAGCAGCAGATCCAGAAAGTCTTCGATCAGTTCATATACAGGAATATCGACTGCAGGATGATCGATATTGACAGAAGTCCTCTGGATTATAAGCTTCTGGTCATACCTGGAATGGCAGTGATGACAAAAGAAACTGCCGATAAGATACGCCGGTATGTCGAGGAGGGCGGATGTGTCCTGATGACTTCCAATTCGGCTGTCACAGACCAGACAGGAAAAGTCTTTGCTACTACAAGGCCTGGATACCTCAGCGATGTATTCGGTGTGCGCGTAGCATCATATGAAGAGACATCCGTGATGAATGAGATATCTGTGGATGGATCCGAGGGTAATTCGCTTACAGTCAATATCAACGGCAAGGATATGAAGGCTGAATCAGCAAGATATGATGTCGTTCGTCCTGCTACAGCTTCAGTACTTGCCAGCATAACAAGTCTTCCGGACTCTCCTGTGACTCTTACCTGCAATCAATATGGAAAGGGCAGGGCTTATTATCTCGGCCTCCCTTCCGGAGCAGGCCTCAGCAGTGAGATAATGGATATGCTGATACAGGAGCTGGACATTACTCCGGGTCCGAAAGTGCCCGAGGGAGTGATGGCCCGCGATATTGATGAAAAACATAGCCTATATCTCAATACTACGGACCGACAGCAGATAATCAGAATTTCCGGCAAGGCCAAAGGAATCCTGACCGGTGAGACTTACAAAGATGAAGTAATCCTCCCTCCTTTCGAGGCTGAGTTCATAGAGAGAAAATAAATGACCACGATTTGCAACTGAAACATATAGCCGATATGAAAAAGATCCTAACCATTATCCTGGGCATATCATTCGCCATATGCGCTTATGCCCAACCGCCTTATCTCCAGAGCCAGACATATGATGTCGGACAGGATTTCGGCGATTACTCACATACCTATTTCTTTGCAGATTCCGTATGTGATGTGGATCCTGCAGAAGCTTCCGGTCATATAAACTGGAAGAGACACAGCTTGTTTGCCCGCCAGGCCTTCAATACCACGGTGACGGCAGTGCAGCCTCTCAAGATGCTTGATTTTCCTGAGCCGGAGTATGACAATGATCCGAATCTCCCTTTCAAGATAGATTTCGTGAGCCCGAGAACGGCCAGGATCAGAATCTATACCTCGCCTGTGATTATTCCGGAGCAGCCTTCTGTAATGCTGGCCGATGGTCAGCCGGCTACAGGACAGAGCTGGGCATACAGCTTCAATGGCACCGAGCATAGGTGGACCAGTGAATGTGGCACCATTGCATTGGCTGTGAATCCGTTCCGTATTGTCCTTTATGATGCTGACGGTAACATGATGACTGATACGCGTACCCTTTCGGACAATGATTCCACTCAGGTGAGAACCCTGCCTTTCCAGTTCATCAGACGTTCGTCTGACAACAGGAGAAGCATCAATCCTGTCTTTGCCCTGCATCCATACGAGAGAATCGTGGGCTGCGGAGAATCATCGACAGCATTGAACAAGGTGGGACAGAAACTGAACCTTTTCGTGACAGATCCTCAGAGTCCGGAGACGCCGGATATGTATAAGCCGGTACCTTTCTTTATGAGTAACAGGGGATATGGTATCTTCATGCATACCTCAGCTCCTGTGACCTGCGATTTCGGTCAGTCTCACGCTCAGTCGATGAAACTCTTTATGGAAGATGAGACAATGGACTTCTTCATCTTCTTCGGCCAGCCTAAGGATATTCTCGACGAATATACTGATGTGACAGGAAAACCTCAGATGCCACCGCTCTGGAGCTTCGGTACCTGGATGAGCCGCATCAGTTATTTCTCTCAGGCTGAGGCATATGACATTGCCGCCAATCTCAGAAAACATCAGATTCCGTCAGACGTGATCCATCTGGATACAGGATGGTTCACCACAGACTGGGAATGTGACTATCGCTTCGATCCTGACCGTTTCCCTGATGCTCAGAAGATGATCGACGACCTGAAGGCAGATGGATTCCGCATATCTTTGTGGCAGCTTCCTTATTTTACTCCTCATAATAATTATTATAAGGAACTGATAGAGAAAGGATTGTATGTGAAGAATGCCAAAGGAGGAATGCCTTTTGAGGATGCTGTCCTTGACTTCTCCAACCCTGAGACTGTGGCCTGGTATCAGTCGAAGCTCGAAGGACTGCTGAAGATGGGCGTGGGAGCTATCAAGGTGGACTTCGGAGAAGGTGCTCCGCTTGACGGACTTTATGCTTCCGGCAGAACAGGTCTTTACGAGCATAACATTTACCCGTTGAGATATAACAAGGCTGTAGCTGAGATTACAGCGAAAACTACCGGAGAGAATATCATGTGGGCTCGAAGTGCATGGGCCGGTTCTCAGGGGTATCCGCTTCACTGGGGTGGTGATGCCTCGTATACTGGTGTCGGCATGGCCGCTACATTACGTTGCGGACTTTCATTCGGTCTCAGCGGCTTCTCATTCTGGAGCCATGACATCGGAGGTTTTGTTCAGAGTACTCCTGAGAACCTCTACCGCAGATGGCTTCCTTTCGGCTTCCTTACCTCGCATACCAGAGCTCACGGAGCACCTCCGACAGAGCCTTGGCTTTATAATGAGAGCTTTACAGATGCCTTCAGGCAGAGCGCAGAGCTGAAATACAAGCTGATGCCTTATGTAATCAAGCAGGCTGAAGATTGTGTCGAGAACGGACTTCCGATGCTTCGCGCGATGCTGGTCGAATATCCTGATGATCCTGCAGTGTGGACCATCGATGATCAGTATCTTTTCGGATCCGATATTCTGGTAGCGCCTCTTTTCGAGGATTCTGATTCAAGATATGTTTATCTGCCGGAAGGCAAGTGGGTGGACTATCAGACTAAAAAGTCGTATTCCGCCGGCTGGCATAAGATGACTGCCGGAGATATCCCTTGCGTCATCCTTGTAAAGAAAGGAAGCGTTATCCCTCACGTTCCGGTGGCTCAGAGCACTTCAGAGATAGACTGGAACAAGGTATATGATGTGAAATATTAATGATGAATCATATGAAAACACTTAAACTTAATCTAATGACGGCTGCAATGATAGCGTTGACTTCATGTGCGCCATCCGGTCAGGATATGCCATCGACTGTGGGTAATCCCTATCTTCCTTTGTGGGAGCATACTCCTGACGGAGAACCTTATATTTTCGAGGATCCCGACAAGCCCGGGGAATACAGAGTCTATGTGTATGGATCACACGACTCGATGATTACAGGGTATTGTGGACGTGAACTTGTTGTCTGGTCGGCATCTGTGGATAATCTGAACGAGTGGCGATACGATGGTGAGATTCTCAGAGTCCTGAATAATGCGAACGGAGAACCTTTGAATGACAAGGGTCTCTCCGATGTGCTTTATGCTCCGGATGTTACAGAAAAGATAGAGGCGGATGGAACAAAGATGTATTATCTTTTTCCGAACGATATGGAGTTCGGAAGACGCTCTCTCATCGCAAAGAGCCCTCGTCCGGACGGACCTTTCGAGGTATGCAACTGGAGTGAGGTGAATCCGTCCTGGACTTATGGTATCCTTGAGTTCGATCCGTCTGTATTTATCGATGATGACGGCAGAGTCTATGGATATTGGGGCTTTGAGTGCTCGTATGCTGCTGAGCTTGACCCCAATACGATGTGCACTCTGAAAGAGGGGACTCAGATCATAACCGATATGATTTCCAGCAGCAAGACTGATGAGGATGTGTTCCGTTTCTTCGAGGCGTCGTCGATGCGCAAGATCGAGGACAAGTATGTCCTTGTCTACAGCCGAGTTACGCTTGAGGGCGAGTTCGGTCTCCCGGCGTCGAATTATACATTGGCATATGCATACGGCGACACGCCGCTCGGTCCATGGACATACGGCGGCACCATCATTGACGGTCGTGCCCGCGAAATCGATGAGAACGGCAATGTGATCGCATCTGCCCACGTGGCTGGAAATACCCACGGAGGCATCTGCAAGATCAAGGATCAGTGGTATGTATTCTACCATAGGCAGACCGGTACGGATGAATACGCCCGCCAGGCAATGGTGGCGCCGATAACAGTCAAGGTGGAGCCAGGAAAGGGAGGTAAAGTGGAGATTTCCGAAGGTGAATACAACTCGGAGGGATTCTCGTTGAACGGACTTGAGCCCCTCGAGGTTCATCCTGCAGCTATCGCATGCTGGTACACAGGACCGAAGGTCGCTTTGCATGAGTATCCGAACAATATCTTCTTCGGCTCATATATAGCTTCGGATTATGGTACTGATGATAAGTTCGAGGCTCCTTATGCCCTGAGAAACAATATCAATCCTGTGGTGAACAATACCGACGGCTCGATTGTAGGCTATAAATATTTCAATTTCGATTCCACTGCAGGTCGTAAGAATCTGGAGCTGATTCTTAATGCCGTGCCGGAGGGTATTGACGGAACAATCACCGTTATGGCCGACAGGCCTTGGACATCTCAGGGCGGTGTGGTTCTGGGAAGTATTGATCTTAAGGCAGATATGCCTGCCCGGGCGACAGATCTGCATATTGCCGTTCCGGAGCTTGCAAAGATGAGCGGCAAGCACGCCATTTATCTGAAATTCTCTTCAGATGTTCCGGAGAAATCCCTCTGCATATTGAATTATCTTAAATTTAAATAGACATAATTATGAAATCTAAACTAACCTTTTGGGCCGCTCTGGCCCTTATGGCTTTCAGTGCCTGCACAGGAACTCTGAAGCAGGATGAAAACGGTGTTACCGTGAAGGTGCAGCAGACTGTGGAGAACGGTCCTGCACTTGTCCGCCTTGAAGTGATGGGTGACAAGCTCATCCGAGTATCAGCTACTCCTGAGAAGAAATTCGCTGACCCGCAGAGCCTGGTCGTATTGCCAGCTGCAGAAAAGACACCTTTCGAGGTGGTTCAGAACGAAGAGACAGTCACAGTGTCAACAGCGTCTGTAAAGGCCAATGTCTCTACTGTCACTGGTGAGGTGTGGTTCACTGATGCAGAAGGAAATGTAATTCTTGCTGAGCAGAAAGGTGGCGGAAAATCTTTCGAGCCTATCGAGGTGGAAGGTACTCACGGATACTCTTTCCGTCAGGTCTTCGAATCTCCGGAGGATGAAGCATTCTACGGACTCGGTCAGCATCAGGCAGATGAGTTCAACTATAAAGGAAAGAATGAGGAACTCTTCCAGTATAATACCAAGGTGTCTGTTCCTTTCATTGTTTCCAACAAAGGATATGGTGTCCTGATGGACAGCTATTCGATCATGCGCTTCGGAAATCCTGATGACTACAAGCAGCTTGGGGATGTATTCAAGCTTTATGACAAGACCGGCAAGGAAGGCTGTCTGACAGGTACATATGATCCTGCAAGAGGTGAGACCGTAGTACGTGACGAACCGAAGATTTATTTCGAGTATCTCGTGGCACCGGAAATGGCTAAGGTAGTGAATCTTCCGGAGGACTTCCAGTTCTATGGTTCACAGGTAAAGTATGAGGGCTCGATCGAGGCTCCTGCTACAGGAGACTATCAGTTCATTCTTTACTATGCAGGTTATACTACTGTGAAGATTGACGGAAGCGAAGTGGTTCCTGAGCGTTGGAGAACTGCTTGGAATCCAAACTCTTACAAGTTTGCAGTAAGTCTTGAGGCTGGCAAGAGAGTACCTCTTGAGATCGATTGGCAGCCAGACGGCGGTGTTTCTTACTGCGGACTCCGCGTTTATGATGTGGTGGATCCTGTCGAGCAGGCTAAGCATTCTTGGTGGAGCGAGATGAGCAAGCAGATGGACTGGTACTTCATCGCCGGTGACGATGCAGACGAGATCATCAGCGGTTACAGAACTCTTACAGGAAAGGCTCAGATCATGCCTAAATGGGCAATGGGATACTGGCAGAGCCGCGAGAGATACAAGACTTCGACTGAAATGATCGAAGCTCTCGAAGGCTTCCGCAAGAGAAACATTCCTATCGACAATATCGTTATGGACTGGAGCCATTGGGAAGAGGATGCGTGGGGCAGCCACGAGTTCGATCCTGCCCGCTTCCCTGATCCTAAGGGAATGGTGGATTCCATCCACAATATGGGCGGCCGAATGATGGTTTCTGTATGGCCTAAGTTCTATGTAGATACCGAGCATTACAAGGAACTCAACGACAAGGGATGGATGTACAACAAAGCTAACGAGGACGGCATCCGTGACTGGATCGGTCAGGGTTATCTCTATGGATTCTACGATGCTTATGCTCAGGGAGCCCGTGAACTTTTCTGGAAGCAGATGTATGATCATTACTATCCTCTCGGAATCGATGCATGGTGGATGGACGCATCCGAGCCTAACGTGCGCGACTGTACGGATATGGACTACAGAAAGGCTCTTTGCGGCCCTACAGCACTCGGCTCTTCTACAGAGTATTTCAATACATACTCGATCGTCAATGCTGACGCTATCTATAACGGACAGCGTGGTGTAGATCCTGACAAGCGTGTATTCCTTCTAACACGAAGCGGATTCGCAGGTCTTCAGAGATATTCTACAGCCACATGGAGCGGTGACATCGCTACCCGTTGGGAGGATATGAAGGCTCAGATTTCTGCCGGACTTAACTTCGCTATCAGCGGTATCCCATATTGGACAATGGATATCGGAGGTTTCTGCGTGGAGAACCGTTTCGTGGCAGGTCAGGAAATCTTCAACCGCACCGGTCGTGAGAACGAGGACCAGAAGGAGTGGCGCGAGCTCAATACCCGCTGGTTCCAGTTCGGAGCATTCTGTCCGCTCTTCCGTGCACACGGTCAGTATCCTTTCCGCGAGCCTTGGGAAATCGCTCCTGAGGGACATCCGGCGTATGAGTCTATCGTATATTACACCAAGCTCCGTTATGCTCTCATGCCATATATCTACTCATTGGCAGGTATGACATGGTTCGAGGATTATACAATCATGCGTCCTCTGATCATGGACTTCCTTGGCGATAAGAAGGTGGAGAATATCGGTGACACTTATATGTTCGGTCCTGCATTCCTCGTGGCTCCTGTATATGAATACGGCGCACGCACACGCGAGGTTTATTTCCCTGAGACAGAGGGATGGTATGACTACTACACCAATAAGTTCATCGCAGGCGGACAGACAAAGACTGTAGATGCGCCGTATGGCCAGATGCCTCTGTATGTCCGTGCCGGTGCGATTGTTCCTTTCGGACCTGAGATCCAGTGGACTGACCAGAAGCCGGCCGACGTTATCGACCTCTATGTATATCAGGGTGCTGACGGAAACTTCACTCTTTACGAGGACGAGAATGTCAACTACAACTACGAGAAGGGTGCATATTCTATGATCGAGTTCTCTTACAATGAAAAGATGAAGCTTCTCTCTATCGAGGAGCGTCAGGGTGAGTTCCCTGGAATGCTCGAAGAAAGAGTGTTCAATATCATTCCTGTTTCGAAGGATGGTATCGGCAAGAAGCAGACTGTCAAGTATAGCGGACTTTCGATGAAGGTCGTATTGTAATTATGAGAAATATTGTAAATCTTTTGCTCTGCTGCATCCTTATGACCGGGTGCAGCAGTGTTGTATCTCCTCGTGAGAAGATTGACTTCAATGACGGGTGGAAATTCCAGCTGGGAGATATGACTGAAGCTTCTGCGCCTTCGTATGACGACAGCGGATGGCGCGAGCTTGATCTGCCGCATGATTGGGCGGTGGAAGGCGACTTCAGTCAGGACAATCCTTCGGGAACAGGCGGTGGTGCCCTTCCTGGAGGAATCGGATGGTACAGAAAGACTTTCTTTGCGCCGGCAGAGGAGGCAGACAGGGTCTGGAGACTGGATTTTGACGGTGTGTATATGAATGCCGAGGTCTTTGTGAACGGTGAAAGTCTCGGGGTGCGCCCGTATGGATACATATCCTTCGGTTATGATATATCGCCGCTTCTGAAGTGGGGAGAGGACAATGTGGTGGCTGTCCGTGTGGATAATTCAGAGCAGCCGAATTCCCGCTGGTATTCGGGCTGCGGAATATATAGGAATGTATGGCTGACCAAGACTGGAAAGGTACGCGTCGCGCCTAATGGTGTGTATGCGATTCCGCGCCTTACATATCTTCCTGATCCGGCGACCGGCGATATGGGAAAACTGTACGAAGGTTTCTTCTTTGTCCAGACTGATCTCATCTGTGAAGATCAGAGCTGTGAGCAGGTGATTCTCAGACAGATCGTCCTCGATGCATCAGGCAAAGAAGCCGGCAGGGTAGAGGATGTGTTGAAGGTAAGTGAAATCTCCGATCAGGAGCAGATGGTCAGAATTCCGGAACCTCGTCTTTGGGATGTGGAGGATCCATATCTTTATACGCTTGTAACAGAGGTGGCCGCCACTGACGGTCAGCTCCTTGACAGAGTGGAGATGAAGACTGGTCTGAGACATTTTCATTTCAGTCCGGAAGAAGGCTTCTTCCTGAATGGCAGGGCTCTGAAGATCAACGGAGTATGCCTCCATCACGACTTCGGATGTCTTGGATCTGCATTCAATGTCAATGCGGCAAGACGTCAGTTCGAAATCCTCAAGGATATGGGCTGCAATGCCATACGTACATCACATAATCCTCCTGCTCCGGAGCTCCTGGATCTCTGCGACCAGATGGGATTCATCGTTCAGGATGAGGCATTCGATATGTGGAGAAAGAGGAAGACCACATACGACTATTCACTCTATTTCAATGAATGGCACGAGCGCGATCTGGCCGACTTCATCATCCGTGACCGTAACCACCCTTCTATCTTTATGTGGAGCATCGGAAACGAGGTTCTTGAGCAATGGTCGGATGCTGCAGCTGATACATTGAGCCTTGCTGAGGCAAATCTTATCCTTAATTTCGGCCATTCGGCAGATATGCTTGCCAAGGAAGGGGAGGCCATGAGTGTCAATTCCCTTCTGACGAAGAAACTTGCAGATATGGTGCGTGAACTCGATGAGACAAGACCGGTTACTGCCGGATGCAACGAGCCGAACCCATACAATCATCTTTTCCGTAGCAATGCACTTGATATCATCGGTTATAATTATCATAATCAGAATGTTGCCGATGTGCCTAAGCTCTTCCCTGGAAAGCCGTTCATCATTACCGAGAGCAATTCAGCCTTGATGACCCGCGGCTTCTATGTAATGCCGAGCGACAGTATGGTCATCTGCCCGGACAGATGGGATATCCCATATTATGATCCGTCTTTCTCTTGCTCGTCATATGACAATTGTCACGCTCCATGGGGTAATACTCACGAAGAGACCCTGAAGCTCGTGCGTGACAATGCCTTCGTCAGCGGACAGTACGTATGGACAGGATTTGACTACATCGGAGAGCCGACTCCATACGGATGGCCTGCAAGAAGTTCTTATTTCGGAATCGTCGATCTGGCCGGCTTCCCTAAGGATGTTTATTATCTCTATAAGTCCGAGTGGACTGACACTCCGGTACTTCATCTCTTCCCTCATTGGAACTGGACCCCGGGTCAGGAAGTGGATCTGTGGTGCTATTACAATAATGCTGACGAGGTGGAACTGTTCGTGAATGGCGTATCGCAAGGTGTCAGGGCGAAGAGTTCTGATTGTCTGCACGCAATGTGGCGTGTCGCATATGAACCAGGTACTGTCGAGGCCGTGGCTTATAAGGATGGCCGCGAGGTGGCCAGAAGTGCCCGTCACACTGCAGGAGAGCCTGCCCGGATTCATCTTACGATGAAAGAGTACGGAGAAGGTGCTGCTGATGATGCTCTTGCATTCGTATCCGTGGAAATCCTCGATAAGGATGGCAATCTGTGTCCTTTTGCAGAGAATCTGGTGAACTTCGGACTTGACGGCGACAGTGCATTCATTGCCGGAGTCGATAATGGTAATCCGATCTCAATGGAGCGCTTCAAGGATAATAAGAGAAAGGCCTTCTACGGCAAATGCCTCGTGGTTCTTCAAGCTTTGGAGCCAGGTAAAACCGTTCTCAAAGCCACTTCTGAAGGATTGATACCGGCTTCCGTGACTTTTCGAAACAAATGATAACATGAATACAGATCGTAACTGAGAATGAGAAATATTATTCTTACCGTATCAGCCTTTGCTGCTGCCTTTTCTTCCTCCTGCACTAATGATGTGCCTGTAGATGATATGAAATTGTGGTATGACGAGCCTGCAGTCCAGTGGGTGGAGGCTCTTCCTGTCGGAAACGGACGCCTGGGTGCTATGGTATTCGGAGGGCCACAGTGCGAAAGGCTCCAGCTCAACGAAGAAACAGTCTGGTCTGGTCAGCCTAATTCCAATACAAAGACTGATGTGGAGGCTGGGGCGCTTGACAGGATACGTCAGCTCATATTTGCTGGAGAATATAAGGCAGCAGAGGATATGGTCAACGATAAGCTTTTCAGCTGGACAAATCATGGTATGGCCTATCAGGCGGTTGGTGACCTGTATCTGGAGTTTCCAGGTCATGAGGAGTTTACAGAGTATTATCGTGATCTTGATATAGCTAAGGCTGTGGCAACTGTGAGATATGTCCATGATGGCGTACAGTACAGCAGGGAAGTATTGTCTTCTTTTGCGGATGATCTTGTGGCAGTCAGACTTACTGCATCTGAGAAAGGAAAGATTAGTTTCAGCGCATCTATGTCCTCCCCTCATGCAAAGCAGAGTATTTCCGTTGAGGATGCTGATCTTGTGCTTCGTGGTACTAGCGCAGATCACGAGGGGGTAGAAGGAAAGGTACGATTTACGACAGTCGTCCGTATCGAGTCTAAGGGCGGAAAGCCAATACAATCTGAAAATTCCATCGGTGTCGAAGGTGCAGATGAAGCCATAGTTTGGCTTTCGACAGGCACCAACTTCGTTAACTATAAGGATATTTCCGCTGATCCTGAAACTAGAGCATATGAACCGCTCAATGCTGTCTTATCAAGGAATTTTGATTCCGTAAGGGAGGCTCATATGAAGAAGTATCGTTCGTATTTCGATCGTGTCACCTTGGATCTGGGTACATCGTCATCTGCTGCAAAGACAACGGACCTTCGTGTGCGGGATTTTTCGCAGGGTGATGACCCTCAGCTGGTGGAATTGTACTTCCAGTTCGGTCGCTATCTCCTGATATGCAGCTCACAGCCAGGAGGACAGCCCGCAAATCTGCAAGGAATATGGGCTGATGGGCTTTTCCCAGCTTGGGACAGCAAGTATACGACCAACATCAATGTCGAGATGAATTATTGGCCTGCTGAAGTGACGAATCTTTCCGAACTTCACGAGCCCTTTATAAAGATGGTTAAGGAGGTAGCTCAGACAGGTGCAGAAACGGCAAAACTTCTATATGATGCCGATGGCTGGGTACTTCATCATAATACAGATATCTGGCGCATTACCGGACCGGTAGATTTTGCCGGTGCTGGTATGTGGCCCAGCGCTGGTGCATGGTTTTGTCACCATCTGTGGGAACATTACCTCCATACAGGAGACTATGAATTTCTTGCGGATGTCTATCCTGTCATGAAAGGTGCTGCTGAATTTTTTGTGGACTTCATGGTAGAGGAGCCAGAGCATGGATGGATGGTAGTCGCTCCTTCAAACTCTCCTGAAAATGCGTTCCTGCATCAGCCTGTCGATGTTACCGTATGCGCAGGTACTACCATGGACAACCAGATGGTGTCAGAACTCTTTACCAATGTCATTGCTGCAGCATCGATTGTCGGCGATAATTCCGATTTTCCTGAGATTCTTGTTGCAATGAAGGCGAAGATGGCGCCTATGCAGATAGGACGTTATTCTCAACTTCAAGAATGGATGTTTGATTGGGATGACCCACAGGATCATCATCGACATGTATCTCATCTTTATGGTCTTTTCCCAGGTAACCAGATTTCCCCTTGGAGAACACCGGAGCTCTTCGCTGCTGCCCGCAATTCCCTGAACTATCGAGGTGACCCCGCTACCGGCTGGTCCATGGGCTGGAAGGTCTGCTTATGGGCAAGACTTCTGGATGGAAACCGTGCGTATAAACTGATAACAGATCAGTTGAACCTTACTGGTAATAAAGGCACTGATTATTGGGGCAAGGGCGGAACTTATCCTAATCTTTTCGATGCTCATCCGCCGTTCCAGATTGACGGTAATTTCGGATGTGCGGCCGGTATAGCCGAGATGCTTGTCCAGAGCCATGACGGAGCCTTGCATCTGCTTCCTGCCCTTCCTGACAGATGGCAGGAAGGAAAGGTGTCAGGACTTGTGGCGCGCGGAGGTTTCGAGGTGGATATCCAGTGGAAGAATGGTCAGATAACCATGGTGAAGGTCCTGTCGCGACTCGGCGGAAATCTCAGACTCAGAACAGAAGCCGAGCTTTCTGTCAAAGGTGCGGGAAACCTTGCCGCAGCAGCCGGGGATAATCCGAATCCTTTCTATAGGACACCGGAAACTGCAGTTCCTGTCATTTCTTCTGATGCGTCTCTTGAACTTTCATCAGTGCCGCAGCTGAATCTTTATGATATTGATACGAAACCAGGCAAGACATATGTTTTTGTGTCAGATTCATATGAAAAATAGGCCCCTTTGGCGTATTTGAAATATACTTTGTCAATATTGAAACAGAATTGATAGTCAAAAATCCTGCTTGAAGGATAAACGGACGAATTATTCCTTATATTTGTAAAGATAAAATTTAAACTTTATGTATCTTTTAGGTTACGATATAGGAAGCTCGTCAGTCAAGGCGAGTCTCGTGGACGCTCAGACAGGCAAATGCCTCAGCTCTGCATTCTATCCAAAGTCAGAAGCAGCCATTATGGCTGTAAAGCCAGGCTGGGCGGAACAGGATCCATCTTCATGGTGGGAGAATCTCAAACTTGCGACATCTGCAGTCCTGTCGGGATCAGCTGTGAATCCTGCTGATATCAAGGCTATCGGTATTTCATATCAGATGCACGGTCTGGTGTGCGTGGACAAAGACCTTAATGTGCTTCGTCCTTCCATTATCTGGTGTGATTCCCGCGCGGTTCCTTACGGCCAGAAAGCATTCGATGAGATGGGCCACGAACTTTGCTTGAGCCATCTGCTCAATTCCCCTGGTAATTTTACAGCTTCAAAGCTTGCATGGGTAAAGGAGAACGAACCTGAACTCTATGCGAAAATCTACAAGATAATGCTCCCTGGAGACTATATCGCAATGAAGCTCAGCTGTGAGGTCTGCACTACTGTTTCAGGACTTTCGGAAGGAATGCTCTGGGACTTTGCAGAAAATGCTCCGGCGAAGATTCTTCTGGACTATTACGGTTTCGATGAGAGCGTGATTCCTGAGATCCGTCCTACATTCTCAGAGCAGGGAAGAGTCAGCGAAGCAGCTGCTGCCGAACTCGGACTTGCAGCCGGTATCCCTATCACTTACCGTGCCGGTGACCAGCCTAACAATGCATTGTCACTCAATGTGTTCAATCCAGGAGAAATCGCATCTACAGCCGGTACTTCAGGAGTGGTTTACGGAGTCCTCGGAGACGTGAACTACGATCCTAAGTCTCGTGTCAATACATTTGCACACGTCAATCATACAGCAGATCATACCCGTCTCGGAGTGCTGCTTTGCATCAACGGAACCGGAATCCTCAATTCATGGATGAAGAGAAATGTAGCGCCGGAGGGCATCTCATATTCCGATATGAATGACCTTGCAGCCCTTGCTCCTATCGGAAGCGCAGGCGTAAGCATCCTTCCATTCGGAAACGGTGCAGAGCGTATGCTTGAGAACCAGGAAGTGGGAAGTTCTATCCACGGAGTGAACTTCAATGTCCACAGCAAGGCACACCTTCTCCGCGCAGCTCAGGAGGGTATCGTATTCTCTTTCAAGTACGGAATCGAGATTATGGAGCAGATGGGAATGAATGTCAGCAAGATCCATGCAGGTCACGCAAACATGTTCCTCAGCCCTATCTTCCGCAATACGCTCGCAGGAGTTACCGGAGCAGTCATTGACCTTTATGATACTGACGGTTCAGTCGGTGCTGCGAAGGGTGCTGGTATCGGTGCCGGAATCTACAAGGACAATAACGAGGCATTCTCGACTCTCGAGAAGCTTGCAGTGATCGAGCCTTCTGATACAGAGGCCTACAAGAATGCATACGAAGTTTGGAAATCAAGATTATAAATCATTAATATCACTACTAAAACTATGGCAACAAAAGAATTTTTCCCTGGTATCGGTAAGATCCAGTTCGAAGGCAAGGAAAGCAAGAACCCTATGGCTTTCCGTTATTATGACGCTAATAAGGTAATCCTCGGCAAGACAATGGCTGAGTGGCTCAAGTTCTCTATGGCATGGTGGCACACACTCTGCGCAGAGGGGGCAGACCAGTTCGGTGGCGGAACAAAGACTTTCCCTTGGAATGGTGCAGCTTGCCCTGTACAGGTAGCTAAAGATAAGGTAGATGCTGGTTTCGAGTTCATGCAGAAGATCGGTATCGAGTACTATTGCTTCCACGATGTAGACCTCGTTGACGAGGGTGCAAATGTTGAGGAGTATGAGGCTCGTCTGAAGGAAGTTGTTGCATATCTTAAGGAGAAGCAGGCTGAGACAGGTATCAAGCTTCTTTGGGGAACTGCCAACGTATTCGGCAACAAGAGATATATGAACGGTGCGGCAACTAACCCTGATTTCGATGTAGTGGCTCGTGCAGCTGTCCAGATCAAGAACGCTATCGACGCAACAATCGAGCTCGGCGGTACAAACTATGTATTCTGGGGTGGACGTGAGGGTTATATGAGCCTTCTCAACACAGATCAGAAGCGTGAGAAGGAGCATCTTGCAATGATGCTTACTCTTGCTCGTGATTATGCACGTTCAAAGGGCTTTACAGGTACATTCCTTATCGAGCCTAAGCCAATGGAGCCAACAAAGCATCAGTATGATGTAGACACTGAGACTGTTATCGGCTTCCTTAAGGCTCATGGTCTTGAGAATGACTTCAAGGTGAATATCGAGGTGAACCATGCAACTCTCGCAGGTCACACATTCGAGCATGAGCTCGCTTGTGCAGTGGACGCAGGTATGCTCGGTTCTATCGATGCTAACCGCGGTGACTACCAGAACGGTTGGGATACAGACCAGTTCCCTATCGACTCATTCGACCTCACTCAGGCTATGATGCAGATCATCCGCAATGGCGGTCTCGGAAACGGTGGTACAAACTTCGACGCTAAGACTCGTCGTAACTCTACTGACCTCGAGGACATCTTCATCGCTCATATCGCTGCTATGGATGCAATGGCTCGCGCTCTTGAGAACGCAGCAGCTCTTCTTGAGGAGTCTCCTATCTGCCAGATGGTTAAGGAGCGTTATGCAAGCTTTGACGAGGGTCTCGGAAAGAAATTCGAGAACGGAGAGCTTACTCTCGAGGATGTATATGCATATGGTAAGGAGGTTAACGAGCCTAAGCAGATTTCCGGCAAGCAGGAGCTCTACGAGGCTATCCTCAATATGTATTGCTAATCAGATTACCGGTCAAGCCGGTACGACCTTAAAGTCTGATCGGCTCGACAAAACAAATACTGATCCCCGGCTTGACCGGGGATCTTTGTATAAATCCTATTTATCTCATTTATGACTAATTCTAACGATAAAGGCAGCAAGGGCTATCTCTTGTCGATCGTCCTTGTGGCTGTTATAGGTGGCTTGCTGTTCGGATACGATACAGCAGTCATTTCAGGTGCTGAGAAAGGTCTCCAGGCATTCTTCATGGGTGCTAAGGACTTTACTTACACTGATTTTCTTCACGGTATCACATCATCCAGCGCTCTGTTAGGATGTATTATCGGTGCAGCTCTTTCCGGATACCTTGCCTCAAGGCTCGGTCGAAAGAAGTCACTCATTATGGCAGGAGTATTCTTCTTCCTGTCAGCTCTGGGATCGTATGCGCCGGAGTTCCTGTTCTTCCCTAAAGGAGAACCGACTTTCTCACTGCTGGTGGCATTCAACCTTTACCGAGTTCTCGGAGGAATAGGTGTGGGACTTGCTTCTGCTATCTGCCCTATGTACATAGCGGAGGTCGCTCCGAGCAATATGCGCGGTACCCTCGTTTCATGGAACCAGTTCGCTATCATCTTCGGTCAGCTCGTGGTATATTTCGTGAACTTCATTATTCTCGGTGACCATATTGCCCCTGCTATCCAGAAAGTTGCTGAGGGTATCAATCAGATCATGAACCCTGCTGAAGCTCAGTGGATGATCGAGACAGGATGGAGATATATGTTTGTCAGTGAGGCAGTCCCTGCTGGATTGTTCACTCTTCTTCTCTTCCTTGTTCCAGAGACTCCTCGTTATCTTGCCATGACCGGTAAGGACGACCAGGCTCTGACTATTCTTGCAAAGATCAACGGCCAGTCAAAGGCACAGGAGATTCTTGCGGACATCAAGGCTACTGTGACCGAAAAGACAGAAAAGCTCTTCACATACGGATGGCTCGTGATCTTCGTGGGTATTATGCTCAGCGTATTCCAACAGGCTGTTGGTATCAATGCAGTCCTTTACTTCGCTCCTCGTATTTTCGAATCGCTCGGTATGGGCAATCCTATGATGCAGACCGTGCTTATGGGTATCGTGAACATCACATTCACCCTCGTTGCTATCTTTACAGTGGAGAAATGGGGACGTAAGCCTCTTCTTATCTGGGGATCACTCGGAATGGCTCTTGGAGCTGCCGGTGTGGCTGTGACAAGCGTTTCTGCAGCCCTTCCTCCAGTGGTGGCTGTAATCAGCATTATGGTTTACAGTGCCTCATTCATGTTCAGCTGGGGACCTATCTGCTGGGTTCTCATTTCTGAGATCTTCCCGAATACCATCCGTGGCGCGGCAGTGGCCATCGCTGTCGCATTCCAGTGGATCTTCAATTTCATTGTCTCATCTACATTCCTTCCTATGTACAATATGAGTCTGGGATCAATGGGTGAAAACTTTGGACACGCCTTCACATACGGCCTATACGGAGTCATCTGTATTCTTGCAGCCATCTTTGTATGGAAGCTTGTTCCTGAGACAAAGGGCAAGACTCTCGAGGATATGTCAAGACTCTGGAAGAAATAATCTTTTTCCGGACACTTTAGTACAAGAAGCCGACTAAAAAGTGATTTTTTAGTCGGTTCTCTTTGTTTATAGGTTACGGTGGCGCGGTAGTAGTGGTAAGTTTGGCTTGGTTCCGTCGGACTCATCCTTGAGTTCCATGTCGAGTACTCTTTCTGCTTCACGGAGGATAGACTTCACCTTGATAAGAATTTCATTGATTCTTTGTCAAGGTGTCATTAGAAATGTTCATTTTGCCCCAAAACAAATATACCTTGACGAAAAATCAGCCAATTTATTGCCAAGGTCTTCCAAGAGGGAGGACAGTAGTGATTGAGGAGGCGTGTCCACCCGCGGACACGGGTGAGGCCACTGAAAAAGGTTCTCATATTTCAAGTGTCTGAGAGTCGCATATATGAGTTAACCCTTTGAGATGTTGATTCCCATTGTGGATTTTCAATTCTCAAAGGGTTATTTCTGTTATATGATAGTAATCTGTGGCTATTTTGCCTTTATTTGCCAGACAATTTCATTATTCGTTTGAGATTAACGACAAAAAGAGTCACTGCGCCCTGCATTTCCATTGCTGATAGTCCATAGGACTCAGCTCTTCCGTATCCATGTGCATTTTTGAGTTCTGCATTTTTAGCTTCGATTTTATAACGTTCTTTTGATAATAATCGGAACTCAGGGCAATTTTGGAACTCTACTTGTTTCTTGTGCTCATCAGATAAGATCCTTATCTCTATGCTTTTCCTTGTTGATTCACCAATACATTCATTGCGTAGTTTGCATATGGAACACTTTCTTTGACTCCACCTATATCGGAAGGTTTTATTGTGGTTTTTATTGTCGTTATATTCTCGTTCACTTCCCTTTGCAGATAATATACCCATAGGACACACATATCTATCTGCATCCTTGTTATATGAGAACATAGCATCCAATGCGGATGTTTTAGGTTTGTGACCTTGGGTTATCACAGGATTTAACTTTGCAACCACAACAACGTCCCTCTCATTAGCCATTTCAAGATTTTCCTTTCCAGAATAAGCCGCATCTCCAATTATAGTGTCAACTTCAACCCCATTCTTCTCAGTCTTTGTAAGTAAAGATGGGAGTTCCTTTCCATCGGACTTTTCACCTGTCGTTACAGTAGCAGCTGTGATTATTCTTTCCGGAGTCATTGCTATATGTGTCTTATATCCTAAAAATGAAGTCTCCGCTGACTTGTGCCCTGTTCTGGCATCCTTGTCATGAGATATTGGATTGTGAGAACGAACGTCGTCAATCGCTTCTGCAAGATAGTTAATGCTCTCCTTAAGTGCAGGATTGTTGGCTAAAATGGGATCTGACGAAGTAAACTCCATTAGTTCCTCGCAATTTGTTAATTCATCTTTGAGATTATCATTATGATTACTCAACGGCAACAGACTTTCATATTTGCTATCCCAATCTTTTATTCGATTACGCAATGTCTTATTCCTATGTTTGAGCACATCAATGGGTGATATGGGGTTAGCTCTTGATATCGTGTGTGTAGCATCGACAATGATAGACTTACTCGTGATAATGCCTTTTTCGATAGCAACACCAACAGTCTTTGATATTAGCATATCAAGGAGATTTACATCTTTCAACCTCTGGCGTCTGAACTTTGTCAATAAGCTCGGATCAATCACATCATCCTCTGGCATAAGACCGAGAAAACGCTTATAGGACAAATCATATCTGGAATGTTCTACAACATCTACGTCAGAGAAGTTGTCTATGACTTTTATCATAAGATACTTGAACAGCATTATAGGATCTGCTGCCTTTCTACCATTATCTAAACTATACTTATCCTTCAACTCATCATAAATGAAACTGAAGTCAATAAGTTCATCAATAAGTATATACTTGTTATCTTTAGGGATAAGCATGTCATATAAAACTGCATATTCACTAAATTTTATTTCTCCTTGAGTATTAAGCATAACCAATTGTGTTTCAATAATTAAAGATACAAAATTCTATTGATATATGCAAAAAGGAAGAATGCTATCTTACTAATGAAGTAACATTCTTCCTATACTTTTTCAGTGGCCTCGCCCGTGTCCGGGGGTGGACACGCCTCCGCAATCACTACCATCCTCCCTCTTGAAAACACAGCATAAAAATAT
>JAZLCW010000079.1:0-8503 GCA_045614445.1 Candidatus Cryptobacteroides sp. | reverse complement strand
AGAATTATCTTTTGCATCTCCGACCACTACAACAGCAGGGAAGTCGTCTATATTGTTCTGTCCGTCTCCAGTAGGGATATTCTCAATCATTCCGGCAATACGATAGTCTCCGAAATTCCAGCTTAACAAATCCTTGAAATACTCCGGATAAATGCTTTCGGTCTTTGCTGCTTCCGGAGTCATCCATATTCCCCTGAGGTTGGTTGTGTCATTTACAGTCATAATGTCAAAACCGAATATCTCGAAAGCTTCTTCTGTACATTCAACACAACTTAGGTATATCCTGTCACCATTTGTCGATTCATAAGTGATGGATGTAAGACTTGATGGAACACGGTTAGAATGCCCCACGGCAATGACTTCCGGGCGTTTTTCCAATTCCGACTTCAATGTTTCAGGTGACAGATTGACACCGTAGTCCGGCATAAGGAAGAACACATCGTCTATGTCGCAGTTGTATTCCATATCCATATACTTGTCGTACTGGGCATTGAATATCAATGTGACTGCAAGAAGAAGGACAGTCAGAATGGTCTGTATGCAAATGAACACCTTTGTCATTGTCTTCTTGCTATGGTATCTGAAATTACCTTTGGCAATATCCAGCGGGGTAAATCGCGAAACGATCGAAGCAGGAATAAATCCTGTTACCAATGTCAGTACCAGAATAAATACTATATAGGCACATATATCCAAGAATGAATATCCGACGGTGATAACACCATCGCTTTCTACTGTCTGAAAGAATGTGCTTATCATATCTGTAGTCACCCCTGTCAACAGCATTCCCACCCCGAAGCATATCAGATTCATTATCAATGCCTCTCTCAGGAATAGCAATATGACTTGCCTTCTTCCAGCTCCTACAAGTTTACGCGTGGCAATCTCCTTGGCCCTGCGAGTCGAGAGTGCAACATTGAGATTGATATAATTGATTACTGCGAATATCAGAAGAACAACAGCTATTACGCAAACAATAATGAATCCGCCACCTCCGCATTCGTTAAGCTGATAATTGTCTTTTGTCGTAATCTTTGAGTAAGGTACAATATCATACCTTTCCGGTCTCTTGAAACTGTACTGATTCTCGTACTCTTTATCATCCATCGGGCCCCAAGAGGCAGCACAAGCTTCCTGAACTTTCTTTTTCAGTATGTCATAATCTGTTCCTTCCTGTACTTTGAAGAAAGTCATTATGAGAATGTTGTTTCCCCAAAACGCCATATCTGGCTCGTTCGGACTTTCGACACGGGGGATCATCATATCGTATTTCTTGAATCTTGGGTCTTGGCAGTCTTTGAATATTCCAGATATGACATATGATTCGGATCCGAGATTAAGAGTTCGGCCAATCACATTGCCATTCTCTGAAATCTGATTTGCAAAAGACTCTGATACAGCCATCGCGGTCTTAGCCTCTGTATCAAGCCCTCCGGCAACGAATTCATGAGGGAAGAAATAGAAGAAATTACTGTCATATCTGATGTATGACGCCATCTTTCCGTCCACCTCAAATGTATAATCCCCGGACAGATGTGATGGAGAGCTTACGATCTCAATTTCAGGAATGTTTTCTAGAAGATATTGTCCGATATTCGGTGATGAACATTGCATTCTGGCAACGCTGAGGCTATAGATATTTTCGTGATGGGGATGAGCGTGGTTAACTTCATTAAGCCTCAGGAGATAGCTGAGAAGAGGCACGGCAACAGCAATAGCGACACTCAATCCCACGACCTCGATCGCGCTGTACAGCTTGTTTCTGGATAGAAATCTCAGGTAACTTTTCATTTTGTAGTTAGTTATAGTTCTAGTGAACTCTTGCTCATATTATTTCACTAGAAGTGTCTAATTCATGTTAAAGTTCGTTCTTCACATCGCTGACGATCTGGCCGTCGAAGAGGTTTACGATGCGCTGGGCGCAGGCTGCGTCTTTCTGCGAGTGGGTTACCATTACGATGGTTGTGCCTTCCTTGTTAAGTTCTGTTAGGAGGTCCATCACTTCCTTACCGTTCTTTGAGTCGAGGTTACCGGTAGGCTCATCGGCGAGGATCAGTTTAGGGTTCGATACGACTGCACGGGCAATGGCAACGCGCTGCTGCTGACCTCCTGAGAGCTGCTGAGGGAAGTGCTGGGCACGGTGGCTGATGTTCATCCTCTTGAGCATCTCTGTCACGCGGGCCTTGCGCTCAGATGAGCTGATGTTCAGGTACCTCAAAGGGAGCTCTACGTTCTCGAATACATTGAGTTCGTCGATGAGGTTGAAGCTCTGGAACACGAATCCGATGTTTCCTTTGCGGAACTTTGTACGGTCCTTCTCCTTAAGTTTTGCAACTTCCTGTCCGAGAAGCTGGTAGCTTCCGGCTGTAGGGTTGTCAAGAAGACCGAGAATGTTCAGGAGCGTCGACTTGCCGCATCCAGAAGGGCCCATGATGGCAACGAATTCGCCGTCCTTGATTTCAAATGATACACCGTTGAGTGCTGTGGTTTCGATTTCCTCTGTACGGAAGATCTTGCTGAGGTTTGTTACTGTAATCATAACGTAAGTTGTTTTATGTTTATTTTTTAATATTATTTACTCTTTCTTTAATGCCTCTGCAGGATTAGTGTGGGCTGCCTGGAGGGTCTGCCAGAGGACTGAGGCGATGGATACTGCGAGGACCGCAAGAGCGGCGACTGCGAATATCCATATAGGTAGATCCATCTTATATACAAAGGTTTCAAGGTATCGTCCGGCAACCCATACTGCAACCGGAATAGCAATCACCGAAGCTATCAGGCAGTATCCTATATACTCGAAGATATTGCGGATACTTTCACTACGGACAGTTCCTCCGAAGACCTTGCGGATGCCGATTTCCTTCTCCCTTTCGGTAGCATAATATGTACTCATGGCAATCTGACCGAGAGCAGAAAGCAGGATGGCTATGATCATGAATATGATAACCATCTTCATCTGATTCATCATACCTTCATATTCTTTCTCAATCTTATACGGAATATAACCGGACATATCCCGTGCATGCGGACCACGGATGCGTATTGCCTCCTCCCTGCATAGCCTGTCAAGTTCCATGAGGTTTTCGTCTGAAGGATCGAGAATTTCAACTATAAAGTCTCCGCATAATCCAGACTGTCTGTTCCTAGGAACAAGATTAATGACACCAACTTCATCAAGATTCAGATTTTTTGCCGATGACATCTGTACATCCTCAAGGATTCCTGCAAGATCGGTAGTTCCGCCAATCCATGAGAAGGCCTGAGGCAGAACCGGATTATTTTCGTCAAGTTCCAGCAATCTGAATGCACTTTCCGTAAGCCAGACTCCCGCATTGCCTTGCAGCCCATAATTTCTTACGATCTTGAAGTCAAACATCGAAAATGAAGCAGAATCGCAGTTGCAGACATTGAATTTTCCACGCTTTGAATGGTCTTCATTCAACGGGATACCGATGGTCATATATTTCTGTCCCGGCCTTCCGTCTGCCTTACCGATTCTTCCTACATATGGAAGAGATGAGAGCGTCTCTTCAAAACTGTTTTCTGCTAGTACGACTTCATACAGTCCTTCTACGTTTGCATTCAGCGGCATGTCTATCATATGCCTGATTTGTGATGACATAACCAACGAAACCGCAATGATAACTATTGCTATTGCATTCTGAATAATAATAAAGACCTTACTGAAGATTCTTTTTCTGCTATATCTGAATTTCCCTTTGATTATTTCTATCGGCTTGAAGTTAGAGGTCATCAATACAGGGATGATTCCGCAGAATAAGGTGGTCACTACCATAATCAGCAGATACATATATAAAAATCCGTCTGTGAGTCTCATCTCAATCGGTATAGGAGAATCTATCAGTCTATTGACAAGCGGAAGAAGAAGATGTGCCGTCAGAAATGCTGCTGACATGCAGACAATTATGAATACTATAGATTCAGTTATACATCTGACAAATATTCTGCTGCGAGATTCACCCACAAGTGCTCTGGTTGCAATCTCTTTGCTTCTCCTGCCGGTCAGTGCTGTATTGAGGTTGATATAATTGAAGATTGCCGATATCAGAAGAAATACCACTATGATGCTGAATGCAGTCATCAGTCCTTTGTTACCTTTCTTAAGCCCGGACATTCCTTCATTAACATCAGCCATGTACAATTTATCCAATCTGGTAAGCGAAAAGTGCTTTTCATTTCTTCGGTACTTTTCTTCCAGACTATCTTCAAGCATTTTATCCAACTTTTCTGTAAGTCCGGTGATGTCTGTACCTTCAGCAACCTTTATGAATGTGAACATGCCGCTTGACCACATTCCCAATTGTTCATCCCTATTCTTGTCGAAACGTGGGGCTCTTGTATTGAAGATGATTTCCTCGTTATCAAATATGGTATCTTCGAATCCTTCAATCACAGCACCGACACGAAATTCGCCTCCATGAAATTCATCTTTGATTATTTTGCCGAGAACATTTTCACCTCCAAATTTTTCAGCCAGGCTTCTGGATATTATCACATTACTGAAATCGTTGAATGATTCCTTGCTGCCATAAACGAATTCTGTTGGAAACATATCAAAGAAATCCGGATCCACACCCATGAATCCCTCCTTTTCCAAAGCTACTCCGTCCATGGAGTATTTTCCGTATCGGTTCATCACCGTAACAGCCTTCTCCACTTCCGGAAAATTATCCTGCATGGTCTGTCCTAAGGTAAAGTTCGACAAGATATTGTCGAAACCGCCGACAATGAATATTCTATCTGCATCCGGATACATCCTGTTAACTTTCATATTCTGCCATACAAAACATGACATGATGATCACGAACGCCAGCGATACACTAAGGCCCACCGCCATGATAGCAGTGTACAATTTGTTCCTAGTTAGAAATCTTAAATAACTTTTCATAAATATATTCTATTAGACTCCTATATAATCGGGGATGACGATTAAAATATCAACACTTCATTATCTCCAAAATTGTCATACCCCGAAGTTATGACTTTTTCGCCAGGCTCAAGGCCTTCGAGCACTTCGTAGTACTGCGGATTCTGACGTCCGATGCGGATCTCGCGTTTCACAGCCTTGCCTCCGTCAGGGGATACAACATAGATCCACTTGCCTCCGGTCTTCTGGTAGAATGTGCCGCGTGGAATAAGGACTGCGCTTTCCGGCTGTCCAAGCTGGAGGTTAAGATAATAAGTCTGACCGGTGCGGATATTCGCAGGTTGCTCTCCGCTGAATTTGAAGTCGGCCTGGAACTTTCCGCTGCGCACTTCCGGATATACCTTGCGGATGACCGCGTCGTAGGTCTCGTTCTGTCGCTCAAATGTTGCAGTAAGACCAGCTGAAACCCTGTCAATATAATGCTCGTCAATAAGCGCTTCGATCTTGTAGCTGTCCAGAGCGTTGATCTGACCAATCTTCGCTCCACTGCCAATTGACTGTCCAAGAACGACTTCCAGCAGACCGAGCTCGCCGTCAATCGGAGCCTTGACCGCCAGATTTTCTTTTCGATTACGGATTCTCTGCATGTTCAGCTTCATGTTCTTGAGGCTTTCCTCCATCTGCTGGATCTGCACAGTTCTGTAGATGCTATCCTGCTCTGCACGGGCCAATGTCACCTCCAGTTTCTTGCAATAAAGAGTATAGTCTTCCTCCGAGCGGAGATATTCCTCCTTTCCGATCAAGCCATCGTTGAAAAGTCTCTTCTGCGATTCAAGAGTACGTCCCTTACGCTTGACTTCTGTTTCAAGCTCAAGGATATTCAGGCTCAGCTGCATCTTCTCCTGCTCCATCTGGATCATTGTGTTTCGCAGCGCGTTCTCCTTCTCCGCGAGGTTCGCCTCAGAGTTGAGAATCTCCATATCAAGGTCATCATTGCTCAGACGGATAATCACATCACCAGCCTTCACCTGTGTGCCTTCCTCGATCACGATCTCCTCGACGATACCAGACTCGCGAGGGCTGAGCTGGATGGTTGTCATAGGATGCACCTGACCGCTTACGCGGATATAATCATTGAATTCGCCTGCGCTTACCTCGTTGATTGTCAGTGTGTCAGCATTGACGCGAAGGGTGCTTGAGTCGTCGCGGAATATGAGCCATATAATGAATATAGCCATAAATCCTCCGAACCAATATGGGAGTGCCTTGCTGCTGAATGCCAATGCCAAGCCTTTCTTTTTTTCAATACGTTTATCCATAGTTACATTATCATTTCATTTACATCTATCTCAAGGTCTTCATCCTTTATGAAGTCATACAATGTAGCCTGACGAAGGCTGTAGTAGAATGTCCAGAAGTTGCTGACATCGCTGATCCACTGACGGAATGCGCTGTCATTCTCTGTTTGGGCCATGTTCAGGTCTGTCACTGTTGCATTGCCTTCCTTAAAGCGGTGCATTGTCAGCTCATACCTTTCTGCTGCAATCCTCATGGCCCTCTCTGAAACCATGCACTGCTGTCTTTGATTATTGAACTGGCTTACTGCAGTGAACATCTGCCTTCTGTAGTCGTTCTCATACTGCTGTACCTGGGCCTTTACAACCTCCTGTGCTGCCTTTGCCTTCTGCACCTTTCCTTTGCCCAAGCCCCAGTCAAAGATCGGGATACTGAAGGTAATGCCGACAGTCTCCTGATCAAGCAGGCTCTTGTATGCCTGCGGGAACTCAGGACCAGTCTGTGACATACCGAAGCGGGCATTCAGAGCAAATGAGAAGCCCCTCGATGCCTTTGCCCTTGCCACATTGGACTCTGCATTCAACAGACTCAGTTCATTATCCAGACAGAAACTTGAATTCTCAAGAGCCTTCTGCATTACAAGTTCATAATCCATCTGAACCATTGGCAGCTCCGCACTTATGTCAGGAATGATTTCAAAGGACTCGTCATAACCAAGAAGGGAGTTCAGCACCATCTGCGCTTCGCGTACCTGCACAGCGGTCTCATTGATGGCAATGCTGTCGTTAAGCATTCGCAGTTCAAGCTGAAGATATTCCGCCTTTGTCACATTGCCCAGCTGAAGCCTCTCCTTCGCGATCTTGAGCATGTTGCCCGAGTTCTTGAAGTTGCTCCGGCTGATCTCATTATTCATCTGTGCAAGCAGGAGATTGTGATAAGCGTAGACGACATTGATTGTAATCGCCTCCATTGCCTCCAGATAGTCTCTCTTTCCTTTTTCATAGGCCTTTGGCTCTATCTTCTTGTCCCATTTGAACTGGTTGTATGTGAAGAGAGGCTGATAATACGAAACGGTTATCGGGCGCGAATACCAGGTCAGACTCTTGTTGCCTCCGAACTGGTCTATGCGCGAGAGGTCCGAGAATACGGAAAGAGTACCTCCTGTGAAAGTGATGTTCTGATTCATCTGCAGGCCCACTCCGTTCTGAAGATTGTTTGAGCTTACATACTTCAGGCTTCCGTCTTCAGGGTTCTGAAGCAGGGTGAGCGAACGGTCGAAGTTCATTATGTCTCCATAAAGATAGAACGACGGGAGTCTGCTAGCCTTATAAGACCTATAAGCCCAATAGGTGGATATGAATGCCTGTCGTGCCTCCAAAGCCTCGACAGACTGATGCCGCGCAGTATGGATAGCCTCATCAAGGCTCATCTCATTCTGAGCCGACAAAGTCGTCAAAGCCAGCACCAAGGTCAGTAGCGTCAATAAAAGTCTCTTCATCAGGTTTTATTATGAAATAATAACGACCAATGTCAATTGGTCAGCATCCCAATGAACATCAGCCGTGCCAAAAGTTGTAATGTGTTGACGGATAGACTTTTACTGAATTTATCTTTCAAAGACAAGTGTAAGGAAATTTTACACTTTTGTAAAGTGCATTAAAATTAATTCTAATAAAATTACTATATCTTTGCGATATAAATCACAAAGACAATATGCCCCCGACAGAGAATAATATCAATTTCGACGACCTGTTCCGCTACAACTACAGGCCTCTCTGTCTATATGCTCTGCATTACCTACAGGATGCAGATCTTTCGGAGGATATCGTTCAGGAAAGCTATGCCGCACTCTGGGAGAAACTCCAGGAAGGTGCACACGTACTGAACCGCAAGTCCTATCTATATATGATGGTGCGAAACCGTTGTCTGGACCATCTTCGTAAGAAAGGCATTCCTACAGAATCCCTCAAGCCATACGACACCTACGGAATCATCGACGATGACGATGCGCAGGAGCGATCACAGACTGAGGCCAAGCTCTGGACTGCGATAGACTCCCTTCCCGAAAAATGCCGCGAGGTATTCATCATGAACAAGCGCGACGGACTGAAATATGAGGAGATTGCCGAGGAACTTGGATTGTCAGTGAATACTGTCCGAAATCAGATCAGCAAGGCCTTGAAAGTCCTGAAGGAAGGTGTCCACAAACTTTATACATTCTTTTTTGCATAAATCTTCAAATCATATAGTACTTTTTCAAAACACTTCCGTCTTAATGTCGGATTAACGGAATCTTAGATCTTAATTATGTCAGACTTT
>JAZLCW010000078.1:0-32000 GCA_045614445.1 Candidatus Cryptobacteroides sp. | reverse complement strand
TGTGTCTTGTAGCCGGATGATTTAACTTCAACCGGACAGAGCTTTGCTCCTCTAGAAAGAAGAAAATCAACCTCATAATAGTGTTTCTCATCCTTTGACCATGTATGATAAAAGAGCTTATTTCCAGATGCCACCAACATCTGGGCAACAAGATTCTCATATACATATCCCAAATTCACAGGAAGTTTGTCTGTCAACAACTTATCATATATGATATTCTCCGTAAAATCCTTATCCCAGAAAGCAAGAGTAACGAAAAGACCTGTATCACCCACATAAAGTTTGAACTTATCATAATTGGCCGTTGTCGGCAGACCCACATTCGGATCATCAGCATGATGAGACATGTTTACAGTCTTGCTATCCTCCAGACTCTTCAGAAGTTCAATCTCCTTATTTTCTTCCACCTCGCCTATCACAGATGACGGAACATAACGAGAAACATTACGAGCTAGGATAGACGGTATTGACATGAACAGTTTAGACACTCTCTCTGTCGGATCTATTTTGATGAAATCCTCCTCGTACAGTCTTATGATTCTCCTCTTAGCCTCATCCACAGCTTGGAGATTATTGGTATCAAGATAAGCATTGACTGCCTGTGGCATTCCTCCGACAAGCATATAAAGCCTCAGATTCTTCTGAGCCTCTCTATGGGCGGCCGCCAACGGCATCTTCTTATCCCAAAATATCTGCAACAAAGGGAAGGTCGCAGTATCTCCCAAAGCCCACCTGAACTCCTCGTAGTCCATCGGATACATCTGAATACGATCTTCCTCACTCGGAATTGTTATACCCTCCGTATTCTTCTTAATACTTATCAAAGATCCTGTCTCGATATAGTCATATCTTCCATCCTGGACAAGATACTTGATTGCCTGTCTCGCCTTAGGGCAAGTCTGGACTTCATCAAATATGATTACAGACTGTCTATCATAAAGAATTTTAGAATAGATTTGCTGCAAACGAAGGAAGATAAAGTCCAGGTCCATCAAATCGTTGAACAAAGATTTCACCTCCTGGCTTGCCTTATTGAAGTCAATCAGGATATATGAGCGATATTCTTCCTTCGCAAACTTTTCAACTATAGTCGATTTACCAATACGCCGAGCGCCTTCAATCAGAAGCGCAGTCTGGCCATTGCTCTTACGTTTCCACTCTCCGATGGCATCATAAATCTTACGTTTAAATACTCTTTTTTCCATATCACTCATATTTACCAGTAAATATAATGATAAATCACAGATAATCAACAACTAACAAAAACATTTCCCGATTCCCCCGAGATTTTTTCTATCAAAATCCCCGGTTTCCCCGAGATTTTATGCATAAATGACGATGGACAGACAGGAGCGCAGCGACCGGGCCTGATGAAACTCACATAAAAATCTCACAGGGATTCTCCAAACGGCTTTCTTGGGTACAATGCATTATGAGCAGAGCGCTCATGTTAATTCTGGTAAAGAGGATCAAAAACTATCAGCTCATCAGAAATAACCTTTCCGTTTTCAATTCCAATCTTCCACAAGTACTGCCTGTAAAGTTCATGGTTCGCGGGATGACCCAGTTTCTTGATAGAACTGATGGAAATGTCCGTATTTCCTGAAAGGAAGGTGTTCAGTACAATGCATTCATTTTCCTGATATGTCTCTCCATAGAACTGAGGGCGGCATTCCTTCACAAACTCCTCCACAGCATCAATCTTTCTGAAAGGCGTGCAGATTGCGCGTCCGGCATATGCAATATATAATCCGTCATTGCACCTGACTACAAATTCATCAATGCGTCCTGTAAGATGTGAAATACCGGCAAAAACCGCTATCTCATCATTTTGAGGATTCAATATGTCCTCATAGGCCAGCTGGTCCAATACGCGCTGCAATTCAGGATAATGTTTCCTTGCGCCTTTCCTGGTCTTGTCAGAATAGATCATTTTCTTCTCATCAGGAGAAGTATAGGATACGGTTCGCATCCTGTGCTTATCATTCAGAAGAAGGCTGATATCTTTCTTCCTCAGGGCATCAAAGACAGCGTTGATTACACTCTGTGCTTGAGGATGCGATGTCTTTATATCGTGGTAGATCTTCTTCACATCGATACCGTCATGTATCGGATTTCTCAAGTGCTCCAGAATATGTGACTGAATATCATAATCAAATGTGCCGATTATATCTGCCACAACGTAATTTTTCTGTTCAAGCAATTGGAACAGATCTTCATTCCAACATTCACCAGCCTCCACATTTGAGGGGTCCGGAACTTCCATCAGAAACTTTCGGATTAGATTCTCGTCTTGCTCTTGCGCAAATGCATTTGCAACGGCTACTGACATCATAACCAAAACAATCCAGATTCGTTTCATAATACAAGATATTTAAGACTGTACATTCCGTTATCTTTGGAACCTCGGTATTTATCTGTGAGGTAACTCTTCTTCAAAGATAGTTAATTCTGCGAAAACGTGAGGCCTTTTGCCGAAACCCGACTATTTTCCCTATCTTTGTCCATATGACGATCGACAGCAACACAGCATTGGTACTTGAAGGCGGAGGGCTTCGCGGGGTGTTCACCTGCGGGGTGCTTGACTATTTTATGGATAATGGTATCCGTTTTCCTTTCACTGTCGGCGTGAGCGCGGGAGCATGTAACGGGCTCTCATATATGTCCGGTCAGCGTGGAAGAGCTAAGGCGAGCAATATCGATCTGATGGAGAAATATCATTATGTGGGGCTGAAATATCTGTTCAGCCAGAAATGCATAATGGATTTCAAGCTGCTGTTCGAGGATTTTCCGGAAAAGATCATCCCATATGATTACGACACATATTTCAGCAATCCGGACAGATTCGTGATAGTCACCACAAACTGTCTTACGGGCAGGGCAGAATACTTGGAGGAGAAGTCTTCTTCAGCAAGGGTCATGGATATTGTCCGGGCATCAAGCAGTCTTCCGTTTGTTTCGCCGATAACATATGTCGATGGGGTGCCGATGCTGGATGGAGGCATTGCGGATTCCATACCTGTCGAATACGCCATGAGCCAGGGTTACGAGAAACTTGTCGTAGTTCTTACACGCAACAAAGGCTACAGAAAGTCAGACAGCAGAATGCCTCTTGCAAAGATTGCATACAGAAATTACCCCCATCTCCAGAAAGCGCTACGCAGCCGCAATGCGGTCTATAACAGGACAATGGACCTGATAGAAAGACTGGAAGACGAGGGAAGGATCATAGTAATACGTCCGGCCAGACCGGTGGAGGTCAGCAGGATGGAGAAAGATACCGCAAAACTGAGTTCACTATATCAGGAAGGCTACGACATTGCGGACGCATTGATTCAGGCGCATCAGCTGTAAGCAGCGCGGTCATTGCCTCTTATTCGAAGTAAGAGGCAATATATCTGTCATATTTTTCTTTGTAGATATCAGCTATGGTGATGATCATAGCCGTATCGTAGCAATCTCCGAAATCGGGATCGAAGGTAGTTCCGAAAGTCTTCATTGTTTCGGAAACTCCGATATAAGAATGGATGAGCGGAGGTATGGTGTCACCCATCGACTTCACATAATTGTTAAGGATCTGATAGTTCTCCTTATAGTTTGCACCCGTAAACATCTCATCGAACATCTCCGCCTGCTCCGGAGTCCAGAGTTCCGGATTCTTCGAGGTGATGAGGCCTTCCCTATCTCCAAAGTATTTATGAAGATAATATACCATCGCCTTTCGGCTGAGCTCAGGGCTTGAGCTATAGATGGTTACCTTTCCGGAAAGATATTTCACCGAAGGATCTGTCGCCACAAGTCCGCCGATTCCGTCCCAGAGATTGTCCAGAGCAAAAAGGGCTTTCCTGCCCATCTGGGCAGACTGGTATTTAGGCTGTACGAAAGCACGCGCCATCTCGATGCAATAAGGGAAATATTCATCGATGAACTTCTGCGAAAAATTGAAAAGATGCTCTGTGTTTACGTATGGCTGACCGTTTTCGTGAAAGGATGCCATGGCCCATTTGGTAAAACGGTAACCGCCGATGATCTCATCAGCTTCAGGATTCCATACCACGATCTGGAAACAGGCTTTGTCATCGAGATCGAAATGATCCAGGTCGCATTCCGTACCGCTTCCGCCTCCTACTGCTCTGAAGGAAACTTCACGAAGGCGTCCGATCTCCCTGAGGACATTCGGAGCACACTCGTTGTTTACGACATATATTTCATTATTTCCCCTGTTTGTCTTGCGGAGAAAAGTTTTTTCATTGAGTTCGCTCTTGAGAAGCTGAACATCTACCGGGTCAATAATAGGTGGAAGCATAGATTTACATATTAGGTGTACAACCATTGTCCAGAGACAATTCCTTGACAGTATTCTTTACATGGTCAGCCCATTGCATGTCTGTCTTGCCGGCATCGAAATCTGTGTACGGAATCGGCTTTCCGAAGGTGATGACAAATTCCTGGCCGGCCTTATTGAAGAGCTCATCCACAAGGAAGAGCATACCGACATTCATCTTCAGTCTCAATGTCCTGCTAAGCCAGCTGAGGAAGAAATACCACTTGGAATTATGTCCTGAAATGTGGACAGGTACCACATCACGCTCGTATTTACGCGACTGGGTGATGAACATTTTCTTCCAAGGCATTTCAGTAATCACGCCTTTGAATGTCCTTGCGCAAAGTCCTGCAGGAAATACAAGCACCTGACAGTCAGACTCGAACATTCTGGTGAATCTGTCTGCAATATCCCTGCTCTGGCGTCCGGCCTGCACCTTCACAGGAACGAAGAACTCCTGCAGAGGCTTCATATTGTAAAGAATCTGATTGGACGGGACTCTGAATCCATCGCCATAGATGCGCTTGAAGACAGAGCCTATGATCAGGGCTTCCGGACCACCCAAAGGATGATTACAGGCAAAGATATATTTCTTCGAAAGATCGAGATTTTCTTCTCCGCGGGTCTTGTAAGTTATGCCGATGTAGTCAAGGGCCTCATCGAAGAAACCGGCACCGGCATAATGTTCCGCCTTCATTATGCAGTCGTTTATCTGATCCATATGAAGGCGTTTTCTTAGAAATCTCTTGAGGAATCCCGGCAGTTTTGCCGACATCTTCGGCCCAAGTATCTCATTCAGATCGAGAAGATAATCAGTTCTTTCCTTTGACATAACTCTTGCGGATTATAAAATAGAATATGACACCGATCAGAATCCAGACCAAGAGCACCACACGGCTCTGCAGTGAAAGATATCCCGGCATTCCAGGTATTACCAGAAGCGAAAGGAAGAACAGCGAGAACAAGCATCCGACAATGCCGAAAAGAGTGTATTTCCTGCTGCCGTTCCTATGTCCGATGACAGCTGCCGAGCCTGTAGTGTAGGCAAATACGATGGCCGCACCGACGCTGGTCATATCCACGATCCAGAGAAGAATCTCTCTTCCGAACCAAGGGGCGAAAAGACTCATTGCCATTGTAAAGAGGATAGCATTGGTCGGGGTACCATATTTTGGAGAAAGGTGCTCGAACCATTTCGGAAGACTGCCCTCCTTGGCCATGGCATACATAAGTCTGGATGTGGAAATATAGAAGGCATTCATACCTGAAACCACAGCACAGAACATTGCTATTCCAAGGACAATGATACCTGCCAGACCTATGGTATTTCTTACGACGAATCCTGTCGGCCATGAACTGCGTTCGCTCAGAAGCTGCTGCCACGGCTCCACGCCGACGGCTGTCACTGCACATACGGCAATATAAAGAATCGCAGCCACAAGTACTGCCGAAATCATTATGAATGTAGACTTCTTATGGCTGAAATTGTACTCCTCCGCACTCTGAGGTATGCAGTCGAAGCCAATGAATGCCCAAGGGGCCATAGCGACAATACTGAACACTCCCTTCCACCATCTTCTTCCGTCCGGGAATGCCGGTGCAAGATTACTCCAGTCTGAAATGCAGAATACAAGGAAGGTGATGACCAGAATACATCCGACAAGTGTCATAGCAATAGCAGTCTGCATCCACGCAGCCTGCTTTATGCCTCTTATATTAAGCAGAGCCATCAGTACAATCGCTGCTGAGGCAAGCACCACTTCACCTGCATACACTTCCCATCCTGCTATTTCATACAACAATCCTTGCTGGATAATGCCCGGGAAAAGATAACGGCTTATCATAGCCAATGCGGTAGCATTCAAAGGAATAAGACTCCAGTAAGCTAGAATCATCGCCCATCCGCACACGAATGCATTTCTCTTTCCGAATGCTTCCTTAGCATAGATGAATTCGCCGCCGCTGATCGGGAACTTTCGGATCAGATAGCCATAACTTACCGCAATGACGATAATCAACAAAGCTCCTATCAGCATTCCCATAGCCGTACCACCTGGGCCTGCTTTAGGGAGGAATGCCGTTCCCGGAAGAACAAAGCATCCCCAGCCGATAATCGCTCCTAGAGCAAGGCCCCATACATCTATAGGGCGCATTACCCGCTGAAGTTTCACATGTTTTTCAGACATCGTCAGTTCAGATTATTGTTTTAAAGGAACTAAGGTAGAAAAATGTTTTAAAATACATATTATTTTAAATCACTTTTCTACCTCAGATATTTACTTCTTCCTCTGCTCTTCTTCGACAGTAGGCGCTGATTCCTTGTATTTGAAACGACGGATCTTTTGTGTCGCCGTCTTCTCGAATGGCTCCTTCATCACTTCCACCGAGCTGACCTGTGAAGATTTGTTGACACTTTTATTAGTGACACTCAATATCTTGGCCTTCCAGCTATCGAGTTTCTCATAAAGCTTATCCTCACTTTCCTTATCCCACTCGATGAAATTCTCCATCGGCTGCACAAGAGCCACAAGACGGCCGTCTCTCTCTACCACGATCGACTCGCTTACGCCCTCGACATTATTGAGCACATTCTCGATTTCCTCAGGATAAATATTCTCACCAGAAGGTCCGAGGATCATATTGCTGTTACGTCCCTTGATGTAGAAACGTCCCTTCTCATCCTGAACTGCGATATCACTTGTGCGGAACCAGCCGTCTTCGGTAAAGACGCTCTTGGTACGCACCGGATCCTTGTAATATCCGAGCATCACATTCGGGCCTTTGGCCACGATCTCACCCTCGCCGGTCTCCGGATTCACGTTATGAAGCTTAAGCTTTACATTATATACAGGATATCCCATCACTCCGACGCCTCTCCATCCATGCATCGCATAACCGAGCAACGGTGATGTCTCCGTGAGGCCGTAACCGATAGCGTAAGGGAACTTAGCCTTAAGAAGGAAAGCCTCCACTTCAGGATCAAGCTTGGCACCACCGATACCATAGAATGTAACGCAGCCGCCGAATGTCTTCTTCAGCTTCATTCCGATGATCCTGCACATAAGACCGCTCATATGCTTGTTCATCCAGGTAAGGGTACGGCTTTTCTGAATGGTAGGCAAGACGCTTCCCTTATATACCTTTTCTATAATCATCGGCACGGTCAGCATTGTCGTAGGCTTTACTATCTTCATAGCCTTCATAAGCAGGGACGCTACCGGCGGCTTAGGAAGATAATACACTGTGGAGCCCGTGTACATCGGATAGAGCATTCCCAGAGTCATTTCGAGAGTATGTGACATAGGAAGTATCGACAGCCACCTGTCCTTTTCTGTCCTCTTGCAAGAGTGATAGCAAGTTATGACATTGGAGGTCAGATTTCTATGACTCAACACCACTCCTTTCGCACTTCCTGTGGTACCAGACGTGTAAATGATTGTAGCAATATCCTCCGGTGTCGGCACACTGGTCTTTCCGTCACAAGTGAACTGGTCATCGTCGGCCTTCAATATCTCGAAGGTATCGATCTCGATAACCAAAGTCATCCTGTCCATGATTTCCTGGCTGATCTTTCCCGCAAGTCTTTTAGATACGAAAATAACCTTGCTCTCGGAGTGATTGATGATATTGGTCACCTCATTTTCCGAGCTGTCAGGCAGAATAGGGATGGAAATTCTTCCAAAAGCCGCTGTCGCAAAGAAAGCGACAGACCAGTTAGGCATACTCTGAGAAAGAATCGCCACCTTGTCACCTGCTCCGATGCCGTACTGTGTCAGCGTTTTCGAAAGGCTGTCAGTCTTTTCCTTGAATGAGGCAAATGTATATCCGCCTTCCTTGGTATCATACCACTGGGTATATTGCTTCCTGAAATATACTGTGGTAGCATAATCATATAATTTCGAGAGAGTGTCAATATATTTCTCCCTCATTTTCTGCATTCTTTTGTAAAGTTGAATCATATTTATTTAGATTTTAGCTCCGCTCCTTTCTTTACTTTGCGCACACAATAAGTGATGATACTTATTGATATCAATGTCAGGGCTATCATAACTATTGTTGATAATAGGTTGTACATATCCTTATACATCTTTGTTCAGGGGCGCAAAATTACAACAAGACATGGCAATAAAATAAAATATGTTGCAGGGGCTAGCTAAAAGAGGCAAATGACTGTATTTAGGGATAAAAAACAATATTTAGGGATGTTTGACAAAAAGTTTTTATCTTTGTCCCTATAATTTCGGTATGAAGATCAAGACAAAGAACAACATCATCCTATCCGGGGCAAGCACTATAATGCATTCATTGATAGTGCCGCTTTTCGTATTGATATTTACCATCTACTACAGGCCGTCAGGCGTATATAATGTCCTGCAGATGGAAGAATACTCGTTTGCATTCAATGCAACGATGCTGTTCTGCATAGTCCTGGTATCCATTTCCATCACCAGAGGCTGGCTATATCTGATCGGAAAATATAGAGAAATATCTCATAGCATCTATCTCCTGTGGTGTATTGGAGAGACATTGACAGCATCCTTGTTCGTATCATTGTATATCGTACTTATGAACAATGGTACGATGCCATTTTTTGAAATCGCCGGCTCGTCATTCATTACAATGATGGCTACCTGCATATATCCTTACGGATTCCTATGGCTCGGGCTGGAACTTTATGCGAAAAACAATGAAGAAGACACTTCGCCCGAAGACAAATCACTGATACGATTCTACGACGAATACAATAAACTGCGCTTCGTGATTGCTCCTCAGGCTGTAATGTTCATTAAATCAGAGGACAATTATGTGCAGATCCACTATCTGGATAAAAACAAGACCAAGAAATTCATCCTGCGCTCTTCCATGCGCGCATTGGAGGAAGATCTGGGCAAGCACGGTCTTATACGATGCCACAGATCATATTTCATCAATCCCGCATATATACGGATCGTACACAGGGACTCTGCCGGTCTGATTGTAGCGGATCTGAACCAGGACGGATACGAAAGCATCCCGATATCACGCAAATATCAGGATGCCATCACTAAACTTTTATAATAAGGATTACTCAATATTCCGCACGGCGGCTTCGAACTCGTTTCTGGAGCCACGGGCCTTGTTCTTGATCTTGGCCCTGTAATTATATATGGTATTGGCCGAATAATGCAGAAGAGTGGCGATCTTGCTTGAATCTGTGATACCGAGCTTGATAAGTGCGAAAATTCGAAGCTCCGGAGTAAGGATATCATCGCCTTTCGGCACAATGGCAGCCCCATCCACCAGAAGTTCATTGAACTTATCCACAAAATCCGGATAGAGGTTCACGAATGTCTCATCAAACATTTTATAGAACTCCTGTATATCGTCATCCATTGATGGCAGAAGCTCGATTTCCTGCTCAAGAGACTTTGTATTGCCCTGTCGGATAGCTTTCAGTACATGATGACGATATTGGCGTGTCTTGCTTATATTTTCGGACAATATGCCAAGGAAAAGGGCAATATATTCCTGCTTCACCTTATCGGCTTCCTGCATTTGGGAGTTCAAAGCCAAGAGACGGTTATTTATAGCCGTAAGATCTCTGTTACGCTCGTCAATCTGCATATAGGATTCCTGAAGTTTCTTACGCATTGAGTCCAGGATCTGCTGACGCTTGAAGATGAAAAGGAGCAAGAGAAGGAGCATTGCAAGCAAGGCGATGGCCACCACTATCATCATTACCATCATTCTTGTCTGATGCTGATGTTTCTCCTGATATGCCCTCTCGATCTCCGGAAAGAACTGTGAGATCTGCCATGCCCTGAGCTTGCCGTTATATGCAAGGGCATCTGCCATACAATGGTCTGCGAGATATCTGAAGGCTCTGTCTATATCACCACGTTCAAAAAGAATATGCGAGATCTCATTCAAGGAAGCATAATCATTGGTCGCACACATGATGTCTGCAATTGCCGAACGGATGAGCCACTCCTCCCTCTTGGAATCATCGAAGGTATTGGCGTAAAAATAGCAGGACCTCGCATATTCCGGCGTATTGACCTCCGTACATTCCATCATATTGAAGGCATATTCCCTGGCCTCAACGATATCTTGTACGGACTCTGCCTCTTCTCTCTTAAGGTCGTACCACTCAAGGGTTTTCTCCGGAATCATCTCCATCAGAATATTCCTGAGGCTGTCTCTTTTCGCTCCTTTTTCAGCATAGATTCCTTCAGAGGATGCATATGCCATTGTCTCTCCATAGAAGCAATGGGAAGCATTATAATAAGATTTGAGAAGATTCTGAGGAAGTGATTCCGGGTCGTACTGATTCAGAAGATCTCCAGCCTCCACATGATATCCGGCCATGGTATAAGCCTCTATAAGCATGAAATCGGTCTCAGCTATCTTCTGTTCATCCTTTAGGACCACCGCAAGCTCACGGTTAGCAAGAAGACAGTTCAGCGTAGAATCGAAGCTATGTGTCCTATAAGCCTGGGCCATTTTTATCCGTATGCTGTACATCTGCTCCGGATCCACCTGCTCTCTCAGCACATCCTCCAGCACGACTATTTTCTGCTTGAAGTAGCCGTCATAGGTTTCCTTCATCTCCAAAGTTTCATCCAGAAGTACCAGAAGCGAATTTTTCTGAGGTTTATCACAGGAAAAAAACGCAATCGTCGCCAAGAAAAAGGCGGAAATAATCAGAATTATACTTTTCATCGATTTCAGCATTCAGGCAAATATACAATTATTTTTTTTACCTTTGCCCCCTCACTCCCCAATCACTCTAACATTATCAATCATGAAATTCTACAGACTCTGCTTTATTTTAGCTTCGACAATCATGCTTTCTGCTTGTAGTGAGAAGAACTCAGACACTGAGAAAGAAGATCTTGACGGTACAATTGTATTGAGCGTCGACAAATCAGTCATTAAATGTGACGGCACTGACAAAGCAACATTTTCCGTCATCCTCACAGACAGCGAGGGAAAGAAACACGATGTGACATCTTCATCAGACATTTATTCCGGCACGACCCAGAACCTGCTTGGAGAAAAAACTTTCAGCACAACAAAAAGCGGTGAATACAGCTTCTATGCCATGCATGGACTGAGCATATCACCAGAAATCAAGGTGACAGCCACAGAGAATATAGTGGATCTACCGGAAGATCCACAGACTGGAAATATGTCTTTCAGACACCGCATGCTTCTTATACAGCACACCGGAACCAATTGTCCCAACTGCCCTAGAATGATGGATTCTCTAAAGGAACTTGCACAGGACCAATCATATAACGGTCTCTACACTCACGTAGCATCACATTCTTACAACGAAAACGGCATCGGAGATGACGCATACTCTCCAGCTGCAGTCACCCTCTCAGGAGAGTTCTGCAGCGGATTTTATCCTGACCTCACATTCAATCTTACCAAAGAGAATTCCGGAACAGACATCAGAGAAATCAAGGCCCGGATCGATGAGTTCAAAAAGGACAAGGCAGATGCGGGAATCTCTGTAGCTGTCCAGCCCGCAGGTGAATCCATTATGGTCAAGACGGAAATAAAGGTAGCGAAAGATGATCAATACCGTATAGCAGTCTGGGTGCTGGAGGATGACATCTATTCCCGTCAGAGCGGAGCAAGCGAAAGCTGGCATAACACTCATGAAAATGCTCTCCGATACATGCACGGCACATCTGTCATCAGCAGAATTTACGGTGAGAAGGCAGGAGACCTTAAAGCCGGTGAAAAGAAATACATGGAGGTCTCCATTCCGGTAGAATCAAGCTGGAAGCTGGAAAACTGCGAAGTAGTGGTAATCGTATCTGCTGCTGACAGCAAGGGCGACTATGAACTTATAAACAGCATAGTCTGCCCTGTAGGCGAATCAATTGCATATCAATATATTTAAACACTTTACTTTATGAAAACAAACAGAATGTTCTTTATTCTGGCTACCGTTGCTGCCATAGCATCGTGCAAGCCGATAGAACCCGAGGTGGAAGCTCCATCGATTGAGCTTGCCTCCGACAAAGTGCAGCTTACCGCAGAAGGTGAGTCTGTGCAGGTAGCATACAACATTGTCAATGCTACAGAAGGAACCAATCTCACCGTCACAGAAGATGCGGAATGGCTTGAAGTCAATACAGCAAAGCCACGTATCCTTGAATTCTCAGCTGCACTTAACGACACTGATGCTGTGCGTCAGGCTGAGGTAACCATCTCATACGAAGGAGCAGAGGCCAAAGTCATCACTGTATCACAGGATGCATGGGTGGCTCCACTCTCAATCACAGTTCTTGAGACAGATGCGACTACAGCGACATTCTCTGTAGCAGCCGCTGACGCTGACCTTACATGGGTTGCTCAGTGCGTCGGAAAAGAGTGGTGGGACAGCTACGAGACCGAGGCAAAGGTATTTGAAGAAGATATGTCCTACTTCCAGTGGATGGCTTCTGACCTGGGCGTTTCCCTCCAGGAGTATCTCTCCAGCGTTCTTCTTAAAGGAAGCAAGGAAAGTCTTAGATTCAAAGGACTCGATCCTCTTTCTGACTATGTCATCTATGTATATGGTATGACAACCGAGGGCGAGCCTACCACATCTATCTATTCAGCCCAGATCAGCACCACAGAGCCATACGATGGACCTATCACCTTCGATATTCAGGTGTCAGAAGAGAATCACGTAATGGACATCACCATCACTCCGTCACATGAGGGCGTACCGTATTATTGGGATATCATGGACGAAGCCACATTCAACGAATGGGGAGGAGAAGTTCCTTCGGCGATTCAGAACTATATCGACTTTGAGGTCGAAGACTATCTTTACTGGGGAGACATCTACGATGTATCAGAGTATTTCGAGTGGTTCTCGACATCAGGAACAAACAACTCTCAGTTCGAATCTATCGCCGGCACCAAGTACATCATCTACGCCAGCAAATGGGGTACAGACTGCAAACTTACCGGAGAGACTGAATATGTATGGTTCGAGACCGCACCTGTAGAACCTTCTGACAACCAGATTACCGTAACAGCTTCAAATCCTACTCAGTCTTCTTTTGCCATCACTACCACCACTACGAACAATGACCCATATGTGATTCTTGCTGAACCATCAGAATGGTGCGGCTGGAATGAGATGAGCGATCAGGAAATCTATGATTATGTGATGGCATACTATGGCACATGGATGATTACAGACTACATCTGCCAGGGTAACCTTACAGAAGCACGCTTCTACGATCTGGATCCGGGCACAGAGTACACTGTGATCGCTTTCGGTTATGAGGCCGGAACAATGACGACAGCTGTGCAGAAGACTTCCATCAGAACTCTCGATGCAGGAAATCCGGAAGACTGCACCTTCCAGTTCGAAATCCTGGAAACCAACGCAACTTCAATATACGCTAAGGTATCTCCTTCAGACTCCGGATACGACTACTACTGGTTCGCCTATGACGTGAACGCTACAGCAGACGATGTAAAGAGCCACATCAGCAGCCTCGTCGACGAGTGGTATTACGGAGACTTCGACGAATTCGCATACTGGGAGCTTTCAAAGGGCACAAGCGAAGGCGAAATCCTTTACCTCAACCCTGAGACTGATTACAAACTTGGTGCAGTTCTGATGGGCAAGAATGGAGAATTCCTTTCAGACGTACACTTCAGCGAACCATTCAGGACTTTGGCAATGCAGTATGCTGACATCACAGTTTCTGCCACTTACGACAAGTATTATGACGGAGATGCACTCGCAGCTGCTGTCGCTGACCAATACGACCAGTACAAGGGCTTTGCAATGCTTCCTGTAGAAATTTCCGTAGAGGGTGACGATTATGCTGAGCTCTACTGCGCAATCTTCACTTATGAGGAAGGCATTGATGATCCGAACATTTACTCTGACGTCGATCTTTACGGCAGCCTCATCGAGTACGGATATATCTGGGGCGGCGGACTCAATGTAAACTATCGTGCACCATGGGATACCAAGCTTATGATCGCAGCTATGGCAATGGATTACGAAGGAAACTACAGTCCTGTATACCGTCACGCATTCACATTGACCAAGGATGGCGCAGCTCCAGTCGAGGATCTCATCGGAACCAAGTCAGCTGACCTCAAGGCGACAGCAGTATCAGCTGCTCCTGCCCAGCAGAAGATCCAGGTCAAGAGAGCCAGGACTGAAAGCAGCGACCTCTTCAGTACAAAGGTCGTAAATGCCAAGAAAGCTGAATGCAAGGCCAAGAAGGCTGAGCAGAAAAGAGATGCGGCCGTAAGAAAACTCGAGCTTAGCAAGAAGGCAGTAAAGCCAATCTCAGACAAGCGTTACTTCGCTGAGTAAGTGATACATATATATTTAAAAAGGGGCGGCTGAAAATTCAGTCGCCCCTTCGTGTATCAATAAGATTTGAGATTACTTCTTGCGGAAGTCGATTGTACAGTTGAACTTGCTGTCACCATCGAGAGGTGTACAGTCAGTTACTGTCATGACGTAAGTAGCCCCGAGTTCGAGTGGCTGACGTGTACCTGACTCATCAACCTTGATCAACTCTACGTTTCCGTAAACATAAAGCCACTTCTTAGCCTCAGGAGTAAGAGTTACAGTACCCCACTCTGCGCCCCAGCCAGCCTGGCCGAAGAACTTGAATGAAACCTCAGAATCATACTGCCAACGTACACCCATAGTTGTGTCGGTAGCCTCACCTGCAACACCTGTGAACTGGTAAACGCCATCCTCTACCTCTGCGAGAGTGATGAGATGTCCGTTATCCCAAGCAAGAGGGCTTGCTATATATGGATGACCTACACCCCATCCCATGAATGTAATTGCGCCTTCATCAGCATAAGTTGCAGCCTTACCGTCTTCCTTGACTCTTCTTACAGTAACGAACTGTTCAGCAAGGTTGAGCTCGAATGAGTAGAAGCCTGATACAGCCTTGAACTTGAGGCCTTCTGCAGTTACCTCGAAGTGGTCTGGATCTACATACCAATTCTCAGGGCTATCGATACCTGTGAATGAGATGATGCTGTTCTGCTCTACAGAAGCTGCCATTACCTTATAGACCTCATTTGACATCTTCATTGCAGCTACACCGTTAACCTGAATATCGAGAAGATTTACAGGGATAACAACTTCCTCGTAAGAAAGCTTTGCAGCATTAACACCACCTGTGAGGTCGAGAGTGAGCTTGTAGCTCTTGCCACCTTTGAGTTCCTTACCCTTGATGTTACCGTCAGCAGCTGGCATCTCAAATGCAGGGGCGATATTTACCTCAGCATAATTAGCTGTGAGGAACTCGCCACCCCAGCCCTTCTGGTGGAAGAACTTGAAGTCTGCACCTGATACAGCAAGCTGGCCAGGAGCTGTAAGAGTGAACTGATAAACCTTCTCTGAAACCTGTGCCATTGCGTAAGCACCATCTGTAGTGTTCCAGCCTGGTCCGATAACTGGCTTACCGAAGTTTGAACCGATCACCCAAACTGCACCTGTACCATCTGATGAGAGAGAAAGTGTATTTCCTTCAGCATCTACAGGCTCAACCTTTACATACATGTTCTTTACATCATATGAAAGGAGATAATAACCGTCCACAGCACGGAAAGTAACTTCTGTAAAGTCTTCGTTAACTACGAAGAAGTCATAGTCAACAGTCCAGTTGTTAAGATCCACGATACCGCCGAAGTCCATTACCTGACCCTGCTTGAGCTCATAAACTGCAGATACATTAGTAGCACCCATTGGAGATGCCTTAAGTGACATGAGGTCTACAGAGATAGTGTACTCACCTGCAACACCGGCTGTGAAAGGAATTGAATTTGTGTTTGCAGCACTGAGTGCCGAACCGTCCCATCCGAGAGTGATCACATCACCCTCAGCATTGATTACCGGAGTTACGAGAACACCCTTTACCTTTTCTGGGAATGAGCCGGAGAGCTCATACTTGTAAGCCTCTGTACGAGCGAGAACATAATCAGTTCCTTCCTCAGTCTTGAGAGTAAGGGTTTCAAAATCCGGACGCTGGAGCTGTACGTAGAGAGTGTCATATGAAAGACCCATTCCTACATTCTGTGATGCGAATACTACTGTAGCGGTTCCATCCGGAACATCCTTGTAAAGAGGAGCCTGGATAGTTCCCTCATATGTTCCGTTCTCCTTTGTTCTGATAGTTATATTGTTTACCTCAGTTTCATCATAGAGAAGCTTAGCCTTGAGAGTTGAAAGAGCGAAGTCATTGTCATTGATGCTTACTGAGAACTTGATGTCTGCACCCATATAAGTGCTTTCAGTACAGCTGTTTACGGTCATTTCAGGACCCACATCAGTAGTTCTGAACTCAGGCTCTCTCTGGCATGAAGCCAAAGCTACCGCACCTGCGAGAGCTACTGCTGCTATTTTGAATATCTTGTTCATTTTTATTGTTTTTTAATGTTTTGGATTCCCGATCAGGTCGGGAATGACAATCAGATCATTTACTCCTGCCAGAGAAGAGATGCAATACTCTTTGCTGGTACTTTATACTTGACTGTATGCTTGGTAGTAGCAAATACGAAATCCTGCTCTTTGCTGCTGTTGTTGCAGATAAGTGCTCCGACAGTATTGTCCGGGTTGAGATACATCTGAACCTCCATTCCCGAAGGAAGAGCAAAAGTCTTGCACTCCATTCTTCTTGCACCTGGCTTGAGGGCAACAGAAGCATGAGCACAGTCGAACCAGTGGCTGTTCTTTACGATGGTCTTGTAGTCTGCAGAATTGATGGTAACACCACCGTAGCAAGTCTTGCAAGAACCGTCGTGTCTGCTGAACGGTCCTCTCTTATCGTCAAGCATGAGGTTCCAGAGAACTGATCCTCTGCCACCGCGTGCAAGTACACCGAGGAACATTGTAGAGAAGTCAGGAACGACACAGTTAGAAAGGAAGTTGAAGTCCCATCTGTCCTCCCAGCCTCCGATCCACTCTCCGATAGAAGCCTCAGTGAAGTAGATCTTCTTCTCAGGATTGGTCTTGTAGATTTCTGAGAGCTCAGTCACGCTTCCGCCGTAATTGTGCCATGCAGAACCGTCAGCCCATTTGTAAGCCTCAGGATCAGCATAGATATTGAGCGGATAATTGTCCTGACCTTCCTTTCCGTCATAATTGAAGTTATGGTCGAAGAGGAGGATCTCGACATCAGCAAGACCTGCCTTGTCCATTGCAGGACCGAGAACCTTCACGAACTCCTTCTGATCCTGCCAAGGCATTACCAGAGACATTGAGTTACCAGGGTTGAGCGGCTCGTTCTGCATAGTGATCGCGTGAATGTCAAATCCTTCCTTTTCCATAGTCTGGATCCACTTCACGAAATACTCAGCATAGTCATCATAGCAAGATGGCTTGAGACGACCGCCTGTCCAAGAGTTGTATGTAGTCTCGTCTGTTACTGCAACATTGAACTTAGACACATCCCAGCTGTTTCCGCCAGGCATGTTACACTTCATCCACTGTGGGCAAGACCAAGGTGAACCGATGATCTTCACGTCAGGGTTGATTGCGTAGATCTCCTTGAGAACAGGGAAAAGGTAATCCTTATCCTCTGAATGAACAGCGAAGTTCTCAAGACCTGGAGTATCGCACCAAGTGTAGTTGTCAGCAAGACAGAAGTCCGAAGCACCGATAGCTACGCGGATAAGGCTCATTCCTGCACCCTTCTCACGAGAGAATGTTTCCTCGAGGAAAGCAGTCCTGTCAGCAGGTGTCATCTTAAGAAGGTTGTAAGCGGCTGCAGTAGTAACTGCAAGTCCGAAACCGTCCACCGGCTCGGCTGCAAGGGCAGTCTTATCGAATGTCACCTGGTTAGGAGACATGCTGCCTGGCTTTCCGAAGTCGAATGTGCTCTTCTCGAACTGTTTCTTTCCGTCAGCTGTAGTGACATAAGCTACGACATCCTTAGCCACGACTTCCGGCTTCTCCGGAGTCGGATTATCTGGTGTAACAGGCTCATCCCCTGGCTTGTCTGTCGTGCAGTTGCATGCACAAAGACAAGCGAGGACACCTGTTAGAAATAACTTTGAAATCTTCATAGCCATTACCTATTAATAACCTGGGTTCTGAACAAGACTTGGGTTATTGTCGAGAGCTTTCTGAGGGATTGGCATGAATACAGTCTCCTCTGTAAGAGGGAATCTTGGCTGCCAGTATGAATCCTGCTGAGGCATTGCATCGTGGATAGCCTTTGTCCTCTCGAATCCGTGACGGAGAAGGTCGAAGAAACGGAATCCCTCGAATGCAAGCTCGAGACGACGCTCGTGAAGGATTGCATCGATCATAGCTTCCTGCGATGATGGAGCAGAGATAGCCTTGATACCGGCACGCTCACGGATAAGGTTCACATACTGAGTTGCACCAGCGAGATCACCTGTCATGGCAAGGGCCTCAGCGTGAAGGAGATAGATCTCACCAAGACGCATAAGGATGATAGATGAAGCATTTGTAGGAACCTTGTGCATGAATGCATAAGCATCACCTGGATAGTAGTTAGACCAGATAGCCTCGTCGTAAACGATACAAGCATTCTTTCTCTCAGTATCCTTCTCAGCGTCATAAGCTGCGATAAGGTCACGTGAAGGAGTAATCCACTTGATCCAAGAGTAGCTGTCGTTAGGGTTGTATGCGTTTCTGTGGAACATCATCCATACCCAGTTACCGTTTGACTTGGTCCAGGTAATCTCGAAGATTGACTCTGATGTATTGCGGACAGCGTCAGCCTCATCATAAGCCCACATCTGAGCGTAGTCGTCAACGAGTGTGTAGCCCATTCCCTCAATAGCAGCACAGTGCTCTGCTACCTTGCTCCAATCCTGAAGACCAGCCTTAGGCTCAGCATAGATTCTTGCAAGCATACCGTGTGCGAAAGCCTTTGTGAAGAGGTGCTTGTTTGCCGGATCCATATCTGGAGCATTCTGACAAGCATAATTGAGTTCCTCAATGATCTGAGCATGAACGTCAGCGATCGGAGTTCTTGAAGGGAAGTACTCATCATAAACTTCCTCAATGTTCTCTGCTGTAATTGCAGGTGGAATAGAGTTCACGAGAGGAATATCACCCCAGATATATGACATCTGGAAGAGGTTCCATGCTCTCCAGCAGTAAGCCTCAGACTTCCACTCTCTGTACTCCTTGTCAGTCATTGTAGAATCTGCCTCATTGATACGGTCAATGTTGCAGATGATATTGTTACATTTGCTTACCTGATCCTGGTACCAGTCCCAGTCACGTACGACATTCTTGTTCTCACCGTCCTGTCTGTTGGCCTCGATAGCCATAAGCTCACCTGTTGTAGGGTTTCCACCGTATGCATTATCTGCACGGCACTCAGCATAAACGAGCCAGTCAAGGTATCCCTTTTCCTGGATATCCTTGGTCCAGTTGCTGTAGATAGCGTCCCTGAGACCCTCCATATCCTTTCTTGTAGAATACTGAGACTCACCTGCCTCTTCATCTACTGTTACATTACCCTCGCTATATCCAGTTTCTGGATAGAGGTTAAGCTCGCAAGAAGAAAGGACAATAAGGGAAGCGAGAGCGAGAATTGAATATATCTTTTTCATTTTCTTTCCTTATTTAATTATTAGAACTCGACATTAACACCGAAGAGCACTGTCTTCACACATGGATAAGTACCCCAGTCGATACCCATTGAAGTAGCACTTGTATACTGGCTCATTTCTGGGTCGTAGCCAGAGTAGTTTGTGAAGGTGATCATATTATCCAGAGTGACGTATGGCTGGATTCTGTTGATGTTAGCCTTCTTGAGTGCTGGATGAGTGATATCGTATGAAAGGGTGATGTTCTTGACCTTGAGGTATGAACCGTCCTCGATCCATCTTGTAGATGCTCTGAGGTTGTCAAGCTCACCTGCCTTTGGAATATCTGTTACCTGTCCAGGGATTCTCCAACGTCTTACAACATCCTTGATCTGGTTACCGGCTGTATACATACCGATCATCTCGATCTTAGATGCGTTGTAGATGTCGTTTCCTACTGATGAAGTGAGGAGGAAGCTGAGGCTGAGACCCTTCCAGCTTATAGTATTGGTGAGACCTGCTGTGAAGAGAGGGTTAGCATCACCGATATAATGCTTGTCGGCTACGTTCACCTTACCGTCACCGTTGTAGTCCTCATACTGGATCATACCTGTCTCAGGATCTACGCCGAGAGCTGTATATCCCCAGAACTGTGAGAGCGGCTGACCTGGAGTCATACGTACTACATACTCGCTGAGAGCCTCAGAAGTCTGAGTGTAGTAGTAAACCTGCTGGAGGTTAAGCTTCTCGAGTCTGTTGCGGTTCATAGAGATATTGAAGTCAGTGGTCCATCTCCAGTTGTTCTTCTCGATGTTCACAGAGTTGATTGCAAGCTCGAGACCCCAGTTAGACATCTCACCCTCGTTACGGTAGATGCTTGGATATGGAGAAGGAAGAGGTACGTTCATAAGGAGGTCCTTAGTGTACTTGTAGTAACCGTCGAGAGTTACGATGAGACGGCTGTTGAACATTGACCAGTCGATACCGACGTTAGTCTGAGTTGTAGTCTCCCAAGTAAGGTCCTTGTTACCGATGTTGCTCTTGCCACCGAGTGTAGGAGTTGCATCAGCGAACTCAGTCTTGGTCCAGTCGTAGTAGTTTGTACCATACTGCTGTACCCATGCGTAGTCAGCGAGACCTGACTGGTTACCCTGCTGTCCCCAACCTGCACGGATCTTGAGGTCGTTGATCCAGGCAACATCCTTGAGGAAATCCTCGCCTGAAAGACGCCAAGCTACTGAAGCTGATGGGAAGTAACCCCAACGGTTGCCAGGAGCAAGCTTTGACGATCCGTCAGCACGGAAGTTTACAGTTACATAGTACTTGCTGTCGAAGTTGTAAGAAACACGAGCGAGGTAAGACATGATAGCCCACTTTGAGAAGCCCTGTGACTGACCACGGAGACCACCCTTGTTACCGCCGTTGATACCAAAGATCGCATTGTTATACTGGTCAGAGAAGTAGTTTCTTGAACCATAGAGATTCTCCCAACGTGAAGTGGTAGCAGAAGTACCGGCCATTGCCTCGAAGTTGTGCTTGGCATTCCAAGAGTTGTTGTAAGTAAAGATATTGTCATATACCATTCTCATATCGTCACTTCTCTCTGAAGAAGCCTCACCGTGCTGTGTACGGCCGTATGAAGTCTTGATAGGATCGAGGAAGTAGTAGCTGTGTACCCATCTGCGGTCCATTGAGACTGTAGACTTGAACTTGAAGTTCATTGTGAAGTTGATCTGAGCGTAACCGGTAAGGAGGAGACGGTCAGTCTGAGTGTAGTTGTTCTCAGTTCTTGCAAGGTTCTCAGAAGGAGTAGTAAGGTTTGCACCATAGAACTCTGTCCAGTACCAGTTAGGGTTTGTCTCGCTCCAAGGCTTAGCATATGTAGGAGTGTTGATCACTGAAAGAACCACACCGGCACGGTTTGAACCTGTACCTGAGATGATACCATTGTTCTTATAGTGTGAGTATGCTACGTTTGCACCTACATTGAGCCAATCATAAAGGTCAGAGTCGAAGCTTGCCTTTACGTTGAAACGCTTGTTGAATGCTACAGGAAGGATACCCTGCTCATCTGAATAACCACCGCTGATATAATATCTCATCTTGTCGGTAGCGTTAGATACTGAGAGCTGGTAGTTCTGGTTGATACCTGTCTTGTAAGTTTCCTCGAACCAGTCAGTCTCATCCTTGAGGCCGTCAGGAAGGTTAACCATTCCGAGCTCGTCCATAAGGTCCTTGTACTCTGCTACATTGAGGACGTCGTATGTCTTAGCTACGTTAGCAAGACCTACTGAAGCGTTGAGGCTCACCTGAGGACCTCTGCTCTTCTTACCCTGCTTTGTAGTGATGAGAACGACACCGTTCGCAGCGCGTGAACCGTAGATGGCAGCTGAAGAAGCATCCTTGAGGATCTGCATTGTCTCGATATCCTGTGGAGAGAGGTATGCGATCGCGTAGTTACCTGTACCTACAGGCACGCCGTCCACGACATAAAGAGGGTCGTTTGATGATGCAATAGAAGAAGCACCACGCACGCGGACTGTCATACCGCTACCAGGAAGACCGCTGGTCTGCTGTACGGTAACACCGGCTACCTTACCCTGGATGAAACCTGAAGCCTCAGTTACAGGACGAAGCTTCATATCCTCTGTCGAAACAGTTGAAACGGCTGTGGTGAGGTCCTTCTTGCGGACTGAACCATAACCGATGGCTACCACTGCATCAAGAACCATTGCCTCTTCTGCAGAAGTGATGTCGATGACAGCACGATTGTTCACTGCCTCAACGACTGTCGAATAGCCAAGTGCGGTAAATTCCAGAGATGCTGTTCCTGATGAAACAGTGATCTGATAATTACCATCAATGTCGGTGGTTGTACCGTTCTGGGTACCCTGCTCCATTACAGTCATTCCGATGATCGGAAGTCCGTTCTGGTCCACCACCGTACCCTTTACAGAATGCTGCTGGGCGAACATTGTCATGCTCATAAGTAGCAGCACCACCATAGTCAGATATTTTCTCATACGGTAGAAATTTGTTGTTAATATTAATTGGTTAGTGTATGTGTCTTTTACGGTCTGCGCCCGATCAGGGACACTTTATCAAAACAAATGTAAGAATTCTATTTTGAAAATGATTCATTGTGTAGGAAGAAGTGGACTTACAAAGACGTCACATAACATTTATCATCTATTAATCAATATGTTACAAATTACGGCAATGTATTCATATGTGGTAGTTACAAAGCCATGCACCACCTGGTAAAAGCCTTCAAAGTGAATCAAAATTGATATTCCGGCCTCCTGACCTTTCAATTCTGAAGCATATTCAGATATACGGAGGAACGTGTTCGTCATGCTGTGCCCAGGCATAAATACATGCCGGCTGGCTGCCTCGTCAAAAGACCAGAAACAGCCATTTTCTGCTCTTTCGCGAAAAATCAGCATCAAAAAAAAAGAAAAAATTGACCCTTCACATGCTATCAATTGCAGTAACTGCAAAAAGTTCAGTAACTTTGTAGTTTATTTAGAGACAATAATTTCTTGCTATGAAGAACAAACTGATCACTGCCATCATCTGTGCCGCAGCGCTGGTTTCCTGCGGACAGACTCAGGAGAAATCCACAGAAAAGGAAAACTATTATGAAACTATGAAGGTTTCGCTGAGCGACCGTACACTCACCACAGGTTATTCCGCTGCAATAAGCGGAGTCCAGACAGTGGAGATCCGTCCTCAGGTCAGCGGAATGATCACAGACATACTGATCGAGGAAGGAGAAAACGTACAGAAGGGACAGGTGCTCTTCGTAATCGACCAGACTCCTTACAAAGCAGCCTACGAAATCGCTGTGGCCAATGTAAAGAGCGCAGAAGCATCACTTTCGACTGCACGCCTGATCCTCCAGAGCAACAAGGATCTTTATGCTCAGGATGTCGTTTCAGAGTTTGACCTGATGACAGCGCAGAACAATCTCACTGAAGCCGAGGCAAGACTCGCACTCTGCAAGGCCGAGGAGGTCAACGCCAGCAACAATCTTTCTTACACAGAAGTACGTTCTCCGGTGAATGGTGTGGCATCAATGATCCCTTACCGCGTGGGAGCACTCGTGAACAGCAACATCACTCAGCCGCTGGTGACAGTATCTGACGACAGCCGCGTCTATGCATATTTCTCAATGGCTGAAAATCAGATGCTTGACATGGTGAAGCAGTACGGTTCTCTGGACAACGCCATCAGACAGATGCCTCAGGTGGAACTCATCATGAGCAATGGTGACAGATACGAACACACAGGAAAGATCAATGCGATCAGCGGTACCATCAGCGAAAGTACCGGATCGGTAAGTATCAGAGCCGTCTTCAACAACAGCAACCATCTCCTTCGTAACGGAGGTAGCGGCACCATCATAATCCCTACCACCCTCAAGGACTGTATGGTAATCCCTCAGTCAGCCACATATGAGCTCCAGGACAGGATTTTCGTATACAAGGTAGTGGATGGCAAGGCTTCATCTACAGAGATCCACATCGCTCCACAGAACAACGGAGTGGAATATATTGTCACAGACGGACTTGAAGTGGGAGATGTTATCGTAGCTGAAGGCGCAGGTCTGATCAAGGAAGGTGCCCCAATCAAGAGCAAGGAGGACAAGGAATAATGAACGTAAAGACATTCATTGACCGTCCGATATTTGCGGGCGTCATATCGGTGATGATCCTGCTGGTGGGAGTCATCGGCCTTACACAGCTGCCGGTGGAGCAATTCCCGGAGATCGCTCCCCCAACCGTCAGCGTTTCTGCGGCTTATGCCGGAGCTAATGCAGAGACAGTGCAGAAGAGTGTGCTGGTACCTCTTGAAGAAGCCATCAATGGTGTGGAGAACATGATGTACATGGTATCATCCGCGACCAACTCAGGATCGGCCAGCATCCAGATCTATTTCCGTCAGGGAACCGACGGAGACATGGCAATGGTCAATGTGCAGAACCGTATCGCCTCGGCCCAGAGCCTTCTTCCGGCAGAGGTTACACGAAGCGGTGTGACTGTACGCAAGCGTCAGACCAGCCGTATCAAGACTCTTGCTGTCTATAGTCCAGACGGCGCATTCGACAGAAAATTCATCACTAACTATCTGAAGATCAATATCGAGCCAAGACTTTCACGTATCGCCGGAGTCGGCGAGGTGGATGTGCGCGGCGGTGACTATTCGCTCCGTATATGGCTCGATCCGGGAAAGATGGGAAAATACGGGCTCATGCCTTCGGACATTTCGGCAGTGTTGTCCGAGCAGAACCTTGAAGCGCCTACCGGAACCCTCGGAGCAGAATCTGAGAATACATTCAGATATGTGCTGAAATATCGCGGACGTTACGAGAACGTTACCGACTACGAGAATATGGTCATCCGTTCCGAAAGTGACGGTACTGTACTCAGGCTCAAGGACGTAGCTACAATCGAGCTCGGTGAAAGAAGCTACGATTACGTAGGTCTGGTAAACGGACATCCGGGTACTACAATAAGCATTTCACAGACATCAGGATCCAATGCCAACGAAATCATCGTAGCAGTGGATGCTGAGATCGAGAAGATTCGCGCCGATCTGCCTAAGGGTCTGGAAATCGTCGACCTGATGAGTACCAAGGACTTCCTCGATGCTTCCATCAAGAATGTGATCAAGACACTTTTCGAAGCGATCCTTCTGGTGATCCTCGTGGTATTCATCTTCCTTCAGAGTCTCCGCTCGACTGTCATTCCTACCATTTCGATCATCGTGTCTCTCGTGGGAACATTCGCATTCCTTATGGTGGCAGGATTCAGTCTCAATATGATCACCCTCTTCGCACTCGTGCTCGTGATCGGAACCGTGGTGGACGACTCCATCGTGGTGGTGGAAGCAGTCCAGGCCAAGTTCGACGAAGGATACAGATCGCCATATAAAGCTACCGTGGATGCAATGGGCGGCATCGCTACAGCTCTCGTAGCTACCACATTCGTCTTTATGGCAGTGTTCATCCCTGTAAGTTTCATGGGTGGTACCACAGGTACGTTCTATACCCAGTTCGGACTTACAATGGCCGTGGCTGTGGGTATATCACTCGTCAATTCACTTACACTCTCCCCTGCCCTCTGCGCCATAATAATGACTCCTCACGAAGAAGTCATCCCGGGACAGAAGGCAAGCCTCTCCAGCCGTTTCCACAAGGCATTCGATGCCGGATTCAGTGCTGTGGTAAACAAGTACAAGCATGTGGTGCTGTTTATGTTCAAGCGTAAATGGCTCACTGTCATACTGCTGGTAATCGCCTGCGGAGGATTTGCATACCTTATGAACACTACCAAGACAGGTCTCGTTCCTAAGGAGGACATGGGCTCGATCAATATGGACGTCCGCACTCCTCCTGGTACCAATATCGCAGAGACTGACAAGGTATTGGCAGAAATTGACGCAAGAATCAGCTCTATCCCTCAGATCGAGGCTTATTCGAGAACTACCGGATGGGGTATGATGTTCGGACAGGGTTCTTCTACAGGTAACTTCGTCATCAAGCTGAAAGACTGGAACGAGCGTACAGGAAAGGGAGACGACATCGACTCCATCATCGAGGAAATGTATGCCCGCACAGCAGACATCACTTCTGCGGATATCATGATCTACACACGAGGTATGATTCCGGGATATGGAGCCAGCAACGGTTTCGAGGTATATGTCCAGGACCAGAAGGGAGGAAAGCTGGATGATCTGGAGAAGATCACCAATGACTTCATCATCGAGCTGAACAAGCGTCCTGAAGTATCTCGCGCCAAGACTTCATTCGACTCCAAGTACCCTATGTATCTGGTAGAGGTGGATGCAGTACAGTGCAAGCGAAACGGAATTTCTCCAAGCGATGTGCTGGGAGTGCTCGCGGGATATGTGGGAGGAAGCTATGCATCGAATATGAACAGATTCTCGAAGCTGTACCGAGTGATGCTTCAGGCAGCTCCGGAATTCCGTCTGGATACAGAATCGCTCCAGAATATGTTTGTACGTAACTCGCGAGGCGAAATGTCTCCTATAAACCAGTATCTGAAGCTGACCCGTATATACGGTCCTCAGTCGATTTCACGATTCAATCTGTTCACCGCGATTTCAGTCAGTGGTCAGGCATCGGACGGCTACAGTTCCGGTCAGGCCATCAAGGCTGTCCGTGAAGTCGCCGCCCAGGTTCTCCCTGCCGGATATGGATACGAGTTCGGAGGAATGTCGCGAGAGGAGGCTGACACTGGAAACTCAGTAGCTGTCATCTTCGGCATCTGCGTATTGTTCATCTTCCTGATACTCTGTGCATTGTACGAGAGCATATTCATTCCGGTCGTGATCATCCTTTCTGTTCCGTTCGGACTTGCAGGAAGCTTCCTTTTTGCAAGAATGTTCGGACTTGAGAACAACATCTACCTTCAGATCGGTCTCCTTATGCTGATCGGACTCCTGGCCAAGACAGCCATCCTCCTTACTGAGTATGCATCACAGAAGCGTGCTGAAGGTATGTCCATCACAATGGCGGCGATGTCAGCTGCGAAAGTCCGTCTGAGACCAATCCTCATGACATCCCTTACAATGATCTTCGGTATGCTTCCGCTTATGTTCGCAAGCGGAGTGGGTGCCAACGGAAACATTTCCATCGGAGTAGGTACCGTCGGAGGAATGCTCATCGGTACCATCGCCCTGATCATTGTTGTGCCTGCCCTCTTCATCGTATTCCAGTGGGTAGAAGAGAAGGTGATGCCTAAACATAAAAAAGAATAAGCTCCTATGAAAAAGATAATCTTACTGACAATAGCCATTCTGTCCCTTAGCAGCTGCGGACTCTACAAAAAGTATGAGCGCGAGCAGATGTGGTTCGTGGACAGTCTCTACAGAAGGATGGAAATCACGGGCGATTCCATTTCCACCGCCACAGTTTCCTGGGACGATATGTTCACAGACCCCATTCTTCAGGAATGGATCCAGCTGGGTCTTGACTACAATACTGACCTGAATGTAGCCCGCCACAGGGTACAGGAGGCTGAAGCAGCATTACTCTCAGCCAGATGGGCACTGCTTCCTGGCGCCACATTCACCGCTCAAGGCGGAGCTCCGGGCAATTTCTCAGCTCGTGCGGATGCAAGCTGGCAGGCAGATATTTTCGGTTCGCTCAGAAACAGCAAGCGCAAAGCTCAGGCTGCCCTCGAACAGAGCAAGGCATACGAGCAGGCGGTACAGACCCAGCTCGTAGCCACCATCGCCAACAGCTACTATACCCTTGTCACATTGGACGAGAAGCTTTCCATCAGCAAAAGGACAATGCAGACATGGGAAGAGAATATCCGTACCCTCGAAGCTCTCAAGCGAGCAGGAAAGACCAATGAGGCCGCAGTGCTCCAGGCTAAGGCAAACAAGCTGAATGTCGAAGCATCAGTCCTCACGCTTGAAAAAGAGATATTGGCAATGGAGAATTCATTCTGTGCATTGGTCAGCATCGTACCTATGCCGATCGAGCGTAGCAGTCTGAAAGATCTGGAATTCCCTGATAAGCTTTCGGTAGGAGTGCCGGCACAGCTTCTGAGTCGCAGACCGGATGTCCGCCAGGCAGAAATGGCCCTTGCCCAGACTTTTTATAATGTCAATTCAGCCAAGGCCGCATTCTATCCGAACATCACGCTCAGCGGAGCCATCGGATGGACAATTTCCGGAGGCGCGTCCATCGATCCGTCTTCGATGATTACCAGTTTCATAGGTTCCCTCGTGCAGCCTATCTTCGGAAAAGGAGCCAACAAAGCCCGTCTCCAGGCGGCGCAGGCACAGAGAGAGGCTGCGGCATGGCAATTCAGACAGAGTCTTCTCGATGCAGGAGTGGAGGTCAATAACGCCGTAACCCAGTGGCAGACAGCTCAGAAGAGAGTAGAACTCGACAAGAGGCAGATTCTGAATCTCCAGGCTTCTGTGTGGAATACCCAGCTTCTCATGAAGCACGGAAACGCAAATTATCTCGAGGTCCTGACTGCTCAGAAGAACCTCCTTCAGGCAGAACTTTCTGAAGTTTCCGACAGATTTGACGAAATCCAGGCTGTGATCAATCTTTATCAGGCCCTCGGAGGCGGGTATTAAATTTGCATCTTCAGATAATTATATTTAATTTTGAATTTCTTTCGCGTCGAAAAATACAAACCAACAACAATTATAATATGAAAAAGTTTTTTAAGTTTGCTGCTGTTGCAGCGATCGCAGCTATGTTTGTAAGCTGTACTGAGAAGCCAGGTCCGGATCCTGACAACTCAAAGGATCCTGAAACACCGGATACTCCAAAGGTAGAACTCACCGAGAATCTCGCGTTCACCCTCGAAGTAACTGAAGTGGAGACAGACAAGGCTAAGGTTAAGGTAGAGCACAATGGTACTACAAATGATACTTGGTATGCATTTGCAACTACTGATACAGATGTAAACGCAGCTATAACTGCAAAGGTAGCTGAGATTACTGCTGACGGTGGTAAGATTGCAGGTATCAAGAAGGGCAAAAGCACTACTGTTACTGTAAGAAGCCTCGAACAGGATACAGACTACACATTCATAGCATTCGGCATCACTGCTGAAGGACAGGTTTACGGAACAGCTGCTTCTACAACTTTCAAGACTGAAAAGGAAGAGGTCGTGCCTCCAGCACCAGAGGGATACACTATCAATCCGAACTGGACAGTTACATATATCGGAGATTACGAACAGGACGGAGAAATTTATGATAATGTTGTAGTGGTAGAGACAACCGACACAAATCCTTTCTTCGTTACTGCTTGGCCAGTAGACTACTTTGAGGAGTTAGGCATCGAAGCTATCGTTGACGAAGAGATCAAGGCTTGGGAGGAGATGCTCGCTCAGTACCCAGGAGCAACTTGGAATGATATCGTTTATACTGAAAGCATTCTTGCACAGGTTACAATCAATCCAGAGTATGGAACAAAATGGTATGCTATGGCTATCGGATGTGACACAAAAGGAAAGGCTACCGGTCTTTACGCACTTTCAGAGGTTATCGACCTTGAGAACCTTGGCGGCGGAGGTGACAATGGTGGCGAAGAGAATCTGACAGAAGCCTATGCAGCATGGCTCGGCGACTGGACCATCACAGGAGCAAACGGAATTCAGCAGTTTGTTACTTTCTCTAAGGGAAAAGCTAACGAGACTTTCCTCATGTCAGGATACGAGGGTGATGACGCTGCTGGTCTTAATGTAACAGTCAATTGGATGGAAGAGGAAGGTATCTGGGTTATATATAACCAGATGCTTGGTACATTTAACTTCGGTTCTTATGGAAATGGAGACGTATGGTTCCTTGGTGAAGGCGAAACAGAAGACATATACCTCAGCGAGGTCCCTATCTGCATCGGAGGAACACTTGAGGACGGTTCATTGGAAGCATACGGCTATGAGGAAGAATATGAGTTAGAGGATGGAACTCCTATGTCATACAAGGTAGTGACAATGGAATATCTTGCATACCTCACTGACCACGGTCAGCTCAGCTACATCACCAGCACATTCGAGACCGGATATCCTACATTCCCTATGACCTTTACAAAGACAGAGACCAAGTCTGCATCTACAGACTTCGTTGTCCGCAAGCACTCTTTCGGCAAGGTCGAGAAGAAATTCTCAGTAAAAGGAATCAGATAATCCAACCTGATATATAATAGTATCATCCAGCCCAAAAGGTTGGGTGATTTTTTTTGCACGGTTGTTGCCCTGGAACTCGAAAAAGCGATATCATGAATACTTTGACAGAATGGTTTAACAAGACAATGACCGAAAGATTCGGGATAGATGAAAACCTGGCGGAAATTCTGGACAGCACAGTGACCACAATCGTGCTGCTGTGTATATGCATCGGAGTCAACTGGCTGCTGCAAAGCCTGTTCCGATGGATCTCCTCTCGAAAAGGAGTGTTACACAAATCCAATTGGCATATTGTGCTTGTGCGAAGAAAGCTCGGATATAACATACTGCTGCTGATTCCGGGCATATTGTTCTACATGCTGGTATCCATTGCCTTTAAGAGCGGCGATCCTCTGATCCGGACATTGCACCGTTTCTGCATAGTATATATGATAGTAGTCGGAATCAGGATATGCAATTCCATTCTTTCCGCATTCCTTGACGAATACAGCAAGACTGACAAATACAAGAGTCACCCGCTCCAAGGATTGATCCAGGGTCTGCAGATAGCATTGTACTTTGTGGGAGGCATCATCATCATTGCCGTCCTTATCGACAAATCCCCGACCGTGCTTCTGACCGGTCTTGGCGCTTCTGCCGCAGTATTGATGCTTGTTTTCAAGGACAGCATATTGGGATTTGTGGCGGGAGTGCAGCTTTCGCAGAACGATATGATACGCATAGGTGACTGGATACAGATGCCGGACGGAAGCGCAAACGGGAATGTAGAAGAAATCACCCTGAACACAGTGAAGGTCCGCAACTGGGACAATACTCTGACCATGATTCCGCCCTATACGCTAGTGACGACTGCTTTCAAAAACTGGCGCGGAATGCAGGAAAGCGCAGGCCGCAGGGCTGATAAATCCATCTTCATCGATGTAAACTCTATGGAGGTCTGTACCACAGATCTGATTTCAGACATATGCAAGGCGGTTCCATTGATGGCCGATTTCATAAAATCACTTCCGGCCGGAAAGCAGCCGACCACCAACATACAGATATACCGTATATATATTGAACTTTACCTCCGCTCTAATCCTGAGGTAAATGCAGATCTCGACATTATCGTCTCACAGAAGGAGGCCTCGGCCTATGGAGTGCCAGTCTATGTGTATTTCTTCCTGAAGGACAAGGCCTGGGCATCGTTCGAGCGGAAGCAGTCCGATATTTTCGACCATCTTATGAGCATCGTATCCGAATTCGGACTCCGTATCTATCAGCGACCGTAACACCTAATCACCTATCCACCAACTGATTATCGATTATGCCTGCTGCACTTCCACAGCAGGCATTTTGCATAAAAGCCTGTATATCAGCAACTTGTACACCATCTTAAAATTTACGAGTTTTTATGACACATTTTGTACATTTGTGCGTCATATAGGCAGAAATGG
>JAZLCW010000077.1:0-14162 GCA_045614445.1 Candidatus Cryptobacteroides sp. | reverse complement strand
TTCCCCTCTGTGAGAGACCTTTCATGCGGCCTTTCTGCTGCCTTCTGAATTTGGTTTTCTTTGGTTGTAACATTGTTCTATTACTTTTAATGAAAATATTTCACAATATCCCTAACTAATTGAGTATCAGCTGGTTGGGCGTAGTCGTCCTCAATTATTGGGATGCAAAGGTAGTAATTTTTTCTGAAACCGCAATACCATATTGAAAATTTTTCACACATTTTCGACCAATGATTCAATATGCTAAGTCGCGTGTTTTCATTAGGTTACGGATGGTGTTCATAAAAACTTCCGCACATTTTCGACCGGAGCCGATCGGAAACCCGAACGCTTTGGCATGAAGGGCTGAGCGTCGGTACATGGAATCACCATTCCGCTGCCCCACGCTACCCCAAACCGGGCTTGCAACAGCAAAAACGACAGCGTCGGTACATGGATTTCCGTTTCCATGTACTGACGCTACCGAGAAAAGGATTTTCTCAGAATTTTCGGTGAAAATACGAATGATTTGCCTTATATTTACCGACACTTCATGCATTTCGGGAGAGATGAGAGAGAGAACCGAAGAGAAGATTATGTGCAAAAGATAAATTGTATGAAAAAGACTTACCATCTATGCCTTTCCGCAGGCGACGAAGTCTTGTTCCGTGACGAAGAAGACTACAACCGAGGATTCAACTGTTTCGCTCTGGCACTTTACAAGACCGGCTCCACAGGACTTGTCGAATCATTCCAGTCAACTCACTGCCACAAGATAATACAGACAGAGGACCATCTGGGATTCATGTATGCGATGCGACAGTCATACTCCAAATATTTCAACCACAAACACCACAGGCATGGAAGAGTCGGAGAAAAGATCCACTTCCACCTGGAAATTGTCGGACTTCACCACCATCTTGCGGCAATGACATATGTTTTGAGAAACGCCCTGCATCACGGCATCGTTCCCATACCATATGCCTACCCTCACTGCTCGGTCAATGCAATATTTCAAAGGGAAATGGGCAAAAGACCTCCGGAAAGACTGCTGGAGCAAAAACTCTTCTACAGGTTCATCGGCAGAAAGGCCAGATGGCCTTCAAATTACATGATGAACGAAAACGGAGTCTTTCTTCGTGAGAGCGTATTGGATATAGCACAGGTAGAAAACATGTACACTACACCACGCGCATTCAACTACTACATGTCGCGAAAGTCCGGTGAAGAATGGGAAAAGGAGCAGGAAAAAGACAGACTTGAAACCGGGCCGGTACGATTGGAAACAATAGAATACGGGATCAGGGACCAGCCTTTGGAAAAAATGCTGATATACGAAAACGGACGATCTGACTACAAAAAGATTTCCGACATCGATCTTTGTACAGAAATTGACAGAAACATCGTTCCCAGATACGGAAAGATATCCGTGTACCATCTTTCAATCTCAGAAAAACAGGAGATAGGAAATCTGCTTTACAGACAATATCATCTTCCGGAGGCACAGATCCGGCGCTGTCTTGCAATGTAACCGTCGTGATGCGTAGGTACATGGAATCACCATTCCGCTGCCCCACGCTACCCCAAACCGGGCTTGCAACAGCAAAAACGACAGCGTCGGTACATGGATTACCGTTTCCATGTACCGACACTACTATCAGACCACGTCCAAGATCGCTGCATCACCCCCTCCGGTCATCCCGGCACAGCATTGTCACGACCTCGTCTCAGACATTTTATCGACAAAAGCCATCAGAAGTATACACAAATCTGTCGAACTCTGCCTGTCCCGATCCGAGAGAGCACAAGGCTGGGCGTAAGGCAAGGAATGCCCCGAATCTGTTATGATGATATTCCGAAACATCGATATCCTTGCACAGAAGCGACCAATCATCCCCGTCAGCGCTTACGCGGATATCAAGCAGACCTTTTCTGAAATCCAGACGTATAAAGACGGTCCTGCCTATGTCATTCGGGATTTCTTCCACCGATTCCGAAGTCTTATAGACCGTGAAGGTCTTGCCGTCACAGAGTAGTCCGGCATAAGCATGTTCATTATAAAAGAGCATAAGTCCGGCTTTGAGTCCCTTGTCTTTGATTGTAACTTCAGTCTCTACAGAGTATTCACCGTCAGTTGCAGTAATCAGCATCAAACGTCCTTCATGCGGCACTGCCCCTCGTGCTGGCACGATCGCTCTGCCCTTCTTCACAAAGACTGACCTCGTGATATCTTCCTTCCAGCCGGTCCACTGCCACCCGAGACCATTACCATCAAAATCATCAGACAGTGACGCTTTATGCTCTGGCACGACCTTTATATCCAGATCTTTGACCGGACGATACCATCCGCCCTCGGTCCATTCCACCGGCTCCATAAGGGTCTGTCTTCCAAGGAAGTATGCTCCTTTCTCATACGCATGATACACTATCCACCATTGCCCGTCAGGACCTTCCACCAACGAACCGTGCCCCTTTGACCACCATTTCTCCACATCGGAATATGTATGCACGACGGGATTATATGGAGAGTTTTCCCAAGGCCCGTATATATCCTTCGCTCTGGCACAGACTGCCATATGGCTTGTTGCAGGACCGGCTGTTCCGCCTTCCGCAGAAGTCATGTAATAGTATCCGTCATGATATGTGATCTTAGGCGATTCCAGACACATGCACTCGGTCTCCCACTCATGCGGATAAACCCATCCGTCATATACCTTCCTGGTCTCTCCACTACGCCTCAATCCATCGTCTGTCAACGGAGTGACATAACCTGCACTGGTAAAAAGATAACGTTTCCCATCCGGTGTCACCGCCAGACCAGGATCGATTCCCTTTATCCCGGTGTCTGCAGGCTTTGTCCACGGACCACGTATGTCTTTTGCCGTCATGACCCAGTTAGTATCATCGGCCGGGAAATATATGTAATATGTATCGCCCACCTTCTGGAGATCAGGAGCCCAAGCCGAGCCGCTCCATTCCTCACCAGCACGACAGACAGGTTCCCAATTGAACAGATCCCGCGAATGCCATATCAGGAAACCGGGCTGATAATAAAACGGAGAATGCGTCATGTAATAATCATCACCGTCCTTGAGAATGGTCGGATCGGCATAATCTCCAGGCAATATCAATGTCTGGGCAGCCAAAGGGGTGACAACAGCAAGAAAAAGGAGATTCAGAAGAAACTTTTTCATAGGAGATGTTCATTAAAAATCAATTGATTCGCCAAATATACATCTTTTCTACCGCAATACCAAAGCGGAGACCGCCACGCCTGCCAAAGGCAAGGAATTTGCAGATATTGGATGATTTGCTAATTTTGCAACGTGAGACAATTATTCCGACATATTGCGGCCGCCGCAGCTGCCATTGCCTTTCTGACAGGAGGGGCTGCGGATTGTCACGCCCAATTGTTCAAGAAGAAAAAGAAAGAGAATGAGAAGGTGACTGTCGAACAGGTAAGGCCGAAGCCCGCTCCAAAGCAGGAAGGAGTAATGGAATTCATTGTAGAAGGTAATGACACAATCTACATTGACGAAATCAGAGCCTCCAAGGTATATTCAAAACTGCCGAAGATGAAGGGCAGGGAGTGGAGACAATATTACCGCCTTGTACACAATTTCAGCAAGGCATACCCTTATGCTCTCGTCGCAAAGAAACTGGTAGTGGAAGCCGACAGCGTGATCGCTGCAGAAAATCTCAAAGGCGTAAAAAGAGAAAAATATATCAATAAGGTACAGAAGGAGCTCTTCTCGGTTTTCGAGAGTCAGATGAGAAGCTTGACTGTCAGCCAGGGAGCCTTGATAATGAAACTCGTTGACAGAGAAGTCGGTAAGTCATCCTATAATATAATAAAAGGATACAAAAGCGGCATCACGGCAAGTTTCTGGCAGGGCGTCGCCAAGATATTCGGCACCGACCTGAAGAAGCCATATGATCCGGAAGGAGAGGACGCAGCTACTGAAGAACTGGTCAAGATATGGGAATCGGGAGATTTCCCGGCCTTCTACTGGTCTATATTCTGGAAGGATCCGCCGGAAATGCCTATTCCGGAGAAATACAGGTAGGACAATATTGCCCGAGTGTCACATCCTCGCCGTCAAAACAGAGGTACGGTGAACCGCCGATCCAATCCTTTACTATCATAAGTCTCGCGCCAGTGACAAGAGGCTCGTCCACCGACACATGATAATGTCCGAAAATGAAGTAATCCACTTTGTTTTCAGATGAATATGACTGCGCGAACTTATACAGAGGCTCATCGCATCCCTTGAATACATATTCTTCATGTCGGGCAAGACGATTATTCTTTGACCAGCCGTTACCTAATCTGAATGCAAGCCAAGGGTGCAGGGCGCTGAACAGTGTCTGTGCCAGAGGATTATGAAAAAGCCCGCGCAGGAAACGATATCCAAAAGGCACCGGTCCCAGACCATCCCCATGTCCCAGACAGAAGCGTTTCCCAGCGATATTCACCACACACGGCTGAATCAACTTTAGCATTCCCAGCTCTTCGAAATAGCTGTAAGTCCAGACATCGTGGTTACCTTGGAAGAAATAGACCTTCACTCCCCTGTCCATAAGCTCCTGTAGAGCAGCAAGCACTCTGACATACCCTTTAGGTACCACATCTCTGTATTCGTACCAGAAATCCCAGATGTCGCCAAGCAGATACAACGCCTCAGTCTCCTCAGGAAGACTTCTGAGAAAATCCGCAAAACGACGCTCCCGGCCGGCAGGATCAGCAACCTGAAGACCGAGATGAACGTCCGAGACAAAATATGTCAGGTGTTTTTCCATTATGCAAATATAAATATGCAGGCCGCCGCAATAAGGCAATAAAGAGCGAACCAGCCAAGCTTAGCCTTCTTGACAAGAGAAATCATTACCTTGCAGGCGAAAAGTCCTGACAGAAAAGCAGATATAAATCCCAACACCAAAGCAAGGGCACTCACAGACGAAGCCCCGAACTCACCTCCCACGACCTCCAGGAACGTCTCGCCAAGAATAGGGACAAGAACCATCAGGAATGAGAACTGAGCCATCACTTCCCTCTTCACACCGCATATAAGTCCGGTTGAAATGGTAGTACCGGAGCGGGAAAGACCGGGAACGACAGCGAAAGCCTGTCCCAGACCTACTGCAAATGCCTGCCAATACGAAATTCCGTTCCTGTATTCATTTGCCGGGAATATTGATTTCCTGCCTGGCCTTGAAGCATAATCCGAAAAGAAAAGAAGTACGGCAGTCACAATCAACGCCCCTCCTACAACATGTATCGACCCGAAGAGAGCCTCCACAGAATCCTTGAAGAAAAGTCCGACCACCATTACAGGCAGCATTGAAAGAACAATCTTCAGAAGGTAATCAGTCTGGTCATTGCAGTCGAGATATCTTTTTCCCGACTCATCCTTTGCTATCTTCCACCCTTTGATTCCGCAGAAGAAACCCTTCAGAAGATCCCATATCTGCTTGCGGAATACGACTATCGTACTGAGAACAGTGGCAGCATGGACCATTGTCGTGAAAAGAAGGTCATCCTGAGTCTCTACACCAAGAAGAACCTTTCCGATCTCAAGATGCCCGCTGCTGCTGATCGGCAGAAATTCCGTAAGTCCCTGAATCAGACCGAGAAGTATAGCCTCGAACCACTCCATGCTATTCCTCCTTATTTGACTTGAACACTCCCATGATCGCCACGATCTCGATCACGATTCCGAGTATGATCACTATCGGAGCTGCCACCATCCTACGGAAGTCGAACATAGCATAATTGAAGACCTGAGGATCATCGCTGCCACCTCCCATCATAAGGATGTAACCTGAGATCATAACGATAAGACCGACAAGGAGATATTTGAGTCCCTTCGGCGTGATTGCCATTCTTGTATTGTTTTCCATTTTCTTATTTCTTGGCCCCGGCCGTAGTCGGAGATGATATTAATAATAAAGTTCGTCTTTTCTGAGGGAGATGAGCTTGTTCACTACAAAATATGTGCTGAGCAGACAGATAACAAGTCCTGACACAATCACGATACCGATGACAATAAGCAGCAGATCCTTTCTGAATATCTCGAATAGCTGAGAGAATTCACTTCTCATCAGAAACATAAGTCCCACAAGGATAATGATGGCGATGAAAGCCGCAAACAATCCCTGAAATGCAGACTGGACAAGGAACGGAGCACGGATGAACGAACGTGTCGCTCCTACGAGTTTCATAGTGTGGATGGTAAAGCGTCTCGCAAAGACATTCAGACGTACCGTATTGTTTATCAGCACAAAAGAAATAAAGAGGAGAAGTGCGATGAAAATTCCCAGGATAAACGAAATCCTGCTGAGATTGGCATTCAGAGCATCTACCAGCGAGCGTTGATATACCACTTCATCCACGATATTGCTTTCGGATATCTCTGCTCTGACCATTTCCAGACTGTCTGCCGAAACATAGTCCGCCGACAGAGTGACATCGATCGATACCGGGATCGGAGAAGTCTCGAATACATCCAGGAAATCTTCTCCGAGCTGAGCGGCAAGCTCTCTCTGTCCTTGTTCCTTTGAAATGAATGTCGTACTCTTTATATATCTCTCGCTCTCGAGTCTTTCCTTGAATTCAAGTGCTTTCTCATCCGAAACATTCTGTTTCATCAGCACCGACACCTGCATATTCTCCTTGAAATAGTCGGATACACTCTTCGCATTCACAAGAAGCATACTTGCCACACCCACCAGAAGCAGGACCAGACTGATGCTGATCACTGATGAAAGATAGGCGTTCATAAGCCTCCTGCGCATTATCTTATTCTCTGCTTTACTCATACGACAAACCCAATTGGGGCCAAAGATAATGAAATATCAAAAAAAAATCTTACCTTTGTACTGATTTTGTCATTAAAATTAAGCAGTATGGGTAATTCGGTCAAAAGAGTTCTGTTCGTCAATTCGGAGATAACACCTTATCTTCCGGAGTCTGAGATCGCGAACATAGGAAGATACCTTCCTCAGGGCATCCAGGAAAGGAAGAAAGAGATCAGATCATTCATGCCAAGATACGCCTGTATCAATGAGAGAAAGAACCAGCTTCACGAAGTGATCCGACTTTCAGGTATGAACATAGTCATCAATGAAGTCGACAGACCGCTCGTAATCAAGGTGGCTTCTATTTCAGCAGCAAGAATGCAGGTGTATTTCATTGACAATGAAGACTATTTCCACCGCAAGAGCGTATATTGCGACGAAAACGGAGAGTTTTTCAAGGACAATGGCGAAAGAGCCATCTTCTTTGCAAGAGGCGTACTCGAGACCGTGAAGAAGCTCCGCTGGGCGCCGGACGTAATCCACTGCCAGGGCTGGATTTCGCATATCCTGCCGATATATCTCAAGAAAGCATACATCGACGATCCTATCTTCTCAAACAGCAAGGTAGTCCTCTCCATTTACGATGACACTCCTGCCTCTTTCCCTGCAGATTTCAAGGAAAGAATTCCGTTCGGCAGCGTAACAGAGAAGGATGTGGAAGTGCTTTCTGACCCTACTGGCATAAATCTTGCGAAGCTGGCTGCCGATTATTCTGACGGCATCATCCTCGGCTCCGCAGATGTAAACGAGGAAATCGTCACATATTGCAAGGAAGCCGGACTTCCGATACTCCCTTACAAGGCAGAATCAATGACAGACGGCTCATATATTGAAGATTACAACAGTTTTTACGACAATTTATAATGAATTTTAATTTTATCAGCAGAGTCAGCCGCCTTGCGGCTATCGGTGCGATACTGCTTGGCTCTGCATCCTGCATAGCTATCAACGAGGAGCTCGGAGAAAATTTCATCCCGACCGATCAGAAGTGGGATGTATATACACCTGAGGCTGCAGACCTCAAGGAAATCCGTATGCAGATGTCCGACAGCCTTTCCGGTTACAGTACTACCAGATTCACTTTCGGTGCTGTCAACGACAGTCGTTTCGGTACAAATGTGAAGAGCACAAGTTTTACACTTGTACCATTGTATGACACTCTCGACTTCGGTGAGAACACAAAAATCAGACAGTTCCATTTCACAGCCGTGCGCGACACACTTTCAGTGGCAAAGAAAGAACAGCTCAAGATGCTCCAGAACGTACGCGTATCAGAACTGAAGAAGGCTCTTGACTCTACCGTGCTTTATATGGGAGCGTTCATGAACCCGGATATCCGCGCCGAATACCTTGATACTGAAGAGCAGATTACCGTAGGTACTCCGGTATACGATGGCGGAGACTCCCTCTCTTTCGACTTCAGCAGAGAATTCACTGAAAGATTTATCGAAAAGGTTAAAAAAGCTGATCTCGACAGCATGGACCTTTATGTCCAGCAGGTACCCGGTATCTACATCACCACAGACATGCCTGGCGGAGACGGAGGACGAATCAACATGTTCAACCTCGGCATCCTCGCATCTGACGGCTATGTACAGGGCAATTACGCTCAGCTCAAATTCACTGCCGAATACGACGGAGAACCGGTTGACACTTCTTTCTTCTTTTTCTTCGGTCCTGGAGAATTCATGAAGGATGATGCCACTTCATACCCTACACAATTTGCATTCAACGCCAGCGATCACGACACTTATAACGAGTTCCATGGAGAAGGCGCAGTTGCAACAGACAAGATCTATATAGAAGGTGGCAGCGGAATCAAGCCTGTAGTAAAAGCCAGGGAAATAAAAAGAATACTCAATGAGCAGATAGCCCAGGCAGGCATCAAGGATCCGTCTGAAGTGGTAATCAACAAGGCGACAATCATTCTTCCTTACAATGTAGAAGGCGATTATGAGGCTCTCGATGCATATCCTGTAATCCTCAGCCCGACAGTCCGCCTGAGAAGTTCTGAAGGAGGCTATGTATCGTACGCAGGACTTACAGACTCCAGCATCGAAACAGAAAACCAGGGAGACATCAACCGTTCGACCTCGCTTTACTCTCCTGATGTGAGCCATCACGTGCAGGAAATCCTCAAACTGGATGAGAATGACAAGGACTACGAGAAGAATATCGAAAAATATGACATCTGGTTCCTTATCATGCACGAAGAGATTCAGGAAAGCTCAAGCAGCAGCAGTTCTATGAACGATTATTACCAGAACCTTCTGTACAACTCATACTACAACAGTATGATGTATGATCCATACGGATACGGATATGGTTACGGCGGATATGGTGGATACGGCGGATACGGATATGGCGGCTATGGTGGTTATGGTGGATACGGATATGGCAGCAACTACTATAACTATTATATGATGGCGATGTATGCAAACTCATACGGAAGCAGTTCATCATCAGGAACATCATCTATCGAACTCGACAAGGACAGATATTATTTTGGTGTTCTCAACGGTCCGGATGCAGCCGGAGCCAAGCCACAGCTCAAGATTACATTCTCAGCACCAAAGACAGCTGAATGACAGATACAATAAACTAGAAAGGGCAGGTCAATGACCTGCCCTTTCTGTTTATTTCAGACGGAAACTATTTAGCGTTTACCTTGTCCTCAATGTACTTGATAGCGTCGCCTACAGTTGCGATCTTGTCACCAGCGTCATCGTCTGGAATCTCGATGTCGAACTTCTTCTCGAAATCCATAATGAGCTCTACGATGTCAAGTGAATCAGCACCGAGATCGTTTGTGAAGCTTGCTGTCTCAGTAACCTCAGAAGCATCTACGCCGAGTTTCTCAACGATGATTGCCTTTACGTCTTCTGCAATATTAGCCATAACGTTAGTTTTTTAATTAATAATTAGTATTTTATTACACGTATTTGCGCTAAAAATCGGTGCAAATTAAATAAAAAAAAACGAAAAAAGAAAATTTTACGACATATACTACCTTTTGCTGAGTTTCAGCCAAACCCTGAAACCGTTGATGGAGTTAAGAAGATAAAAGACCCACATTATGACCATCACACCTGCGTGAGCCTCTCCACGAGCCACGCAGATTATCCACATCACTACGCTGATCACATTCGTGATGATCCACAATACCCATTGTTCCATAAAGGCAAGTGCCATCAGAGCCTGAGCAACGATACTTAAAACTGTAGTTGCGGAATCTTTAAAAGGCTGCGGATCGCCCAGATTCTGCAGCACGAATCCCATTGCCACCACAGCGGCAGCACAGCTGAATGCCAGCACGGCTCTCTGCCCCCAATTGAATCTTCTGGCCTTTACCAGAACACCATTCCCAGCCGCTTCTGTCTCTGAAACAGCAGCACCCCTCTTTCTCCATTGCCACCAGCCGATGAACTGCATTGGAAGATAGTACAGAGCATTCAGTCCGGCATCACCATACAGCGATGCCTTATAAGAAATATAGGCATACAGAGAAACATTTACCAGACCGAAAAGATAATTCCAGATGCTTCCTTTAGCCACAAGAACCACACAAAGTACGCCTGTAATGCCGGCTAACGAACCGATTACATCCATAGTGCCGGTCATTACCGAATACACCACATTAGATACAATGACTCCAGCTATCAGGAACCAATCGTACAGAGACAATACTTTATTTTTCATACTTATTAAGTTCTTTTAATATCAATGCGGCAAGCTGCGGACCGACGACTTCAGAAAGCTCCTCCAGCGGAGCTGCAGCTATTCTGGCAACACTGCCGAACCTCAGAAGCAATCTCTGCTCTGTCTTATCCCCGACGCCCTTGATCGAGCGCAACGCTGATTCGACCTGAGCCTTGCCACGCAACTTGCGATGGAAGGTGATACCGAAGCGGTGAGCTTCATCTCTTATCTGCTGCAAAACCTTGAGTGCCGGCGAATTACGGTCAATGAACATCGGATAAGGATCTCCCACCCGATACACCTCTTCCATTCTCTCTGCCAAAGCAATGACAGTCAATTTATCCGTCAATCCCAATTCAGCCAAGGCCTCGTAAGCAAACGCAAGCTGTCCCTTGCCACCGTCGATCACTACCAGCTGAGGCAGATCCTCGGGGTTTTCCTGAAGCATTCTCGAATAGCGTCTGTTCACGACCTCCTTCATAGTAGCATAGTCATTCGCTCCGACGACAGTCTTGACCTTGAAATGTCTGTAATCCTTCTTGGATGGAACAGCATTACGGAAAACGACGCATGCAGATACAGGATTCGTTCCCTGGATATTGGAATTGTCGAAGCATTCGATATGCACCGGAAGTTCATTCATGCCGATCTGCTTCTGAAGAGATTCCATCACCATATTCTTATAAGCATCCGGATCCGTATGTTCCTGCTGTTTGAGGGCATTCAGGCGCATTTCCTTCGCATTTCTGGCGCTTAGTTCCAGCAAAGCCAGCTTGTCGCCCCTGACAGGGACACGGAACTCAATGTTTTCAGGCTCCATATCAGGTTTGAACGGAACGATTATTTCTCTCGAAAGTGCTCCGAATTTGGCCTGTATCTCTCCTATGAACATAGCAAGGACACTTTCCTGAGACTCTTCGATCATCAGCTTGAATCCAAGATTCAAGGACTGAACCACAGCACCACCCTTGATTCTCATAAAGTTACCGAAAGCCTCCGGACCATCGATGATAAGCGAAAAGACATCCAGATCACCCACTATCGAGCTCATTATCACAGACTTGCTGTAATGCTGATCAAGAGACTGCATCTTCTCCTTATAGAGCTGGGCCTGCTCGAATTCCATATTGGCGGCAGCTTCCTGCATCAAGGCCTTGTAATGCTGGATTATTTCGCGTCCGCCACCTTTGAGAAGCCTTACGATCTCTTCTATATTCTGACTATATTCCTCCTTGGATATGCCGCCTATGCAGCAGCCTCTGCATTTCTTTATATGAAACTTCAGACAAGGACGGAATTTGCCACGTAGAATGGCATCCGATGTTATCTTAAGATTGCAGGTACGCAGAGGATATACATTGTGAAAGAACTCCACAAGATTACGCGCATGAACCACGCTGCTGTATGGACCGAAATAGCGCGAACCATCCCTGACAAACTTCCTTGTCAGAAAGACTTTAGGAAAGTCATCATTGCTCACGCATATCCACGGATATGTTTTCGAATCCTTCAGAAGGATATTATAGCGTGGCTTGAACTGCTTGATCAGATTGTTTTCAAGCAGCAGGGCATCCGCCTCGGATTCCACAACAGTGAACTCTGCATCTGCAATCTTGGATACCATCACGGCAGTCTTGCGCGTAAGCCTCTCAGGTGCCACAAAATATTGTGCCACCCTCTTATGCAGATCCTTGGCTTTGCCCACATAAATCACATTCCCCTCAGCATCATAATATCTATAGACACCGGGGGAATGTGGAAATAACTTTATTTTTTCTTTCAGTTCCATCAAAAGATTCCTCGACAAGCTCGGAATGACAATTGAATTTAATCGAGATATTCAGCTACTGCTGCATTGATTCCTTCTGCACCATGGAAACCTCTCTTGAGGATTGTGCCGTCAGGACCGATGAGCATAAGATGAGGAATACCCTCTACTCCATAAATATCTGTAGGGACACTGCCTGCATTGTTGATATGCGACCAGTTCATTCCAAGTTCAGCAGCAGTATCAATAGTCACCTGAACAGGCTGACGCTCCCATACAGCTATGCTGAGAATATCGAAATTCTTGCCTGAATACTTGTCATAAACAGCCTTGAGATTAGGAATCTCCCTCTTGCAAGGGCCGCACCAAGGTGCCCAGAAATCCACGAGAACATACTTGCCCTTACCTACATAGTCTGAGAACTTGACCTCTGCATACTTAGGCTGCGGCGGAACGCTGCGGGTCATTCCTACTACAGAATTAACAGTGAAATCGATGAAAGGCTTGCCCTCAGCTGTGTTGAGTCTGGCTTTGAGTGCCTCCTGCATGCTCTTTACATACTTGTGCTCCTGGAGAGCTGGAACGAGAAGGTTCAAAAGTGAGTCAAGCTCTGCATCCTCAAGTTCGCCACGAAGACTCTGAAGAGCGAAAAGAGCTACGAAATTGTCTGTATTCTCGGTATAAGCATTTACATTATGCTCTCTGTATTCTTTGAAGAATCCTTCATAGAACTCTGCAAGAGCCTTTGACTTTTCCTCGTCAGTCTTATCTTCTGCTGCATTGATCTCCTGCTGAGTGGTTCTATACTTCTCCACATAAGACTTTTCTGCCTCATTGAAAGCTACGAGCTTCTCATGCACAGAAACCTCAGGATAAGCTGAACTCACCTTGGTTTCCTCATCAAGAACTACAGTAAGAGGAGTACCGTCTGAGATGAAATTGGCACCATAATTTGATGCAGAAACTGTTCCGATAGCAGTAACATCAGCAGGGACCTCAATAGCAAACTTTCCATCTACAACAGGTACAAGAGTATCCACGAGCTCTCCTACTACGATATTTACCTCTGTAATACCCTCAGGCACGACAGTACCGCTGATCTTTGTTACATCTGACACCTTGTCACCGCAAGAAGCCATGACTGCGACTCCGAGTGTCGCGAAAAGAATTGATCTGATTTTCATAATCTATCTGTATTTAATATTAATTCAAAGATACACACTTCATCCAGAAGGACAATCAGCACTCAGAATAACCTATCGAAAGGATAGTTGAATGATAGATGTCCGGACTGCAGAGGACAAATATACGAAAAAGGGATGACTTTTCAGTCATCCCTTCATCATATATTGTAGAGTAACAATTACTTATTGTTGTCTCTGCGACCGCCACGACCACCACGACGACGATCGTTGTTGCGTCCGCCACGGTTGTTGTTGCTGCTCTGCTGTGCCTGAGCTGCGATACCAGCGTTAGGAGAGAGATCCTTCTTTCCGTAAACCTCACCGTTGCAGATCCATACCTTAACACCGAGAACACCTACCTTAGTGTGAGCCTCAGCGAGTGCGTAGTCGATGTCAGCACGGAATGTGTGGAGTGGTGTACGACCTTCCTTGATCATCTCGCTTCTTGCCATCTCGGCTCCACCGAGACGACCGCTGATCTGAACCTTGATACCCTCAGCACCAACACGCATTGCAGATGCAATAGCCATCTTGATAGCACGACGATATGATACACGGCCCTCGATCTGACGAGCGATTGAGTCAGCTACGATTGTAGCGTCTACCTCAGGCTTCTTAACCTCGTAGATGTTGATCTGAACATCCTTCTTGGTTACCTTCTTGAGCTCCTCCTT
>JAZLCW010000076.1:0-4326 GCA_045614445.1 Candidatus Cryptobacteroides sp. | reverse complement strand
TTTGAATAATTCTAATTTAACGCAAATATAGGGATATATTCCGAATATGCAAACACTCGCGCGATTATATTTGCATAAATATGAGAAAACATTCCTCTATCGCATCAAATCCGGCAACTCACGAAGCAATTTCCATTCCTTGAAGAGGGATCGACTCAGCAGATTTTGAGATTAACTTTACTCCTTCGAGTATTCGTCATCGTACTTCTCGACCTTGGTGTATTCCACGTTTCCGAACCAGTCGTGTAGTTTGTTGATGGCATTCTTCTTCACCTCCGGTGTGACATTGTTATAGACTGCCTTGAGGCAAGCCACAAGCGCAGTAAGATCGTCTGCATAACCGGCGACAGGAATGAAGTCAGGAATGAGGTCGATAGGAAAAATGAAATAGCCCAAGGCTCCGATGATGATCATCTTCTGCTGGTTCGGAGTATTTTCATCCTTAAGGACATAGAAGAGGAGCAGAGCGTAGTAGACTACTTTCAGTCCCGCTTTCTTGAAGGTCTTCGTTATCTTGTCGAGGAGTCCCTGATCGGAATAATGCTCCTGATACTTCTGTACGTCTTTCGGTGTCTTTGTCTCCATAGTCATATGATTTTATATACTGCAAATATAGCATTATAGTGCTGAAAGGATATACCTTCCAGCACTAAGTCATTAATAAAAATAATACCTGTCGTATATGGTCACCAAATTTCCTTTGCCAATTATGATTTCGTAATCAAAATCGGGGTATTCTCCGTTTCGATACACATAAGTGCTGTCAGCATCATCATAATACAACAATCCGTTATCACACAGGGTCTCAAGATACTCCTGGTCAAATTCCTCTTTAAGTTCCAATTTCCAGGTATAACATGGATCCATAACAAATGGGGCCGCTTCATAAACAATCTTGACTTCATATTCAGGGAAATCAATTCCTGTCTCGAATTTCAGGATATCAGGAGGAAGCATGGCATTTCTCTCCTCTACCGGCATCGCCTCCCATTTTGCCTTATTTTCATCTGCTCTATCTTCATTAGTGAGTTCAACATATACTAATACTCCCAGCATATAAACCGTCAGTATTTTTACAGCGACCAGGCAGGCTGCCTTCAATGAACATATAGTCCAGGAGACGACTTTTACCCACATCCTGCTGTTACGGGCTCTTTTAAAGACAAAATGGCAAAACCATATTATGAGAGTAGCTAAGGGGAAAAGTACCGCTGCAGTGATCCAGATTGCAGCCGCTTTCTTGTTCTGCCTGATGCACTCCTTCAATTCTGAAAACATTTCTTTTAAATTGATTCCTGTCATTTTTATTCGATTTTAAGTTTCATTCAGCCCCTATGGACCTTTTACATTCATTAATGTCTTATCCTTAAAAAGATAAACACCTTTTACAGAAATATTTTCCGACTTTACGCATGGACAGGCATAAGATTATTCTATACTATGGATATAAATAGACACAGGATGCTCGCCAAGGACGTCATGAGTTACGTTGCAGATCCACATCTCGAAGCCGACAGCATCGTACTTTTCCGCCATTGGACCTGCGAGGATATAGGTCGCGCCTGCACAGTCATGAGACTTCATTATGAGTTTGGCGATGAATGAGCCAGGTTCATTGTTGTCTGAAACCGTGATCATAACCTCACCGTCATTGCCGGTAAGCCTGTCGACTACGTCTAGGAACTGGTCACTTCCTGCCACCATTTCATTCTCTTCGAGGGTATGGCCTGGAACATCTGCGTACCAGCCCTTCTGTGGGCCTTCATTGATTTTAAAGAATCTGATTGTCTTGTTCATGGTTATATGGATTTTGGATTGACGATTTTGGTTAGTCTGATTAATTCAGTTTGAATGAAATATGATTCAGGAACCATTCCTGGAAGAAATACCGGAGGTGCATTTGTTCCGACGCCCCCGGTATATTCATATACTGAAATGAACCTTTTATGTTTCCAGTCTTTGACTACTTTATGAAAATGCTCTTCAGTTCTGCATCGCTTGCATTTCTTACGATTACTGATCCACCCTTGTAGTAGAACTCCCATGTGTTTGCGGTATGCTTGATGCGTACACCTGCATATCTGAAGTCCGATTTGGGGTTGTTTGCGATGTCGTGGAATGCCATTGCGGCCTGCTGATGGATATCATTCGGCATCAGGTTGTAGATCTTACGGAAATGATCCAGTTTGATGCTTCCGGATGTGATGTTCGGAATCACATACTCTACTGTCGCGTCCGAAGCAGGATTTGTCTTTTTTTCCGATGATGCATCAGCAGATGCTTTTCCTTTGGAAACAGGTCGGGCCTCAGAGGCTTTTACTGTACCTGAGTTGCTGCCAGTTTCGGCTGTTATTTCTGACTGGCTTGCAGTCGGGTCGGTCAGCTCTGCTGCTGATTCTACCTGGTTTGCAGTTGGGGCAGCCTGCTCTGCTGGTTCTACCTGGCTTGCAGTTGGAGCTGCATCTGATTTGTGATTTGCAATGGCTGCGGATACGCCGATTGCGAGTGCGAGTGCTGCGATTGCAGCGAAAAATAATCTTTTCATGTTTTCTAAATGATTTATTTGATTGGATGAACTCCTGACGACCTAGGAACTTGCAGGGTTCATTATATAATGTCACGTGTTTCAGTTTGTAAACATACGGGCTTTCGAGGATGCCGTAATGGGAGTGTGTTGATGTTATTTGGTAGGGAGATGGTCAGTCGGATTGAGCCAGAACATCAGTCTCCAGTTGAATCTTTTAGGAGGATTGCATGAACCTGCTGAGCCGAAGGCCTTCCATACATATGGGATAGGAGTGATGATACCATAATGAACGTGAGCGGGCGTCGAGGCTGCATTACCGGTCTTTCCAAGGGTCGCGATTCGCTCGCCCGGCATAAGGAAATCGAAGACATCTACCTCTATTGTATCAAGGTGAAGATACTCGTGGATTCTCCATTTCGGGCCAAGGACAAAGACGCTCTTTCCAGCCTTGCCGGGCATATTCTTGGCATAGATCACGAGGCCGCCTGTCTGAGAAACTACGGGCGCACCGACTCTTCCGAAGATATCGACTCCAGTATGAGGGCAGCCGTTCTCCCCTCTTGTCCAAGGCCAATACCAGAATGTGTTATGATTATAATCAGCAGGTGTACAGCAAGGCATTGCCTTACGCTCTGGGATAAGATAACCTGCCAAAAGAATAACAGCAGCTGCTGTAAAAAGGACTTTAAAAAATTTTCTCATCTGTGACAAATCTTTGGTTTCGTAGATTAATGTCACACATGAGAATGTGTAAACAAAATGCGATAAATATCGCTGTATCTTATACTATTCGGGTGTAAAATTACCAATTTCCGCGAGCATAAACAAGCGTCACAAATGTGCGTAGGGGTCGTTTTCGCCGACCCCTACGCACAGCAATCGCCAGTATACGCCACCAGACCAACATCAGTGTGCGTAGGAGTCAGCCTTTTTGACCCCTACGCACATCATTGGTCGGTAATCAAGAGACTCTCATAAGATTACTCATAAGATTACCCTCAGATTTAGATTACCCTCAGATTTCTCATCAGATTACAAATCTAGATACCCTCATCAAATCACATATCAGATCACTGATCTGGACATCCTCATCAGGTCACACATCAGTTCACTCCTCAGACCACTCCTCAGATTACTCCTCCGGATATCTGCCCTCGATGAACATCTTGATAAGTTCGGCATGTGAGAGCGGCTTGGTTTTGTCGGCATTGTCAGGATTGACATTATAGTCGAGGAGAACCACGTCCTGAGTTTCAAGAATTGCGCGAAGTTTGTCCAAAGAACGTTTTACAGAAGGAACATTCTCAAGCATATATTTATATGACGGAATGTATATGAGGCGTTTTGCATCGTCATAGTTAAGGAGCTGTTTCGAGAAGACTCCATACTGATGACCGAGAGGTTTTCCGAACTTCCTTACAGTTCTCTTGATGTTTTTCATCGTGTCATTTCTGAACATCGCAACATCAATTCCACAGTTTTCAAAGACCTTCAGACCCTGCCAGATTCCCTCCACACAAGACGCAGTCACCGTCTTTGACTCACCGGGAATCGGAATCCTTCCATGAGGATAGAAAGGGCTAAGCACCTTTCCATCAGGATTTTCCGAAGAGGAGGTCACATCAAAGATGTAGGCATCCGGAAACTTCTTCTTTACATTCTCCAACTTTGTTCTCTTGTTTACTACTGTTATCGTTTTCATGATTTTTTAAAATTTTACTGATTATATACCTTTCGTTTTTCATTCGGTCACTAATGTCGCTAAACAGAATCGGTAACCATGGCATCGAAAGAAAAAC
>JAZLCW010000075.1:0-4450 GCA_045614445.1 Candidatus Cryptobacteroides sp. | reverse complement strand
AAGGATACCGTATCTGTAACAGAAAGACTGCTTGCAGATGCCGGAAGCACAAACGATAAGAAGGATGTGACAGAGGATACTCATACGGACTATTGGGGCTTCGAAGATTTCCCTGATGACGAGTCGGGTCGCCGGAGGATGAAAGTGTCTGTCGGTCTGTCGGGTTCTGCTTCTGCTAATCCTATACCAAAGATGTATGACGTGACTCTTGAGCCGCCACTTGATAACGTAACAGGCCCTGGTCCTAAAGACTCTACAGATGTAGAGTCGCCGGAACCTGCGCGTATGATGATGAGAAGCAAATCCTCATATACGGAAAAATACAGCCACGAAATCCCGAAGTCCTTTGGAGTAAGCGCACGATTCCATATCACAGACAAGCTGTCAATAAATACCGGACTGACCTACACAAGGTATGCATCTGACAGAACAAGAATATTCTCTTACTCTGACTATCAGAACGACAGACAGTATGTACATTATCTCGGCATACCTGTCAGACTCGATTGGATGATCGTGAACAGGAAGCATTTCAACTTCTATCTCGGAGCCGGCATACAGGCTGACAAGTGCATCTATGCCACTGTAGGAGGAGAAAGACTTCATGAAAAGGAAGTGCTGTTCGGTCTTAATGGAGCGATGGGTCTCCAGTTCAATATAGTTCCGATGGTGGGTCTATATTTCGAGCCGGACATCTCATACAGCCTCAATGAAGGCTCGATACAGACTTACCGCTCACGGGAACCGTTCGTGGTGACAGTAAGAGGTGGCCTCAGATTCAATTTCTAGCTGGTACATGATTTGCAGGCTAAATCAAGATGTTTAACCCTAAAAGAACTGACATGAAGAAGATTCTTTTATCTGTGGCATTCATGCTGCTGGTTATCCCTGCTGTTTTCAATACAAGTGACATATCCGCTCAGACCGTTTCAGTGAAGGACGGTACAGAGAAGGAAGAAAAGAAGAAGGATGAGCCTAAGGATAAGCCAGATGTCAAGCCGATTCAGTCTTCTAGCCCTTCGCTTGAGCAGGAACTGAAGAAGGTTTTCGGCATGAAGTCAGAGACATCGATCGGCGGATCAAGAATCGAGAATCTTGGCAAGTATTTCCTTGACAAGTATACCGGTCAGGTGACTCTAGTGACTTATCAGAGAGGTGAACCTGTAAGGTGGAACATCCTGAGGGATAAAACGGATGATGACATCATCTATGACGAGGAAGCATTTAACTATCAGCTTGTAAGGTATGGAGACGGAAACGATAATATCCTACTGATTAATCTCAACACAGGTGCGATGTGGGCCATTGACACAAAAGGACTCTCTTTCTCCTACAAGAACACTCGACTGAAGTATATTCCTGCAGTCGATGCCACATGGTAACAACTGAATAATAACCTATAAAACGAAAGTTATGATACTTACAACAACCCCAACCGTAGAAGGCAGAACCATCATCGAATACAAGGGCATCGTCTTCGGAGAAGTAATTACCGGTGTGAATTTCATCAAAGACTTCGGCGCTAGTCTTAGGAATTTCTTTGGTGGCCGTTCTGGCTCATATGAGAGAGAACTGCTTGATGCCCGAACATCTGCAATCAGAGAGCTTGAAAGCAGAGCCCGCGAAAAGGGAGCAGACGCAGTCGTGGGAATCGACATCGACTATGAAGTGCTTGGCCCTAACGGCGGCATGCTGATGGTGACTGCATCCGGGACTGCAGTAAAGCTAGGCTAATTCAATGACTGTATACCAGATAGATGCAGCGATTTACGCTGTATCTGTGTCTATTCCTCTATTCATGCGATATGGCATACCAGCTTGTTGGCGAAAGGCTTTCATTCGACAAGTACGGATATAGAGCACAGCTTCAGGAACTGATCATGATGGCAAAGGATACTCAGCAATAGAAATCGAATTTTAACGGACATGTAATATAAGGATAGATCCAATGCCATTCTCCATCACGGCAGTAGGTTTTCCAGTCAATGAGATTGAAGACTCTATTGATTTCTTTAACTATCATTTCCTGCATATCAGCTGACAGACCGTCATATCCTCGCAAGGGCTTGACTGACCATTCGATTATTTTGCCTTCATTGCTGAATTTAGTTGCCTTTACCATAACGTGGGCGCGCTTCTGGGGGGATTTGATTTTACTTAAGTCCAGGTTCTGCGATATCATCCTGCTGGCTTGGTCAATATCTACAGATCCCTGGGTCTTATTGAAATATGTCCTTGAAGAAACGACAACTCCATTCTCCACAATCAGCTCAGTTTCCTGCGTACAGACACTATCAAATCCGTTCTCAGCGACATATATACATTCTCCGGTACAGCATATGAATGTCCCAGAAACCCATGAAGCGAAGACCCTTCCTTTCCTATCCTTGTACAGATCCAGCAGACCATCGAAGTCAGTGTGTTCCTTACCTGTATATATGCTCTTCAGATAGAGCTTTTTGCCCTTGACTTCAAAAGTGGAAATATGTCCCCTCCAGTTGGCAGTGGACCAGAATTTATCGAATTCAAGTTTCTTACCAAGAGCATCATATGTAACGGAATCAAGCTGGTAGAGAAGAACCTTATTCAGCCTATGCTCTACCTTGTTAATTATAATCATGTCACGGGCTTGTCTGGTAGCATTTGCATTGTGCGAAAATGCGAGCAGCAATGCCAGGATCGACAGTATGTAAGTCAGACGTTTCATTGATAAAATTGCGATTTGTGTGTTCAATTAAAATCTAAATGCTAATCCTCCCTTGAAAGTGTCTATTGGGCTTGATGGCGGACAGGGTAATGGCGTTGAGTATCAGGATGGATATGATTAAAGTCCGTTTCATTATATTATGGGACGTATCTATCTATTGCTCGTCGTTTTCATCTTCATATCCCGGCTGATATTCCAGGAGATCTCCCGGCTGGCAGTTCAGAGCCTTGCAGAGAGCGGACAGGGTAGAGAAGCGGACGGCCTTCGCCTTGCCTGTCTTGAGGATAGACAGGTTAGCCTGAGTTATTCCGACCTTCTCGGCCAGCTCTCCGGAGGACATCTTCCTCTTGACCAGCATTACATCTACGTTTACTATGATTGGCATATTTCCTCCTATTTTAAATTGTCATTGACTCTTCTTCATTGAGCCCGAGGGCTATATTGATGATCTCCGCAAGGATGAGCAGAAGGAACGGTATCAGAAGGTCTTGAGTCTGGATCTGAAATGCAACAGCAAGATCAACATCCGATGACCCCTGATACAACAGGCTGATAGCTTCCATACGGAACTTTTCACATAGTTCGTTTGCTATGAAAAGAAGGAAGCTGAAAAGTGCGCCCCAGCGGAGAAGGATCACCTGCATCCTACTGAAATACTTACCGTTACGGAATCCTTTGAATATATTGACCAATATGCATATAAAACAGATTATCATCAGGATGCTGAGACAGTAACTGGTGATCTTCATTGCGTAGCTCGCCTTGAATCCCCAGTGCTCAGGAATCTGGAAACCTTCGCCTACGCCATATACAAACAGTTCGGTCGGCACACCCTTGACGGTGACTTCTTCATTTTCATTGCATGCAACAGCATAAGCCAGGCTGTCTGCCTCCGGGGTCAAAGCCCAGTAGCTGGTGTTTGTTGTCACGCGTCCTATGCTGACTTTTCCATCAGGGTTAGGCAAGTTTGTCTTGCTGACGTTTAAGGTCATTGCAACTGTTACAAAGGTCAGCAGTAGTGTAACGATTGAGAAATAGACTACGAGGCGTCTTTGAATCCCTTTGTTAAGTTTCATTGTAGTTTCGTTTTACATTGTTTGACTTGATCGTTTAGCGCGCATTTATTGTTTTTCGATATGCAAATATAAAACCAGTTTATTGAAAAACAATAACTATATCAAGAAATATGATAAAAATTTATCTTTATCATATTTTTAGAAATCTTCATACTATTTACAATATAGCCCTGAAACTAAAGCATTGGTAGTTATGATATTCTAATACTTTACGATATATGCCGATATCGGGCTATTCCCCGATGCACGATCTCGTAAGGTACAGATAGTCAATAAGATGGATTTAGAATTCCAACAAAACCTGTTAAAAGTCGATACAAATATCGTATTATATCAAAATCATGTAGAGGACACGATTTTACAAATATAGATATCGTATTATATCAAGTGTTATTTTGGTCAAAATCTTGAATATTATAACTACTGATATTTGTATCGATTTTCAATTAAATGCACGCATTTTTACTCTCTACTCAATAGGAATCTGAATGATCGAGAGCCATTTCTCAGGGTCTTCCTGATTCCAGATGCCGTCGATATAGCAGGTACGAGGATGATCTGCGACTTTGTATCCCTGTTCTTCCATGTAGGCGAATGCTTCTGTAAATGATTCGTAGAAACGGTCGTATGGGCCGTAATGTTTCATGCAGAGCACCTTAGGAACAGC
>JAZLCW010000074.1:0-1581 GCA_045614445.1 Candidatus Cryptobacteroides sp. | reverse complement strand
TCAACGAGAGTAGGTTTGCGACGAGGGCGTGGGCTTGTGGGGAGAGAGTCAGGTATCCAACGATTTTCCCAAAATCGTTGATAAGATACCTGATGAACGAAGGTTGAATCGTGGCAAACCGGGGCTGAATTGAAATGCTGGAGTCGCTCTTTGCACTGGCCGACTACCTGCTTTCACTAAGCACTATGACGTTCGAGGGCGGCGACTTGTACTGGCGACTACTGCACTGAGGTCGCCGCCCATGCACCCGGAGGCACGCCTTAAAGGCGAATCTCTTGACTTTCGTAGAAAGGCTAGAGTTTCGCGGCGGGCCGGAGTTATAGATGGTCGTCTTCTTTCGATCCGCTTGCGGTCGGAAGAGGACGAGTGCCGCTTATATACAATAAATGCCTGGCATTGCCAGGCACATATATCGTAGATAAATTGGAATTTAGTAAACTATTAAAAATCAGCAACAGACTTTTCCCTATCCCAGATAATCTCTTGTCCTATGGATTCGCCACTATTCTTCAGATAGTCTTCAATAGGTGACAATCCGATAGAATTACGCAAGCTATCAAGAGACAAGTGGTCTTCAACTGGCCATAAGTACAACTGCATAGAAATATCTTCGCCAACAATAGTAGCAGCCATCTTTATCTGTGTGCCATATATCTGTGGCTTCCCCTGTTTCATCAAGACTCTGTCATGCAGTACGGCATAATCCGATGCATTCAGTTCTCCATCCTCTGCCTTTGACTTAACAAGGTCAAGATATTTGCACTGAGATTCAAGGTCTGAATGATCTATGACCAGGAATATTGCCTGATTGGCTTTTTCAGAAAGTTTCGAGGGCCAACCTTCCTTGTCGAGGATGCCGAAAACCTTTGCCTGATTCAATGAATCGGTGTGTGCCATTTCATAGGAATGTTTCTCAATTTCATCAGCTGAAAGAGATGCCATCCCTACAGTCCACTCCCTGGCTTCCTGGTCATTATCGTAAATGTCCTCAAGAATGCGATTGTACGGACTACAGCCTATTATCGAAAGAACTATGGCTGTTAGAATTGTTATTTTTCTTAAATGTACCACGTTAAAATTCCGATTTATTTACTCAAGTTTGTGCGCGACAAGTTCCACGGTTGTAAGTTCCTCTCCTCTGTAGAAGTTTAATGTACATTTACCATCTGCTGTAATCTGTCCCCAGTAGAGAATCCTTGAGTCATAATCACCTTCATTAAGCATAAAGGACTTCTCGGCTTCATTCAGATATGCCTTGAATGTCTTCCTCGTTACAGCGTATAAGTCCTTAACTCCTTTTTGAACCACACATTCAGACCTGTCGTCAGAAAACTCTAATGAGATAACGCCAACATGCGGTTCCTTCTCCCCAGTATCGTTATTGGTCATTGTAATGTCATATTCACCGCTCCACATATTGTAGAGCCAATGTGATCGTTCCTGCTTTTCACAAGCACAAAGGCAGAAAGTAACAGCAATTATAAATATTATACGTTTCATCATCTAAGGTTGGTATATTATAATATTTGTGAAAGAATTTCCTGACTGCATCTGAACCGTTGCTTGTCTCGGACATGTAAG
>JAZLCW010000073.1:0-4438 GCA_045614445.1 Candidatus Cryptobacteroides sp. | reverse complement strand
GTATAAATTCTTTGCTACAGAAGAGAAAAAAAGTTAAAAATTATTTGCAGGTTTCGATTTTATTCGTACCTTTGCAATCCCTTCTGAAAGGGATATGCGACCAACGGGAGCAAATCCCATTTCAGAAACATATTGGAGAGTTGGCAGAGTGGTCGAATGCGGCGGTCTTGAAAACCGTTGATCTTAACGGGTCCGGGGGTTCGAATCCCTCACTCTCCGCAGAACACAATGAAAATCGCGTCAAGCTTGCTTGAACGCGATTTTTTTATTGTGTTCTGCAACGCCCCGCCGCAGGCGGGGAGGGATGTGCAAAGGAGCGAAGCGACTGCGCAAATCCCTGAGAGTGAGGGATATTTTTTGTATAAGTTGGATTAAAATACCTTTATTCCAAGACAATAGGCTACGATTCCGACAATTCCGACTGCTATTGGTACGATGGTGTAAGAGGTGATGTGAATAACGGTGCCTGTTTTCTCACCATATACTTCTTTCATTTTCTCAAGTTTGCCCCAAGCCTTTGAATCTTTGCGCACTCTCAAATATATTGTGTATAAGCCATAAAGGAGTGCTAAAATACCAATTATAAGTTCTGCCATAACTATTTGATGTTAAAATGTTCTTTATTGCTTCCGCCGAAGAAACAAGAATGTCATTCCAACGGGTTCCTTTATTAAAAAACAATTGGTCAAATATACAAAATATATTTATTCTACTATGTTGCCAAACAAGGGATTCTTTGATATATTTCGGAGTCATTTAAGAATGAGAAATTGAGAAGGTGAAAAGCAGATTTTATATCCCAATATCTCATTGTAGAAGTGTATTATAGGCGGTATTAAGCACATATGAAAGGGGATGAGAATATTGAAAAATAGTATCCTAATCCCTCACTCTCCGCGCTAAAAAACCTGCACCAAAAATGCACGGTTTCAGAACAGCTCTCCGATCAACACATGTGCAAGGCGCGAGGTTTTGGTTGCTTTTTATGAATAATAAGGCTAACTTTGACGTGCGGATTTTTAAAATTTTAACAATACAGCTTTATGAAGAAGACATTTTTCATCCTTATTGCAGCCACTCTGATGCTCGCATCATGCAGCAAGAGCGACAAATGTAAATGTACCATCAAGGTAGGTGACATCACTGTTGACAACCAGATCGTGCCACGTCCGGAGGAGAGCAAATGCTCACAGTTGAAAGTTGAAGACATCGATGGAGAACTCATCGACATCGACCTCTCAAAGCTTGCCACCATCGACTGTGTCAATTACAACGACTAAGCCTTGAAAAAGGTCATAAGATTACTTGTCGGAGGATGCTTCATCCTCTCGGCTGTCTCGAAGCTCTTCTCTATGGAGGGCTTCGAATTGTATATATTCTCTTTCGGTCTTGCAGGATTTGACTTCTGCTCGTTTGCCGCAAGACTCATCGTCATCGCCGAATTCCTTCTGGGTGCAGCCCTTGCTTCAGGTCTGTACTTCCGCACCACACGTGTTCTGACCGCACTGACGCTCACAGGATTCACCATTTTTCTGGCATGGAGAGCCATGCTGGGAGATAAGGAATCATGCCACTGTATGGGGGACCTCGTGGACCTCAACCCGGTCCAGTCCATAATCAAGAATCTGGCAATGGGAGCGATGCTGGCATGGTGCTGGAAATCTCCCGAGTCAAAAACCGCATATAAAGACATCATATCCGCAGCAACAGCAATCGGCGCGACAGCACTTGTCTTCTGCATCACCCCTCCCGACCTGTTTTACCGCAAAGGACGAATCTCAGAAGATCTTTCGACAGAGAAATTCAGACCCATAGCGGACAGTCTGGGCCTGTCCTCCGGCAGAAAGGCCGTTTGCTTCTACAGCGCCTCATGCGAGCACTGCCGCCACTGCGCGTCCAAGGTCGCAGGCATAATCAGGCGTCACGACCTGCCTCTTGAGTCCTTCCCCGTCGTATTCATGCAGACAAACGAAAAGCAGGACTCTGTTTCAGCCGCATTCTTCAGGGAATACGGAGAACAGGTCGTTCTGCCTTATTCATATCTTCATCCTTACACCTTCCTGCCGGTCACCAACGGCTCCATGCCGCTTGTCGTCCTTTTCGAGAACGGGCAGAAGATAAAGGAGTATGACTATCTATCAATAGACGAGAAGGAAATCGTCTCCTTCATCAGATCGCTTTAGAGAGACTCGCCGATAAGTCATTACCACCTGAGATGACATGAAGGTGAATATCGGATGCTGTTTTTAAGTGATTGCTATTCAAAGGTTAAATAAAAATAATTATTTTGTCATATCCGGATGACGAAAGTCATCCGGTTTTTGTATGTAAATAGGTCGTTGGAAAGCTTGCTTTCTAAGCGACCTATTTACATACAAATCAGAGCCTTGGCTCTGGTCTTCTTTGTTGCAAGGGCCCCCGCGGCGAGCGGTAGGGGAACTGCGACCTCCGGGAGCAAATCCTCCTTAACGGAAAAACACAGTTTATTTGTCGTCGATGGCCATAAAAACGCCCCTATTTGTGGCCGAGATGCCATTCTGATATGAAACGGCCACAATTTGCCCTTGTTTTATGGCCGAATTGTCATGCCCTATCCGGGATTCCTTATTTATGCTCGATATTATGTGAACTTCGGCGATAAGATGCAATGCCCCCTACAACTCCCCAAAAGAAAGCCCCTTCAAATCCATATACCTCTTAAGCCCCTCAAGGTAATAGTAGTCCGCATAGATAAGCGGAACATCAATCTCGGCTCCTTGAGGGAGGACACCGGTAGAATGCATTAGGATGAAACCTTCATTTTCACCTTGTGCGGCCAGATATGCCTCACTTGACAGGCTTTTCAGAATCTTCTCGGCATAGCGGAAATAGCGCTTGCCACCTTTGACCATAGTGCTCAGTTCCAGCATAGCGCTTGCAGTGATCGCAGCGGCAGATGCATCGCGCGGCGTATAACAAGTCTGACCGGATGCTGCCTTACCACACGACTTCTTGCAGGATTTATTCAACTGTGAATCCGTAGGAGCATCGAAATCCCAATATGGAACAGCATCATCGTTCTTTACCCTGTCCATGATCATATCTGCTATCCTGATGGCTGTCTGCAGGTATTTCTCATCACCGGTCTCGCGATATGCAACCGTGTAGCCATACAGGCCCCATGCCTGACCTCGTGCCCAGGCGGAATCATCGCTTCTGCCCTGGTGAGTCTGCTTCTTCTCGACGGTGCCGTCATCATTATAACTCACTACATGCCAAGAACTTGCATCGCTGCGGAAGTGATTTGCCAAGGTCTTGTCTGCATGGCTTAAGGCGACTTCTTTGTAATAAGGGTTACCGCTGAGTCTTGAGGCTGCAAAAAGCAGTTCGAGGTTCATCATGTTGTCTATGATCACAGGGAAGTTCCATCGTCCGAAATCCCACGATCTGATGCATCCTATATTCTCGTCGAAACGTGAACACAGACTTTCTGCTGTCCTGATGATGACAGCGGGGATGGAGTCGTTCGGAGAAAGACGGAGAGCATTTCCGTAACTGCAGTTGATCATGAAACCGACATCGTGGGTGCGCGTATATTCGCGGACTGGATACAGCATATTCGTGTAATGGACAGCCGCTGCCTTCAGAGCCTCATCTCCTTTCATTTCGTAGGCATACCACAAGGCTCCAGGGAAGAATCCGCTTGTCCAATCGTATATTCCGCAAAGGTTCATAGTGCCGATCTTCTCGGCACTTGGAGCCGCTTTCAAGGATTTCTTCAGGGTAGCCGTATCTCTGCCAAGTTGATGACTGAGCATATTGATGTCATATCCCGATACTGTAGAGCGAGGCAGTTTACCCGTGTCGCTGATTTTCTGTGCAGTCATCAGCAACTGATATGAGGCTCTGTCTATGCCTGTTCTGAGCCATGAATAATCTTCCTTCTGGCAGGAGGCCAGGCCAAGTATGGCGATGGCCATAATCAAGAGATTCCTTTTCATTCTCATATGTCTTGCGGGCTTTCCTCAAATATAGTGTTTTTCACTGAACGAACATTGCTCTTGCTCTAAAATTGTATATCTTTGCGCGCTGAAATGAAATACTTATTGAAATATCTGTTTCTGGCGATAACTGCCTTACTCTTATGGAATTGCCCGGATGAGTCCGAGTATGCGGTTTCAGAGGAAAGGCATCTGCCTTCGGCTCTCGCTGGGTCTGTCTATCACGCGGATATTTCGGCGCCTCTTGCTGAATTGTGCCTCCCTTCGCAGGCAAATCTTTCAGGTGCACAAAGGGTTCATAATACATCAAGGAGAACGAACTGCACGCATAGAAGCAATTCGGAATTTGCTAAGTCAAGCAGGGGCTTCAATGCAGGACTGATCTACCATATTCAGAAAAAGTCCATCATCGTTCATTCTTCCCATATCGATCCGGCGAACAGACTGCTCTGTCTGGG
>JAZLCW010000072.1:0-3398 GCA_045614445.1 Candidatus Cryptobacteroides sp. | reverse complement strand
AAGAATCGTAGTTTCCATAGTGTCGTTGCTGCTCCTGTTCTCCGTGTCAGGGGCTGCGCAGCAATTGGATTCTGCGAAGCGTGAGGCCCTTGAGGCGAAACTGGCCGAATACTTCGAGGCATTGAAGTATGAGAGCCTTGACGTACAGAAGGAAGAGGCGGATTTTCTTATCGAAAGCACTTCGGATTCCCTTGTACGTCAGTTCGTTGCATGTACGGTCTATGATCATTTCATCGATTCTCCTGTGATGGGCTCTGAGGCGGTTGCGGTCCATGTCTATGACAGATGGTTCGCTCCGGGGAAGGTCAAGATGAAAAATGACATGGACCTTTTCAACGCAAGGATATTTGCTGATTTCAACCGTCAGTCATTGATCGGGGAGAGGGCCCCGGAACTTGTGATGGAGTCTGTGGACGGAAGCCATGTTGAACTTTTTACTGGAACAGATAAGTCGGGAAGATACCGAGTGCTCTTCTTCTATGATGCGGATTGCGCCAAATGCAAGCTTGAGAGCATAATGCTGTCGAATGTCCTTGAAACAGAGGATTTTCCGATAGATTTTGTGGCAATATATGCTGGAGACAACCGTCAGAAGTGGGATTCATATGTGGAAGACAGATTGTCATTTGAGGTTTCAAGAACCAAGGTGCTTCACCTTTGGGACCCGACATTGGATTCGGATTTCCAGCGTAAATATGGAGTACTTCAGACCCCAAGGATGTTTCTGGTCCGTCCTGACGGTGTCATAATTGGTCGAGGACTGGATACTCAGGCGCTATCGATGATGCTTCATGACATATTCGATGAAGTTCAGCTTGAATACGGCAGCAAGGAGTCGGAGACCATGTTTGCCGAGATTCTGGAAGGTACGGGTGAAAGACCGGAGAAGGCCGATGTCATTTCTTTGGCCGATTATTTAGAATCTGCAACATTGCAGAAAGGAGATACGGTGATGTTCAGACAGTTGACGGGAGATCTTCTGTATTATCTTGCAGGACGTCAGGGAGAAGGCTATAAGGAAGGCCTCAAGCATGTTCTGGACAGCATGATACTTACAGACAATCATGTATGGCGTACTCAGGACGATTCGCTCAAGGTAGTCGGATTTGCAGAAATGATGAACGGTCTGCTGCTTAAGGCTCAGCCTGGAACACGCCTGAAGTCCATCAAGGTACCCGGCGATAGGCTGACTGCAGGAAAATCCAAGTCCGGAAGATTCAATCTCAGAAAGATCGGCGGCGACAGGAACTTGATCCTGTTCTATACTGAGGACTGCAACATATGCAAGGCAGAAAAAGCGGCAGCTGCCGCTCTGGTGTCAGCAGATCCGAAGGCCCGTGTGCTGATGGTCAATGTTGACAAGATTACAGCCTCGGATCCAGCCTTGGCTGACAGGCTTTTCGAGACATTCGACCTGTCTTCGTTGCCTTTTATAATCGAGACCGACAGAAAAGGAAAGATACTCAGAAGGTACATTACTTTGCAGTAATCACAGTTGTTGTGAAAATATTACAGATTTTGTAATACTTTGGCCCGTGGTTTGATTTGGTCGCATATGTGACGATTTAAAAATTTAAACCATGACTGCAATTCACAACTTTATCGAGGGATATCTCTCAGATCCCGCACAAGCTGTTTCAGATGCTCGAAACGAGGCTGATCAGAGATTCTGGTATGATGAATTTGATGATGAGATGATTTACAACGAGATAGCTTCTCCTGAATTTCATCTCTATGAAGAGATCGTCATGGCAGACGATAAGCAAAATTTCTCTCATACCGGAAGTTTGGTTAGTGTGGCTTGATATAGTTTTACTATCTTTGCAGAAATTGTTATGTGAAGATGAGTAAATTTATTGCTGCGGTGGCAGTGTCCCTTCTGTTTTTTAATTCTTTATCGGATGTCAATGCTCAGAGCCGGTCTCAGGCATCAGTAAATGACATTCTTCAGAAAAGATTACAAAAGCTTGAATCAATATGTGGAGAGTGGCATGGACAGCTTGGAAATGAGTCTGTCAATGCCACTTTCTTTATGGAAGACAGTTCTTCTGCCATCGGTGAGGTGCGGGCAGGAGACAAGGTGTTCTTCCTTCATTGCTTTGCCGAGGATATGGATAAGGATGACAAGTATGCTGTGGGTGGCACTGATGGCTATGATTATTGCATTATGCAACAGTCTGGAGGTGAGGTGGTTTCGATGATGTATCTTTCTCTTGCGAAAGGAAAGCTCTCCGGCATTTCTGTAAATGATTCCGGAAAATCACAGATCTCTTTTTCTCGTAAGGCTGGTGACGTGAGAAAATATATGATGTCACACAAGGAGCCGGTAAACTTTGACGATGATAAATGGGGAACCGTTTCATATCTCAATACTGTAGAGGCCTATGAGTCTTATCTAGCTGATTTTCCGCAGGGAAGGCATGCTGTCGAGGCGAAGGATCAGATCAAGTTCATAAAGGTGGAGGAAGCAAGGATAAGACAGGAAAAAGAAGATCAGGGGCTGTGGGAGAAGACTTTGGTTGCAGGAACAAAGGAAGCATATGAGGCGTATCTGGAATATCCTCTGGAGTATAAGGCATATGAGCGTTTTGCCCGCGGACGATATGAGGGACTGAAGGCGTCGGAGGCGGATGAGAGGGGCGATTTCGATGCGGTGCTTGAGGCGCTTGATAAGGCTGAAGAGCACATTGCCCTCACCAAGGACATGCTGTCGCTCCGTCTCAAGAATCAAGAATTAAAGGCATATAACAGCTATCTTGACGCTGATGCAACCGTCCTCAAGATATCGCGCGGTATAGACTTCGTCAACACTTACCTGAACAGTGAAAAGTATGATGAGGTGTCTGACAGGGTCGCATATCTGATGGCTTCTTCACCGGCCTTTCTTGCCGGTACTACGGAGGAGGCGATGCTTTCATATGCCAAGACGGAGAAGACAAGGGAGTATGTAACTAAGGAATGGAACAAGGCAGCCAGAAAACGTTACAGACAACCTTCCAACCCAACTAAAGTCGGCTTCAACATGGGAATCGGCGGTGCGGTCAATATGTCCCTTGAAGACAGAGCTCCTGTGTATGGCGGTCATATCCTGTTAAGTGTCGGCGATAACAGGAATTTCATGAATCTTGAGATTGGATTCAGGTATGGATACTGGAATTTCGTAAATAAGGCAGATGCTGCCGATGCTTTCGATTTCCATCAGCTGCGTCTTGTAATGGCCCCTAAGTTCAATCTGATCAGGCAGAAGAAAAGTGCTTTCTATATGTATGTGGCTCCGGAGGCTGCATATGGTTATCCGATAGACCTGCATGCCCGCGGAACATATGAGGCGAATTCTTTATCCCTCGGAGGACGAGTCGGTATCGGATACGGACATTTTGATCTGTCGGCATCATACA
>JAZLCW010000071.1:0-17811 GCA_045614445.1 Candidatus Cryptobacteroides sp. | reverse complement strand
CTCTGTGTGGGATTTCCTTGACTTCCGACTGCGCTATTGCAGGGAACGAGAGTGAGATCAATGAGGAACAGCCTTAAAATAAAAGACAGTGACACAAATTGACGCGGAAAGAAAGTTGTTATGACAGACACTGACTTCCGACGTTGTTTTTTCTCAGAAACATACTGTGGCGGTTATAGGGGTGAGGATCCACCTCTTCCCATTCCGAACAGAGAAGTTAAGCTCACCATCGCCGATGGTACTGCCCCACCAGGTGGGAGAGTAGGTAGCTGCCACTTTTTCATACGACACCCTGTCATCATCCGATGACGGGGTGTTTTCGTATGCAAAAGTGGCAGCTGTCCACCCCCAGTCCTCACTTTGGTTCGGACAGCCCCGGTGGGGCATGCCTCCCTTCGCTTCGCTGCGGTCGGGTGGCCTTTGCGTCCTAGGCCTTCGCTTGGCTGCGGCCGGACCCGGCCACGGCCTCTGAAGAGGCCATCGCTTCCCTCCAATCTACGGGCCTATTGTATTGTCGTGAGAGATCCGGCTCATATCGTTCTGGCAGAAAGTTTGAATTGCTTCAAGGAGATTTTAAAACCAACTGCTATGTTTTATGATTTTTTATTTCCTCAGTATCTCAGAGGTAAGGGAGTTTCTCTACTGATTCTTGTTGTAAGAATTGTATTCGGTGTGTTGTTTTTCACACATGGTCTGGATAAGATGATGAATTTCACTGAATTAGTGAATGTCTATCCAAGTGTCCTGGGTTTTGGCAGTTATATGACCCTTATGGTTACTATTTTCTGTGAATTCTGCTGCTCTCTTTTTCTTATTGCCGGTCTTCTTGTCAGACTTATGACAGTTCCGATGATTGTTGCAATGGGAGTCGCTTTCTTCGATATCCATGATGCAATATTGCCCGAAGGTGAACTTGCACTCATATATCTGATCGTTTTCCTCATTCTCTTTGTTACAGGTCCAGGTCGTTTTTCTGTAGATTATCTCATTGATCGGAAAGTACAAAACGAGAAGCAGAACAAGGAAGTAAAATAAAAAGGTGCGTTGAATGAAACGCACCTTTAAATCGTCTTTTATCTGGCTTATGACAGCTTATGGATCGCGAGACCGCTGCGGAGCTTAGGCTCGAACCAAGTGGTCTTAGGAGGCATTATATTGCCTGAATCTGCGATGTCGACGAGCTGTTTCATTGAAACAGGGTAGAGCGCGAAGGCAACCTTCATCTCACCACTGTCAACTCGGCGTGAGAGTTCGCCAAGACCACGGATACCGCCTACGAAATCGATTCTCTTGTCTGTACGGAGATCCTTGATGCCGAGAATCTTGTCCAGAACGAGGTTTGAGAGGATTGTTACGTCGAGGACTCCGATAGGGTCATTGTCGTCGTAACGACCTTCCTTAGCCACGAGAGAGTACCATTTTCCGTCGAGATACATAGAGAACTCGTGCAGTCTGCCTGGCTTGTAGATTTCTGTACCTTCTTCCTTGATGTCGAAGTCTTCAGAAACTGCTGCGATCAGCTGCTCCGGAGTAAGACCGTTCAGATCCTTTACGACGCGGTTGTAGTCGATGATCTTAAGGTGACTGTCAGGGAATGCTACAGTCATGAACCAGTTGTATTCCTCGTTTCCGGTATGCTCTGGATTGGCAGCTTTCTTTTCTGCTCCGACGAGGGCTGCTGCTGCAGTGCGATGGTGTCCGTCAGCTACATAGAACGCAGGAATCTCAGCGAAAATCTCTGTGATGCGGTCAATGTCAGCCTGGTCATCGATTACCCAGAAGTGATGTCCGAATCCGTCAGCTGCTGTGAAATCGTACTCAGGCTCACCTACGATATACTTGTTCACGATAGCATCGATCTCAGCATTGTCAGGGTATGAGAAGAATACAGGCTCAATGTTTGCGTCCTGGATGCGTACGTGAATCATACGATCCTCTTCCTTATCCTTTCTTGTGAGTTCGTGCTTCTTGATCTTTCCTTCAGCATAGTCATCAGTATGTGCACATACAACGAGACCGTACTGTGTGCGTCCGTCCATTGTCTGAGCATATACATAGTAATATGGCTTTTCATCCTGTACAAGCCATCCCTTTTCCTGCCAGCACTTGAAGTTTTCTACAGCCTTGTCGTATGCAGGCTGGCTGTGCTCGTCAATGATAGGGTCGAAGTCAATTTCAGGCTTTGTAATGTGCAGAAGTGATTTCTCGCCTGCTTCGGCCTTGGCTTCCACTGAATTGAGGACGTCATATGGTCTTGCAGCTACTTCCTCTACGTACTGCTTTGGTGGGCGAATTGCCGCGAATGGTTTTACACGTACCATAAAATATTACTTGTTTACCTGGAATTTAGTGCAGCCTGTCGCGAAATAGTTCACGATCTGGTTTGCTGCTGCGAGTCCTGCATTGATATTAGCCTCAGCTGTCTCTGCTCCCTGCTTCTTAGGTGTAGCGAAGATCTGCTTGCCGTATTTCTCCTTAAGCTCTGCATAAGTGACAGGAGCGATGTCGGTAGCATATTTGAGGTCTGTTCTTTCAGCAAGCGCCTTGTCGAGTCCTTCCTCGCAGATGATCTCCTTGCGGGCTGTATTGATGAGGCAGCCACCCTTAGGCATCTTTGAAAGGAGGTCGTATCCGATCATTCCTTTAGTCTCAGGAGTTGCAGGAATATTTACAGATACGAAGTCAGACTTGCTGTAGAGCTCTTCGATGGTAGGAACTGTATTCCAGCCCTGATGCTTCTCAGCTGGTACAGGTGCAAGAACTATTACATTCATTCCTAAGCCAACAGCCTTCTTTGCTACGAGCTGTCCGATGTTACCGAAGCCCTGAATACCCATAGTCTTGCCGCTGAGTTCACAGCCTGTTCCAGGAGTGAACTGGTTGCGTGACATATAGATCATAAGGCCGAGAGCAAGTTCTGCTACTGCGTTAGAGTTCTGGCCCGGAGTATTCATTGCCACGATGCCACGCTCTGTGCATGAAGGGAGATCGAGATTGTCATAACCGGCACCTGCACGTACGACGATCTTGAGCTGCTTAGCAGCTGCCACTACATCGGCAGTAACCTTGTCAGAACGTACGATAAGGGCGTCTGCGTCAGCAACTGCAGCGAGGAGCTGCTCCTTTTCTGTATATTTCTCGAGGAGTGCAAGCTCATGTCCTGCGCCTTCTACAATATCACGGATGCCGTTCACAGCTGCAGCTGCAAATGGCTTCTCTGTTGCTACTAATACTTTCATTTTCAATGGGATTGAGATCCCCGGACAAGCCGGGGATGACGTTTTTCTTCAGAAGGGATTATTATTTCTTCAGAGCCTCGAACTCCTTCATGCAGTCAACGAGTGCCTGAACGCTTTCCTTTGGACAAGCATTGTAGATAGATGCACGGAATCCACCCACTGATCTGTGACCCTTGATGCCGACCATACCGCGCTCCTTTGCGAATGCCATGAACTCATCCTGGAGAGCCTCATAACCTGGAGCCATAACGAAGCATACGTTCATAAGCGAACGGTCTTCCTTCGCTGCTGTACCTACGAAGAGAGGGTTGCGGTCGATTTCATCATAAAGGATGGCAGCCTTCTCCTGGTTCATCTTATAGACGGCCTCTACGCCACCCATTTCCTTAACCCACTTGAGAGTCTCGTTCATCACGAAGATAGAGAATACAGGAGGAGTGTTGAACATTGAGTCACCGTCAATATGTGTCTGGAGGTTAAGCATTGTAGGGATGTAACGGCTTACCTTTCCGAGGAGATCCTTCTTTACGATGAAGAAAGTAACGCCGGCAGGACCTACGTTCTTCTGTGCTCCACCATAGATCATCGCATACTTGCTTACATCTACAGGACGGCTCATGATGTCTGATGACATATCTGCGATCAGAGGAACAGGGCAGTCGATATCCTCGTGAAGCTCAGTACCATAAATGGTGTTGTTAGTAGTCACGTGGAAATAGTCAAGGTCTGCAGGAATCTCGTAACCCTTTGGAATATAGTTGAATGTTGTCTCTGCTGAAGACGCCACTGCATATGCGTTTCCAAGTCCCTTAGCCTCTTTCAATGCCTTCTTCGCCCATACGCCAGTCTCCAGATAACCAGCCTTGTTCTCGAGGAAGTTCATTGCTACATAGAGGAAACCGAGGCTTGCTCCACCGCCGAGGAATACTACCTCGTGAGTGTCAGGAATATTGAGGAGCTCCTTCCAGAGTGCGCGGCACTCGTCCATTACAGCATCCCACTCCTTTGATCTGTGTGAAACGCAGATTACCGGCATACCTGAACCAGCGAAATCCTTAAGAGCGTCGATAGCCTTGTCAACTGCCTGCTGTGGCAATACGCAAGGACCTGCATTGAAATTGTGTACTTTTTTCATTGTTTTATGTGGTTTTTAAAATTTGTAATCAAAATCGCGCTAAAGATAATGATTTAAATTAGAAAATGTGTTTTGAGTCGGTGATTTTTTCGCAATAATGGCACAAGAGTGAAATTTCATTACCATTGTCAATGGTCTTGAACCATGTCTTGACAGGCTGGTGATTTGTGACGCATTTCGGGTTGCGGCACTTTGCCACTCCGTGAATCTCTTCCGGCATGACCAGTTTCTTCTTCTCCACTACCTTGAAATCGCGGATCACATTGACTGTAGCCTTAGGAGCGATGAGCGCAAGCTTGTTCAACTCCTCGTCTTCGAAGAACTTGTCTTCGATCTTGATGATGCCCTTCTTGCCGAAGAACTTGCTGGTAAGGTTGATTCCGATGGTGATCTGCTGGTCGATGCCCTTCAGATTCAGGATGTCCAGAGCCTTATATACATTTTCAGCGGGTATATGGTCCAATACGGTACCATTCTCCAATGCGCTGACTACCAATTCTTTTCTTGACATAGTCTTCTGTTTATCTATAACCTAAAAGATAGCTGATGATGGCCATGCGGACATAGAGTCCGTTTTCCGCCTGCTTGAAATAATATGCGTATGGAGTGTCATCCACATCCTGATCGATTTCCGTAACGCGTGGAAGAGGATGCAGGATTTTCATATTCTCCCTTACATTCCCGAGCATTGAAGCATTGAGTGTATAGACATCCTTCACTCTTTCGTACTCCATAGGATCGGTGAATCTTTCCTGCTGTACACGTGTCATATAGAGGATATCGCAGTCATTGAGATGCTCGTTCAATGAAGTTGTCTCGATATATTCGATACCCCTTCTGTCGAGGAAGGATTTATATTCCTTAGGCATTTTCAGCTCTTCAGGGGCAGTGAAAATGAATTTAGGATTGAAATGTGACATGGCCTGAAGGAGAGAATGGGTGGTACGGCCATATTTGAGGTCGCCAACCATGTTGATGGTCAATCCTTCGAGAGTACCCTGTGTCTGGAGGATCGAGTACAGGTCCAGAAGAGTCTGTGACGGATGCTGGTTCGCACCGTCTCCTGCATTCACTACCGGTACTGTAGCAACTTCGGAAGCATATCTCGAACTGCCTTCAAGCGGGTGACGCATCACGATCATATCCACATAATTGTTCACCATCTTTATGGTGTCCTTGAGTGTCTCGCCCTTGCTCTGGCTCGTGTTGCTTGCATCTGAGAAACCTATTACCTTGGCGCCAAGGCGATTGATCGCGGTCTCGAAGCTAAGACGCGTTCTGGTAGAAGGTTCGAAAAAAAGACTGGCTATCACCTTGCCTTCCAGGAAGTTCTGCACTTTGTTCTGCTCGAACTCCTTTGCGGTCTCCAGCACGTGCAGTATCTCTTCCTTGCTGAAGTCGCGGATTGAAATCAAACTTTTGCTCATATTGCGTATGTCGTACTATATTTATTGTCTTTTTGTCCAGTGCTTAGGCGAAGGTTACAACTCTTCTATGTGGCAGCCTTCCACATCCCCGATCCTTTCCAGGAATGTATCTACAAGGGACAGACGCACGCTCGTATCCAGACTGCATTCCATATCGAATTTCTGATTCTTCTGCTCCAGCCCCATATCTTTCATCACCTTCATCACACCGTTCATGTTCAGATATCCGAAATGTACGCGGAACATCCTGGAAGCTATCTTTTCAATGACTTCCGCATTGGCCAGGGCATCTGCCGTAGAAGTCTTGTATGCGCGTATAAGTCCGGGGATTCCGAGCTTGATGCCGCCGAAATATCTTACCACCACTACAAGGATATCGCTCAGACCGCAAGAGTCGATCTGCCCCAGGACAGGTCGTCCGGATGAACCGGATGGTTCTCCGTCATCATTTGCGCGGAACTTGTCTCCTTTATATCCAAGACGATAGGCATAAACATGATGCCTGGCGTCATAGTATTCCTTTTTCAGGGCCGCTACGATCTCCTTTACTTCTTCTTCTGTTTCAACGGGATAAGCATGGGCAATGAATCGGCTTCCATTGTCCTTGAACAGCCCCTTAGACTCGGCTGCAATGCTTTTGTAAGAATCCTGGATCTGTGTTGTGTCCATACCGAAAATCAAAAATAGTGATTTTTCATAGAAATGTAAAACATAGTTTTACTTTTTTTCACATTTCTTTTCGTCGCGATGTTTATGTCGATTTTTTATGCAGGCTGAAAGAAAAATTTACTAACTTTGGCTTCGCTTCCCCGGTAGGTGGAGGCATTTTTATGCATAATTCAATTCTAACTGACTATGATTCTGAAATATAGAGTTTCACTCCCGGGTATAAAGGGATTTGCAAGAGTTTATGAGGTGAAAGACAGTGCCTCGTTGTACAGTTTCCATAAACAGATGAGGGCGGATATGGATTTCCCTCAGGATCAGGTAGTGCTTTTCAAGGCATTTGACAAGGATGGTGAGGTGGCTGCGCGTTACAGCGTTTTCCAGGATTTCGGTTTCGGAACCATCGACAGCGTGACAGCAGGACAGTGCCACAAGAGAGGTGAGGATAAGTTCATCTATTTCTATGATACCACCAATGTCAAGAGTGTGATCATTACATTTGAAGGTACAACTGATGAGCGCAGGAATGTGATCTATCCTCTTCTGGTGGAGACCAAGGGCCCTAATCCGATCGAGTTCGAGAACGGTTATGTCGCATTTGAAGACCTGCCTGACGATAAGAAGAAGAACCCGGATGATGATGACTTCGATGATGATGATGTGGACGTGGAAGAGGATTCTGATGACGAGACTGAGGAAATCTATGGTGAAGACGATGATGAGTAGGGTGCCGGCTTATTGTCTGATTCTCAATTGATTATAATATATGCCTGCTGCATCCGTACAGCAGGCATTTTTAAGTAAATTATTTAATATCAATTTGTTATGAAGCGCCGGTTGGTGATAATATTGGGCCCTACCGCAGTGGGCAAGACAGACTATAGCATCGAGATGGCGCTCAAATATGGATCGCCCGTAATTTCCTGTGATTCCCGTCAGATATATAAGGAAATGTCGATAGGAACGGCTGTGCCATCGCAGGAGCAGCTCGAAGCGGTGAAGCATTATTTCATTCATTCCCACACAGTCACCGATCTCTATACAGCCGGTAAGTATGAGCTTGAGGCCTTGGAGCTTATCAATCGTCTTTTCGATGAGGGACATGAAACTCTTGTTATGGCTGGAGGTTCGGGATTTTATGTGGATGCCCTGGTCAACGGGCTTGACGATTTCCCTTCTGCAGACCTGCAGCTGAGAAATGAACTGATGCTTCGTCTGAAGGAAGAAGGTGTGGACAATCTCAGGATGGAACTCAAGGCTTTGGATCCTGAAAGTTATGCGACAATCGATATTGCCAACGGACAGAGGGTAGTGAGAGCTTTGGAGGTCTGTCTGATGACAGGCAAGCCTTTCTCCTCGTTCAAGACAGCCCAGAATAAGAAAAGGGACTTCGAGGTGGAGAAAATAGGTCTGACAAGACCGCGTGAGGTCCTTTATGACCGCATAAACCGCCGTGTCATCCAGATGATTGATGAGGGACTTGTGGAGGAAGTCCGCTCTCTGGTACAATATCGTGATCTGGCTGCCCTTCAGACGGTAGGCTATAAGGAAATCTTTGATTGGATGGACTTTGAGGCGGGACTGGTATCAACCGAAGGATGGGGACCTACTTCGCCGGGAGATGGTCCTGTCACTTCGCTGGAGCGTGCTGTCGAGCTGATACAACGCAACACCAGGCGCTATGCAAAGCGCCAGCTGTCGTATTGGGGTAGGGATAAGGATATCCGTTGGATGGAATTGTAGATCCCCGGTCAAGGCAGGGTGACAATGTCAAAGTAGGAAATGACAGTCCGGTCCGTTAATTAGCGACTTCGCAAAGGAACTTGATGCGTACCAGACGTACTTCCAGCTCGTCGTAATCAGATCCGAGATCGGCCATTGCGTCAGCAAGTGAGTCCGATTCTGCCTCGTCGTGGAAATAATCATAAATTTCTTCAATGATATCCTCGTCGAGAGTCTGCTCGATGTAATAATTGAGATTGAGCTTTGTGCCGGAGAATACGATAGCCTCGATTTCGTCAAGAAGTTCTTCCATATCCAGACCTTTTGCATCTGCAATATCTTCCAGAGGAAGTTTCCTGTCAACGCTCTGAATGATGAACACCTTGTTCACTGACTTGTTCACAATGGACTTCATCACGAAGTCGTCAGGACGTTCTATCTCATTCTCTTCTACGTATTTGGATATGAGCTCTATAAACTCCTTTCCGAATTTGCGGGCTTTGCCCTCGCCGACTCCCTGACAGTTCTTCAACTCGTCATACGACATCGGGTACATAATGGACATGTCTTCAAGAGATGGATCTCCGAAGATTACCCAAGGCTGGAGTTTCTTCTTCTTCGCGACATCTCTTCTGAGGTCTTTCAGCATAGCCAGAAGCTGAGGATCTCCTCCTCCGCCACCCTTAGCGGCAGCAGCTGAGTCATCATCGTCATCCTCGCCTTCAGCAAATTCCCTGTCTTCCGTAAGTGTAAGCTCATATGGGTTGTTATAGAATTCCTGACCCTTGGCAGTCACGGAAATAAGACCGTATGATTCGATGTCCTTATGTATCAGATGCATCACCATTCCCTGATGGATTACCGCACACCAGAATCTTGCAGAATGATCTTTACCGGCTCCGAAAAGCTCCAGTTTGTCGTGATGGTATGATTTGATGATCGAATTCATCTCACCGGCAAGGATGTTTGCAAGATGCTCGATCTTGACACGCTCCGGAAGAGCCTTGATGAGTTCGATGACCATTGACATTTCTTCACGGCCGTCAAACTGTCTTTTAGGATGCAGACAATTATCACAGGCACCGCAGTTCTCTATCTGATAGTCCTCGCCGAAGTAATTGAGCAGCAACTTTCTGCGGCATGAATTCGACTCTGCATATGCCACGGTCTCCATAAGCAGCTGCTTGCCGATCTCCTGCTCGGCGATAGGTTTTCCCTGCATGAACTTCTCCAGCTTCTGGATGTCCTTGTAGCTGTAGAATGTTATGCATTGTCCTTCTTTTCCATCTCGACCTGCGCGACCTGTTTCCTGATAATATCCTTCTATGCTCTTAGGTATGTCATAGTGTATCACGAAGCGGACGTCAGGTTTGTCGATACCCATGCCGAATGCAATTGTCGCCACGATCACATCTATTTCTTCCATCAGGAACTTGTCCTGATTCTCTGCTCGAGTCTTCGCGTCGAGTCCGGCGTGGTATGGCGCGGCCTTTATACCATTGATGTTCAGCAGCTCCGCAAGTTCTTCGACCTTCTTTCTGCTCAGGCAGTAGATGATGCCGGATTTGCCAGTGTTCTGCTTTATATATTTTATGATATCTCTCTTAGGGTCGGATTTGTCCCTGATTTCGTAATAGAGATTCGGCCTGTTGAATGACGACTTGAATACCGTCGCGTCCGGCATACCCAGATTCTTGAGAATGTCGCTCTGAACCTTAGGAGTCGCTGTGGCGGTCAGGGCAATGATAGGTGCGGCTCCGATTTCTTCAATTATGTTTCTGATACGTCTGTACTCCGGCCTGAAGTCGTGTCCCCATTCAGAGATACAATGTGCCTCATCGATAGCATAGAAGGAAATCTTTATCTCCTTCAGCATTGCTACATTTTCTGCCTTTGTGAGTGATTCGGGGGCTACGTATAGAAGTTTGGTCGCTCCTGATATAAGGTCTTTCTTCACTTCGTTGATCTGGACCTTGTTCAGGGACGAGTTAAGGAAGTGTGCGATTCCGTCGTTGCCTGCTACGAAACCACGGATTGCGTCCACCTGATTCTTCATAAGCGCGATGAGTGGGGAAATTACAATCGCTGTTCCTTCCATCACAAGCGCAGGGAGCTGGTAGCACATGGATTTGCCTCCGCCGGTAGGCATCAGGACAAAGGCGTTGTTACCGTCCACAAGATGTTTTATGATACGTTCCTGGTCTGCCTTGAAGGAGTCGAATCCGAAGAACTCCTTTAACTTGGCGTGTAACATTGCAGAATCAGTTGACATAATCCGAAAGTTTTGGATTATAAAATTATAAACTTTTTCCTGAATTTTCAAAATTTTTCTCGGTTAGATAAGTGTCAGATGGTCTTAAATCACAGATTCTTTATATATAGGTGTGATTGGTGAAATAAAAATGTGGTGTAATCCAAAAAATCATTACCTTTGCAAGATGTGTTGAAATTTTTTATAAACAAATAAAACTTAAGACAATGAAGGCAATCAAATTTTTCGCAATCGCAGCTTGTGCAGCAGCACTCGCTGTTTCTTGCAACACAGCATCTAAGGGTGTTGCAGTAGATGCAGAGCTTCCTACAACTGCTGAGACTGATTCAGCAAGCTACCTTCTCGGTGTGAACTTCGGTTCTATTATCAAAGGCAACGCTTTTGCTGAGGATCTCAACGAGATCAATATGGCAGAGCTCAAGAAGGGTATCCAGGATTTCCTCAAGGCAGAAGGTTCTCCTTATGATCCTAACTTCGGTGAACAGTTCGAGATCAACCCTAACGAGATGAGCAGAATCCTCAATGGTTACATTTCAAAGAAGCAGTCATACAAGGCAGCTAAGAACCTTGCTGAGGGTAAGGCATTCCTTGCAAAGAACGCTCTCAAGGAGAATGTGGAGACTACTGCAAGCGGTCTCCAGTACACAATCGAGGCTGAGGGTGCAGCAGAGAAGATCGCTCCACAGGATACTGTATGGGTTAACTACAAGGGTACTCTCCTCGACGGTACTGTATTCGATGAGAACGACTCTACAATGTTCGTTGCTAACCGCGTGATCAGAGGATGGACTGAGGGTCTCGGTCTTCTCGGTGAGGGTGGAAAGGCTACTCTTTACATTCCTTCAGACCTTGCATACGGTGAAAGAGGAAACCGCGCTATCGAGCCTAACTCTGTACTCGTATTCGATGTAGAGGTTCTCAAGGTAGGTAAGTTCGTAGCGAAGGAGAACTAATAATGGCAATGGAACTTGAGGGCAGAATAGCCCGCAAACTTCCTGTGCAGACTGGTACTTCGGCAAGAGGTGCTTGGGCTAAGCAGGAATTCATCCTGGAATATCAGGAAGGCAATTTCCCTTCTCAGGTATGTATGAATGTCTGGGGAGATGACAAGGTGAAAGAGCTTGATAAATATCAGGTCGGCGACAAGGTCAGGGTGTCGGTGAATCTCAGCAGCCGTGAGTACAACGGACGTTGGTACACTGATGTAAGAGCTTGGAGAATCGAGCCGGCAGGTGCAGCACAGACGGATTATGCTACCGGTGCAGTTGCAGGTGGTGCAGGCTATGTCGGAGCTGCTCCGGTCCAGACACCTGGTTATAATTACGCTCAGTCAGCCGGTTCATATTCGGCTCCGACAGGAGCACCGATGCCGTCAGCAGACGATATGAGCTCTCCTGTGGAGGATGACCTTCCGTTCTAAAGACATTATACTGCCCGGATGGGCATATGATAGCAAAGCCGCTCGCGAAATCCGTGAGCGGCTTTTAATTATGCTATAGAGTTCGGTTTCTTATAACGCCAGCTGGACAAGCTTGCGGTTTTCGTAGTGGGCGGTCCATCGGAATCCGAGAGATTTCAGCAGGGCTGCGTGGCGGGAGAAGCCTGCGCCGACACGTGATGGTTCGTGCGAATCGGATCCGAGGCTGATGATTTCGCCTCCCATTTCGCGATATCTCAGAAGGACATCCTTGTCCAGTTCTACGATGCGTCCTCTGTGGCCTTCGTAACTTTTGGTGTTGATTTCCAGGGCTTTGCCTTCATGAATGAGATATCGGAACATCTCGTCGAATATGTCGCTGAAGTCGCGATAGCGGATGGATGTGACAGGGTAGGGAGCATAGCGGACGATATAGTCATAGTGGCCCATGATGTCGAAATCCTTCAGCCAGGTCATTTCTCTGTATATTGTCTCGAGATACTTGCCGTATGCTTGTTCCCAGTCCTTGTCATCGTAATAGCCTCCATAGTAGGGGTCTGTCTTCTCGATGTAGTGCACTGAGGCGAGCACCTGATCGAACGAATTATCATTGAGTACTTTGCGGATCTGTTCGTGACAGTCTTCGTACATTCCGATCTCGATGCCCTTGAGTATCTTGATATTGTCCCCAAGCAGTCCCTGTATGCGGGTGATTTCTGCCTGTTGCTGCTGAACGTCGAAATATTCCGGCTTCAGATTTTCAAAGGATGCCTTCATCGGCGGGACATAATGGTCGCAGTGATCGCTGAAGCATATTCCTATCAGACCTGCTGCTACGGCTGCGCGGGTACTGGCTTCTACGCTTGTTCTGCTTCCGTCGAAGGAAAACTGACTATGATTATGGTTATCGAACAAATGCATATTAAACAGAAAAACGGCGGCAAAAATACTAAAAAATTCCTATTTTTGCATTTAATGTGCTGTAGCCTGCCTTGGTCACAGGGGGACACTTGGGCCGATTACGCTCAGGCTATGATGCATTAGTTTAATAATTAATTGGAATACAGATGGTTATATTCGGTTATAAGAGCAGGATAAATGGTCCTATGAGGGCCTTGATAGCTCTTGCTGTCGGAATTATGATGGTAGTCTTTCCAGCGAGTGCGCTCGCTCTGGTGGTGAAGATCATTGCTGCATTCATCTTTGCTTCTGCTGTAGTTTCCCTGATTGTGGGCTTTAGAGATAAAGCAAGGGGAACATTTCCTCTGATGTCTTTCAATGCAGTGATCAACCTTCTGATAGGTTTCTTGATGTTCACTCATCCGGAAGCGATTGCTAAGTTCATGATATATCTCATCGGTTTTGTGCTCTTTGTTTTCGGAATAGTTCAGCTTATTGCAATAGTGAGTGCGAGGCGAGTTGTGACATTGGGTACAGGTGCATTCGTGCTTCCGGCGGCAGTTACATTGATTGGCGGATTTCTTCTGTTCAATCCGTTTGCAGAGTCTGTGATGATCATCATTGCCGGATCTGCCTTGATTCTTTACGGCGTATCGGAGTTCATTTCTTCGTTTAGAATGAAGAAGGTGAGAGAGTATGAGCAGGTGGATGAGCAGCAGGCTCAGGTGGACGATGTGGATAATCAGATAGACGAGCAGTAAATGATTCCTCAGGAAACGGTAAACAGGATCCTCGATGCGGTTCAGATCGTGGATGTGGTAGGGGACTTCGTGACATTGAAGAAGCGAGGTGCCAACCATATTGCGTGCTGTCCTTTCCATAACGAGAAGACTCCTTCGTTTTCGGTTTCCGCTTCAAAGGGAATATATAAATGCTTCGGCTGCGGAAAGTCAGGTACGGCTGTAGGCTTCGTGATGGAGCACGAGAATATGTCTTATACCGAGGCATTGAAGTATCTGGCTAAAAAATATCATATAGAGGTAGTCGAAAAGGAGGAAACAGCTGAAGAGATCGCCCAGAGGCAGAGACATGAGAGTCTTCTTCTGGCGTCGGAATATGCCGGTAAATTCTTTCAGGATAGCCTGCAGACTCCTGATGGACAGGCGATAGCGATGCAGTACTTCCGTAAACGTGGCCTCGAGGATGAGACTATCAGGAAGTTCGGGCTTGGCTGGGCGCCGGTCAGTCGAAGAGCATTGTCAGAGGCGGCCCGTGCAGCAGGATACAAGGAGGAATTCCTGATCGATTCGGGTGTATGCCTCAAATATGACGATGGAAAGCTGGTCGACCGTTTCTTCGATCGCGTGATGTTCCCGGTACATTCGGTCAGTGGACGTGTAATCGCTTTCGGCGGCCGTACGTTGAGGACTGACAAGACTGTCGCGAAATATATCAATTCGCCTGAAAGCGAGATATACGTAAAGAGCAAGTCGCTCTACGGGATCTATTTCGCAAAGAACGGAATTTCCCGTCAGGACAAGTGTATTCTTGTAGAGGGATATCTGGATGTAATCTCGATGCATCAGCTGGGTATCACGAACGTGGTGGCTTCCAGCGGTACTTCGCTCACAGTGGAGCAGATCCGCTTGATAAGGAAATTCACGAACAATATAACGATCATCTATGATGGTGACGGAGCAGGTATCAAGGCGGCTCTCAGGGGTATCGGACTGGTGCTGAAGGAAGGTCTTAATGTGAAGGTAGTGCTTCTGCCTGATGGTCAGGACCCTGATGACTTTTCACGCAGACATTCTCTGGAGGAAGTTCAGGACTATATTGCCGGAAATGAACAGGATTTCATCGGTTTCAAGACCGAGCTGCTTTTGGGCGAGGCCGGAAACGATCCGCTGAAAAGGGCAACTCTTATCAATGATATTGCCGATACGATTGCCCTGATACCAGATGCGATTGTCCGTTCGGTATATACACATAGCAGTGCCGAGCGCTTCGAAATGGACGAAAGGATTCTCGCTGAAAGGGTCAATAAGACCAGGAGCGAGATGCTTGTCGCCGATCAGAGGCAGAAGGAGCGCGAAGAGTCGCGTTCTTCCGCTATGACGGGACAATATCAGTCGCAGCAGGCTTATCAGCCATTGCCGCCAGCAGGAGATGATGTTCCGCCTCCGATGCCGGACGATTATTATCCGGGAGATCCTGTTATGGATGCCCCGCAGGTGCAGATTCCAATGATTCAGGAAGGACCGCTTGTGCTGAACGAACCTCATCTTGTTCCTTGCGAGAAGGAGCTTCTGGGATTCATTCTGGAGGAAGGATGTACGGATCTTCAGTTCGATGTAGATTCGAAATATTACATAGAGGGAGAGGTGATCAATGTCGCTGAGTTTATCGACGGGATATTGGCAGATGATGATGCGGATTTTGTAAACCAGTCATTCAGAAAGGTTTATGAAGAATATTTCAGGATGTATGATGAGGGGCTGACTCAGCAGCAGATCCAGACCAGACTTCTGAACAGCATGGATGCAGAGATTGCTGAGGTAGCGCGCGAACTCCTGATAGAGAAATATCAGATCACTGTCAAGACATATGAACAGTCTATGACTGCGACTTCTACCAAGCTTGTCCAGTTCATACCTAAGGCTCTTCTGGCATATCAGTGCAAGAAAGTGGAGCTGGTACTGCGCGAACTGACGGCTCGATTGGCCGTAGAGGCTGATCCTGAGCGTCAGGTGGAGATACTGGAGAAGATAGGTGAGTATAACAAGGCCCGCACCCGCCTGAACAACGAGCTGGGACGAGTGTGATCGCCAGAATGAAGTAGGAAAAATATATAAAACAAAGATAATATGAGCAAGAAATTCAACAGAACGCTTGTGACCTGTGCGCTTCCATACGCCAACGGTCCTGTCCACATCGGCCACCTTGCCGGTGTGTATGTCCCTGCGGATATCTATGTGAGATATCTCAGGATGAAGGGAGAGGATGTCCTTTATGTCTGCGGCTCGGATGAGCACGGAGTGCCTATCACCATCAAGGCCCAGAAGGAAGGATGTACTCCACAGGACATCGTGGACAGGTATCACAAGATAATCAAGAATTCTTTTACCGGACTTGGAATCAATTTCGATATCTATTCAAGAACTTCATCAAAGACTCATCACAAGAATGCGGCTGATTATTTCCGCAAGCTTTATGATGAGGGCAAGTTCATCGAGAAGGTGAGCGAACAGTACTATGATGAGGAGACCAAGACATTCCTCGCTGACAGATATATCACCGGTACCTGCCCACGTTGCGGTGCAGAGGGAGCTTATGGTGACCAGTGTGAGAAGTGCGGTGCTACACTCAGCCCGGACGAACTCATCAATCCTAAATCGGCACTCAGCGGAGGCGAGCTTGTGAAGAAGGAGACCAAGCATTGGTATCTGCCGCTGGATCAGTATGAGAAGTGGCTTTCAGAGTGGATCCTTGATGGTCACAAGGAATGGAGAAGCAATGTTTATGGCCAGTGCAAGAGCTGGATCGACGGCGGTCTCCAGCCACGTGCGGTGAGCCGTGACCTTAACTGGGGTGTTCCTGTTCCGGTTGAGGGATCAGACGGAAAGGTGCTTTATGTATGGTTCGATGCTCCTATCGGATATATTTCCAATACTCAGGAACTTCTGCCTCAGAGCTGGGAGAAGTGGTGGAAGAGCGAGGATACAAAGCTTGTTCATTTCATCGGAAAGGACAATATAGTTTTCCATTGCATCGTTTTCCCTTCAATGCTTAAGGCGGACGGAAGCTACATCCTTCCGGACAATGTCCCTGCAAACGAGTTCTTGAATCTCGAGGGTGACAAGATCTCTACTTCACGCGGATGGGCGGTATGGCTTCACGAGTATCTCGAGCAGTTCCCAGGACAGGAGGACGTTCTCCGTTATGTGCTTACTGCAAATGCTCCAGAGACCAAGGACAACGACTTCTCATGGAAGGATTTCCAGTCACGCAACAACAGTGAGCTTGTGGCTATCCTCGGTAACTTCGTGAATCGTGCCGTGGTGCTTACGCATAAGTATTTCGATGGTAAGGTTCCTGCTGATCTCAAACCTGAGGCTATTGATGCAGAGACACTTGCACAGATCCAGCCGCTTAAGGATGAGATGCAGCGCTACCTCGACGGATATAAGTTCCGTGAGGCTTTGAAGGAGGCTATGAACATTGCCCGTCTTGGTAATAAATATCTGACTGATACAGAGCCTTGGAAGGTGGCTAAGACCGATATGGACAGAACAGCTTCTATCCTGAACGTTTCTCTCCAGATCTGTGCTTCACTTGCGATTGCATTCGAGCCTTTCCTTCCGTTCTCTTCTGAGAAGCTCCGTGGTATCCTGAATGTGGGAATCGTTGCAGGAAACGACCACCGTGCAGGTGAAGAGGGTTCTGTAAGCGAGAATATCTACACTGCGGGTGAGGGTGCAGCTCTTCATACAGGTGTTTCATATGATGGATTGACTCTTTCTTGGGACGATCTAGGAAATCCTTCACTTCTTCCTGCCGGTCATCAGCTCAATCCTGCAACCCTTCTTTTCGCTAAGATAGAAGATGAGGTGGTGGATGCTCAGATCGCTCGTCTCGAGACAATCCGTGCTGAGCGCGAGGCTGCGGCCAAGGCTGCAGAGGCTGCTGTAGTTACCCCGCAGAAGGAAGAGTGCACTTTCGATGATTTCGGCAAGATGGATATCCGTACAGCTACTGTTCTCGAGGCGGAGCGTGTTCCGAAGACTGACAAGCTTCTTAAGCTTACAATTGATACTGGTATCGACAAGAGAGTGATTGTTTCGGGTATTGCCGAGCAGTATTCTCCGGAGGAGATGGTGGGCAAGCAGATCTGTATTCTTGCCAATCTTGCTCCGCGCAAGATCCGTGGCATCGAGTCTAAGGGTATGATTCTTATGGCGCGTCAGAATGATGGCAAAATGAGGTTCGTTACGCCTGCGGAGACTCTTTGCAATGGTGCTGAAATAGGCTAA
>JAZLCW010000070.1:0-1828 GCA_045614445.1 Candidatus Cryptobacteroides sp. | reverse complement strand
GATCAAAAGCTTGTATCAGTGCTTTTTGGATGGCGGCATACCGCCTGAGGAAATAGACCATCACTACAGCGATCTGTATGTGAAGGTTTCCTTTAAATCTAAAAGGATATTGGAAGAATTTCAGAGAAACACCGGTACTCGTTGTTTTGCCCAGATTTTTAAGGCGAACGATGGTAGCGGTCTTTGGTATGATATCGCATTTGCCTACGATCCGTTCTGGATTGCGGCGGCAAGGAAAGGCAGGGAGATATATGGTGGACTTGCATCCTAAGACCTGTAATCTTTGCCGTGGCAAGGTTGTACTTGTGCCAAATTCCAAAGTTTACGGGAAGCCTTACGGTAGCGGAAAGTGTTACCTTTGTACGAAATGCGGCGCATTTGTCGGTACGCACGAGCCAAGACCTGATGAGGCACTTGGATTGCTTGCTGACAGCAGAATGCGAAATGCGAAGAAAAGGTGCCATACTCTGTTCGACCGCCATTGGATGGATAAAGAGCAGAAGCGCACCTACAGAACAGCTATGTACCGATGGTTGGCAGACAAGATGAATATCGACGTCGAGGACTGTCATTTCGGTCATTTTACCCTGGAGCAGCTTGAAGAGGCATATATGTACCTGATTCGTGTCAAGGAACTACAAATGCGAATTGATAAGAATGGAAAAGCTGTGTTCAGTTCGAGAAGTTAACAGGAAGGAGAAAAAATCATGAGTGAAAGAATTTATTTATCTGTGTGGGTGCCTGAGGGCGAAGACAAGGTAAAACTTGTTTATAGTGATGACGAGGTCATTTTCGTTAAAAAGGAAGACTTCAATCGTGCCTTCGGTGCTATTATCAGCGCAGAAAAAGAAGATGTTATCCGTGATTTTGCCATCAAAGAATAGGAGGGTGAAGTCATCAAGATTCATGTCAAGAGAGAACTTGAACTAAACCGTGCCTGGATCTATGGTAACGGTCCCGATGAAGAGCCGACAGGAGAAACTAATTTCGTTATTCCGGAGGATTATTTTGTAGCTATCTTTGATAAGCTATTCCCTCGTGAGAACGATATTAGTTTCTTCCTCGAAGTCTATGAGCCTGAAACCGATGGGGAGAAGATCTATCAACAGGCGAAAAAGGACGGCAAAATCATTGAGGAGTTTGAGTCTCAAATACAACAGTAAGGATTGAATTCTCTGAATAAATCCGTATAATAAGATAAGATTGGAGAAGATATATGAAGGATTTAGAAAAGTTAGCAGCCGAGTGCGAGGCAGATCTGCTCTCTATTGGGATTCAACCCGGTAAGGTAAACAGATGGATTGTAAACACTCGCGCAAAATGTCGTTGGGGATTGTGTAAACAGTATTTGCCCGGTTTATATGACATCAGCATTGCAGAACGTATTTTGCAGGATAATGTCAGCGATCAGGCAGCAAAGAATACCATTCTCCATGAATTGCTCCATACTGTTAAGGGCTGCCATGGTCATAAAGGCAAATGGAAGGAGCTTGCCGCGAAGGTTAATCGTCTTTTGCCTCAGTATACCATTAAGCGTGCTACCAGTTATGAGGAGAAAGGATTAGAGTATAAGCCGAAGGAACGAACAAACCGTTATGCGGTTAAATGTACCCACTGTGGTAAAGAGTATTACCGCGAGAAGGAAAGTAAGCTTATCCAATATCCTGATAAATATCGTTGTGGTGTCTGCAACAATCCTCTGAAAAGAATACGATAATTGTCGAAAAGTCATTGAATTATCTGGCTATTTATGTTACAATGTTGTTTCGAAGGAGTGATGAAAGTTGAATCAAATGCAGTTTGACGCTGCCATAGAAAAGATTGTGTC
>JAZLCW010000069.1:0-27677 GCA_045614445.1 Candidatus Cryptobacteroides sp. | reverse complement strand
CCTCTCAAGGTTGACGCTGTGCTCGGCATGGACTTCATCGAAAGAGCTGGAGAGATTCAGATTGACCTTGCTGCAATGACGTTGATTATTCCAGCTCAGACTACTGTATTGCCAGCATCAGGAAGAAATATCATTCTTGAGACGAATATTCCAGTTGTTGAGTCCACAGACGCCAATGGAAACAGATATACATTCATACTTGATACTGGAGCCAGCGGAGCCAACCTCTCTGATCTTTGGTTTGCCAAGAATGCAGAAGTGGCGGCAGCACTTCCTGTCGAGACACAGAATGTATGGGGACACGGAGGCACAGTGCAGCTTGAGATTGTAAAGGTTCCAGAATTCAAACTGACAATCGGAACATCATCTGCCGAGTTTAAAGACCTCCCGGCAACAGTCCCTGCCAACGGAACAGTATCCTCATCACGTGACGGACGCCTCGGTATGGGTCTTCTGAAGCAGTTCAAAAAGGTTATCTTCAACTTTGAAGAAATGTTTGTGGCGTTTGAATAATTAAATTCCAATTTACATGTCTCTTGATCTTCTATGAAGCAAATCCACAAATCGACATTCGGAATACTGAAGGATAATCCGACTGACATTGACAGCATCAGGGCCTATTTACGTTTTTATCGTGGTGAAGATGTCACATTGGATGATGACGTGTGTAAGGATATCGACCTGGATGATCTTTTCGGATACTCCAACCGATGCATTACTCCGGTTGGAGAACTTATGCTCTACGATAGATTCAGACAGATGAAGCGAAGCGCAAGATCTGTGAATGATGAAAAGGATACCACGCGAATCATAGAAGACGACGATTTCAGGATCCGGATAGAATCAGCATTAGGTGCGGTAAATCTTAAAAAAGGAATATCTGTCAGTGAACTTTTGAATATGTCCGTGCAGATCGGGCGTTGGCACAAGTTCTCTTGGCTGATACCATTGGCCGAACTTGCTGCATTCGTTTTGTTGCTTGTTTTTCTTCCCCCTGCAGCTGCAATCTTTTTTGCAGTAGCAGTATTGACACTAAATGTATGCCTGCACTATGCCAACAAGTCATATGTAGACCTGTATATTCGTCCGCTCATGCAGCTGGATAGGCTCAGACAGGCTTCCGTCAAGCTTTCTGATGTGGACAGATATAATGACCTAAAGGGAGTCAATCTTTCAATAAAAAACCTTGCAAAGTTATCTAAAAGGCTCAGGCTATTCAGCTTGAACGGCATTCTTGAATCTGACTTCATGGCGATGTTCTATATCCTTATTGAACTCGTCAAGATTCTTTTGTGCATTGAGCCGATCAAGACCTATGCAATACTCAAAAAGATGGATGACGTGAGCAAGGATTCAAGAACTCTTTTTGAATATGTCGGAGGTTGGGACGCCCTTTATTCAATAGCTTCATTCAGGTCGTGGATGGACTCTTGCTGTTTCGTATGGTCGTCACCGACTTTTGGTTCGCAGTCCAAAACTTTGAAAGCCGATAACATATATCATCCTCTCATCAACAACTGCGTGCCTAACAGCATTCAGATAGATAAGTCCGCAATCATTACCGGCTCCAATATGTCAGGAAAATCATCATTTCTGAGGACACTTGCAGTAAACATCGTGTCGTCATATGCATTGAATATGAGTTTTTCTTCAGCGTTCTCATTGCCGGAATGCCGTCTGCACTCTGTTCTTTCAGTATCGGACAATCTTGATGAAGGAAAGAGTTACTATATGTCAGAAGTCTTAAGAATCCAGTCCATTGTGGACAAATGCACTTCAGCTGATAATCATACCACTGACTTTGTATTTATCGATGAGATATTCAAAGGAACCAATACTGTAGAACGAATTTCTATAGCTGATGCTGTAATCAGGCATCTTTCATCTCTGGAAAACACGATAGCAGTTGTTTCTACTCATGACATAGAGCTTGCCCGTGGACTTGAAACAACTCTTGACACATATCATTTCAACGAAACGATTGATTCAGAACAGATACGTTTCTCGTACACGCTTATCCCTGGTGTGGTCTATACCCGTAACGCTATTTCACTTCTCAGGTTATGCGGCTATCCTTCATCAATCATAAATAAAGCTGAAGAGAACGCCAAAAATATCCATTTCAGTACATGGAACTAAATTCCCTTTTATCTATGAGATATGTGCCTGGCATGCCAGGCATTTATTGTATATAAGCGGCACTCGTCCTCTTCCGACCGCAAGCGGATCGTCAGAAGACGACTATCTATAACTCCGGCCCGCCGCGAAACTCTGGCCTTTCTACGAAAGTCAAGAGATTCGCCTTTAAGGCGTGCCTCCGGTGCATGGGAGGCGACATCAGTGCCGTAGTCTCCAGTGCAAGTCGCCGCCCTCGAACGTCTCCCTGCTTAGTGAATGTCAGTAGTCGGCCAGCTCGTTGAAAGACTCCAGCATTTCAAATGAACGGAAGTGCAGAAGTTTAGCCTAATCACTGATATTATGTATATGCGTACTTGTAGCTTTTGAGTGTCTTTGTATTGCATTTTAGACATTTGAGAATAGGGGCTACATTGAGGCTACTTTTTGATAATTGATTGGGACGTTTTGGTAATGGTGAAATCTGATATAATTTATAAGGTGTTGAAATCTAATGAGTTGATGATGCGGGATAATAGGGCAAGTCTCTATGTGTTTCGACCCATATCATCTTCCCCGTGCGCTAGGCACCTCAAGAAAACCCCTTTAGAATTGCTCTAAAGGGGTTTTCTTCATTTTATTCTAATTTCTTTTCCAAACACCCAGCGTCTCTTGTGAATCTTTCTTTCGAGAGACTCGAACATGGACTGGATCTTCAGGTTGTCCTCCAGCATGGCGTTAGTTTCGGCATACTTGAATCCCATCTCGTGATAAATCTTTATAAGATCCTGGAAAAGAAGCGCCACAACACCTTTTCTCTGCCATTCCGGAAGCACTCCGATCAGGAGCAGTTCCACTGTGTCAGACCTTTTCCAGAACATTGCTTTAAGCAGATGCCACCATCCGAACGGGAGTAGCTCACCACGACATTTCTGGAGAGCTTCTGCAATTGAAGGCATGCTGATTCCTCCTGCAATCAGCTCACCGTTTTCATCTTCGATAAAGGTAAGCATTCTGGCGTCGATCAGGCTGAGATGTGTATCTACGAAATCATCGATCTGCTTGTCTGAAAGCAAAGAGAATCCATACAGATTGCAATATGTCTTGTTGATCAGATGGAAGAATTTCCTTCCATAATTAAGTTCCTTGATCTGTCTTGTAGTAAACTTCCTTACTTTAAGATTATATTTCTGATGCACCAGATCTGCTACACGATTGAACTTTTCCGGCAATGCTTCAGGTATTATGATCCTGTTTTCTATCCATCCGGTCTCCTTGATATATCCGTGCTTCTTCATGTGCTCCGGATAGTAGGGGTGGTTATAAATGAGAGCCATTGTGCTGATGCGGTCGAATCCCTCCACCAGCATTCCTTCTGGATCGAAATCGGTAAAGCCGAGAGGACCGACGATCTGTGTCATTCCATGTTTGCGTCCGAAGGCGATGACTGCATCCAGAAGTGCGCCGGACACCTCCATATCATCGATGAAGTCGATCCATCCGAATCGGACCTGCTTCACATCCCAAGCCTCATTCGCCTTCTTGTTGATGATCGCAGCCACTCGGCCTACGACTTCTCCGTCCTTATAGGCAAGGTATAGTTCAGCTTCTGAAAATGCAAATGCTCCGTTTTGATCTTTATCAAATGTCGCCATGTCGTCAAGCGGCATTGCCGGCACATAATATCTGTTTTCTTTGTAGAGTCTGTTTCCGAATCTTACAAATGTCTTCATTTCCTTTTTCGAGGAAACTGCTTTTACTTGAATAGGCATAAATCCAGGTTTTAGTTAGAATGTATCTTGACAAAGTTAGAAAAAAAACCGGAATACCTTTATTTCTGCTGAATCCCGCCATGATTGCTGTTTGGCACAGAAAAGCAATCTGCAGTAGTGTAACTGTTATGGAAACGAATAGCGAGATCAATTCTGCATATGCCGCTTTGGCAGGAATGTCAAAGATTCGCGCAAAACTCTCTCTCTTTAACTGAATCTTATGTACGATCTATGCGAATCTTTTGTATCTTCGTCGAAAATGATGGTGAATATGAAAAAACTGATGATATTGCTGGTAGGTGTGATGACCTGCCTTCAGGGATGGGCTGGGAACATTGAGTATGGTCCTTGGGTGACAGAGTCGCGTGCTGATCGCGTGACGATATGCTGGATGAGCGAGAAGCCCGGAATGGCTTATTTGGAACTATCCGACGGAAGACAGATCTGGGAGACCTTTGCCGGCAGGCGCATCTTCAAGCGGCTGCATAGGATACAGATTGATGGACTCCAACCGGGAGCTGAACTTTGTTACCGGGTATGCGGACAGGAACTGGTAGATGACAGTAATGCTCGTAATCCGCGCTTCGGAGACTGCTATGAGGGAGCGTGGCAGCGTGTCCGGACCTTTGATCCTGAGGCTTCAACATGCAGATTCTCTGTTTTCAATGACATTCATATGCAGGTAGGGGAGTATCGTACTCTTGCACAGCAGGTTGACTCGGCTGCTACGGATTTCCTTTTTCTGAACGGTGATATTGTCAGTGCCGGTAACTATGTGGCTGATACCTTGGTACGCTACGAGATCAAGCCGCTGGGAACGCTTCCTGCAGGACTGCCTGTGCTTTTTGCTCGTGGTAACCATGAAGGACGCGGAAATAATCCGCAGCTCGTTGCTGAAGTCTTCCCGAACTCTGATCCGGCTCCTTTCTATTATACCTTCCGACATGGCCCTATTGCCTTCATTGTCCTTGATGCCGGAGAAACAGGACGCAGCCGATCCATTCTATACAGTGGAGAAGCTGTGTACGAAGATTATCTCGCCGAGCAGATTCAATGGGCTCGTGAAGCTATGCAGGAGCCGCTTTTCAGCAACGCTCCTGTGAAGATCTGCATGCTGCATGTTCCGATGATCGACCATCCGGATCAGAATGATTATCTCCTTCAGCGCTGGCTTAATATCCACTTCCTCCCGATACTGGATGACGCTGGGATTGATCTGATGATCAGCGCCGATCTTCACGAGTTTATGTACTGTGAGCCCGGTACGATGCACAACCCATTCCCGATACTGGTCAACGACGATGCCCGCCGACTCGACTGCAGCTATGAATCAGGCCAGCTCAGCTTGACAATGTTCAATGCATCCGGTGAAGCCGAGTTTTCGAAGGTGTTGGATTTAGATTTGTAACATCAGACAGGCATTCTTATTGGTTTCTGAATTTATCGGTCAAACTTAAAAGCAAGCAGCAATGAAACATATATTGACCTTCTTCATCGCTTCGGTGCTATTGGCGTTACAAGCAAATGCGCAGACCGGCACTTGGTCCGGCAAACTGGATGTTCAGGGAACTAAACTATCTCTCGTATTTCATCTGGATGGCGATAATCCCACCATGGACTCTCCAGATCAGGGGGCGAAAGGCATTTCGATTCAGATAGAAAGGAAAAGCTTTGGAGGAATCACCATCAGGATACCATCTTTGGGAGCCACTTATGAAGGTGTCTATATCGTCCAGCAGATTACAGGAACCTTCAGACAGGCCGGTCTTTCACTTCCATTGACCCTTACGCCGGGAGAGGATAAGCCGAAGCGTCCGCAGACACCTCAGCCTCCGTTCCCCTATGCAACTGAGGAAGTCTCATTCGTGAATGGAGATGTCGTCCTTAACGGAACCCTCGTACTTCCGGAGGGATATACGCGTACTACACCTGTCCTGCTTATGGTTACAGGCAGCGGTCAGCAGAACCGTGATGAGGAACTCTTTGATCACAAGCCGTTTGCTGTCATTGCTGACGCTCTGGCAAGAGCCGGCATAGCGACATTAAGGTATGATGACAGAGGATTCAGCGGTTATAAAGGAAATATTAATGATTGCACTACCGAGGATTTCAAGAATGACGCCCTTGCAGGTATCGATCTTCTCAGAAAACGATTTGACAAGGTGGGGGTGATCGGGCATAGCGAAGGCGGTACTATCGCATTCATGCTTGCGGCAGAACATAAGGCTGACTTCATAGTTTCACTCGCAGGAATGGTCGTGTCCGGAGCAGAAACTCTTTTAGCTCAGAACAGAACCGCTCTTGCTGAAGCAGGAATCGATGTTACTGTTGTCGACACTTATTGTAAGGCAATAGGGGAAGCCTTTGATGCTATTGTCAATGGGGGAGTCATGCCGAAGATTGAAAATTATGATCTTCCTGCAGCATTGAAGCAGAATTATCAGGCTGTCATCCATCAGATCAGGCAACCTTATATGAGTTATTTCCTCGCATTGGACATACGCCCTCTTCTTGGTAATATAACCTGTCCTGTCTTAGCTCTCAATGGAACTAAAGATATTCAGGTCGATCATGAAAGCAATCTATCCGCTCTCCGTAGCGGCCTTCCAGCAAATGAAAACAATTGCATTGAAACAGTCGAAGGAGTAAACCATATGTTTCAGAATTGCGGGACAGGAGCACTGGCTGAATATGCTGAAATAGAAGAGACAATCTCTCCAGCAGTACTTGAGACAATCATCCGATGGATCTTATAAGACAACTTATGTTGACGAAAGAGATGCTGAGACTCGGCTGCAAATGTCCGCCTCCAGGCTATTGCTTTACAATCGAGCATAACAAGGAATACACTCCATCTGACATAGACATAGAATATTGTGAACAGGTGGAAGAGATAGGCAATGACAGCAGCATAATACAGTTCAAGATGTTTCCTGCTGTTCCCAAAGTTCTCTGTATGAAGCATTACGGCCCATACGACCGTTTTTGCGAATCATTCACAGAAGCCTTCGCCTATATGGAAGAGCAGGGCTACAAGGTGACAGGTCACCCTCGTACCTGCTATATCGATGGCATCTGGAATCAGGAAGACCCGGAGAAATGGCTCTCGATCATTCAGATTCCCGCAAACAGGCATTGAAGGAACCCCCGGAAGTCATCAGATGAAACTTCCGGGGGTATCAATTTATCAGTCAGATCAGGACTATCCGAGTGTGTAGCCTTCTCTATAAGCGTATTTCACAAGTCTGTGATTCATCAGCTCATCATCGTTGACGAATACCTGCTTGTCAGGATCCCACTCGATTGCGTGCTTGACCTCGTTTGCAATGTTTCCAAGTGTGCAGGCAGTACATGTGCTGTGACCGTATTCTACTGGACAATTAGGATCCTTGCGTGATCTCATGCTGTCGATGAATGTCTGATAGTGTACAGGAGCTTCTTCATATTCGCCGCCAGTGTTTTCTCTGACGAACATCAGATCCGGTGAAGAAGCGTGATACTGAGATCTTGTAACTTCTATCCAGCCGTTTTCACCCTCGAAGCGAACTCCGTTTTCCTGCGAAACCGGAAGCGGTTCCTCTGTCATGACAACTCCATTGTCGTATATCCAGGTGATGTATTCAACTCCTTCAACTCCAGCAGGGATTACCTTTACCGGACCTCTGCCATCCATTCCGATAGCCCACTGAGCGATATCAATCATATGAGCACCCCAGTCTGTAGTAAAACCACCGCCGGTTTCACGATACCATCTCCATGCTCCCCAGCAGTGCTCATCCTTTCTCGGATTGAGAGAAATAGGAGGATTCATGTCGTCATTGTAGTGTACATAAAGCGGAAGAGGACCGAGCCATTTGTCCCAGTCAAGACCTTCAGGGATTCTTGTGCGTGGGAGATCATATGGTGTAGGAGGAGCTCCGAATTTAGCCTTGATCTTAAGGATCTTGCCAAGTCTGCCTTCCTGAACCATCTTCACGGCGTGCTGGAATGCAGGATCTGAACGCTGCTGACTTCCTACCTGAAGGATACGGTTGTTGTTCCTTACAGCTTTTACGAGTTCCTGTCCTTCGAATATAGTCAATGTGAGCGGCTTCTCGAGATAGACATCCTTACCTGCATTCAGAGCTGCAATAGCTATTGCTGCGTGCCAGTGGTCCGGAGTCGCGATTATTACAGCATGGATGTCCGGATCGGCGATAAGGCTTTCATATGAGTCGTATATCTTGATGTCAGACTCCATACCCATTTCTTTGTAAATGGCGCCAATGTCATTTGCATAACGTGTGCATTTGTCCGCATAAACATCTGCACATCCGACGATTTTTACATTTTTGATTTTTGTGAATCCTCTTGAGACTGAAAGTGCCTGACGGCCGAGTCCGATCGCTCCGACATTGATGGTATCGCCGAACGGATTGGTCTTAAGATTTGCTTTCTTTCCTTCTTTTCCTGCCTGGTTTGCGCAGCTTCCGAGTACCAGAGTACCGGCAAGACCAAGGGCAGATGTCTTGAGGAATCCTCTTCTGCTAAGTGCCATAGTATATCAGTTTTAGTGGTTGTTCATGTTGTGCTATTTGAGCATTCAAACTCTTACAAAATTATGCATTTAAATATTATTTACAAAGATTTGTATGTATTTTATAAATTCCTTGTATCTTTACTGAAACAAATCATCTAATTAGTTAAAGACTATGAAAATTACTAAGATTTTTACTGTAATTCTTGCAGTCGCAGCCTTAGTGTCCTGCGCGCCAAAGAAGACAACTACTGAGGAACTTCCGATCGCTCTCCAGCTTTATAGTGTGAGAGGAGATCTTGAGGCAGATTTTCTGGGAACATTGTGCAAGGTAAGTGAACTCGGTTACGACGGAGTTGAATTTGCCGGACTTTATGGTTATGAGCCTGCACAGATCAAGAAGTGGTGTGATTCATTGGGACTTGTTCCGGTTTCCGCTCACGTTCCTCTGGCAGATATGCTTGCAGACATTGATAAGGTTATCGCTGACTACAAGGCTGTAGGATGTGAATATATCGTAGTCCCATATGTAACAGAAGAGCGTCGTCCAGGTGGTGAGCTTTTCATGCAGATGATTGAAGAGATCCGTGCTATCGGACAGAAGGTAAAGGATGCAGGTCTTGTTCTTCTTTACCATAATCACGATTTCGAGTTTGCAAAGCTTGAAAACGGTCAGACAGGTCTTGATTATCTTTATGAGAATGTACCTGCAGACCTACTCCAGACAGAGCTTGACCAGTGTTGGCTCAAGTATGCAGGATATGAGCCTGTGGAATATCTTCAGAAATACTCAGGACGTTCACCAGTTGTCCACCTGAAGGATTTTTATGTACAGGGAAAGCAGGAGGAGGATCCTTATGCTCTTATCGGTCTTGATGAAGGAGAGAAGAAGGCTAACACAGCGTTTGAATTCCGTCCGCTCGGACATGGACTTCAGGATATCCCGGCTATCATTGCTGCATCTGAGGCTGCAGGCAGCAAGTGGCTTGTGGTAGAGCAGGATAATCCAAGTATGGGCAAGACTCCGTTCGAGTCAGTTCAGATGAGTATGGAGTATCTCAAATCATTGAAATAATTCCAGATTAATATAAGAAAGCAGTCAGAGGCGTTAATGCGACGCTTCTGACTGCTTTTTATTTCAGATATGTTATTATCTCTTCCAGATCTCCGCTGATGAAGTCGAACAGTTTGTACATCAGTTCCGGCTCCTGCATCTGAGGAATATAGACGATCGTTCTTTTACCGGATCCTTTCATCCACCCGGCCTCTGTGTGGGCACTTCGCCCGCAGGGTAGTACCAGAACACAGGTATCTGCCCATTCGAGAGCATCGAGGTCACATTGAAACTGAAGCTCTGATGCAGGGTGAAGCAGACTTTCCTTGTATTGCTGCACATCCCATTTCTCAAATTCCGGATCAAGATTTTTCCAGAAGAATCCTCCTTTCCCGTGAGGTGGATTGCGGAAGTCATATATCTGGTGTCCGGCATCCCGGAGTCTGGTCACAACTTCCGGGTAAAACTGGTTCCTCCAGCTGCTTGCAACATATATCTTTGCCATATTATTCAGTCTATATTTTGCGAATATAATAAATTTGAAGGAAGCGTGTAGTACTTTTTCTGTATCTTAGCGTCATATTGTCGGAAATCAACAACTGACTATGCGACATTTTCTGAAACATATTGTAACAATCATCGCTGTGACTCTCGGAGTCTTTACATTTGCCGCTGCTTCGGCACAGGAATCGTCTACCTTGAAAAAGGAAATGATGTATCTTCATAATCAATTCAACGTCAATTTCGTATATGATTCGGCACTTGAACTGGATGTTCCGTATCACGGGGTGACGATGAAGAAACTTGATGCCAGATCACTGGAGCAATGTCTCCATGCCCTCTTCAAGGACACCTCGGTCGAATTCGAGATAATGAAGAAATATATAGTCCTGACCCGTCAAGACTCGAAAAAGAAGCCTAAGGACTATGAAATATTCATAGAGGAACAACACGATACTATCAATGAATCTGTCATCACTGCCCAGGTCGATCCGAGAAGAAATTCCACTCAGACCGGGCTCAAAAGAATCGACAGCAGAGATCTCAATTCCGGATTCGCTCTGTTCAGCACTCCCGATCTTATAAAGACCCTCCAGATGCAGCCTGGAGTATCTTCCGGAACCGAGCTCCTTTCCGGCTTTTATGTACACGGAGGCGATGGAAGTGACAATCTTTTCCTTCTTGATGGTGTACCGATCTACCAGGTCAGCCATCTCGTCGGCCTGTTCTCATCGTTCAATACAGATGTGATCGGAAGTCTGGATTTCTACAAGAGTGGTTTCCCAGCACGATATGGATCCAAGATGTCCTCTGTAGTGGATGTGGCCACTCGTGATGGTGATTTCAATGAATATCACGGTACTTTCGCTCTCGGTCTCATAGACGGACGTTTCCAGCTTGAAGGTCCGCTTTGGAAGGGTAAGACATCCTTCAATGTAGGTCTCAGAAGAACCTGGCTTGAGACAATCACAATTCCGGTCTTCACCATAATGAACAGTATCAACAAACCTGACAGACAGAATGCAAGATATGCATTTTCAGATCTCAATGCCAGGATAACTCACAAGTTCAGCGAGACCAACAAGCTCTCAGCCAATTTCTATGCTGGTCGTGATGTGGTCAAGTATCTGAACAACAATGTCTATGAAACCTATGATGAAGAGGGTAACTATGTAAAGGAGCAGAGCAATGTGGATATTTCGTTCGGCTGGGGTAATATCCTCGGATCGTTGAACTGGAGTTACGACTTCTCAGACCGCCTGTCAATGCGGAATATCGCGTATTACAGTGGCTCCAATTCGTCATTGGCCTTTTCATACGAAGATATTGATTCCAGGAATAACAAGCAGAAGAGCGGGGAATATAACACTTCCAATGTTCATAACATCGGTATCAAATCGGACTGGTACTACAGCCTGACTCCGAAACAGAAGCTCCGCTACGGTGCTACAGCTCAATATCATATCTACGCTCCCGATGCTACAGCAAATACCGACATACTCTACGACGGATTTTCTGCCACCAAGGTCGCTTATGCCGATTCCCTGAAATATGGAACAATAGAGGCTTCCGTATATGCAGAGGATGAGATTGCTTTTACTGACAGATTTTCATTGAACGCCGGTCTGCGATATACGCTATATTCTGCTTCCGGAAAGACATGGCATTCTCTTGAACCTCGTCTGGCAATGAAATATACTCTCAATGACAAGGTGACTGCGAAAGCATCATATACTGAAATGAGTCAGCCTACCCATCTGGTTTCCTCGATTTATATTGACCTGCCTACGAATTCATGGCTTCCATCGACCTCGAAGATCCGTCCTTCCCGTTCGAGAGAGGTGGCGGGAGGACTATACTCCGAGCTCGGACATCATCTTCATCTGAATGTAGAAGGCTGGTACAAACATATGTACAACCTGCTGGAATATGCCGGCTCCTACAGCATTTTCCCGCCTCTGACCGGATGGGAAAGCAGTTACAGGACAGGAAAGGGCCGTTCCTGGGGAACTGAAATTGATTTTGGATTTGATAATGGCAGGACCGAAGCCAATGTATATTATACTCTGTCCTGGTCACAAAGAAAGTTCGACGATTTTTATCATAGCTGGTATAAAGACAGAAATGATAACCGTCATAAACTGACACTGATGGCACGTCATAAATTCGGAAAGAGATTTGAACTTTATGGAGCATGGAATTATCATAGCGGAGGCAGGGTGACCATCGCTACTCACGAGATGGGACCTGATGGAGTCGACATATATACAGCTCCGAACAATGTGAAACTTCCTGACTATCATCGCCTTGATCTCGGATTCAACTTCAAGAAGACCACCAAGAGAGGCAATCAAAGTATTTGGAATCTAAGTATTTACAATGCGTATTGCCGTACCAATCCGATTACTGCCTTAGTCGAGGGCAAGTATCTTGACCAGCAGGCTGTGTCATATTATGGAATGGGCGTAGGCATCATTCCGATAATTCCGACTTTCAGTTATACACTTAAATTCTGACGAAATGAGATTCTGCAAATTTATATTGATTACCCTGGCTACGATGACTCTCTGGTCCTGTACTACTCCGTTCGATCTGAAGTTGGATGATGATCCTGTTATTTTCCTGGAGTCCTTCCCAGGCTTGGATGATTTCGTGACATTCAAAATCAGACCAGCTTATTCAAAGTCCAATTCCGCAACGCATCCTGAATTCGATCCACAGATTGTCTTTACAGTGAACGGAAAGGAGATCGCCGTCCATGATAATATGGGAGACGGTCGTGATGATCCTGACTATATTGCTGATTATAAGCCTCTTCCAGGCGATAAGCTCAGAATAGAAGTTACCTCCGAGGGTTTTGAAAGCATCTATGCGGAAACAGTAATACCTGAGGCTTTCCCTCAGAGGAAGATCGATTACAGGAAGGAGGATCTGGGAGACCGTGAACTCAATATCATCTATGTCATACCTGATAACGATCCGCAGAGCCATTTTGCTTACGGAGTTCAGATATTTGAAGAAGAGACTGCATATCTTCCGGACACAACAGTCGTGACCAATCGTCCATATACAGGAAATCAGATTACCGATTACTATGATATGGCTCCAAAGTCATTGGAGGGAATGGAAGTGTATCTTGGCGGAACTACGATGGCTGTATGGAAATCCGGTGCGCAGGCCGGTTATAATGACAAGCTTCTGATGGCTCTCGATACTTATTCGTTCAGTGGCCAGGATACATTCAATCTTCTCTTTGTTCACGAAGGAGAGAGGGGAATCTATGATGACTTTGGTAATCAGGTCGGGACATATAAATATGACTCCCGTTCCAGATTGAGGCTTTTCTCTCTGAGTGAAGAGTTTTATAAATACGCTGTGGCTAAGGAACTTATCGGTGATAATGCGGACTTCGTGGCCGGACTGGCTCCTTCGAATTTCTGCTATTCTAATGTGATCGGAGGTTATGGCGCATTTGCAGGATTGTCCTGCGTGGAAACAGATTGGCTCACGCCGGAATTCATTGAAAATAACAGATAATCATGAAGAAATCGATATATATATTATTGGCTGTACTGATGATATTGGCCGGATGTTATCATCCGTATTATGACGGTCAGAAATTCCGTGTCTATCATGCCGATTGCGGCCTTGTCGAGTCAGGCGGAGCCCATATCTATATTCCTGTCCATTCAGACAAACCTTATGTGCTGGAACTCTATGGAGGCCGGGGAAAGAAGCATAAGGTAAAGATTGAAGACCCGGACTATCTGGACTATTCCTATTCAAAGGAATCCATTCAGAAAAGTGGAGTCATGGAAGATCCCCAGATGATTCCGGCTGGTGTGACGCTTCTGCCTAAGAAAATTGGAGATACGGTACTGACGTTGACTGAGGGTGATACAGATGAGTCGATTACAATATATGTTCATATATGTGAAGCTTTCAAGGCTCTGGAGGTGGAAGACACTCGGAGCAGCCTTCCGAATGGTACTGTTCTGGCTTTCCGATATGGGGGAACGGATGATATCGTAAGAATCTGTAAAGGTGGACTTGATACAAAACGGATGGAGCATGTCGTAGATGGAAAATATGCTTTTGTTCCTTATAAGTCATCCGTATGTATGGAACTTACCTTCCCTGCTGATGAAGCCGGAAATCCTTCTGCTGATGGGGAAGACGTTACCAGAAGATATTATGTGACAATGTCTTATTGGTCTGATCCAGGCTCGGCGGCAGGCATGATGGAAAGGCTGCATCTTGCCGATTTCCCTCTAGATACCAAGGCATCATCTGTTCTGGAGACCAATTGGAATATGCAGTTTACAGATATAACCGATAATGAGTATCCTGATAAGGAATCTCCTGATTATAAGGTATTCTATGCCTGGAGTGCTGTCGTGATTCCTTGGGTGGAGTAATTCTTGAATAAACGGAAAGCCTGCCGGGGTACATCAGATCTTGCGCCACTACAATGATTTACATTCTGCAATATCCGTAGCGCACCAGATCCGAACGGTCTTTGATCAGATGTACATAACCGTCAGAGAGCAGAAGCACCTCATCAGCAACTTCCAGAAGGGCCTCATAGTTGTGATCGGAAATGACGATGCCCATTGTGGATTTCTGTCTCCGGATCAGTTTCTGGATTACTTCTATCGCTACCGGGGCCAGATATGAAAATGGTTCATCCAGGATGCAGAAAGGGGTGGATGAGCAAAGGCACAACCATATTTCCACTATACGGATCTCGCCGCAGGAAAGTTCCTTGACCTTCGTGTTCGGGTATAGTGCGAACTTGGGAAAGTCATCTGTAAATGCTTCAAAATCAGCATTGAATAACTCGAAAACCTCAGCCAATGTCAGTTTGGGAGGAAGAAAATGTTTCTGAGCCATATACTTTATATGCTCTCCCATTCTCATCGATCCGGTCACTATTTCGTCATTGACCCTGACAAAGAGTTCCTGGGTCTTGAGGCCTCCCATTATCGCTCTGAACATACAGGATTTTCCACATCCGTTCCTGCCGAGCACCCCTGTTACCTTGCCTGTTTCAGAGCGAAGCCATGCTCCATTCAGCACATTGAAATCTCCGAACGAAAGGCGTATGCTGTCCGCCAGTAGAGTATTTTTAGAAGATGACATTACGGATTACGATTAATATGGTACAGATGATCAGATACGCCAATGTATCGGCAAATACAGCCCACTTGAGCAGCAGGCTGGGATGCAGGCCGATATTGATATAGAAATATGCTTGTTCTTTGGATTCCAGTAACTTGAATAGAATCAATGAAATCGCCATGACTACCACTTTAAGGACGGTCAGTGAAGTCAATGCTCCCATTATGCTACCTTTCCCGACTACAGCCAAAGTCACTACAGCGGAAAGGCTTCCAAGTCCCGATACTATAAGGTAAGGACGGGCATACATCCCCATCAGCCTCATTTTTTCTTTTATGGTAATCATAGCGCATTAGAATATGAAGTTAAGTCCGAATACAAGTGATAATTGTGTCCTATGCGGCTTGGACAGCGTACCGTTGTAATTTTTTGTCCTGATATTGTCAGTAAGGGAATAATGAAGTGCAGGGTTCATGTTTATATTGAAACGCCATACTCTCCAGGATGTCTTGAGCCCGATATCAGCTGTAAGATAAAACGGATTTCTGACTACCATTCCGTATGTCTGGTTGCTGACTCCGCTGTAGTGGAGGTTGTCTGCACCGAATATATATCCCGGAGTTAATCCCGCATTGACTTCCAGTCTGGAAATCAAGCTCAGGAAGAAGCTCATGGCATTTTCTGCGAACCGTTCCATAGCATAATTCCCGTAGTTCTCGTATCTGTTGTGATTATATTGATAATCATCATAGTAAGACTCATAATAGGGCTTGTCATCCAGGGAATCCTTGAATCCAGCAGGTTCTCCTTCCTGTGTCAGCAATCTCCAGGCAAAGGATATCGGTATGCCTGCCGAGTGCTTTATGTCAAGGTTTTCCGGCATATATGCGAGTCCGGCACGAAAGCCCAGGCCATTTTTGTAGAATTGTCCGTATGAGATTTCAGTCCTGAGATCCGCCCCGTATCCTGTATTGGGAGCACCCTGGATGCCGATATTGGCCTCGATGTCCCGCGAATAATCGTTCGGGTCGATCCATTGGGCATGTGCCTGAAATACCAGCATTGAAAGCAATACCGCTACGATGAAGTGTTTCATAATTGTATCTTTTGCAATAAAGACGCATCAAGAAGGGAAATGTACTATCAGCAATAGCAAATAGGAGAACAATAACAGAATAGTTACCATTAACGGCATCCGGAAAGCACATTTCGTGCCAGAAATGCGTTTCGAATGCCGTTGGATTGCCAGATTTGACTGAAAAGTTATTTCAACTCTACATAGACCACACCATTTGAAGTGTCCCCGTACTTCTTGAACTGTTCTAAAGATGAAGCATCTTTATAAACATTTATGCTCTTGATCTGATCCGGTGTGATCGAGTCCAGACTTCCCTGGAAGATATTACCTTGAGCATCCTTGATGATATATAGAGGAGCAGGAACATCTGATGAAGTGGCCGGAACTGCCGGATGTATAGTTACATTGCCGATTACCTCGGTTCCTGGAAATGGTATTATATTCAGTTCCGCTTCTTCGTTCTTGGACATGACCACTGTGCAGTTATTCACTTTTTCAGCCTCGATGGTTCTGGTAGGGTAGTCAATGAATGAGAAGCTTATGAGGGATTTGCCTGCCGGGAGCGGGAGCTCGAAATAACCGCTCTTGCCAGTAACGACTCCTACCGGTGCATCTGTGACCTTGACGACAACTCCGAAAATCGGATTTCCATCGGTATCGATAACATGTCCTGAAACTGTTCTTCCGTTCTTTGTGTTGATGATCATCGCCTGCTTGATATTCTTGACCACGCTAATATTCTTGATTTCATCACTCTCGAGCATATCTGCCGATGTCTTTGTGGCGACGACACCATCAATGATATAAAGTGTCTCGCTTCCATCAGTCGCATAGGTGGTCTTTTCCACACCTCTGGCCCTCACGACGATATCCTGTGCTGATGCGGCCATGATTGTCATTAAAGCGAATGAGATGATCGATAAAAACTTTTTCATAACAAGATTCTTTTAATGGTAAATAATGCTGAAACCGGTTTTCCGACGGCAAATATATGGACATAAATCGGCAATCTGAGTTAACTATATGTTAAGAATTGTTAATTAATGTTAACTCCTGTGCAAGTGAGGGATTATTTCTTACTTTTGTGCCCGAAACGGATTGTTATGAAACGACGCTACTTCCGAAATATCTCTATTCTGGCAGTTGCCTCCCTCATTGCCCTGGCCTCGGTGCAGTCGGTCTGGGTATGGCGTCTGTATAACGATTCTGTCAATGATTTCAGGCGTAGGGTTGAATCTGCCGTATATAAAACCATATACAAGGCCTTCCGTATGGACGCTATTCCAGGTCTTACGAATGCTACCTATATAAAGATAAATCTGGATGATTTCGCTCTTTACTTTGAGCCGAATCTTCTTGAACTGGATGCCTTTCAGCCATATCGTGCTGAGGTTCTGTACCAGATGGATACCCTTCGTACGATGATGACACGAGGAGATGAGATAGTGTCAAGGCATTCTATGACTACGGATTTTCCGATCGATGATGAAGGACAGTATATACTCCGTCTGAGTATCGAAATGCCAATTGAGGCCCTTGCGAGCCGTATGTGGGTCCTGATCGCCTCGTCAATGGCAATCATACTTCTGCTTGCGGCTGTCCTCATATATCTGGTCCGGACAATGTTCCGCCAGAAGACACTTGAAGAAATGAGACGGGATTTCACGCACAACATCACCCATGAGCTCAAGACCCCGATTTCCGTGGCAGTGACCGCGACTGATGCATTGCGTAATTTTTCAGCCGATGCCGATCCGGACAGACGCAGCCGTTATCTGGAGATAGTCGAGACCCAACTCACCCAGCTTACTACGATGGTGGAGCATATACTTGCAGTTTCCGTGGAAGGACGTGAATATAAATATAATCCGACCCATATCAGACTTGCATATGTTCTGGAACAGCTATGTCAGAGTGTGGATAAGAAAGCGGAATTCAATATTTCCTGTCTGAAGAGCCTTACTTTTATGGCAGACGAATTCCATATCAGGAATCTTCTGGCGACTTTAATAGACAATGCTGTGAAATATTCGGCGGATCCTGCAGTAGATATTGCAGTGAATGAGGATTCTGGAAATGTCTATATTGCAATTGCCGACAATGGATGCGGAATAGCCCGCGAACATCTTCCTCACATCTTTGAGAAGTTCTATCGGGTCCCGACCGGAGATATTCATACCGTAAGAGGTTATGGGCTGGGACTTTATTATGCAAAGCAGGTCGTGGACTTGCATAAAGGCTCAATTTCCATAGACAGTCGTGTGGGCAAAGGGACAATTGTAACCGTTACAATTCCGAAAAATGAAAGATAAGATAAAGATACTTCTGGTGGAAGACGAGCAGATGCTCGCAGAGATATTGTCCGATACATTGTCAGACAAGGATTTTGAGGTGCACCTGGCCTTTGACGGTCTTCAGGCCTTGGATGCTGTTGGCAATGAATCCTTTGATGTGATCGTCAGCGACATCATGATGCCAGGCCTTGATGGATTCTCTCTGGCCAAGCATCTTCGTAGTGATGGATGCAATACTCCGATCCTTTTTCTCACGGCCCGTTCTGCTACTGAAGATGTAGTCAAAGGCTTCGAGACAGGAGGCAATGATTTCCTTCGAAAGCCATTTGCAATGGATGAACTGATAGTGCGTATCAAAGCCCTTGCTGGCAGGAATGAATCTGCTCAGTTTTCTGAAACTTCTTATAAATTAGGACTTTATAAGTTCGAAGTTTCGTCCCGTATCCTGACAATCGACGGGCAGGAGACCATTCTTGCAGCTAGAGAAGCTGCCGTCCTTACCAGGCTCTGCCGAAAGAAAGGTAATGTCGTAGAGGCATCCGAGCTCCTCAAGGAGCTTTGGGGAGATGATAATTATTTCAATCTCCGCAGTCTCAATGTCTATATCACCCGTCTGCGTCATCATCTGGCTGCCGACCCGTCAGTCGAAATAATCAGCGTCAGAGGTGTCGGTTATCAGCTGAAATGAGCTAAAACTCGTCGCTTTTCTGCTTAATATGCGTTCTGATATACAAAACGAGCACGAATTTGTGATTTTCGTGCTCGTTTTATGTGTTATTTCTGGGTGACCTTCATATCTTGCTGAAGGTTTCCATGCATTCCTCCGACATACAGGGTGCGACTCTTCCCGGTAGTATTTTTTTCTACTGTCAGAACCAGTTCATAGCCACTGTTTTCATCGTAAGATGCTTTTGCAATGCTTGCGGTAAGCCAGTCCCATGTTACGGTATAAGTCTCTGTTTCTTCATCATACTCAGGAGAATATATGCCTTCGCCGTCGTAATTAGTAATTCCCAGAGTTTCGGGAAAAATAATAGTTTCGATTACTAATGTCTCGCCTTCTGATGACATCATCACGAATGTAGGCGTAAAGAATTTCTCACATCCGCACAGGCAGAGAACGGTGGCAATGATAGTAAGGAGTCGTTTCATATTTCAGGTTTTTGTCTATATGACGTAGGTATTGTCAAATAATACCATTACAAATATAGGAAATTTAATCTGGCTTCCTATTTTCTTGTCTTTGGCTTCAGCGCAGCTTCAGATACATTGATAGGTATGGCCTGATAGATAACCTGTTTCTCTTCAGATGAAAGTTCGTCCATTTTCTTTCCGAATTTCTCCATCGAAAGATCGTTTCTCAACTCTGCGTATGCCTGTCTTATCTTTCTTTCAAGGGAGACGAAGTCTGCCTGCATTGTTTCTTCGTTAGCTTCAAGACTGATCATAGCCCTGCTGACAGAAGCACTCCAAACACTTCCGTCAGGCATTTGTATGTCTCTGGTATCCTTTCCCGGTAAGTCCGACTTGTTGTCAGGATTGGTAATCATCAGCTTGAGCGCTTCTGTATCAAAGTCTTCGATATTGCTGACGTGATGTTTGCCGTCATCCCCGAACATCAGCACCTTTCCCTCTTTGTTTATCTTGATATAGATCATATCTTCACGTTCAAGATTGCCCGGAAGAGCCTGAACCTCAGGACGATTCTCTCCAGACTTTGCCACAGGAGGCAGAAATTTGTTAACATTGCCTTCGTCGCTTACATATCTGAGTCTCAATGCATCTACCTTTCTGAGCTGCTCTTTGATGTCGCGTATCATTCCCATTCTGGTATCATTGCCGGCTTTGATCTGCACTGTGAATTCAAACGGATTTTCAGACGCATCCTTCTTTTCTCTGACTACAGCAGCGACTTCCTCGAGAGAATGTCTCACACCGTCTATATAGATCAGGTCTTCGTGCTGTCCGCTTATGACTTCGATCAATGTGCCTTTATGAACCGTTGTCTTGTTGACTTTCAGTGCCTGACTTTTTCTAAGTTGTTCGGATACCTTCGCCATTACCTCATCAGGAACATTCTTGTCTGCTTCAAGCTGTATGGTTGCATATTCAGGATCATCTATCTCAGCAAAATATCTGCTGACAGCTTCACTGATTTCGTCATTTATCTTGCAGAGTTTTCCGTTACAGATAGCGAAATATTCTTCTCCTGGCTTAGTCGTGCCTTCTACCACATAAATAGGGAATGGTGCTGTGGCGGGCTTGTCAGATGTGTACATCTGAACCGGATCGACAGGCTTTCCGTCCTTACGGACTTCGAAATGGAGATGTGGTCCTGTCGCTCGTCCTGTCGAACCTGCATAGCCGATCAGCTGGCCGCGGTTTACCTTTCCGCTGATCTTCTGATTCGAATGATCTGCATCAGTCTCAAGACCATAGGTGTTGTTTACCTTCATCATACCGCCTTCAATTCTCAGATGCGATACGATATGGACCTTTGAAAGATGAGAATACCTTGTCTCTATTCCGTCTTCGTGCTTGAGTATGAGCATAAGACCGTTGCCTTCATCCTTTGTTATCGATGCGATTTCACCATCAGCGGCAGCATAGACAGGGTCGCCTTCGTTAAGTACATAATCAATGCCGGAATGAGAAGAGACTGCGTCAGAAGCATTAGTCGTTGCACCGAATGAATTACTTACAGTTGCCTTACAAGGAGGAGACATGGGGATATATGTCGCTTCCGTGCCGTTTGTCAAGGTCGTTGAAACTTCGTTTGAGGCTTTTGCCTCTTTTGTCCCACAGCCGAAAGCTAAGAAGACGGCTGTGATGACGGGGAGTGTGGCAGCAAGCCTGAGGAGGGTGCCTCTGCCAACCTGATTCTGGGTCATCATAATGAATCTTTGTTTAGTGAGTGAATTGTTAAGCCCGCAGGATATTTCCGGACTATATCCGAAGAGCTGTTTGAATATTGTGGTTCTATATACTTTCAGATTGTGTCCTTCAGCAAGCACGTCCTTATCTGCCTCCCACTCCTGAACTTCTTCTAGGTCGCTCTCGGCCATCCAGAAGAATGGATTGAACCAGAATACAGATCTGATTATGGATAGTGCTACTCTCTCGTATGAGTGCCCGTGCTTGATATGACTGGCCTCGTGTGTCAATATCTGCTCTCTTTCCAGAGCGATATACTCAAGCCCGATGAAGATAGTTCTAAGAAACGAAAATGGAGTGGCTATCTCTTTGTTTTCAGCGAGTGTGTATGCTTCAGTATGAGTCAGTCTGGATCTTTTGCGAAGTCCTGCTATCTTTATCCAGTTCAAGATGATCAGGGTAAGCGAAGCAAGAACCGTCATGATATAGATCGAGAAAAGAAATCTCTTGATCCATACTATGTAATTTCCGCTATGTACCTGACTGACAATCTCGTTCCTGTCAAAGGACTCAAGTGTCTCCTCTTCTGCGATTTCTGCCGATTCTGTCATTGTATGGCCATTTTCTGCTGTTCCGGCCAGAGTGATGGTGTCGAATATCTCGTCAGCTACCCCACGTTCAGTGTACATAGGTACATTCAGTGCTGGAATTACAATGGCGAGCGCCACAGTTATCAATATATAAGCTCTGCAGATTCTGAAACTGACTTTGCGTGCAAGGAGCCAACGATAGAAGACAGTAAAGAGTCCGCTGCAGATTATCACTTGCAGTATGTATTTTAAGGCAGACATAGGGGAGTGGGATAAGTTCGTTATTTGCCTTCGTTAAGCATTCTGATGATTTCGTCAGTTTCTTCAAGGGATATCGATTTCTGAGATGTGAAGAAATTGACCATTCTGCTGAATGAGCCTCCGAAGAAATTGTCAAGTACAGTTTTCATATATATCTTGGTGTACTCTTCTTTGGCTACGATAGGGAAGTATTCGTATGTTCTTCCGTATGCTTTGTGGGATACGAAACCTTTGTTTTCAAGTATACGGACTATGGTGGATATCGTGTTGTATGCAGGTTTCGGTTCCGGCATTTCGGCAAGGATGTTGTGAATCAATACCTTATCTTTCATCCAGATTACCTGCATTATTTCAAGTTCTGCTTTAGTCAGTTCCTGTGTCTTGGTCATATTGTCTCTGTCCATATAAATAGTCTTTTACAAGATTACGATGCAAATGTAGAACTAATAATTTAATTATGCAACTAAATATTTAGTTAAATAACTATTTTTGTAAGAAATGAGAGGAAAATGTTGATTTGAGAGGAATTTCACTATATTCGTATCAAAAATTGAACCAATGGATTATCAGCAGATTTTAGAGGATATATATAAGGAGATTCTACCGTTTGCGGGAAAGGGAAGCCAGGCAGATTATATTCCAGCTCTGGCTAAAGTGAATCCGGATCAGTTCGGAATGTGCCTTGAAACGGTTTCCGGTGAGGTTTATCCTTACATGCAGTCGGATGAAAGATTCTCCATCCAGAGTATCACAAAGGTTTTTGCTCTTGCTATGTGTCTGTCTCTCAAGGGAGAGGATATGTGGAAAAGGGTCGGTAAAGAACCTTCAGGAACGGCTTTCAATTCTCTTGTCCAGCTCGAAGTGGAGAAAGGAATTCCAAGAAATCCGTTCATCAATGCCGGTGCGATAGTGGTGGCTGATATCCTTTTGTCGGAACTAGAGGATGCTGAGACTGAATTTATCGGATTTGTAAGAGCACTTTGCGGCAATGATATGGTGGACTATAATGATGAAGTGGCTCAGTCTGAGCGTCAGTGCGGATATCTTAATGCCGCTATAGCTAATCTACTTAAATATCATGGTACGATCCAGAACGACATCGAGCGGGTGCTGATGTTCTATTTCAGAATGTGTTCTGTGGAGATGAGCTGTCGTGAACTTGCCAGGGCATTCATGGCGTTTACTAATCGTCAGCCATTCGATTATGCAGGCTACAAGCTTTCCAATTCGAGGATCAAGCGTCTTAATGCTGTGATGCAGACCTGTGGTTTCTATGATGAGGCCGGAGAGTTTTCTTATCTTGTCGGTCTGCCAGGCAAGAGTGGTGTAGGAGGAGGCATAGTCGCCATATATCCAATGCGTTACTCTGTGGCAGTATGGAGCCCGAGGCTCAATTCCAAGGGCAATTCCATTATGGGTATGAAAGCACTTGAACTGCTTACAACTGCCACTCAGGAATCGATATTTTAGTTCGTCGGGATTTTTCTTCGATTACAATTGTTAAATAAAAAACCCTGTTAAGTTACATTCCGTGAATCTGCGCATGCTTGAATTTACGGAATGTTTGTTTTTGTGTGTTTGTTGTTTCGGATTGTTAGCTTCATGCTAATGTGTTCGTTATGCTATTCCTACCGTTCGTCATACTTAACTGGAACGGTTATTGCTTATGTATGAAAAAGCAGTACCTTTGCATCCGAGTTGATAAGAGAGTCCTTCTAAAACTCTCGCAACTTATTGGTTATTAGTTTTAGTGTTATTAATTATGTGGTTAGAATGAGGTTCCCCGCGGGATGCGGCGAGCCTTATTTTTTTTTGCCTGACGGTAAAGAAAACAGGGACTGATATGAATTTACACAGGTCTGGCTGCAAGACGAAAAATTATCAAGCTCCTTTATAAAGATATCTCTATTCACGTAACTCGTCAATATGACAAGATAGTGTAAACACATGCATTATTCCCCAGAAATAGGGGGGTACTACTTCTGGCCTCGCAGTGTTCTGCCACCCCGAGGGACATGCGGCTGTTTAGAGATCCCAGAGGGAGTTTCCGAACTGGAGCCAGTCGCTGATGGTCCTGATGTAGGCCATGTTGTGCATGTCTGAGGCGAGGAATGATACGATGCCTTCGTCGATCAGAGATTGGGCTCTGTCGCGAACTTCGAGTCCATATACTCCTGCAAGCGAACCATAATTGGATTGGATCTTGACGCCTGCATCTACATATCTCAGAAGATCATCGTGGTGCAGATAGAAATATCTTTCCGGATGAGGCAGAACCGGAGTGAGTCCGAGTGAGAGCACCTTGCGGAATTCCTCCATAGGTATCAGATCTCCCATTTCCGAAGGATCGTTGATAGGGAACTCCATAAGGATATATCGATCTTCTATCGGCATCAATTGACCTTGTGAAAGAATCTCAGGCCATGTTTCCGGGTTCAGCCTGTACTCTGCAGACATTCTTAGTTCCACTCCTAATCCCTTGTCAGATAGAGCATTGGATAGGATGTCAAACTTTGCCTTGATGCTCTCCTGAGTGTTCCTGAACTTTTTGGTGATATGAGGCGTACAAGTGATACGTTCAAATCCCCATCCCGCCATTTCGCTCACAAGATGTACTGATTCTTCGAGTGTCTTCGCACCGTCGTCAATGCCGGGCAGTATATGGCTGTGTATATCTATCTTCATATCGAAAATTTGTTCAAAAGTTCATATACAAGATGTACCGGAAGGCCCATTATAGTGAAATATGAGCCCTCGATACTGCCTATTCCGATATATCCGATCCATTCCTGGATACCATATGCTCCTGCTTTGTCGAACGGACGATAAGTGTCAATGTAATAGTCTATCTCATTGTCAGACAATTCCTTGAAGTGAACGACTGCTGTATCGCTTACGGTCATGTGCCTGGCAGCATCCCTTACGGTCACAGCTGTTATGACCTTGTGAGCCTTTCCTGACAGATGCCTGAGCATATCTGCAGCTTCTTCGCGTGAATGTGGCTTGCCCATTACGCGGCCTTCACAAAGAACCAATGTGTCTGATGTAATCAGAAGCTCATCCTTTTCCAATTCTCTGTGGAAGCCATATGACTTACCTTCGGACAGTACTTCGGGAATCCTTTCCTGCTGAGTCTGGGGATCATATACTTCTTCGAAATTGTTTCCGGTGTCAACACTAAATTCTATGTCAAGACCTGCCAGAAGCTCTTTTCTTCTGGGAGAATTGCTGCCTAAAATGATTCGTTTTCCATTGATATTCATAATGGGCACAAAATTAGTACATTTATCGGAATAATTCCGGATAATCTTCCTTTAAACTTCTGATGCACATCCTTACATATCCGATATTGACGCAATTCAGATCTGCAATGCATCCGGCATCGATTCCATTGATTGCCAATATGCAGATATTCTTCTTGATCTGAGGGATTCCTTCGTCTTCCGCTATTTCCCTGCACAGTGGATTACCAGATAGTATGTCCTGTGAGATGGCAGTCTTGTAGATCTCATTGCGCAATAACGTCAACTCGTTAAAGATCAGTTTTTTAGGGGTCTCGTGTAGTCTGGGTGATGCTGGCTGCGTCCAGATTTTCTTCATCAGCCTCAGCCGGCTTTGTGCTGTAATGTTCAATAGCTTGGTCTCTAAGTTCATATTGTTTAAGATTTGGTCCAAGCTGCAAAAGTATAATAAAAATCTGCCGGAACGCAATGCTCCGACAGATAATAGTTTGATGTCAAACTTTTTATTCCGGAAGAATGATTTCTATATACAGACTTTCGATTTTCTCCTTGGCAGTCTCTTTGCCTGGCTCACCTGCTTTTACATATTTGTCCTGGTAATGTGTTAAAGGCCAGCCTGTATTCAGATGAATCTCTGTGGAAGTGTATTGTTCCCAGCTGATGTTTATATCCACATCTGCTGTACCTTGGGCTATTATCTCTTTTATGTCAGTATGCGAAGAATCTGCCTCTCCAATGTATTCTGAAGCCATATCAGAATATGTGCCGATAGCAGATATTACAGTTTCTTTACCTACATTCGCAGATGTGTATGTGCGACAGATAGAGCTGTATTCGTCGGTCAGCTCGCCATCAACCCAGAAATTCGTTGTTGCAGTGAGCTGCTTCATTCCCGGAATCATGAAGTTCAATGGCTCTTCAAAGCTGTATGTGTGGTCGATTTCCAGCCTGCCTCCATGGAAGAAGAACAATCTTCCGATATAATCCAAGATAGAATTCTGGATAATGGATGGATCTGCAACCTGCTTGAGTAATTCCTGCATAAATCCTTGCATATCAAATCCTTCCAGATCTTCGAGTTCAAATCCCTGTTCTTCAAGTACAGCTTTTGCCAATGGCTCTATCGTCTGGGCAAATGACGAGGAAAGTTCCTGGAGATTGTCGATCGACTGCAGACTGCCTAAATTAGTCGTACTGAAAAGGACTGGAATATCTGCTCCGTACTCTTTAGCTATTTTACTGATCAGCTTTGACTGAGGATCGCTATCTTCCTCTTCTATGGTAGTCATTTTGATCTGATACGATTCGTCAGTCTTGGCTACTACCTCGAATTCTATTATCTCATAAGACTGTTTTACTATGGTAGTGTCTCCATTGGCATCGACTTCCTTCTCGATTATTTCGAAATTATATTGATATTTGTCCCCAATATTCCAATATGCCACGAATTGTACTGTTGAATCCGGCATCATCTGGGCAGTGGCACTCAGGCCGGTCAGTATGAAAAATAGTAAAAGTGCAGTCTTCTTCATTTTTGCTGTCAATTATAGTTAGTCTCGCTAATATAAGCAAAAAGCAGAAGACCTGTATCCTCTGCTTTATAAATTACAATATCTTTTTCACCAATCCGAACATCTTGTACGGCATATATCTGAAAGGAAGATCAACCCAGGTTCCTGTAGCGATGATTGACCGTCTATGGCTGAAGGCTTCGAAACTCTCCTTGTCGTGGTACATTCCCATTCCCGAATTGCCGACTCCACCGAACGGTACGTTTTCATTGGCAATATGCATTATCACATCGTTAATGCATCCTCCGCCGGAAGAAGTTCTGCGGATGATCTCCCAGCCTTCGGCTTCCTTGCCGAAATAGTATAATGCCAATGGCTTCTCACGGTTAGTAACGAATTCTATAACCTTGTCCTTGAATGAATTACCTTCATCGTCCAGTGTGATCATAGGGAATACGGGACCAAAGATTTCTTCTGTCATAAGAGGGGAGTCAAGAGGAACTTCATCCATCAATGTCGGCTCGATGAATCTCGTAGCTGCATCAGATCGTCCTCCGGAAACAATCTTTCCGTCCTTGAAATATCCTGTCACTCTTTCGAATGCCTTGTCGTTCACCATTCTTACATAATGTCTGTCGGCTGCAATATCTTCTCCGTGCAGGTTTTTGACTTCTTCAGCGAACGCTTTCACAAACGACTCCTTTACATCCTTATGGATAAGAAGATAATCCGGTGCAATACATGTCTG
>JAZLCW010000068.1:0-4405 GCA_045614445.1 Candidatus Cryptobacteroides sp. | reverse complement strand
ATGGGCAATTACGTGATTATTTCCTAAATATCTGACAAGAAAGACAATCTGCCCATCTTGTTCATGAATACTATAGAACACATACCAAGTGGTATGCTTATTTGCGGCAAATGATGAATAAAACAAATCATTTCCATATCGCTTGAAATAAGACGGAGCATCCTTCTTTACCTTCAACGGCAAATTTGTCTGAATATCTCTGAATAATCGTTCAGAATACTCAATCGCCACCTCCTTAAATCCCAAATACCCTTTCTGATACAAGACTTCTGCAACTTCAAGAAACTGGTCAACTACCTCAGGTAGAAACAAAACTTTTTTCATGCTATATTGTGGCCCTCCTTGCGTTCAAACATCTCATTCAACCCCTCACGCACCCGAGCAAGGACATCATCCACAGTAATTGCACGATTCAAATCTTCTTCCGCCGCATTATTCTGTGCGACGAGAACAAATGTCTCATTCCTACCTCTCTGGATCACAACCTTTTCATTTTTGGCAATATCCAGATACTTCTTCATATTATTGCGTAACTCCGCAGAACTGATAATAACCATAAAGCATGTAAATTTATGTACATTATAATGTACAAATATAATGCATTTACGAGAATATCCAAAGAATCCCCCTAAAAACAAAACTCGCAAACCACCATTAAGCGATTTGCGAGTTTGTAGCCCCGAGCAGAATCGAACTGCTATCTAAAGTTTAGGAAACTTCCATTCTATCCGTTGAACTACAGGGCCATCATAAAAAGAAGGGCTGATTACTCAGCCTTCTTCTCGATAATCTGACGGCCTCTGTAGTAGCCGCACTCAGGACATACTCTGTGGTACATGATTGTAGCACCGCAGTTTGAACATGTTGCGAGCGTTGGAACTACTGCAACGTCATGTGTTCTTCTCTTGTCACGTCTCTGCTTAGAGACCCTGTGTTTTGGATGTGCCATTGTTCTATATTTATTTAATTATTTGTTTTTCTTCTTATCAAATCCCTCGACAGGCTCGGGATGACAGTCATTATTTCATCAACTCCTTCAATGCAGCGAAGGGATTATTCACATCTCCCTCCACCTTGACCGAATCACCTCCGGCAAGATATCTCATAACTTCCGGATTACACTCCCCATCATCATGATGGCGCTGCATCGGAAGCGCGAGGCAGACATAGTCATAAACTATCTGACTCAGATCCATCTCGGCATCACCTTCAGGAACAAAGATTATCTCTCTTTCTCCCTCCTGGTGGTCTTCCGAAGACTCTTCCTCGCCAAATTTGACACTGAGCATTATGTCAGTGCCGATCGGCATCCGCAGATCTTCCATACATCTGTCACAGGAAACCACTACCGATCCATCTATCTCACAATCCACTCCAAGATATCGGCCTGATTTCTCCACCGCAACTGACACTTCCAGGTCAGCATCAAGGATTTCCGTATTATCAAAAGCTTCGAAGAACTCCTTGCCGGCGTGCCATGAAAAATGGTTTTCTCCGGCAGCCAATCCATTTAAAGGTATTATAAAATTATCGTTCATATCGACCCGTAAACAGATTTGAGCCCGCAAAGATAGCAAAAACTTTTATTATTAGCAATTTATATCTGAACTTTTTCTCTTGCGGTCAAGCTCACTAAGAAGTATCTTCCTGAGTCTCATCGACTTAGGAGTTACTTCCACTAACTCATCCTCCTGGATATACTCCAAAGCTTCCTCCAGAGAGAACACAATCGGTGGCGGAAGCATCACTTTATCATCACTTCCGGAAGCACGCATATTGGTGAGTTTCTTTGTTTTACAGATATTGATCGTAAGGTCACGTTCACGGGTATGCTCACCCACTACCTGTCCCTCATATATATCCACGCCAGGCTCGATGAAGAAACGGCCCCTGTCCTGAAGCTTATCCATCGAGTACGCAACTGAGACTCCGGTCTCAAGAGACACAAGCGATCCGTTGGTACGACGCTCGATATCACCCTTATAAGGCTCATAACCCTTGAGGCGGTGAGCTACGACAGCCTCACCCTGAGTCGCGGTAAGAAGATTACTTCTGAGTCCCATCAGTCCACGAGACGGAATATCGAATTCGAGGTGAGTACGGTCTCCCCTGTTCTCCATCTGGATCAAAGCACCCTTTCTACGGGTAACCATCTCGATGGCTCTTCCCACAAATTCCTCCGGCACATCTATGGTAAGCATCTCAATAGGCTCGCAACGCTGACCACCGATCACCTTGTCGAGAACCTTAGGCTGGCCGACCTGAAGCTCGAAGCCCTCACGGCGCATTGTCTCGATAAGAACCGAAAGATGAAGAACGCCACGACCATACACCACAAAGGAATCCGCATTCGGGCCTGGTTTCACACGAAGAGCAAGATTCTTCTCAAGCTCCTTGTCCAGACGCTCCTTCAAATGTCTGGAAGGCACGAACTTACCTTCTTTACCGAAGAATGGGGAATTATTGATGCAGAAAAGCATGCTCATTGTAGGTTCATCGACCTCGATCGGTGGAAGAGCCTCCGGATTTTCAAAATCAGCCACTGTGTCTCCGATCTCGAAGCCCTCAAGTCCTACGACAGCACAGATGTCACCGCACTTCACTTCCTCCACCTTTGACTTTCCAAGGCCGTCAAAAATCATAAGCTCCTTGATCTTCTGTTTCTGCATTATATCGTATCTCTTGCAGAGAGTGATATTCATTCCTGCCTTGAGTGAGCCACGGGTAACACGTCCCACTGCGATTCGGCCTACATATGGAGAATACTCGAGCGAAGAAATCAGCATCTGAGGAGTTCCCTCCACCATTTCAGGTGCAGGAATAACTTCAAGAATCGTATCCAGCAAAGGAGTGATATCCTCGGTAGGCTGTCTCCAGTCGTAAGACATCCAACCCTGCTTTGCGCTTCCGTAGATAGTACGGAAATCAAGCTGATCCTCAGTAGCTCCAAGAGAGAACATAAGGTCGAACACCTCTTCCTGGACCTCATCCGGACGGCAGTTCAGCTTGTCCACCTTATTGATTACAAGTACAGGCTTCTTACCCATCTCGATAGCCTTCTGAAGCACAAAGCGAGTCTGTGGCATACAGCCCTCGAATGCATCCACAAGAAGGATGACGCCGTCAGCCATATTGAGAACTCGCTCGACCTCTCCACCGAAGTCACTATGGCCCGGAGTATCGATTACATTGATCTTTACACCTTTATATAATACAGAGACATTCTTTGCGAGAATGGTGATACCTCTTTCTCTTTCAAGATCATTATTGTCAAGGATAAGCTCTCCCAGCTTCTCCTGTTCACGTGCCTGACGCGCCTGATAGATCATCCTGTCCACGATGGTTGTCTTACCATGGTCGACGTGAGCGATGATCGCAATATTTCTGATTTCCTGCATAATCTACTAATAATTAATCCTACTGGCACATATTCAGCATTACAAGCTGACACAAGTACCCTCGACCGGAACCCCGTTCGTAAAAGATTTGCAAAATTAGAGAATTTTATAAAAAAATTGAAACACTTTTTTTATTTTTGCGCCTTAAATTAATTATTGGAAATATGAAACAGGACATGATCGTAATTCTTGACCTTGGAAGCCACGAGAACACAGTGGTTGCAAGGGCAATCCGTGCATTGGGCGTATATAGCGAAATCCATCCGCACGACATCACAGCTGAGGAGCTCAAGGCTCTTCCTAACGTAAAAGGTATCATCATCAACGGTGGTCCTAACAATGTAATCGACTCAGTTGCGATCGATGTTCTCCCTGAGATATATGAGGCAGGTTTCCCAGTAATGGCTGCAGGTCACGACAAGGCTCTCTGCGAGGTAAAGCTCGCTCAGTTCGAGAACGACGAAGAGGCCATCAAGGCTGCTGTGAAGGATTTCGTATTCGACACATGCAAGGCAGAGGCTAACTGGAACATGAAGAACTTCGTTTCTGACCAGGTGGAGCTCATCCGCCAGCAGGTAGGTGACAAGAAGGTCCTCCTCGCACTCTCAGGCGGAGTGGACAGTTCTGTTCTTGCAGCCCTCCTTCTCAAGGCAATCGGCGACAAACTCTATTGCGTTCACGTAAACCACGGCCTTATGCGTAAGGGCGAGTCTGAGAATGTTGTGGAAGTATTCCGCAACCAGCTCTGCGCTAACCTTGTATATGTAGATGCAACAGACCGCTTCCTCGGACTTCTCGAGGGCGTAGCTGATCCTGAGCAGAAGAGAAAGATCATCGGTGGCGAGTTCATCCGCGTATTCGAAGAAGAGGCACGCAAGCTTGACGGAATCGATTTCCTCGGCCAGGGTACAATCTATCCGGACATCGCAGAGAGCGGTACCAAGACTGCAAAGGTCGTGAAGTCACATCATAACGTAGGTGGTCTTCCTGAAGACCTCCAGTTCGAG
>JAZLCW010000067.1:0-2692 GCA_045614445.1 Candidatus Cryptobacteroides sp. | reverse complement strand
AATGAACATCAGCCATCGTGCACAACACTTCCCTCAGCAGCTCTCCGGAGGTCAGCAGCAACGCGTTGCCATCGCCCGTGCAGTCGTATCGAACCCTAAGCTGATCCTCGCCCATGAGCCTACAGGTAACCTCGACTCGAAGAACGGCAAGGAGGTCATGGACCTTCTCACTGAACTCAACAAGGAAGGAACTACCATCGTAATGGTGACCCACTCACAGAAGGACGCAGCATGCGCACAGCGCATCGTCAACCTTTTCGACGGACAGATCGTATCAGACGTAAAGAACGAACTCTAATGATTTTATTGTAAGTTCCAGCGACCCCCGCCTTCTTCCCTGCTACCGCAGGCTGTTCGCTGCAAAAGCCCACTGGGCTGTTTGCTTTATCGCTCACGACCCTAGCCGGGGGTGGCATGTCGCTTCCACTTATCAATAAAATCATAAAGAATAATACGCAGTTGAACATAAATATTGCGGCACTGTCGTGAGATACTGCCTTTTTCCTCATAACTTGATAAATAGACACAACGACTAAACATAACTGGCGAAATGGCATTATTCAACATATTCAGAAAAGGCAGCAGCTCATTCATGTCAAGCATACTCAATGTGCTTGGTATGGCTGTGGCGTTCGCAGCATTCTACATCATACTTGTTCAGGTAGATTATGATCTGAACTTCAACAAGGGCATCAAGGATTCGGAGAAGATCTTCTCTGTCACATCCGGTGATATGGACGGAAGCGGCAAGAGACAGATGAATTTCTGCCGCCCTCTTGCTGAGGTGGTCATCGAAAGCTCTCCTAACATAGAATTCGGAGGAATCTTGAGCTTTGGTAATACCGAGTATAACAGGTATTGGATAGAGGAAGACGGAGTAAGGAAGGATATCGACCTTGGCATAACTACATTCAGCGGAGATGCCTTAAAGGTCTTCGGATTCGAAGCAGTTGAAGGTTCATTGGAAGATATCACAGACTACAGTACATTGGCTATTAGCGAGACAATAGCAAAGCGCTTCGGTCTTGAGGTGGGAATGACTCTCGGATATGAGGAACACAGGGCCATCAGAACTATCAAGGCAATATTCAAGGATATGCCTAAGAACTCTCATTTGAGGGATATCCAGGTATTGAGGAATATGGGAGATGACAGCATAACCAATTTCTCGGAATGGGGACATAACTATTTCGTGAAGCTGCACGATCCTTCACAGATTGATGAAATGGCTGAAAATCTATCAAAGACTACAGCTGACTTTCTGAAGGAAAAGTATTTCAGTGCATTGCCTTCTGCTGAAGAAATGGGAATGAGTCAGGAAGATTATGATGAGGCGTTAGGAAGCTTTCTTAAAGCGGCAGAGGTTGAGTTCGTTTCATTGGAGGAACTGTATTTCTCTGATAATCTCTCCAATCCTATCGAACACGGAAGCAAGACTACGACCGTCATCCTGATCATTGTTGCTATTCTGATCGTCAGCATTGCATTCATCAACTATATCAATTTCTTTTTTGCACAGATTCCTGAACGCATCAGGTCGGTAAACACAAAGAAGGTGCTTGGTTGCACCCGTCGTGAACTTATCAGCAGTACTTTGGCAGAAAGCGTAACGCTGATTCTGTTCGCTCTTGTTCTGGCTTTCGCCTTTGTGATGCTGTTCAATATGAGCCAGCTGACTCATCTGATCAGCGCTGACAGCAATTTCGGTAATAATATCGGCGTGACTATTCTGACAGTAATCATTGCAATCGTAATTTCAATTGTATCAAGTCTCTATCCTGCGTTCTATATTACATCATTCGAGCCAGCATTGGTACTCAAAGGATCATTCAGCGGCACAAAGGCTGGTCAGAAACTCCGCTACATTCTTATCGGATTACAGTTTGTTATTTCCATCGTTCTTATCATCTGCTCGGGATTCATCAACCTGCAGCGCAGCTACATGGTGAACTATGACATGGGATTCGATAAGGAGCAGCTGCTATATGTTCATACTACCGAATATATAGGACAGAATGCGGAAGCAGTAGAGGAACAGCTCAAGAAAAACCCTCAGATCCTCGATGTAACATGGGCTGCAGGTAATCTTCTCGCATCACAGAGAATGGGTTGGGGCCGCGACTGGAATGGTACAATAGTCAATTTCCAGTGTTATGCTGTGGCAGCAGACTTCCCTGAGTTCATGGGTATAGAAATTACTGAGGGAAGATCATTCCGCAAGGAGGATGAAAACAATCCGAATGGTACATTCATTTTCAATGAGGCTGCACGCAGGCAGTATGGATTCAGTCTTGAAGACATGGTAAGCGGACACGCTGACAATGATGCAGAGATCGTTGGATTCTGTGATGATTTCAGCTTCAAGACACTCAAGGAAGAGGTAAGTCCGTTCGCTCTTTATGTGTTCGGTAGAGATCCGTGGTGGTATCCTTCGACAGCATTCATCAGAGTTGCTGCCGGAGCAGACTATCAGCAGGTGATGAAGCATATCGGAACTACTCTCAGTGAGTGGAGATACAACTTCTCTCCAGATGAATGGGATATCTATTTATTTGAGGAGAATATCGATTCGACATACAGGAAGGAAAAAGCTCTTTCGGATCTCATCAGCCTCTTCACCCTGATCGCAATCATCATTTCCCTTATGGGAGTGTTCGGTCTGGTGATGTTCGAGACACAGTATCGTCGCAGA
>JAZLCW010000066.1:0-3804 GCA_045614445.1 Candidatus Cryptobacteroides sp. | reverse complement strand
CTGCGGATAGCGAAGCCGCAGAGAAGCATCGTAGGGGTATCGCTTTCGGGACTCTTCGCGGTATGGGCATCACTGAACGTCCCTCTGTTCAGTGCAGTGGGATCCGTTTCGGGTTCCCTCTGGTACGACGGATTCCTCGAGTGGATGAAGAAGAACACTGATACGGTGACAGGAAGATATTACTTCTCCCTCGGAGACAAGGAGAAGGACGGAAAGAACAGACGCCTGGCTTCCGTAGAGGAGTCCACCCTTGAGGCGGTGGATCTTCTCAAGTCAGTCGGCAAGGATATCACGTTCGAATACAACGAAGGCAACCATTTCGGCCCGCTGATCGAAAGGATAGAGAAAGCCATCAACGGAATATACACAGAAGTCAGATGAGCATAATCGAGAGAGAGAAATATACAGTATCCTTGATGATACGCCTGTTCTGCCGCAAGAAAGAAGGCAACAAAACCCTATGCAGCGATTGCAGAGCACTTGAAGAATATGCACACAAGAGGCTTTCAGGATGCAAGTACGGAGAGCAGAAGACCTCCTGCAAGAAATGTCCTACGCATTGCTACAGGAAGGACATGAGGGAACGGATACGCCACGTAATGAGGTTCGCTGGCCCTAGGATGATCCTATATCACCCACTGGAAGCGATAAGACATCTGTTCGAGAAATAAAAGCGGAACACCCGTGCCAACCAAAACCGTGACCTTAGGCATCCTTCGGGGTGCCTTCGTATTTTGTCTGGCAAGAGAATTGCAGATATATACAGCAAACAACTATTCCGACCGATGAAGAGGCAGATGACGCTTTCCACTGACAGAAAGTCAGCATCCGAAGGCGAATACATAGAGATTAGATGGACATGTGACGCATGTCCGGATTCATTATATCTGGCAATAGACTCCGAACGCACGCAGTACAGCATCGCAGTATCTGATTCAGGATCCACACGAATCCCTGTCCCCAAGTCAAACGGCAGGATGACCATCAAGCTCGTCGGCATGATCTCCGGCAAGAAGGTCACCGAGAGTGTAGAGGTTCGCATAAAGACGGCCAAGCAATCGAAACCCAAGGTCCCAATATCAGTCCGAATGAAGACGTTCGGCGAGAATATGAAGGCCAAGTGGTACGTCTTCAGGGCCAACATGAAGTACTGGTGGCTCTCCCAGAAGAAATGGCAGAAGGCCCTGTGGATCGCCCTGCTGGCTATCTGGTTCGGTCTGCTCTTCTCATCAATAGGAAGAAAGCCCGAAGCGAAATCGTCATCAGACCAGGTCCAGACAGCATATCTGATGCAGCAACTATGACATCCAGTTTACCTTAGCATCAGAGTTTATGACATTAACATTAAAACAATCCGTGCTTTATGATAATCAGCATACTTACCATTCTCCTTGTGATTGCACTGCATCTGTTTCCAAGACGGATCAGGGAGAAGGTCATATATAGGCTGAAACGATTCTTTGTCAAGCTCCGTGCTAGAGCAAAGGGTCGTAGATATAGCGAGACTCTATAAGAGTACGATATTCATAGTTAGTTTTTGTGTAGTGGTCCTGCTTCGATGCGAATCGACAGCCGGACTTTTTGTTTATCTTTGCCTGACTAAAAACCTAAACCAATGAAATGTTATAAAGGAACCATCCTCTCCGTTGACGCCAACGACGGAGTGTACGGATATCTTGTCGAAGACAATGGTATCATTATTCATATAGGCAATGATCTGCCTTCAGAAAACGAAAACGCTGAGATCATAGATCTTGCCGGCAAAGCGATCGTACCGGCATTCGTCGATACCCATCAGCACTTTGCCTCACTCTCTACATTCAATGCAGGCCTTAACGTGATGGAGACTGAATCCAACGAGGAAATCGCCAGGATGATCGGCGAATATGCAGCAAAGACCAAAGACAAGACCATCATCGCGTTCGGAGCATCTCCGCATTCAGTAAAAGAAGGACGTCTCATCACCCGCGAGGAGGTTGACGCCGTATGTCTCGGCAAGGAGGTCATGGTAGTGAAATATGATGGACATGCATGCATAGTCAGCACTCCCCTTCTGAAGAAGCTCGACAAGAAGCTCAGCAAGCTCCGCGGATATCATCCCGATACAGGAGAGATGAACCAGGAGGCATTCTTCGCATGCTCTGATTACATCTCAGGATCTTTATCGATTCCAGACCTTTTCCGCAACATGCAGAACTGCACCGACTATCTTGCATCCAAGGGAATCGGAAGCATCCATACAGTCAGCGGAGTAGGGTTCATAGCGAATCTGGACATCACCATAGAGAAGCTGTTCGCAAGGTCTCTTCGCAACGGATTCCAGATCAGGGTATTCCCGCAGGCACTCAACACTAAAGTTGCCACCTCACGCAGGATTCCACGTATCGGCGGATGTTTCGAATGCGCTCTTGACGGATGCTTCGGATCCCATGATGCAGCTATAAACAAGCCTTATACTGACGCTGAAGGAGGCGAAGGCATCCTCTACTACTCTGATGAAAAGGTCATCGAGTTCTGCAAGAGGGCCAACAGACTCGGTCTTCAGATTGAGCTGCATGCTATAGGTGACAAGGCATTTGACCAGGCCACCAAGGCACTTAAAGCAGCTCTTGAAGAATGCCCTCGTAATGATCACAGACATGGAATAATACATGACTGCCTTCCAACTGCAGAGGGCATCGCCATATGTAAGGAATACAGCATACAGATGCCTGTCCAGACTGCATTCATAGGTTGGAAACAGGAACCGGATTCATACCTTGAAGAGATTCTAGGAGCCGAAAGAACATCAAGGCTAAATCCTATCAAGACCTTTGCAGACAACGGCATCGTCGTTTCATTGGGATCCGACGCCCCATGCACTGACCCCAACCCTATCCAGTGGATTCATAGGGCAGTCAACCACAGCAATCCGGAGGAAAGAATCACTGTTCAGCAGGCCCTCAGAATGGCAACCTATAACGGAGCTTATACGACTTTCGATGAAAAGGAAAGAGGTAGCCTAGAGGTAGGTAAGGTAGCTGATATGGTCATCCTTTCGGACAACCCGTACACTGTAGAGAGCGATAAGATTGCAGATATTGAAGTAGAGGAACTGTTGCTCGCAGGAAAGCCATACGAAAGCGCAGTGACACCTCTAGGCAAGTGCATCTGGAACGGATTGTTCTCCAAGAACAGATACTAGCCTATGAAGAGGCTAAACGCATATTCTCTCGGCGAAGAGATTGTCAATTGCATCACCGGAAAGTACTTGAATTGTTCATCTTGAAATAATCAGCCAACATAAATCATGAAAGAATACATAAGATTCATCAAATTCGCTTTGTTCTCTGTCAGTGCCGGGCTGATAGAGATCGGAGTCTTTGCTCTTCTGAACGAAATCAGCGGATGGAGCTATTGGCCATGCTACCTTATCGCACTGCTGTGCTCGATAATATGGAACTTCACTCTGAACAGAAAATTCACATTCCGTTCGGCGGCCAATGTTCCGGTGGCCATGCTGAAGGTACTTGCATTCTATGTTGTCTTCACTCCAGCCACAACCCTGCTTGGAAGCTACCTGGCAGACACCTTGATGTGGAACGAATATCTTGTGACAGGTATCAACATGGGGCTCAACTTTGTATGCGAATACCTCTACCAGAGATATTTCGTGTTCAGAAATTCCATTGACAGCAAACTATAACAATTTATCATGTTGCAAGTAATCATCAGAAAGGCAAAGAAAGAGGAAGCGTCACAGATAGCGGAATTATTCATGCCACTGTTATTATCATCATCGCCAACGGAGTGACCAAACGATAG
>JAZLCW010000065.1:0-4345 GCA_045614445.1 Candidatus Cryptobacteroides sp. | reverse complement strand
TTCTTATCTGCATTGTAATTTATCAAGAGACGTTCCCCGAACACCTCATCCAACAAATAATCTGTCTCCATAATTCTAATGGCTTCGATAAATATAGCCATTGCAAAGATAGATAATTTCTTTCGTCTTGTTTTCAGTATGGCAAAGAACTTAGAAGATCCCCGGGCAGAGCCGGGGATGACGGGTGGTCATGGTCGGTTCCTGACGGTCGCACTATTCTTTCTTCAGCGCCTGGGCAGGGTTGGTGCGGGCGGCGCGGAGCGTCTGCCAGAGGACGGTAGCTGTGGATATGCTCATCGATATGAGGGCTGCAAGCAGGAATATCCACCATTTTTCGCTTAGGGCAAACCTGTAGCTGAATTGTTCAAGATAGCGCTCGCATATCCAGATTGCAGCCGGTGTGGCTATCAGCAGCGAGATGCCCATGATTTTAAAGTAGATAGCCATGTTTCGCATAAGCTCGCTTCCTGTGCTTCCGCCAAATACCTTATGGACCGCTACCTGCTTGGTTGACCTGTTGGAGTAATGCATACTCATGGCAAAGAATGCCAAGCATGACAATACAATGGCAACGAACATGAACAGTTCGATCATTCGCATATCCTTTCTTGTCTGTTCGTAATCAGCTTTGGTCAGGTCTCTGAGAAAACCGTTGTCGTATATCTCTTTGCCGTAGGCCTTGATTACGTGAGTATGGACAAGGTCGTCAAGAATCTTCTTGTTCTCATTTGTCTCCTCCACTTCCAACATCATATAGCCATCCATCTCAAGTTTTTCCCTGACAGTGATTACTGGGGAACCTTCCAGATGTGTCTGTAGAATATTTAAAGAAGGAAAGTCCTTGACAATTCCCGCAACCGGGCCGTCAAACAATGTGATGCCCGTCTTCAATTCTGTTTGATCTTCGCTGATGCCGTATCTGTTTGCTATGGCTTCTGTAACCCATGTTCCGTGAGGATTGCCATTATTGAAGTCTGCGACTTTCTCAAATCTGAACATTTTGAACGCAGTGCTGTCACATTCCAGCCAGGCTACACCATCAAATTGCGCAAATATATCACCCGGATAACTGATGCTTCGGCCTATGCTGCGGACAATCGGCAATTCCTCGAGCTGACTGGTCAATTCCGGAATGGCGTCATATGTCAACGCAGTATTATAGATGTTGTCTATATTGGCATTCATATCTCTGTATACCATATGATTCATCTGGGCCTCCATTGTAAGGGCAGCGCTGATCATAACCATGGACAATATGAACTGCATACCGATGAACAGTTTCGTAATACTTCTGCCTGACGTAGTGCTGCTTGTAACCTTATGTCTGGATATTGCCAGAACAACCGCAACGCTACATATCAATGCAATAGCTGCTACTATCAATATATACATCAAGACATAATCCCAGTCATATGATATGCTTATCGGCAATGGCGACTGAAGGAGGTGGTTGACCCAGTCGGAGACAACAGACGCTGCTCCTAATGCAAATATGAATGACAGCGATGTGAATAGAAGTGACTCCACAAATGTGCGGATGGCTATCATGCCCTTATCCTCTCCGATCACATGTCTTATTGCCCATTCCTTGGCTCGTCTTTCCGCATTTGCAATGTTGATGTTTATATAATTGAACACTGCAGAAACGAGCAGGAAGAAAACCACTGACACGAAGATTATCATTCTGTCGCTGTTTTCGCTCTTGAGTGCAACGCGGTCGTTGTTATATTCAGAGAAATAAAGTTCATCAAGTCTGATGAACAGGGGTGACAATGATGGGTCCATGAAAGGAGACTTCTCATATGCGCTTGAAATCTTCTGTGAGAGTAATCCCATATCAGTTCCATCTTTGACTTTGATGAAAGTCAGAATGCCTGCACCTGCGACGTGGTAATAAGAATTTTCTTCATAATTTATGATGACCTCGAAATCTGCAAAAACAGTGTTTGTGAAGTCCTCCACTATACCTGCAATTGTATATGGCTCACCATCTTGTTCAGAACCTGAAGAGAAACTGTAAGCTCTCGGAACAAGATTTTTCCCCAATATATCCTCCATACCGTATCTTCTGGCAAAGCTCTCTGTAACAAACACATTGGACTTGGGGTCAAAATCCGAAAGATTGCCAGCTATAATCTTAGTCTTGAAAATGTTGAAGAAGTCACCATCAACACTGAGAACCTTTTCTGACGGGATTGTCTCTCCATCATATTTCATCTTAGTTGCAGTAATATAGGCTCCGACAACATCTTCAAGTTCAGGAATCTGATCTCTAAGCAGCATTGCCATCTGGTTGCTGGAATGTGTTCTTTCGCCCAATCCAACCAAATAGATCTTGTCTGAATCCGGATAGTGATTGCATACTGCCAGCTGTTGTCTCAGATAGCATGTGAAGATTATCACGAACGTCAGTGCAACACTTAAGCCTACCATGCTGATCACGGTATTGACTTTGTTGCGGCTCAGGAATCTCAGGTAACTTTTCATGATTATTTGTGTTTTATTCTTTCTTCAACGCCTCAGCAGGATTAGTGCGTGCGGCACGGAGGGTCTGCCAGAGGACAGCGAGGGTGGAGATGGCGAATGATGTCAGCGTGGCTAGAGCGACGTACCAGCCCCAGCCAGGGATGGTGGCGAGGTCGAACCATGCCTGCTTTGTCACAAGGTAGACAGTTACCGGAACAGCCACTATGTTGGCAATCAGGGTGACCTTGAGGAATGACCAGAGAGTGCGTCGTGTCTCTGAGTTGATTGTTCCTCCGAACACCTTCCTTACAGCTGTTTCATGGGTGCTCTCATCAGCATAATAGATGCTCATTCCGATCAGTCCGAGAATCGCGATCAGGACAATCATAAGCGCGATGCCGGAGACTACATTCTTTATGAACTCGATCTTCTGGAGGTCGCGTTCAAGTATCTCGGTGAGGTACATCGATTCACGGCCTATGTGCTTTGGATCCACAACTCTGCAGCCGCTTATCTTTTCATATGCTTCAGCTATGACCTGTCGTGCCTTCTCGTGGTCGCCGTTTGTACGGATGATGTAGGCAAGGTTGTAGTCGTTGACATACATTTTAGGGAAAATGTAGATATATCCTGCCGGCTTGTCTTTAACCAGTGTCGGTACTCCGCTCGCAGGAAAATCTTCAATCACTCCCAACTTCTTGAAACCGGTATCATCGTCCTCAAAATCCTCTTGCAGGAATTCACTCTTGTCAAAAATTTCCTTGAACGATTCGGTCATCCAGATGCCAAATGGTTCATCACTATACTGTTCTATGATGTTGAACCCATATATATCAAAAGCTTCAGCAGTACAGTATAAATTATGTGTGTTTATCGACTGATCACCATTCTCGTCCAGCCACAATTTACCATCATAGCTGTTGAATACGGTAGCATTGGTATAATCCACGGCTTCAATTTCAGGATGAGTAAGAAGTTCGCTCTGCAACGCATCATAATGAGTGAAACAGTTTGATTCCGGCTCCAGTCTGTCGCTTGGGAGAAGATAGAACAGGTCCTTGTGGTCACATCCACTGTCGACATTGATCATATTGTCATATCCAACCTGCAGAATGATACTGAAAGTTATGAATGCCGTCGCAAGGACAGTCTGTATGCAGATGAATACCTTGTTCAATATAGTCTTTCTGTTGAAACGTAATGTGCCTTTTGTGACATCGAGAGCACTGAAACGCGAAACGTAATAGGCCGGGATCAATCCGGACAGAACAGATGTCAGCAGCAGAACCACCATGATCGCTATGACAGTCAATGGCTCGAACGATATGTTGAACCTGCTGCCAAGGCCATCGTATCCCTGAAGCAGATTGTTGATGCCAGGAAGCGCTGCTACAGCAATGCAGATTCCCAGGATTGTGCAGAGCACTGTGACAATGAATGCCTCTTTGAAATATTGGAAATATGTTGCGCTCTTTTGCGAACCAAGCAGGTTTTTTGTCGTAGCTTCCTTTGCTCTCTTGCCAGCAAGTGCCACATTCAGATTGACGTAGTTCATCAGTGCCATGATCATGAGCAGCACAACAAGGATGACTACAATCCTGATAGTAAATTTTGTATTTACAGTAAAGTACTCATTCGCTTCATCGTAGGTGATTTCGTCATATCGCACCAGACGGCATTGTTCATCGGCCAGACGCTTATTGATGGCGCTTACAAAATTCTCATGATAGTGCTCTGACCAACCCGCTCCTTGTGCTGCAACAGTCTCGTCAATATACCTTGCACCAAATTCTTTATAGTGATTTACCGTAAGTTCCCTTATCTTTCTTTCTGCAACATCTGCATCAACTCCATCCTTGAACTTCACCATTGTGACCAT
>JAZLCW010000064.1:0-5152 GCA_045614445.1 Candidatus Cryptobacteroides sp. | reverse complement strand
CAGAGTGCCGGATATGCTCTGGGCAACAGCTTCGGTGGAGGATGGTGGGCTACCCCTATCCACGGAGTGGAGATGTCATTGGGCTATGCGATGATGCCGTTCGGCTACTGGGGCGAGAACTTCCTCGGCCAGCCGGTGATCAGGAACACCATCATCAAGAATGTAGGATTCGAGGCGAACTACATCTTCAACATCACCAACTACACCCAGCGCCACGACAAGTTCAACCGTTTCGACTTCATATACAAGGCCGGAATCAATCTCGGAGCAGGTGACAAGTTCCATTACGGAATCAACACCGGCTTCAAGGCCATCTACAACATAAGCTCGAACGCCGGTCTCTATGTAGAGCCAAAGGTCACCCTTCTGAACTTCGAGTATGTCCGTCCTGCGATTTCTGCAGGCTTCCTCTTCCGCTTCAGACCTGCTGTGGAGGGCTATGACAAGCCTGTGGATCCGGACAGTCAGAAACTTCTCTTCGCCCTCAAGAGCAACGCCCTCTTCTGGGTGGCGGGAGCACCGAACTTCGGAATCGAGTATCCTTTCAATGACCGCTGGTCCATCTGCGGAGACTACGTCGCCCCTTGGACGAGCAGTTTCGCCACCGGACTCTACTACCAGCTCCTGATGGTCAATGCCGAAGCGAGGTACTGGTTCGGCAAGAGGGAGAACAGGCCGATAATGACCGGCTGGTTCGCCGGTGCGTCAGTGGGAGGCGGCTATTACGACTTCATGCTTAACAACCAGAAGAAGGGAATCCAGGGAGAGTTCTACATCCTCGCCGGTCTGAGCGCAGGCTACTCTCACTCTATCAGCGCCAACGACAGGGTCCGTCTGGAATATGCCCTCGGACTGGGCTACCTCCAGACCCGCTATAGGAAATACACATGGGACTACTTCGACTATATGCTCGACGCCCCTCGTGAGCAGGTATGGCAGACCTCCATCTTCGGTCCTACCCAGGCCAAGGTGTCTCTTGTCTGGCTGCTCTACACAAAAAGAAAAGGAGGTGAGAGATGAGCAGGTTAAAGACTCAGATTATCATACTCGTTCTTGCAGTCCTTGCAGCAGTCGGATGCCAGCGTAAGGAACTTCTGGATCCTCATGACCACAACAATCTGGTAATCAAGGCGAACTTCGACTCGCTTGCGCTTGCGCAGCTGCTTTCGCACAAGAGCGACTATTCGAATCCTGGAGAGCCTAAGACGACGAGTTATATTCTGTATGAGAAGACTACGGGAAAAATAGCTTACAGAGGCTATTTTAAAGGACTTCAGAGTGGTATGTATGTAGATGAGGGATTATACGACCTCCTGCTCTATACTACCGACTTCAATGAGCTCGATGCGAACTTCTTCATTGGAATGGATCGTCCGGAGACCGCAGAGACGCATACCCGTCAGGTGCCTTTGGAATCGGCTCCGGTAAAGGAAGCAGCAGAAGAAGCTGTGGCAGAAGATGGAGAGCCTGTAAATAAGGTTACGCCTTCAGATGTTACGGAAGTATGGATGGTCGATCCTGACCCTACTTTCGGAGTACTTGTGGAGGATGTTGCGGTGTTCAAGGATCAGGAGAACAAGCTTGTGGAAGCGGAATTCGTGCAGAAAAGTTTCAAATACTATCTGACCATCGAATGTCTCGGACTTCAGAGCATACATACGGCCAAGATGAATCTGTCAGGACTTTACACCACTGCTTTCCTTGCAAATGAGGAGCACAGAATGAGTGAAGTGGGATCTCAAACTGTCGATCTTCAGATCTTCCGTACTAAGCCGACAAGTGATGAAGAATTAGGCAAGGGACAGTTATACGGAGAGTTCTGGTCTTTTGGTCCTAACCAGCGTGATGACATCATACATTCCATCACACTGTACTTCAAGAACGGTAGTGAACTTACGATCGCTCTCGATGAGGAATACACCAGTCAGAGTCAGATCAAGTCCCTGACACGAGGAGGTGAAATCATCTTCAAGAAGGTACTCGAGATCAAGGGACCTCAGGGAGGATTCCAGCCAGGTGTCGGTGATTGGGATGATCCTACAGATGTAGAAATTGAGTTTTAACATATATAAACAACTATCAATTAACACCTTAATTTTTAATTATTATGAAAAAGATTTTCTTTGTAGCGATTTGCGCTACTCTTTTGGCAGCAGGCTGCCAGAAGACAGAGGTCCTCAATCAGGTAAATCCTGTTGATGGAGCTTCAATGACTTTTGCTCCTAATATGGGCAAGCTTACAAAGGCTGCAGAAGATGCAGGTATGGATAACCTCAAAGACCAGGACTTTAGATTGTGGGCTTATTATGTAGCAGATGACGCTAATAGAGGTGCTGCAGCAAACTCTGTCTATGATGGAATGTCTAATATCGCTGTTACTAATAACGATGAAGGAATTTGGGAGACAGGTATCGCGCATTTCTGGCCTGGAAAGAATAAAGAACTTAAATTCTTCGCAGTTTCTGCTGATCTTGATACTTACGGAGCAGAAAAATCAGATGGCAAAGTATCAATTGATGCAGCATCTAACACAGTCACAATTACTGGTTTCGAAGTTGACCCTGATGCACCGGATACCGATCTTATGATTGCTGACTATGAGCAGGCACATCAGGATTCATATACTGGATTAGAAGCAAAGACTGCTAAGCTTAAATTCCGTCATGCACTTGCAAAGGTTGAGTTCTTATTTAAGAATGAATTGGCAGAAACTGATACTGAGAACAAAGTAATTGTGCAGCATATGTATGTAGCTGGCATTGAAACAACTGGTACAGTTACTGTAGCAAAACAGACCGCAACATTGCCACTTACAGCTTGGACAGCTGGTAATGTTCCTGCTCGCTTTAACGGTGACTTTAATGCAGAAACATCAGTAGTGCTTCCAGGATCAATTTCTCCAGCTGAGAATCTTGAACAGTACACAGGTGAGCCAGAGACAGAGGGTTACACACCAGTCCCTTCAGGTTATGAGATGGAGCTGACAACAGATTATCAGACATATACAACTTGGTTGGTTATCCCACAGACAGTTGGTACAGCAGCAGATGAAAGTCTCGAAGTTGTAATTGCTTATCTTATTGGTAACAGACAGTTCGTTGCTACATTCCCATTGTATCGCGCGGAGGTTGCTACTTGGAATCCTAACCAGTATATCAAGTATAATATTAGCCTCTCACCTAATATTATCGGCTTCACTCCTTCTGTTGAGGAATGGACTGAAAACCCAACAGGTGGCGTAGATATCAACAACTAATCTACTCTTAATATCTTAAACTTATCCCAAAGCGAGTTGAATGTCTCGCTTTGGGATCCAATTGAAACAGAGACACGATATGAAGCATATGATCAAGATAGTATTCCTCTCGCTCCTCGCTGCAGTGATATTGGCCGCGTGCGACAGGAATCGTCATACCCCCGACCCTGGTATTCAGGGAGTGCCTATCAGCTTCAGCGCATTGTCTCAGGAGGCCCCTGTGAAGGCAGATGCTCTTTCGAAGTATGCTGAAGACTTCGGCGTATGGGGTATCGCCCGATATAAGGATGACACCCAGCCAGACTATACTCCTTGGCTCGTGAACAATCAGAATCTGATGGCTAAAGTGACCAGCCAAGGTGTCCCAGAAAGCGGAGCCTATTGGTTCAACGGATATAAATATAACTTCATAGCCCTTGCTCCTTACGATTTGGGAACTCATTCCCTCTCCTTCACCAAAGAGACAGCCGCAGCCAACGATGCGCTGAGCCTTGAGTTCAGCATGGCGGACAAATATGCGGCATCTGATTTCGGCTTCGACCTTATGGGAGCAGTGGGTGAGAAGACAGTGGCAGAAGCTAAAAATGCCGGCAGCCAGTCTCTCGTCTTCTGGCATCTTCTTGCAAAGCTCCGTATCAGCGTCACCTTTGCCGGACTTCCATCCGGCACCACCGGTTCTGTGACCGGCCTTCGTCTGCACAATGTCGCGACCGAACGCTCTTATGCCATTACCGATGTCAATGAAGCATTCAGCGTCACATATGTCACCACTACTGACGGGCAGACCCCGGTGATTATTACATTGGACCACAACGATGAAATCGAAGAGAATGATATGCTTCCGGGCAAGGACAAGCAGAATCGTGACTGTCAGTACAAGGAACTCCATATCATCCCGCAGAGCATCGAGGATTTCGAACTGGATCTGGACTTCGCGATAGGAGATGTCCAGACCAACAACTTCAAGCTTAATCTTGAATCAGCCAAGTACACCACAAGCGGCGGAACGAAGGTCCCGGTCGTATACTCCCACAACCAATGGTACAACTGGAACATCACCATCACCCCTAAGGGAGTTGCTTTCGATGTTACTGTGACCCCTTGGACTGATGCGACAGAGGGCGACTTTGAATTTGATTTTGAATAGGAAACAGATGAATAGAATACCCTACATACTTCTGATCACCATCTTCATCCTATCCGGATGCAAGGAACAGGCGTCCTATGATCCGGAATCAGGTCTGAGCCAGAAACATCCGATCGAATTCGGTGTTTCGGGCGATTTGTCAGTGGAATCAAAGGCGCCTATAACCTCAGGTGCAGATTTCATTGCCTTCGGCGACATGACGATTGGCACATCCGCTGCTGTTTCTGTCTTTGGTGATGCAGGACAGCAGGTGGCATATTCTAATGGCGCCTGGGGCTATTCTCCTGTCCGCTATTGGCAGGTAGCCTCTTATTCCTTCGGCGGAGTCATGCCAGCTTTGCATCCTACGACCTCAGCGCCATTCTATACTGCGTCATTTTCAACAAATGACCAGGGAAACAAGCAGATCACCCTTGATTTCGGTGAAATTGGCTATAATCTCGCAGATATCCAGGCAGACCTTATGGCCGCATTTGATGATGTGACCGTGCAGAGTCTTTCGAATCCTGAGCATGTTCACTTCGAATTCGATCATCAGCTCGCATGGGTAGTCATCGAGGCTGCCAGCCGAAATTCAGCTCTTGCAGATCAGGGTCTCCAAATCACCAGTTTGAAGGTATATGGCAACACTCCTTCTACAGAAGGCGATATCGTATTTACCAATACCGATAACGGTCCGGTCATCTCCCAGACACTTTCCGAGACGAAAACCTCGTCTACGAGCCCATATAAGACATTTACCCCACCTA
>JAZLCW010000063.1:0-1928 GCA_045614445.1 Candidatus Cryptobacteroides sp. | reverse complement strand
ATGAGATAGGAAGAGTCGTCTTGAACCAGTGCTTGCGGTATCGGCCCCACATTACCATCGGATTGCAGAATTTGTCAGTATACTGGTTGACTATGCTGTCCAGTTCTGTCTGAATCATAGCTGATGTTCCCACAATCATATGGCCTTCCAGAAAGCTGCTTTTACACTCGGCCGCAACCTTCTCTGTAAGAATATCATATTCATGAAGAAACCCCTTCAGATTATCTGTATAAGGTATATCGCATGAGTTGATTCCGCCTTTGCTGTTGTTCACGATGACATTTACTGCAATGCAATCGTATTGAAACAGTTTGCCATTCTCTGGAAGAATATAGAACTCTTCTGATTGCGTTGCAGCTTTCCCTATACACCAGCACAGAAGAGCATTGAATTTTACTCCAAGTCTTTTGCTTACCTTGATCAGATTGCTCACATCAAAGGTTTTGGTCAATGTCACCATAGGCATAGGAGAACTCATCCAAAGCTCAAATGCCTCTGCTCTTTTTGTGTCTTGTGGGGTTACTTCAGTTTTCATAATACAAATATACTTCTTTATCTTCTGCTTGCAATCAAACAATATCTATTTTGTTTCTGATGGAATGTCCTTCCTGTATGGCTGCATAAGTGGCTATGGCTGTGACGATGGTAACGGGGATAATGCTCCATCTGATTGTCGGGGCAGCAAGGAAAAGCAGAAGTCCTGTCAACTTATTCGTTATGGTATGAGGGAAGAAGAATTTTCTTATCATGATCAAGGATGATATCTGATTGACAATCTTGATGATGACGATGATTCCAGCCCATATCCATAGCCATGATGGGATTGACAATATTGGCAGCAATTGGATGGCACAACAGGCCATGAATGATAAATCTGCTATGCTGTCCAGAACTGACCCTGTTTTGCTTTCTGCCTGGAGTTTCTTGGCGAGCCAACCATCAATCATGTCACTGATGCCGCAAAAGACATATAGTGTCCAGAATTGCCATCCTGCTACATTGCAGAACAGTAGACCTATTGAACCCACTATCCTCAGTGCGGTTATGATGCTTGATGCTCCGTTGCTCTCGTTGTTGTCATAGTAACCCATGCATTCGATCAGCTGGCCGGTTTCCTTCAATACCAGAGCCCATACATGGTCGCTGTTGAATACGGTATTGATGATCTCCAGGCTTTCTTCTACTGATTTATGCGGTGGCCATCCAGCTCGTGGACCGACATCCGGATCTGATGCAAGTCGGAACAGTTCCTCTGCATCAGACTCTCTCCATGAATGAAATAACAGTCTCTTGGTTTCAATCATATACGGACAAGATAATATCCGGCTGCAACAAGTGCAATTCCGGCAATGACACTGATTGCTACGTATGCCAAAAGGCTAAAGAAGTTCCCTGCCTGCAGCATCATCAAAGCCTCCTTGGAGAAAGTCGAGAAGGTGGTGAATCCGCCGCAGATGCCGACAGTCATGAAGAGTGCCCATGAACTACTTTCACTAGAGTTCTTGCTGAAGAATCCCCATAGTAATCCGATAACCAGACAACCGACCAGATTTACGACAAGTGTTCCCCAAGGAAATCCTTTGCCGACAGTCTTCATAGCGATGGAGACAAGATACCTTGCGGCACCTCCGATGAAGCTGCCGCAGCCTATAAAGACGGTGTTTCTTATAATTTCAGGTATCATTTTACTTTATTGTCATCTCTATTCTTCATCAGGTTGCTGGCCGTCGTGAGCTTTCCACATACATTCAGTAATCTTCATATCAGTGAATACTGCTGTGAATGATGACTCTTCCGGCGAGCAGGCATATACACCGAAGCTGATTTCTTCAGCCCCTGCATACATGTGACATATTCGCATCTGACTGAAATTCACACCATCATAAGAACATTCGATGCAGTAGTCATCTGCACGACGTGAAAAACGA
>JAZLCW010000062.1:0-25989 GCA_045614445.1 Candidatus Cryptobacteroides sp. | reverse complement strand
ATCTCTTGCTGAGATTTTCGACGGGCACTCCAGAAAAGTACTCACGCAGCATTTTCCCTTGAGCTCGCTGCATCGCTCGATACACTTTAGGTTGCATAAAAGTTACCGTTTTGTGGTAAACTTTTTTCAGGACGGGACACATAGGTGGTGCGTAATCGATTGTTATATAGCTTATTATGCAAGATGCCTGCTGCGTTCAAGCAGCAGGCATCTCCCGTAATAACTTCAGTGATAATACTTTATGCGCCACCTTATATATTGTGATTCTTCCATCTTCCTCTTCGCAGATACCACCAGCTGCAGATAAGAAGCATCCCCGAGTAGATGTGCTCGGCACTCCAGCATATGGCTACATCGAGTTTGAGCCATCCGATGATCACGGAGCAGTAGAGCATATAGACTGCAAGAGCTATCAGCTCCAGGCGGAAAGCTGTCTTTGTGCTGCCTGTACCGGATACGGCAAGGAAGAATACCTGTCCTCCGACTGCAAGGAAATATGACGAGCACATTACAATCAATGACGGCACAGATGCGTAGATAAGGTCCGGTATGTCGGTATAGATGCGGGCAATAGCCTCCGGGAAAAGACAGAACAATATGATCATTACGGATATGATACCGTATGAGAGTTTCATTATACGCTTTACCAGAGACATTACCTTATCCTGATGACCTTCACCGATTATGTTGCTTACAAGGGTGCTACAGGTAGAAGAGAATGCCTGAAGCACGACCCATAGCAGGCCGGATACGCTTCTTGCGATGTTTGATATTGCCAATGCTCTTTCGCCCAGATGCTCTATATAAAGGAAGAATATGAACCAGGTCGAGATCGATATCGTATGCTGGATCATCGTCCATGTGCAGACCGGCATCATTCCCTTGAGTTCTTCCTTTTCGAATCTTGCCGCCTTGTCCAGACCGTATTTCTTTCTGTCACATCTGAGGTATGTGTAGGCGATGAAGAAAATCAATGAAATCAGTTCGGCGAGGCTGGATCCGACCGCGGCTCCGGTAATTCCCAGGGCCGGACAACCAAATTTGCCGAATATCAGGATCCAATTGAAAAGGATATTGGAACCAACCATCGCTATTGAATTGAATGTCAATGTCTTTGTCTGCGTGGTGCCGACATAGAATGCACGGAACATTGCCGTGATGAAGGCGAATATCATACCTGGAAGCCTCCATCTGACATAGCTCAATGCAGCATCGTAGATGGCTGATGATGAAACCATATATTTCATCATCCAAGGTGAGAATATTTCAGAGAGCAGGATGAGTATCCCGGATAGTCCGAGTACGAAGTACAATCCTGTCCAGAAGACCTTGCCTGTATCCTTGAAGCGACCTTCGCCATTTCTTCTGCCGATAATGATCTGAGCTCCGATGCTGAATCCGAAGCCTATCATGAACAGGACCATATAATATATTATGGCAATGGCTGATGCTCCTAACTCCACTTCTCCCACTCGTCCCAGGAATGCAGTATCGGTAAGTCCGATCATCTGCTCCATCACGAGACTGATCAGGATAGGGTATGCCACCTTCCATATATTGCGGTATGAATATGTTCCTGCGGCTGGCATCACTGTTTTTGCTGCGGATTCAGGATGCTGATGACCTGATCGACTGTCAAGGAGCTTTCTACACGGAAAATGCCGCTGCCGCTGCGTTGCAGGCTGTCCAGATGCGCTCCGCTGCCAAGTGCTTCGCCCAGATCCCTGGCAAATGCGCGGACATATGTTCCCTTGCTGCAGGCCATGCGGATGTCTGCGCGAGGAAGTCCAAGGGCAGAGTTATCGGTCACATTTATGCGGCTTGAGGCTGCTGTGACTGCGGTTTCCCTCGGAATGGTGGGGTTGTTTTTCAACCCTCCATCCTGAGGGATGCCAGATTCAAATCTCAATAACTCCAGTTCTGTGATGTTGATTCTTGATGTTCTGATGAGTTCCTGAGCTGCTTCATCCAGAGTCTTGCCCTCCTTGTGCAGCTTCCTGGCGAGTTCATACGCGCGCACTCCATCTACAGACTTTGCCGAGAACAATGGGGCGATCTGATCCTGCTCTCCTATGAATGGTGGAAGTGCGTCGGCTACTGATGTTTCAGTGATATGATCGCAAGGGAAGAATCTGTCGATTTCCTTCTCCAGATCGTAAGAGGGGGTAGTGGCGCCGAAAGTTATTCCGGCGATATATTCCTTATGGTGGGACTGAAGCCATTCTGCAAGCTTGGTAGCCTTGCCGATGCATACCAGCAGAACTCCAGTTGCCAACGGGTCCAAGGTACCGGCGTGTCCGACCTTAAGATTCTTCTTGCCGAAATGACGGATAGCGGCGAACTTGACCTTTCTGATCACGTCCGCCGATGTCCATCTGTATGGTTTGTCTATCGGGATTATTATCCCTTCCGGATAGTCATCGATATTCCTTGACAGGACGATATCTTCCGGAGTCAGTATTTTCGCGTTAATATCCATTTATCTGCAAGGTATCTTGTCAATGCGGGTCTGGTGACGGCCACCCTCGAAAGTTTCTCCGAGCCATGCGTCGGTGATTTCAAGCACGGTCTCGAATGAGACGAATCTTGCAGGCATTACCAGTACGTTAGCATTGTTGTGCTGTTTGATGAGCTTGCCGATTTCAGGGCTCCAGCAGAGTCCTGCACGAATGCCCTGATGCTTGTTGAGGGTCATTCCTATGCCGTTTCCTGTTCCGCAGAATGCGATACCCAGGTCCACATCGCCATTCTCTACAGCAGTAGCAAGAGGATGAGCGACATCCGGATAATCCATGCTGTCAGTGGTGTCAGTGCCGAAATTCACGATTTCGTATCCTTTTTCAGCAAGGTATTCAGCCAGACGGAACTTGTAGTCCACACCAGCGTGGTCATTGCATATACCGATCTTCATGATATTAAAGTGTTGCCTTGATAAATTCGATTCTCTTTGCAAACTCATCTTTTCCGATAAGGGTCACGATGTCTGCGATACCAAGTCCGCTTGATGCACCCACGAGAGCGAGGCGGAGGCAGTTCATTACCTTGCCCATAGGCCACTCATTGCCGCGGATATACTCTTCAAGCGGTCCTTCGAGGGATGCTTTGGTGAATTCACCGTCGAAGTTGAGGATGAAGTCGGCAGTCTGAAGTGCGAGAGTGTAGTTTTCTTCCTTCCAGAACTTTGCCGCGTCCTTCTCTACGAATGAGGTCGGTGCGATGAAAAGATATGATGCGATATCCCAGAAGTCAGCTACGAAAGTAGCTCTTTCCTGGATAAGGGCAACGATTCTCTCGACATACTGGCGTGAGAATATCTTGTTCTCGAAATCAGCTCCTGTAACAGTCATCGCTGAGCCGGCTGTAAGCGCGCATGCAGGGCAGTCCACGATCTGGAGTCCCTTCTCTTCGAGTACAGGAATGTACAGTGAAGCGAGCTCTTCAACGCTCTTGGTACGGAGATATTCCTTATTGTACCATTTTGCCTTGTCTGCATTGAAGCGTGCTCCTGATTTCACGACTCTTTCGAGTGAGAAGGCAGCCACAAGCTCTTCCAATGAGAAGATTTCCTGATCGTTGCCTGGGTTCCATCCGAGCATTGCGAGAAGATTCACGAATGCCTCAGGGAAATATCCGTCCTCGCGGTATCCGCGTGAAACCTCACCCTCTGCGTTGACCCACTTCAATGGGAATACAGGGAAGCCGAGACGGTCACCGTCGCGCTTGCTGAGCTTGCCCTTTCCGTCCGGCTTCAGAAGAAGCGAAAGGTGAGCGAAACGAGGCTGGGTTTCAGTCCATCCGAATGCTTCATAAAGGAGATAGTGAAGAGGAAGTGAAGGAAGCCATTCCTCACCGCGGATAACCTCAGTGATTTCCATCAGATGGTCATCTACAATGTTGGCAAGGTGATATGTCGGGAGCTCGTCAGCTCTCTTCCAGAGAACCTTGTCGTCAAGTGTATCAGTGTTTACCTCCACGTGGCCGCGGATGAGGTCGTCCATCTTCACGATCCTGTTTTCAGGCATCTTGAAGCGGATGGTCCAGTCTGTACGTGTCTCGAGAAGCTTCTTCCACTCTTCCTCTGGCATAGAGAGCGAGTTGCTGAGTCCAAGACGTGTGGTCTGGTTGTAAATGAATGTCTGACCTGCAGCTTCCATTTCGGCGCGCTTTGCTCCAAGTTCCTCTGCTGTGTCGAACGCATAGTATGCAAAACCGTTTGCAACGAGTTCCTCTGCATACTTGCGGTAGATCGGCTTTCTCTGGCTCTGTCTGTAAGGTGCATGCGGATGACGCTCTGAAGCAGTCTCCACTACATTTCCTTCAGCATCTACTCCTTCGTCAGGCACGATGCCGCACCAGTTCAAAGCTTCAATGATATATTTCTCTGCTCCCGGGACAAATCTCTGAGAGTCAGTGTCTTCGATTCTTATGATGAAGTCTCCTCCGCGCTGCTTTGCGAAGAGATAATTGTAAAGTGCAGTCCTTACTCCACCCATATGGAGAGGTCCTGTCGGAGAGGGGGCAAATCTAACCCTTGTCTTGCGTTCCATATCCTTAAAATTTAATCGGCGCAAAATTAATAAAAATTTCCTATTCCTTGTTTCTTCTTGCTACTCTCTTGATGGCAGGAGTGTTTTCCAGTTCACTCTTGTCGTCGCCTTCATTTATGAGCAGCGCAGGTTTTCTTCCGTCTTCGAATGAAATACGTTTTCTGACCGCTACATTATTGTATCCGATCTTCTGGCTGCGTACTTCAGGCAGCTCGATTTCTTCCTCTCCGGAAATTTCGTGCTTCTTATATACGAAATTGCTGCTTACCTGAATTATATTGCCGATTTCGATCTGTGGCTGGATGATCGGCATCTTGATGCCTGTGACGATCACAGTGATATTGACCTTGTCTCCAAATTCCGGATCATCGTCGAATACAAGTCCGGTCTTGAAGTTATTGGCCTTGCCGGTATATTCCTTGATCATTTCTGTCACTTTCGAATATTGGGTGGCAGTCATACCCTGATCATTGTTTCCGACTGTGATGTTGATGATGAAGTTCTGAGCTGTAGTGAGGTCGTAGTCGTTCAGAAGAGGTGACTCCAAGGCATTCTTCACTGCCTGTTCGATACGCTTTTCTCCTGAACCGCTTCCGCATCCCATCAAGGCATATCCGCTGTTCTGCATCATTGTGCGGACATCCTTGAAATCGACGTTCATGTATCCTCTCTTCTTGATGATCTCGGTGATTCCTCTTACCGCCGTAGCCAGCACTTCGTCTGCCTTAGGGAACATCTTCTGAAGAAGAAGTTCGCCATATACATCGAGAAGCTTCTCGTTGTTGATGATCAGAAGGCTGTCCACATTCTTTTCCAGTTCGCTGATTCCGTCGATAGCCTTTGTCATCGTCTCCGGACCCTGGCTCTTGAACGGAATGGTTACGACTCCCACTGTAAGGATACCCTTCTTCTTGGCCATTGATGCGATTACAGGTGCGGCTCCCGTTCCGGTTCCGCCGCCCATTCCTGCTGTGATGAAGAGCATTTCCGTATTGCCGCTCAAGACTTTTTCTTCGATTATCTCCTGTGAATTGAGCGCCGCGTTGCGTCCTTCGACAGGATTGGTTCCAGCGCCCAGTCCATCCTCACCCAGCTGGATCTTGATAGGAACATCGCATTGGTCAAGCACCTGGGCGTCAGTGTTGCACACGATGAAGGTACAGCCTTCAATGCGCTGATTGTACATATAATTAACTGCATTGCAGCCACCACCTCCTACACCGAGAACCTTTATGATAGAATTTGCAGGTTTCCAGGTATTTGGCATTATGTCGTTTGATGTATTGAATTCATTCATATCATAGTCAGGTTTTCAGGGTCACACTTCTTCATTACGCAGATCGTCGAGCATTTCTCCGGTTCTGGCAGCTGCTTCTTCAGCTTTCTTCTTTGTTCTGCTCCAGAAGATGTTTATTCCATCCCAGATGGTCTTCTTCGGAGGCTGTTCTTCCACATTCCGTCTTTCTTCCACTCTCTGCTGAATTGGCTCTTCCTGTGGTTCCTCAGAGACAGATATGACTTCTTCCGAGACATTCTCCGATGGCACCACTGTCTGATAAGGCTCTTCATCAGTCTCTATCAGGACACTTGATTCCGTCTGTCTGAATGTCTGGGCGCAATTGATACCAAGCTCATCCTTAGCTGCAAGTATCAGTCCGACAGATGTGGCAGCAGAAGGATCCTTGATGCCGTTGCAGCCGACAGTCGAGAACTGTCCCTTAGGATATCCGGTCCTGACTCTGTATCCTGAAAGTTCATAGATGAAGTTGCTGAGGTTTGCGGTTTCAGCTACTCCACCTGTGATTACAAGACCGCTCTTGAGCATGTCTCCGAATCCGCTTTCCTCGATTTCGTAGAGGATAGCCATAATGATTTCCTCGATTCTGGCAGTGATGATTTCCGAGAGATATTTCACTGTGATCTGCTTGCTCGGCTCATTGTTGCTGCTCATTATCTGCAGAACCTTCTCACTGAGACTCTGGAGCTTTTCCGGCATACATGCGCCGTACGCAAGCTTGATGTTTTCTGCAAGCCTCTCTGAGATCTGGCATTCGCTCTTGATGTCGTCTGTTATGTTCTTGCCTCCGAACGGGATGGATGCATAATGACGCATCACCTTTCCGTGGTAGATGGTCACCGATGTGCTTCCGCCACCGAAGTCGATGAGAGCGACTCCGTTCTCCATCTCTGCATCTGTAAGAACCGCCTTCGCTGTAGTCTCTGCTGTGAAGTACTTCTTCCTTGCGCTGATGCCGGTCTTGGTCATCACTGTGTCGATCTTCTTGAGGTTGCTCTTCTTGCCGATGAATATCTTGAAATGGCCTTCCAGTACATCGCTGACCATGCCGATGATGTCATCTTCAATGATCTGGAAGTTTTCGCTGTCAGAGAATGACTGTGCTACCACTCCGTAGATAGCCTCTTTTGAAGGATCTTCAAGAGGGTATGAGTCCTCTGCATAGCTTTTAAGGTCAGCGATGTCTTCAGCAGTGATGTCACAGTCTTCACCTCTATCGTTGACGACTACGCTGTTGGACTCCTGTCTTACCGGATATTTCGGCATACCTACCACCACCTGGCTGACGCGTATGTCCAGTGCTTCCTCAGCCTCTTTTATGATTCTGGAAAGAGGCTCTGTAGCGTGCAATATGTTATACACGCTGCTGTACCTTATTCCGGCCGAAGGCCTTTCCTTGTAATATGTGACCTGAACATCATTGCCGTTCACATTCGCTACTGTAATGGCAATCTTGGTCGATCCAAGGTCAATTGCAACAATGTTTTTTTCTTCCATATATGTTTTCTCTTTTATTTGCAAACTATCTGTCCGTCATATTCCACATTTACCCAGCTGTAAGCGTCAGCTCCTTTTTCCGGGATGATGTGGCTGTAGTACATTTCCATCCTGCGGAACTTGTCTTCGATATTGACCGGCTGGCCGAACTGGAATATCTCCTTTCCTCTTCTGGGCACCATCCTGAGCTCCCCTCCGTCGCATACAGTGATCTGTACGATCTTGTCCTTCCATACCTTGCTGCCCTCCATATAGTTGACCACTTTGAGGACCTTGTCAAGCCAGTCCTGCTCTTCGGGGTCTGTCACCATACCCTTGTATCCGCTGTTGGCTTTCAGCGGGATCTCTCCATCGATGATCTGCACCCTTGAAGCGTAGCTGCTCTGGAGCGGGAAGAGGAATCCTTCAGCATCGGCGTAAAATCCTCCGTCGCTTTTCTGGAATCTCACTACAGGAGTCCTTTGTGTGACGGTGACATTCAGTTTTCCGTCTCTTGTCATGAATGCCTCGCTTTTGTAAACTGCGCTTCTGGAGTCGATGATCTTCTCTACCTTGCATAGGTCGACGCTGTCGATGTGCAGACCGATATAATCGCCGTATTCCTTCTTCAGAAACTTCTCCACATCCGCTTTGGTCACGAATCTGTTCACTGCACTGTCAGATATTGTGACAGACAATTCCGTGCATTTGAGAGGGACTCTGCATGCGCTTCCCCAGAGGTATGCGCCTACAAGTCCTCCTGCAAGCAGGATTCCGCAAAAGGAAACGATTATATATTTTGCAATCTTTGACATAGCATTTCTGTTATTGGCTTTATGTATCTGTCGATATTTCCAGCTCCGAAGGTAATCAGTGTGTCCACAGGCTCATCCTGCAGGTAATCCATCAATTCCTCTTTTGTCATGATGACCTTCTCGGCTGCGGTCACATCCCTGAAAATGATTTCCGATGTCACTCCAGGGATAGGCTCTTCCCTCGCCGGATAAATGTCAAGAAGAATGAGCTTGTCCACCTGACTCAGAGCCTGGGCGAATTCATCGGCAAAGTCTCTGGTTCTTGTATATAGGTGAGGCTGGAATATAGCCGTAAGTTTTCTGCCTGGGAAAATCTCTCTCATTGAGCTGACAGCAGCAGCGATCTCCTTAGGGTGGTGGGCGTAATCGTCAATGTATGAGCATTCCGGGGTGTTCAGATGGATGTCGAAACGTCTCTTTACTCCGTGGAATGATGCCAGGGCTGCCTTTACCTTCTCAGGTTCCAGACCATATGTCAGTGCGATCGCAGATGCAGCTATGGCATTCTCTACATTGATCCATCCAGGGATTCCTACCTTGCATTCCTTTACAGTTCCGCCCGGCCAATGCAGATCGAATGTGAAATATCCGCATTCGTCCACCCTTATGTTTCCAGCGAAGAAATCCGCCTTGCAGTCATCGTATGAATATCTGAGTATCCTGGCTCCGGTGTCCTCCTGACATATCGGAAGCCCGAGCTTTGTGATGACAGTTCCGCTTACCTGAGCGGCGAAAGCCTTGAAAGCATCATGCATATTGCTGATGTCAGAATATATGTCCAGGTGGTCGGCATCCATAGATGTAATGACGGCGATTTCAGGAAAGAGCTGAAGGAAGGAACGGTCGAATTCATCTGCTTCAGCCACGATCGTATTGTTTTCGCTTACAAGAAGATTGGTGTTGTGATTCTTGGATATGCCGCCCAGAAATGCTGAGCATCCTTCACCGCTGTCCTGGAATATGTGGGCGAGCAGCGTGCTGGTGGTAGTCTTTCCGTGTGTTCCGGCTACAGCGAGGCATCGCTGTCCCTGTGCGATCTCTCCCAATGTACGCGAACGCTTTATCACCCTGTATCCGTTTTCCTGCACATACACAAGCTCTCCCATATCCTTCGGAATGGCAGGTGTATATACTACCAATGTGTTCTCCACATCCTTCGGGATAAATTCAATGTTATCCTCGTAATGTACCTCTATGCCTTCGTTTTCAAGAGCGAGGGTGAGTTCCGAAGGTGTCTTGTCATATCCTGTCACCTTCAGTCCCTTCTGATGATAATAACGGGCAATGGCACTCATTCCGATGCCGCCTATGCCTATGAAATATATATTGCTGTACATTATCCTATTATCTTATAAGCTTCATCCACGATTTCCTGTGCAGCCTCGGTCTTAGCCAATGCCGCGATATTCTTCTCCATCAGAGCGATCTTTTCCGGATTTTCTATCAGTGCGCAGGCTGTATTCATCAGTTTTTCTTCAGCTTCGCTGTCCCTGACGATCATCGCAGCATCTTTTCTGACCAATGCCATTGCATTATGTGTCTGATGGTCTTCTGTAACATTAGGTGAAGGAACGAAGATGGATGCCTTGTGTGCAGCGCAAAGTTCGGAAATCGAACTTGCTCCTGACCTTGATATCACAATATCAGCTGCGGCATACGCCAGATCCATCCTCTTGATGAAGTCTGAATGATGGATATATTTCAGACAATCTCCTCCAAGTCCCTTTTCCTTGGCCTCCTCCATGAAGGCGTCTACGGAAGGCTTGTAGTATTTTCCGCACTGCCAGATTATCTCAAGGCCTTCGCCTGAAGGGCATCCTTCGCTTATCCATTTCTTCATCGCATTGTTGAGGGTTCCGCTTCCGAGGCTTCCTCCGACGATGAATATATGTTTTCTGGCAGGGTCGAGATTGTAGAAACTAATAGCCTCCTGCTTCATCTGCTCTGTGGCAGGTACAATTTCTTTTCTGATAGGATTTCCTGTCAGGATTATCCTGTCAGCCGGGAAGAACCTTTCCATTCCCTCATAGGCCACGCAGATTGCCTTGGCCTTCTTTCCCAGAATCTTGTTGGTAAGTCCTGCAAATCCGTTCTGCTCCTGAATAAGGGTAGGCACCCCCAGGCGGGATGCTGCCCAGAGCAGGGGAGCGCTCGCATATCCTCCCACACCGATGGCAATGTCAGGACTGAATTCTCTGATGACCTTTCTGGCCATTCTTATACTCTTGATCACCTTGAACGGAAGAGCAAGATTCTCTGTTGTCAGCTTCCTCTGAAGTCCCGCTACGGGGAGGCCGACGATTTCGTATCCGGCTGCCGGTACTCTCTCCATCTCCATCCTTCCTTCTGCTCCGACAAAGAGTATTTCAGTCTCAGGGTTGAGTTCCTTGAGCTTGTTTGCAATCGAGAGGGCAGGGAAGATATGTCCTCCTGTACCACCTCCGCTGATAATTGCCTTTATCTTTCTGTACTTTCCCATTTCTTTATTATTTAAAGATGTGGCTCGTCTTCAATCTGTCCCAGCTGACTGATTCTTTCCTGAATTTCGTCTGAACTTCTCAACTGCGCCTCTTCCATCTGCTTCATCTTGGTATTCACCATCTTGCTTATGGACAAGATGATGCCAAATGCAAGGCAGGATGTGAGGAATGCAGTGGCTCCGTCACTCAGAAGCGGCAGTGTCTGTCCGGTCAATGGTATGATTCCGGAATTTACCGATATGTGCAGGAAAGCCTGTCCTGTGATAAGGAATGCCAGTCCACCGATGGCCACCTTTGCGAATTCGTTCCTGCACAGGCTTATTATCGTAGAGCAGCGTGCTATGAGACTGAGGTAGAGCAGCATTATGATGATTCCTCCCACCAGTCCGACTTCCTCTATTATGAAACTGAACATATAGTCAGAATATATATGTGTCACATAATATTTCTGAGTACTGTTTCCAATCCTCTTGCCAAGGAATCCTCCTTCGTGAATGGCTACCTTTGCTCCGTAGGGTTGTCGTAATGAGTCGAGAGCCTCATAAAACTCATCACTCTCCAGAACATATCTGTCCAGTCTTTCAGTCGTGATCTTGTTTCCAAGTCGGCCTTCCAGTGTTCCCATACGGCCCATAAGTTCGCCATCCGAAACTTTATATATCATGAAGCAGGCACAGAACATTACCACGAGTCCGGCTCCGGCTGCAAATATTTCCTTGAAAGGTATTCCTCCGATAAGCATCGTTCCTATTAGTATTCCTCCGATGAAGATACCGCTCGAATTACTGCCTACCAGAACCATACCGCTTACCAGCACTACAGGTATGTATATGTAGAACATTCTTTTTGCAAACGGATTCTTCATGAATCCGAAGTTCTTTTTCCCGGCCAGCCAGTTGGCCAGACGGAATGTCGGACTGTTCTCACCTTTCTCCATAGCTTCCTGGTCCTGCTTCATTCCATGCAGAGCCCAGGCCAGATACATCACCATAGCTACTTTCACTACCTCGAATACGTGAAGCTGAAGTCCGAATATATTCAGTGTTCTCCAGGCTTTATTCAGGTACTCAGCCTTGATAGGGCCTATGTCCAGTTTGCCATGAGCATCCAGAATCGCGAGCAGTACAAACGATACGATGAATCCGAATTGAGAGAAGAACCGGTAGATACCGATTTTCGTGATGCACTTGTATAAAAAGAAGATCAATCCCAAGCCACCGATAGCCAGCAGTCCCTGATCCTTCATGATGTCGATCCTGCTTTTCTCAGTGAGCAGAGGCGTAGAAGAAAAGATTACCAGTACGGATATGACGATGAGAAGGAGAGCAACGATCCATATGACCTTGTCTCCTTCAATACTGTCTATGATGCTTCTGAGACCCCATCTGCCGGCCTCTTTCTGTCTGCTGTCTTCCATTGTCGCACTCTTGGTTTAAAGGTTTCTTACAGCCTCCTTGAACTGTCTTCCCCTGTCTTCGTAGTTTTTGAAGAGGTCGAAACTTGCGCAGCAAGGTGAGAGCAGAACCACGTCGCCTGACTGTGCAAGCTTGCTTGCAAGCTGTACCGCATCCTTCGCCGATGTCACATCGTGGATTTCCGGAACGATTCCTTCAAATGATTCGTGGAACTTAGCATTGTCCAGCCCCATACAGATCATAGCTCTGCATTTCTCACGAGCCAGAGGCAGGAGACTGCTGTAGTCGTTACCCTTGTCAGTTCCGCCGACGATCCACACTACAGGGCGTGTCTGACACTCGAGGGCATACCAGGCTGCATCGACATTTGTCGCCTTGGAGTCATTGATATAAAGTACATCCTTGATGCTAAGCACTTTCTCCAGTCTGTGCTCGACTGCCTGGAATGTAGCAAGGCCGTTTCTGATCACCTCATTGTCGATATCCATCGCCTTGGCTGCAATGGCTGCTGCCATTGAATTGTAGACATTGTGCTTTCCTCCCAGGGCAAGTTCCTGGAGATACATGTCGCATTCATCCTCCTTGTAGCGTACGATCATTCTGTCTTCCTTGACGAATGCCCCCTGAGCCACTTCCTCGTTCTGAGAGAAAGGAAGTTTCTGAGCCTTCATCACAATCTGATCCAGATGTCTGATGGTGATGTCGTCGTCAGAGCAGAAGATGAAGCAGTCATCGCTGGACATGTTGCGTGTGATGCGGAACTTTGATCTTACATAGTTCTCCATCTTATAGTCGTATCTGTCCAGATGATCCGGTGTGATATTGGTGATGATGGCGATATCTGCCTTGAAATCATATACGTTGTCCAGCTGGAAGCTGCTGAGCTCCAGGACATAGATGTCATGCTGCTCGGTAGCCACCTGATATGCGTAGCTCTTGCCGATATTGCCGCCAAGACCGACATTCAGGCCGGCCTGCTGGAGCAGGTGGTAGATAAGGGAAGTCGTGGTGGTCTTGCCGTTGCTGCCGGTTATGCAGACTTTCTTCGCAGTGTCGTATCGTCCTGCGAATTCGATTTCAGAGATGATGCTTATGCCGTTTTCCACGAGCTTCTGTACCATCGGAGCCTTTGGCGGAATACCAGGACTCTTCACTACTTCGTCAGCATTGAGAATGAGTTCCTCAGAGTGCTTGCCCTGCTCATAAGGAATCTCCCACTGGTCTAGTACAGCAGTGTATTTCTCCGGTATCTGACCCATATCGGAGAGAAAAACATCATAACCTTTCACTTTTGCGAGGACTGCAGAACCTACTCCGCTTTCGCCTCCACCAAGAACCACTAATCTTGACATATATTATATATAGTACTTTATCTTATTTTCAATAATGCAATTGTAATGACGGCGAGAATCATTCCCACGATCCAGAACCTTGTCACAATCTTAGCCTCAGGCAGAGCCTTTTCAGGCCATTGGATCAGCGCTGGTACTCCTTCCTTCTGGTAGTGATGATGAAGAGGAGCCATCCTGAATATTCTCCTTCCTTCGCCGTATTTCTTCTTTGTGTATTTGAAATAGAATCTCTGCATCAGTACGGACAGGCTTTCTACGAAGAAGATTCCGCAGAGGATAGGGAGAAGAAGCTCCTTTCTGATCAATACAGCGCAAACTCCGATTATTCCTCCGAGCATAAGACTTCCTGTGTCACCCATGAATACCTGAGCAGGGAATGAATTATACCATAGAAATCCGATGAGTGCTCCTACGAATGCCGACATGAATACGGCGATTTCGCCACTTCCCGGAATATACATTATGTTCAGGTAGTCGGAGTTGACGATATTTCCGGAAAGCCAGGCAAATATTCCCAATACCACTCCGACAATCGCAGAGGAGCCGGTAGCAAGACCGTCCATTCCGTCTGTAAGATTTACTCCGTTCGAGCAGGCTGTGATCACAACTATGATCATAAGCATATATATTGCCCATTTGCAGTACCATCCGAATGTGCCTTTGAAAGGGGAGAGCCACTTGTAGTCGAACTCGTGATCCTTGATGAAAGGAATCGTAGTCTTCGTACTCTTTATCACATCATGGTTTTCCACTACTCCGATTGTATTTCCGTCCATAGATGAAGCGTCGTAGTCTGCAATTTCTGTCGAAATGCTTTCCTGTACGCTTACTCTTTCTCTTACCACAATGTCGTCACTGAAGCATACAGCAAGTGCGATCGCCAGTCCGAGCAGTCCCTGGGCAACAAGCTTGCCTTTTTCGCTCATTCCCTCCTTGTTCTTCTTGAAAACCTTGATATAATCGTCTGCAAATCCTATCAGGAAGAACCATATTGTGCTGACAATCAGCAGTATGTTGTAAATGTTCGTGAGGTCGGCAAACAGAAGTACAGGTACGATGATGGAAAGGAAAATGATGATTCCGCCCATTGTCGGAGTTCCTTTCTTCTGCATCTGTCCCTCAAGTCCCAGATCTCTGATATCTTCTCCGATCTGTTTCTTCTGGATCCATCTTATGATGCGTTTACCGGCAAAGATCGAAATGAGCAGCGCCAATGTAAATGATATGATGGCCCTGAAGGACAGGTATGTGAACAAGCCCTGTCCCGGAATGTCGATTCCGAGTTCCTTCAGGTATTCAGTCAAGTGATATATCATTGCTTATATTGTTTCAAAAATTTCTGTAACTATTTCTCTCTCATCGAAGTGCTTCTTTTCAGTGCCGATGATCTGATAGGTTTCATGCCCTTTGCCTGCAAGAAGAATCGTAGCTCCCTGTCCGGCTATCATGATTGCCGTACGGATGGCTTCTTCGCGGTCTTCGATGAACAGTGACCTTGCTCTTCCGCTTATGTCCAGACCTTCCTTGATGTCTGCCATTATGTCTGAGGTCTTCTCCGTGCGGCTGTTGTCAGATGTGACGATTATCCTGTCGGCAAACTTCTGCGCGATTGCGGCCATCTCAGGTCTCTTGGTCTTGTCTCTATCACCTCCGCATCCGAACAGACATATCAGTTCGTGGTCAGGAGCAATCTCACGGAGTGTCTTCAGCACGTTCTCGAGTGCGTCCGGTGTATGTGCGTAGTCAATGATGACAGAAATATCCCTTGGACCTCTGATGTTTTCCAGTCTTCCCGGTGCCGGACGAAGGCTGCTAAGGGCCACCAATGCCTCCATAGGGGCTGCTCCCAATGTGATGGCTGTAGTGTATATGGCCAGAAGGTTGTATGCGTTGTGGACTCCGATAAGGCAGCTCCAGCTTTCACGCTCATCTATTCTGAGGAGCATTCCTTCAAAGCTCTGCTCTATGATGCGGCATGTATGGTCTGCAATCTTTCTGCACGAATAGGTCACGACCTTAGCCTTGGTGTTCTGCATCATCACCATTCCGTTGCGGTCATCGATGTTGGTGATCGCATAGGCTTCCGGACTGAGATTGTCAAAGAACAGCTTCTTGCATCTGAGATACTCGGCGAATGTCTTATGATAATCCAGATGGTCATGTGTCAGGTTTGAGAAGATTCCCACCTTGAACTCAAGTCCTGCAATTCTTTCCTGCTCCACTCCGATCGAGCCGACTTCCATGAAGCAGTAGGCGCATCCCGCCTTTACCATTTCGTCCAGCAGTGAGTTGATTGTCAGAGGATCTGAAGTCGTATTGATTGCTTCTGTACCTTTTGTACCTACGTAATTCGCTATGGTGGAGAGAAGTCCGCAGCTGTAGCCCATTGCCGTGAACATCCTGTGGAGAAGTGTCACAGTGGTGGTCTTGCCGTTGGTTCCGGTGATTCCTACGAGTGTCAGCTTTCGTGAAGGGTTATCGTAGAAATTCGTTGCAATGATGGCCAATGCATATCTTGCAGATTCGGCCTTGATCAATGCAACCTCTTTATTCTCTGATGCATTTATCTGATCTTCAGTGATTTCAGCGTCTTCGAACACGATCGCTACAGCTCCTTTGCTGATGGCTGAAGATATGTATCGGTGACCGTCACTTGCAAATCCCTTTACAGCCACGAAAAGCGATCCAGGAGTTACCTTCCTCGAATCGCTGCAGATGGCGCTGATCTGGATCTTTCCGTCTCCGGAGATGAGAACGCTTCCGCTGTCCTTTATTATGGTGTCAAGTTTCATTGCAATGTTATGGTAATCGTTTCTCCTTTCTTCAGTTTCTCACCATGAGCCGGTGTCTGTGCTACGACGTGGCCTGTGCCGACATGCCTGCATCTGTAACCGTTGTTCTCGATGGCATATATCGCATCGCGGAGTCCAAGTCCTGTGAGATCCGGTACCGGTATGTCTGCCGAATTGCCGGTGGTGATGTGGTCGGCAAGCATCTGAGGTACCTCTCCTCTTGATTTCAGTTTCTCACCCCAGTCAGGACTGTATGCCCAGAGTTCGTCGGCAATATCCTTGAATGTCAGTGCAGGAATGCTTCCTCCGTAAACATTGTGGCTTATCAGTCCAGTATATACAACGACTATTGCTGTGTATTTCGGCTGGTCGGCCGGGAAGAATCCTACAAATGTGGCCTGATGCTTTTTCCTGCCGTTGATGTCTTCATATGGATCCTTGCTTCCCGCTCTTTCGCTCTCGTTGAGGTGCATTCTGGATGTTCCAGTCTTTCCGGCCACGACGCACTTGGCGTTCTTCAGTCTGCTTGCAGTTCCTTCCAATGTCACCATCTTCAGGGCCCTTGTCAATGTGTCAGCAGTTGCCTTCGAGCAGATCGCTCCGTTGAGGATCACCGGCTTGAATTCCTGAAGTACCTTTCCGTTATCTTCGATGCTTTCCACTACATATGGCTTCATCATCTTGCCGTCATTGGCGATGGCATTGTAGAAAGTGGCTACCTGGAGAGGAGTCACTCTGGATGAATAACCGATCGCAACATTGGCCAGATCGTACATTGTCCATCTGCTTGAAGTCGGGTCTGGAATCATAGGTTTCGCGCTGCCTGGCTCTGAAAGATCGAATTCATATGCTTCTCCGAAATTGTAGGCGTGCAGTCTGTCGATGAATCTCTCCGGATGGTCTCCATAGTGATCCTTTACAAGTCTGCGGAATACATAATTTGAAGAGATCTTGAATCCGTCTATTATCGGAATCTCAGATGTCTGGTTCTTTCGTTCGTATGAAGTGATGTAATTGTCCGGCTTGAACTTAGGCATGTCGCTCATGACTCCATGGTTCGTCTTCATCCTGTCTTCAAGCTGTACTTTTCCGTCTTCCAGAAGTGTGGTCAGTGTCACAGCCTTGAATACTGAGCCGGGCTCGGCCGGTCTTCCCGCAGCGAAGTTGAATATTTCTCTGAAGTTTCCGTTCTTGTCCTTCTGGAGGTTTACCATTGCCCTTACAGCTCCGGTCTCGACTTCGAGAATAACAGCGCATCCTCCCACAATGTCTGCTTCTTCAGCAATATTTCTGCGGAGTGCTCTGTCTGCTATGTCCTGGAGGTCTATGTCAAGTGTCGTTCTGATATCAAAACCATGTTCTACAGCTACGATATTGCTGTCAACATCCTTGATTATAGCCTTATTGTCAGTGATCTTCTTCCACTCCGCACCTTTCTTACCGTGCAGGATATAGTCGTACTTACCTTCGATACCCATGTGGATCCTGCTGGTGTCGTCGTTGTTCTTGACATAGCCGATCACTCTTCCTGCAAGGTTGCCATAAGGGTATTGACGTGTCTCTTTCTTCTCTACGATCAGACCGCCTCTGGTCTGCTTCTCATTGAAGAGAGGGAGTTTCTTCAGCTCCAGTAGTGTGCCGTGGTCAATGTTCTTGACAATGGATACATACTTACGCTTCTTTGCTCTTCCTTCGATGATGAGATTTCTGTAGTATTCCTGGTCTTTACCTTCTTCCTGGAGCACTTCCGGAAGTCTTTTTGCCAGTTCATAAGCCTTGCCCACCCACTTATCTTCATTCTCCTTGCCCTTCTCCTTGTCCTCTTCGTGCTTTTCCTTCATCACATAGCAGTCCATGTAGATGTCGTACATAGGAGTGGACATCGCCAGAAGTTTTCCGTTATGGTCGAGTATGGCGCCTCTGTCAGGATTGATGTCCATCTTTTTCTTGAAAGGATGGAAGTATGACAGATATTTGGGATCAGGTTTCCAGATATATTGAGTGACGGCTATCATTACCACTGAAGCTATGGCCAGAGCGAGGAAGACAGCATGAAAGAAGGTCAGCACATCGCTGGCCCTTTTGTTTTCTCTGTCTGCGTTTCTTTTCATAGCTTGTCGTTTATTTTATTATGCTTGCCGGTTTTTCCGGTGCCTTCACATCTGAACCGTTTTCGATAAGGAGCTGCTGTATCGTGCTGATCCTGTCAAGTCCTACAAATTCGCAGGTCTTCTGTGCGTGATATATCTTCAGTGACTCCAGTTCCTTCTTGTTCTTCTCTACCTGAGTCATAGTCTGTTCTGACTTGTAGCTTATCCAGATGCTGAACCATCCGAGGATGAAGAAGTATAGGATGTAGGGTAAAAGCCTGTCGGCCCTCAGCAGCAGGAGCATGTCTCCGTTGATGAGAGCTTTGAGTAATCTCAGTCTTGGCTTTTTCTCTGACATTGTTTCTATTCTTTTTCTGCTATTCTAAGCTTTGCACTTCTTGCTCTGGTATTTGCCGATATCTCGCTTTCCTGCGGCAGTATAGGTTTCTTGTTTACTGCTTTCAACGGAGTCTTTGCATTTCCGTAGAAGTCTTTTTCGACCTTTCCTTCGATGTTACCGGCTTTGATGAAGTTTTTCACCATCCTGTCTTCGAGGGAGTGATAAGTGATGATTACCATTCTTCCGCCCGGTTTCAGGGCTTTTGCCGCGCCGCTGAGGAATTTCTCCAGAGACTTCATTTCTTGGTTTACCTCGATTCTCAGAGCCTGATAGACCTTTGCGAGGAACTTGTGCTCTGCGAATTTCGGAAGTGCGCTTTCGATCGCCTTGCCAAGATCTGTGGTGGTCTGTATCGAAGATGTTTCTCTTGCCTTGCAGATCAGCTGGGCGATTCTGCGGCTGTTATCCACTTCGCCGTAAAGCCTCAATATCTTTTCCAGTTCTTCCTGTTCGTATGTGTTTACAATGTCCGCGGCGTTGAGAACAGCCTCCTGGTTCATCCTCATGTCGAGCGGGGCCTCATATCTGAATGAAAATCCTCTTTCCGCTGTGTCGAACTGATGTGACGAGACGCCCAGGTCAGCCAGCACTCCGTCGATTCCATCCTTGTAACCCTGATGCAGTATGTGGTTATGGATCCAGCGGAAGTCGCTTCTTATCAGTGTGAGACGGCTGTCGTCCGGCTTGTTCGCAATGGCGTCACTGTCCCTGTCGAATGCAATGACACGACCCTCCGGAGAAAGTCTCCTGAGGATTTCGGATGTGTGTCCTCCGCCACCGAATGTGGCATCTGCATAAATTCCTGATGCTGAGCTGATCAAAGCAGAGACGCCTTCATCAAGCAATACTGAAACGTGATATTCTGACATCTTTTCGGCCCTCCTTCCAATTAAAGATCAGAAAGCATACTGGCGATAGATGTGAACTCTTCGTGTGAGATGATTCCGGACTCAAAGTTCTCTTTGGCCCAGATTTCTATCTTATGGTCGTTGCCCGAGAAGGTTACCTCCTTGGTCACACCGATCAGTTCCAAGAGTTTCTTTGGGATGGAGATACGGCCAAGCTTTGCATCCGGCTCCACGATGGCGCAGTTGTGCATGTATGCTCTCCAGAATCTGGCGTGCTTCTCGTTAAAAGTGATGTTGAGCTTCGATCTTACGAGTTCAGACTGACGCTCCCACTCCTGGAATGTGTACATTTCGAGACACTGCTCGAAAACATCCTTCCTTACTACGAATCTCATGTCCCCATCAGCGGGCATAATGCTCTTGAAGGCGGCAGGGAAAACCACTCTTCCCTTGTCGTCTATCTTGCCATTATATTCGCCGATGAATTTGATCATAGTATTCTACACGCTAATTGATGCAAAAGTAAGAATTATTTTCCATTTTATTACACTTTCTTCCAAAAATTCCCACAAAAAGTTTTATTTTTGCCACTGTTCAATAAATCAGCTAATTATGACAATTTCAAATAAGTGGTGTACACTGCTTTCTGTGGCCGTTTTTGCCCTTTTTGCCGTGTCTTGTACTAATGAGGGGAAGGTGGTGGAAGAAGTGGTTCTTTCGGAAGAATCTTCTGAAGTGGCATATCCTCTCGGATTCTGTCCGGATTCGCTTGATATGGTGGAGGGCAAGGTGAAGAACGGACAGTTTTTCTCGACCCTTCTTCATAGTCTGGGAATGAGCCAGCAGGAAGCGTATAATCTGACTGAAGCATGTGATTCGGTCTTCGATGTAAGGACTCTGAGAGTCGGTAACGCCTATCAGGCTTATTACGATTCCTCGGTCCTGCAATACCTTGTGTATGAGAGGGATAAGGCCAGCAATATTGTCTTTGACTGCCGCCGTCCATACGGTGCCTGGGTATATGAGAAACCGATAACAGTGGAAAGCAGATATGCTGATGTGACCATCAATACATCCTTGTGGAACGATATGCTTGCTGCAGATGTGTCTCCTCTGCTGATTGTCAGCCTTTCTGACATATATGCCTGGACGATTGACTTCTTCGCCCTTCAGAAAGGAGACCGTTTCAGAGTTCTTTATGATGAGCGCGTGTGCGATGGGGAAGTGATAGCTGTGGATACTGTCAGGTATGCGGTGTTCTTGCATGGAGGCCAGGAACTTCCTATGATAATGTTCGATCAGAAGGATGGAGGCAATATATGGTGGAATGAGAAGGGTGAGAGCATGAGGAAGGCCTTCCTGAAGGCTCCGTTGCAGTATTCACGAGTAAGTTCGGGATTCTCATATGCCAGAAAGCATCCGGTTACTCGTAAGGTCCAGCCGCATACAGGTGTGGACTATGCCGCTCCTAAGGGAACTCCTGTGATGACCATCGGAGACGGAGTCGTGACAAGCGTGAAGTATGAAGGTGCCGGTGGTAATACAGTGAGGATCAGACATAATTCAGTCTATAGCACAGCTTATCTTCACCTCTCGAAATATGCGAAGGGCTTGAAGGCTGGCCAAAGAGTACGTCAGGGAGAAGTGATCGGATATGTGGGCTCCACCGGACGTTCTACCGGACCGCATCTGGATTTCCGTGTATGGAAGAACGGCACTCCTATCAATCCCCTCAAGATGGATTCTCCTCCTGCCGAGCCGATCAAGGATGATAATCGTGCAGCTTTTGAAGCTGCGTCAGTCAGGTATCGTGCCCAGGTGGACACCATCCAGGCATATAAGCTGATCCCGGAACTTATAGAGATCCTATAAATATCCTAAGAAAAACGGCCTGCGATCATATATCGCAGGCCGTTTTTCTAATATGTTATATCTCAATAGTTTAGTATCTGTTAAGAGGCATTCCGTTGGTCTTCATTCTGACCTGCTTTCTTACATTTGCGAGGACTTCCTCATATGCTTCGCGGCCCTCTTCGGTCTTGCCTGCGATAAGATCAAGATTTTCAGCAGCGTTGCTGAGAACCTGGTCGATGAGGTTCACGATGAATTCCATATCCTTTTCTACGAAACCACGTGATGTGATGGCTGGTGTACCTACTCGGATACCTGAGGTCTGGAACGGAGTGCGTGAGTCGAAAGGAACCATGTTCTTGTTCACTGTAATGTCTGCCTTGCCGAGCTCCTTCTCTGCTACCTTTCCGGTGAGTTCGGGGAACTTGGTACGAAGGTCGATGAGCATCAGGTGGTTGTCAGTACCTCCTGATACGATCTTGTATCCTCTTGATACAAAGGCCTCTGCCATTGCCTGAGCGTTTGAGCATACCTGCTTCTGGTATTCCTTGAATTCCGGCTGGAGAGCTTCATAGAAAGAGACTGCCTTGGCTGCGATGCAATGCTCGAGCGGACCACCCTGTACTCCTGGGAATACACTTGAGTTCAGGATCTGCGACATCTTCTTTACCACACCCTTAGGAGTCTTGAGTCCCCAAGGATTGTCGAAGTCCTTGCCGAGAAGGATGATACCTCCGCGTGGACCACGAAGAGTCTTATGTGTGGTAGATGTCACGATGTGTGCATATTTGACAGGATTGCTCAGAAGACCTGCTGCAATCAGACCTGCTGTGTGTGCCATATCGATCCAGAGGATAGCTCCCACCTTGTCGGCAATTTCACGCATGCGTGCATAATCCCATTCTCTTGAATATGCTGACGCTCCACCGATGATGAGCTTTGGCTTGAACTCGAGGGCTCTCTGCTCCATCTGCTCATAATCGATCATTCCTGTAGTCTCGCTAAGTCCGTATGCTACAGCATTATAGAGAATACCTGACATGTTGACTGGGGAACCGTGGGTAAGGTGTCCTCCGTGTGCAAGGTCGAGACCCATGAAAGTCTCGCCTGGCTTGAGGCAGGCCATCATTACCGCCATATTGGCCTGAGCTCCTGAGTGAGGCTGCACATTTGCGTACTCAGCTTCATAAAGCTCGCAGAGACGGTCGATCGCCAGCTGTTCAATCTGGTCAACCACTTCACATCCTCCATAGTATCTGGCTCCCGGGTAGCCCTCTGCATATTTGTTTGTGCATATTGATCCAAGGGCTTCAAGCACCTGCTGGCTGACATAGTTTTCAGATGCGATGAGCTCGATTCCTGAGGTCTGTCTATCCTCTTCCTTCTTGATAAGATTGAAAATCTGAAGATCCTGTTTCATAAATTGTCGTTTAAAGCAAATGCAAAAATACTCATTTTTTTATTTTTACTATCTTTGTGTTGATAACTTTTCATGTTTATATGTCTAATCGCAAGCTTTTGAACATCGAACTCGGCAGGATTTCTGCTCAGGAGTATAAGGAACAGCCTGAAACAGGTATTGTTATCGTTCTTGACAATATAAGGAGCGCACATAATGTAGGGTCTGCTTTCCGCACATCAGACTCCTTCAAGATAGATAAGGTCTGGCTGTGCGGAATATGTGCTGTCCCGCCTTCTGCTGAAATACATAAATCGGCTTTGGGTGCCGAAGACAGCGTGGCCTGGGAGCATGTGGCGGATACGATGGATGCAATCAACAGACTTAAGGAAGATGGATATACGGTCGTATGTGCCGAGCAGACTGTCGAATCAGTGATGCTGGACAAATTCAGGCCCGAACCAGGTCGTAAATATGCGGTGGTTTTCGGTAATGAGGTCGCAGGAGTCCGACAGGATGTGGTGGATGCGTCCGATATGTGTCTGGAGATTCCTCAGTTCGGAACCAAGCATTCCCTGAATGTTTCAGTCAGTGTCGGAGTTCTTCTCTGGCATTTCAGACTTTTCATCTGATAGGTGACAAAATGGCAGATGACGTGCAATGGCACTTCTTTTGTCTATTTCCCGGCTGCATTCAGACTGCCATTCATAGCATCGGCAGCCATAAAAAGATAAATCAATTATAACAGAATTATGATAAGACCATTAGCAGACAGAGTTGTGATCGAGCCGAAGGCGGCCGAAACACAGACAGCTTCAGGACTTTTTATTCCTGACACAGCAAAAGAAAAGCCTCAGCAGGGAACAGTTGTCGCTGCAGGCCCGGGCAAGAAGGACGAGCCTATGGAAGTAAAGGTAGGTGACGTGGTTATCTACGGAAAATACGCAGGCACAGAGGTGTCAGTGGAGGGAAAGGACTACCTTATTATGAAGCAGTCTGACATATTGGCAATACTTTAAGACAATTGTCATTCTGAGCGTGGCGAAGAATCCTGTTGAAAAGATATTTCACTCCGCTCGATATGATATATAATGAAAATAATTATGGCAAAGGATATCAAATTCAATATAGACGCTCGCGCCAAGATGAAGGAAGGCGCTGATGCACTTGCAGATGCAGTAAAGGTTACACTTGGACCTAAGGGCCGTAACGTGGTGATCGCCAAGAAGTTCGGTGCGCCTCAGGTGACAAAGGACGGAGTGACTGTAGCAAAGGAAATCTCTCTCGAGGATCAGTTTGCTGATATGGGAGCCCAGATGGTGAAGGAGGTTGCTTCAAAAACCAACGAACAGGCCGGTGATGGTACAACTACAGCTACAGTACTTGCTCAGGCCATCATCAACGTAGGACTTAAGAATGTCACTGCAGGAGCAAATCCTATGGACCTTAAGAGGGGTATTGACAAGGCGGTGGCTGCTGTAGTGGAGAGTCTTCGCGAGCAGAGCCAGGAAGTCGGCGAGGATTATGCTAAGATCGAACAGGTCGGAACAATTTCAGCAAATAACGATAATTACATAGGTAAGCTCATAGCTGACGCAATGTCAAAGGTGAAGAAGGATGGAGTCATCACAGTCGAGGAGGCAAAAGGTACAGAGACAGAGGTGAAGGTAGTGGAAGGAATGCAGTTCGACAGAGGATACATTTCTCCGTATTTCATGACAAATGGTGACAAGATGGAGGCTGTTCTGGATGCTCCGTACATCCTCGTGACTGACAAGAAGATCTCTACAATGAAGGATCTCCTTCCTGTCCTTGAACCTATAGCGCGCGAGGGTAAAGCTCTTCTTATCGTTGCCGAAGATGTTGATGGTGAAGCGCTTACAACTCTTGTGGTGAACAAGCTTCGCGGAACCCTCAAGATCGCTGCAGTCAAGGCACCGGGCTTCGGTGACCGTCGCAAGGAGATGCTTCAGGATATAGCGGTTCTCACAGGCGGTATGGTAATCTCTGAGGAAAGAGGCTTCAGTCTTGAGAATACTACACCTGATATGCTCGGAAAGGCTGAGAAGGTCGTAGTGACAAAGGATAATACTACTGTGGTAAATGGTGCCGGTGCTGCAGATGCTATTCAGGAGCGTGCAGACCTTATCCGTAAGCAGATCGAAACCACTACATCAGATTATGACCGCGAGAAACTTCAGGAGCGTCTTGGCAAGCTTGCGGGTGGTGTGGCTGTCCTCTATGTCGGTGCTGCTACAGAGGTGGAGATGAAGGAGAAGAAGGATCGTGTGGAAGATGCACTCAGTGCGACTCGTGCAGCTGTCGAGGAAGGAATCGTTCCGGGTGGTGGTGTGGCTTACATCCGTGCTTCTGAGGCTATCAGAACCCTCAAGGGAGCTAATGAGGATGAAACTACAGGTATCCACATAGTAGCTCGCGCAATCGAGGAGCCTCTCCGTCAGATTGCTGCAAACGCAGGCGTAGAAGGCAGTGTGATCATCAACAAGATCCGTGAAGGCAAGGGCGACTTCGGTTACAATGCGCGCACAGACGAGTATGTGAATATGTTCGAGGCCGGCGTTATCGATCCGACAAAGGTTTCACGTGTGGCTCTTGAGAATGCCGCATCGGTAGCGGGCATGTTCCTTACTACAGAATGCGCGATCGCTGATATACCTGAGCCTGTAGCTGCTCCTGCAATGCCTGCAGGCGGAATGGGAGGAATGATGTAGGATAAACTACATAAGATATAGCAGACGGGCACGTTTCAGATGAAACGTGCCCGTCTGCTATTTAATGATGTCTGAATGCTTTCCGTGATTGTGCCTGATTCGTATAAATGAAAAAGCGGCAGTCAACAGACTACCGCTCTCCAGCTATAAGAAAACCCTTAAAAGGGAACCTTTCTTTATGAAAGTTTATTGATATAAACTGCGATACCGCTCTTGAGGTTTGCAGCTTTGTTCTTGTGGATAACACCGATCTTTGCGAGCTTGTCGATCATTGCATAGACCTTAGGAGCGTTAGCCTCGGCTGCTGCCTTGTCGGTTGTGTTACGAATCGCACGGATTGCGTTTCTTGTGGTTTTTGCATAATACTTATTATGCAATCTGCGCCTTTCGCTCTGGCGATAGCGCTTGTCTGCTGATGCGTGATTTGCCATTGTTTTTATTTTTTATATTTCTAGTAGTCGGTAGGGGAATCGAACCCCTCTTGCAAGAATGAAA
>JAZLCW010000061.1:0-34402 GCA_045614445.1 Candidatus Cryptobacteroides sp. | reverse complement strand
CCGGTCTCATCATCATGGCAACCGGATACGTGCTTCTCTCGATTCCAATCCTTGCAACTTCAGGAAACATCAGCTGGCTCCTCCCGCTGACATGTTTCGCCCTCTTCCTCATCGCCTTCGGTAACGGTCTCTTCAAGGGTAACCTCCAGGCAATCGTAGGACAGATGTATGACAACTTCGAGGCCGAAGCAGCAAAGCAGGGTCCACAGGCCCTTGCTGAGGCAAAAGACAAGCGTGACTCAGGATTCCAGATCTTCTATGTATTCATCAATGTCGGAGGTCTCATCGCACCTTTCGTCGCTCCTCTCCTCCGCTCATGGTGGCTCGAGACCAACGGAATGGTATATGACGCACAGCTTCCGGCTCTCTGTCATCAGTTCCTCAACAATGCTGCAGGCATGGGTGCACAGGCATTGGAGAACCTCAGCACAATGATGGCTGCTGCAGGCGGTAACATTGCAGAAATGGGAGCATCATGCCAGAACTACCTCCAGATCTTCAACGAGGGTATCCACTACTCATTCATCGCTTCTGTAGCTGCAATGTGCATCTCTCTCGTGATCTTCTTCATTTCACAGAAGAAGTTCCCTACTCCTGCAAAGAAGGAGGCCGTAAAGGGAGTTGAATATACAGCTGAGGAAAAGGCTGCAATGGCAAAGGAGATCAAGCAGCGTATGTATGCTCTCTTCGCAGTACTCGGAATCGTCATCTTCTTCTGGTTCTCATTCCACCAGAACGGCATGTCGCTTTCATTCTTCGCACGTGACTTCGTGGATTCATCAGCAGTGGCTCCTGAGGTATGGCAGGCAATCAACCCATTCTTCGTGATCGTCCTCACTCCGGTGATCATGGCGATCTTCGCCGCACTCGCCCGTCGCGGCAAGGAGATCTCTACTCCTAAGAAGATCGGTATCGGTATGCTCATCGCAGGTCTTGCATTCGTATTCCTCACAGTATTCTCTATCCTTAAGGGTTATCCTTCTGCAGAGGATTTCAAGGCACTTCCTATCGCAGAGCAGATGGCAGACAAGGCTCACTGGTGGGTACTTATCGCGACATACTTCTTCCTCACAGTTGCCGAGCTCTTCATTTCACCTCTCGGACTCTCATTCGTATCGAAGGTGGCTCCTAAGAGCATGCTCGGTCTCTGCCAGGGTCTCTGGCTTGGCGCTACAGCCATCGGAAACCTCTTCCTCTTCCTCGGTCCGCTCATGTACAACGCTTGGCCTATCTGGCAGTGCTGGACTGTATTTGCAGTGGTATGCTTCATCTCGATGAGCGTTATGTTCGGTATGGTGAAGTGGCTTGAAAGAGTAACAGCTTAATCCTAAAAATCAGATAAAATGTTCAAAGGTCAACCAAAAGGACTCTTTGCCCTCGCGCTCGCCAACACTGGTGAGCGCTTCGGCTATTACACTATGCTGGCCATCTTCCTCCTGTTCATCCAGGCAAAGTTCGGATTCAGCGCAGCAGCGGCGACGCAGATCTATTCGATCTTCCTCGCCGGAGTATATTTCATGCCTTTCTTCGGAGGTATCCTCGCAGATAAGATCGGCTACGGAAAATGCGTAACCCTCGGTATCGGCGTCATGTTCCTCGGATATCTCTGTCTGGCTGTTCCTACAGCAGCGGATATGACAGGAAAGATCATGATGTTCGGTGCCCTCACCCTCATCGCCATCGGTACAGGTCTATTCAAGGGAAATCTCCAGGTAATGGTAGGTAATCTCTACGACGACCCTAAGTACTCTGCGAAGCGTGACGCGGCGTTCAGCCTCTTCTACATGGCCATCAATGTCGGTTCAATGTTCGCGCCTTCAATGGCTAAGGCAATGACAAACTGGTCACTTAGCAAGTATGATCTTGTCTATAATGCAAATGTACCGGCTCTCGCTCATCAGATGATGGACGGAACCATCACTCCTGAGAACCTTTCAGTTCTCCAGAGCATCGCAGGTTCAATGCCAGGCGCAGCAGGAATGGACATGGCAACATTCGCTCCTTACTACATCGAGAGACTTTCTACAGCTTATAACGGAGGTTTCGCGGTAGCTTGCGTATCGCTCATCCTTTCAGTAGCAATCTATTTCAGCTGCAAGAAGTGGTTCAAGCACGCTGACGTAAACGCAAAACAGGCAAAGGCTGCTAATCCTTCTGCAGAGGTGGAGCTCACACCAGCTCAGACAAAGAGCCGTATCGGAGCCCTCATCTTTGTGTTTGCTGTGGTTATCTTCTTCTGGATGGCATTCCACCAGAACGGAGCTACAATGACATTCTTCGCACGTGACTATACTGCCAGCAGTGTAACAGGCCCTATGAGAATAGGATTCAACATCTGGTGTCTCGCACTTATTGCAGCGTCCGTATATACACTCTTCGGATTCTTCCAGGCAGAGAACGGCAAGGCTAAACTCACTAACGGAATTGTAACCCTCGGTCTTTGGGGTCTGGCTGCAGCACTCTTCATGAGAATGCCTGGCACCGTAAACATCCAGCCATCTGACTTCCAGCAGTTCAACCCATTCTATGTGGTAGCACTCACACCAGTATCACTTGCGATCTTCGGAGCACTCGCAAAGAAGGGCAAGGAGCCTTCTGCACCACGCAAGATCGGTCTCGGAATGCTTGTTGCCGGCGCAGGATTCCTTATCCTCACACTCGCGTCATTCGGCCTTGCATCTCCTAAGGAACTCGGCGGAACAGTAAGCCCTGAGCTCGTATCTCCAAACTGGCTCATCAGCACATACCTTGTACTCACATTCGCAGAGCTTCTCCTCTCGCCAATGGGTATCTCATTCGTGTCGAAGGTAGCTCCTCCGAAGTATAAGGGTATGATGATGGGAGGCTGGTTCGCAGCTACAGCGATCGGTAACTACCTCGTTTCAGTTCCAGGTCTTCTCTGGATGAGAATTCCGCTCTGGTCTATCTGGGTAGTACTCATCGTGATCTGCCTCATCGCAGGCGTATTTATGTTCGCCAACATGAAGCGTATCGAGTCTGCTACAGAGTAATACTCTTCAGATACAATACCGGGCCGGTCATCAATCATTTCGATGGCCGGTCTTTTTTTCATTAAGAAAAAGGGGCACCAGAATAGCTGCCGGTTTCAAGCAGCCTTTTGCTCGCGCCGTTTTCATGAGTTGGGTTGAAACGAGCGAGAAATTGGCGAAAACTCGCGCGATACCGGAAGCGAATTATAGAAGTGGAACTTTGCGAGCAGAAACTGGTATATTGTTCCCTATTATTATTATCTTTGTATGATTATGGACACAAGAGTTAAAGAGACCCTTATCGAATGGGCTGAAGAGTATAACGATCCGAAATATTTTCAGGAGGACCCGATTATCTTTCCGACCCGATTCGCCCGGAAACACGAAGCCGGCGAGGCGTCATTGGCCGACGTGGAAATTGCGGCATTGCTTTCGGCTCATCTGGCATGGGGACGAAGGGCGATGATTGTCCGCGACTGTGGAAGGATGTTCGACGAAATGTGCTGGAGACCGTACGATTATGTTATGAATGGAGAATACAGAAACGAAAATGTCAGCCTACACAGGACGATAAAATGGAGCGAATTTGCAGGCATTTGCAGAAGATTGCAGAAGATCTATTCTGAAAAAGGCAGTCTGGAGGGACTGACAGACAACGAAATACGCACTCAGATTTTCGGTCAGAAGGAAGACCGGAAGGCACCGAACAAAAAGATAAGCATGATGCGGAGATGGATGGTGAGAGATGACGGGAAAGTGGATCTCGGGCTCTGGAAATCATCTGACAAGAAGGAATTGATCCTGCCTCTGGACGTACATGTTTACGATCAGGCAACGGCATTGGGACTGACTTCACGCCGTCAGAAAGACATTGTCACCGCCAGGGAAATCACCGATTCCTTCAAGGAAATATGGCCTGACGACCCATGCAAAGGTGACTTTGCCCTCTTCGGATACGGAGTCACACACCAGCAATAATCCGAAAGCACAAAAATGACCAATTTTGTTCTTTCACCTGCCAAAATACGGTCCCAAAGCACAAAAACAGCCCCAAACGTGCTTTCGACCGACCAACCAATAAAAATTTCAGAAATTGCGCGAGAGCAAGGCGCGCGAGACGAGTGAACCGGAGCAACCTTCCGGTTGTGAGGATTTAGAAATTGAAGTGCAACGCAGTTATCGCGAAATTTATAAATTTGACCCTATGCCAAGGATGTATATAATATCAGGCTGCAACGGTGCAGGCAAGACCACAGCCTCCTACTCTCTTCTGCCGGAAATGCTTGACTGCAGAGAATTTGTGAATTCGGATGAATTCGCAAAGGGATTGTCCCCGTTTGACCCCTCAAAGGCAGCCATTCAGGCCAGCAAGTATATGATCCTGAAGTTCAGATATCTTCTGAAGAAGCAGAAGGACTTTGCTGTAGAGACGACATTGGCGACAAGGACATTGCTCAAGACAGTGAAGATGGCGCAAGACGCAGGCTATACGGTGACTTTACTATATTTCTGGCTGAATTCACCGGAGATGGCGATAGAGCGAGTTAAAGCGAGAGTGGCAGCAGGAGGACACGACATACCGGAAGACACCATCAGAAGAAGATACAGCGTCGGCATATATTATTTCTTCCATTCATATGCTCCGATATGCGAAAGATGGATTCTGGCAGACAATTCGCAGATTCCGTTCCGTGTGATAGCAGAGGGTTCCAAGAACGATGTGATCAATATCAAGGACGAAGCTACATTCGAGAAGATAAAGGCAATCTCGGATGAGAGACAGAAACTGGCAGAAGAAAACGGTAAAATATTATCGCTGTAATGTACACAAAGAACTATTATACAGACTTATTCAAGGTAACGGAGTCACAGCTGCAGGAGCTCACAGCGACAGCTCTTACGCACGGAGGCGACTACTGTGACCTATATTTCGAACATACGACATTCTTCAATCTCCTGCTGAAGGACAGCATAGTGTCTTCCGGAGGCTTCCATACTGATTTCGGAGTCGGAATCAGAGTACTTAACGGAGAAAAGACAGGATATGCATATTCGGAAAACACTGAAATGAAGGATATGCTCGGTGCGGCCAAGGCAGCATCAATCATTGCTACCGGCTCTTCTGCGGCCAGGAGGCAGTACCATCCGATAGAAAACAGACAGCAGAATCTCTACCCGATGAAGGAAAACTGGCGTGATAAGGGTGCCAATGCATTCCTACCATTTCTCAACGATCTCGAGAAGGCCATTCTTGCCAAAGACAACAGGATCGTAAAGGTGATCATCAGACTTTCCGACTCGGTTTCCGATGTAATGATGTACAATTCGCTCGGAGAGCTTACCTTTGACACCAGGCCAATGGGAAGCGTCAGTGTCACTACGGTATTCCAGCAGGACGGAAAAACCGAAAACAAGAGCGTATCCAGAAGTTTCAGGATCGGTGCCGAATTCATCGGTCCGGCCCTGCTCGATGAAATCGCGGCAGAAGCTGTCAAAGGGATTGACCAGAGATTCGAGGCCATCAGGCCGAAAGGAGGACAGATGAGCGTGGTCATGGGTGCCGGAGCATCAGGAATCCTGCTTCACGAGGCAATGGGACACGCATTCGAGGCCGATTTCAACAGAAAAGGTCAATCTATATTCTCGGACAAATCAGGGAAACAAGTCTGTCCGAAAGGAGTCAATGTCGTAGATGACGGAACAGTGGCATACAACAGAGGAGCAGGCAACTACGATGACGAAGGTGTCCCTGCTGAGAAAACATATATGGTAAAGGATGGAATCCTCTGCTCATATCTCCATGACAGGATCAGTGCCAGCTGGTATGGCGTCAAGCCTACCGGAAACGGCAGACGTGAAAATTTCCGATATAATCCGATCCCGAGAATGAGGGCTACATATATGGAGAGCGGTGATGCCGATCCGGAAGGGATCATTGCGTCCGTAAAGAACGGAATCTATGTAGATGAATTCTCCAATGGCCAGGTAAAGATCGGAGAGGGAGATTTCACATTCTTTGTCAAGAGCGGCTTCTTGATCGAAAACGGCCATTTGACCGCTCCGGTAAAGGACATCAACATAATAGGTAACGGTCCTCAGGCCCTGGCTGACATACTTGCAGTCGGCAATGACCTGAAAATAGACAACGGCACCTGGACCTGCGGCAAGGAACAGAGTGTACCGGTTTCCTGCGGAATGCCGACAGTACTCATCAGCAGTCTTACCGTAGGAGGAGAATAATATGATAACATCACACGAAATATCACTCGCACAGCACTGCATCAGACATGCAGTAAGCAGCGGAGCATCAGCAGCCAGGGTCTCATTGAACAAGACGGTCACTGATTCATATACCATCTTGAACGGTGAGCTTGACAAGGTAAGCCACTCCGCAGACAGATCCATCTACATTTATCTGTTTGTGGACGGACGCTATGGAACCTTCTCCACAAACCGCCTCGAGCAGAACGAAGTGGAAGATTTCATCATAAAGGCCATCGAAATGGTCAGAATGCTCGGAGAAGACAATTGCAGAAGGCTGCCTGACCCAGAAAGGACTGCAAAGGACGCCGTTACCGGCCGCGAACTCGGACTTTTTGACGACAGATATTACAGTCTGGATTCTGAGGAAAGGCTGTCCAGCGCTATGAAGCTCAGCAAATATGCCAGCATCAAGCAGCAGGAGAATGGTTTCAGACTCATATCGGAGGAATGCGAATATTCCTGCACGGCAGATGACAATTATGTCGCAGACTCAAACGGTTTCGAAGGCAGACACAGCGAGACCACCTTCGGCACATTCGCTGAAATGACAATAGAAGATCCGGAAGGAAACAAATACAGCGGATACTGGTGGCAGACAAGTTCAAAGTATGACGAAACCGACTATGAAATAGGAGAGAAGGCTCTGCATAGAGCCGTAAGCCAGATAGGTCCGAAGAAAAGACGTAGCGGAGTCTATCGTATGGTGGTGGACAGCACCGTCTCGTCAAGACTCATCTCTCCCCTTTTCACTGCATTGAATGCTTCATCCATCCAGCAGAAGATGTCTTTCCTGGAAGACAGCTTGGGTAAACAACTGTTCCCTGAAGGGATGTTCCTTATGGATCTGGCCAGGACACCGGGAAAGAACGGATCAAGACTCTTCGATACGGAGGGAACTGCGACAAAGGATGCTCCAATCATTGAAAAAGGCATTGTGAAGCAATATTTTGTCAATACATATCATTCTGAAAAGATGGGTATCCCGGCGACAATCGAAGATATATCCAGACCATGCCTTATGCCTTTCATAAAAGGCAGGGACTTGCAGGACGGAGAAAAAGAAGTATCTTTGGATGATATTTTGAAGCTTGCTCAGAACGGAATCCTGGTAACAGGTTTCAATGGAGGAAACTGCAATCCTGTTACAGGTGATTTCTCATACGGAATCGAGGGATTTGCTTTCAGCAGGGGCAGAATAACACATCCTGTACGGGAAATGCTTATAACCGGAAACATCATGGAGCTGTGGAATGATCTGCTTGCTGCCGGTACAGACACCCGTACAAGTTCACGCTGGCAGATACCGAGCATAGCCTTCGAAGGCGTTGCCTTCTCTGCCTGAGCATGATACCCTCTACCCCAGTCCCCCGCTCAAAAAAAGACAATTGAAATTAAAGAAATAACGTTAGAAATATGAAAATCGCAAAAAACGCCGTAGTGGAATTCAGCTACGAACTCGAGGTCGACGGACAGGTAGTCGACCATACAACAAAGGAAAGACCACTTGACTATATTCACGGAACAGGCAGCCTTCTGCCTAAGCTCGAAGCTCACATCGAAGGAATGGAGCCAGGAAGCAAGTTCGACGTTACTCTCTGCCCGGCTGACGGATACGGAGAAGTAGATCCACAGAGGATAATTGACCTTCCTAAGGCAGCATTCGAAGTGAATGGCGAGATCCGTGAAGATCTTCTCGTACCGGGCAATACCATCCCTATGATGAACAGCATGGGCGGTGTTATCCCAGGTGTGGTGATAGAGGTCAGCGAAGACAGCGTTAAGATGGACCTCAACCATCAGATGGCAGGCAAGACTCTTCATTTCACAGGAGAGATCCTTACTGTACGCGAAGCTACAGAAAAAGAGCTTACAGAAGGTCTCCACGGTGAATATGTACACAGCTGCGGATGCGGCGGATGCCACGGTCACGGTGGAGATTGCGGCGGATGCGAAGGCGGTCATTGCGGTGAGGAGCACGGCGAAGACTGCGGTTGCGGCTGCCACTAGGATATGAAGACTGCTGTAGTCATATTGAACTGGAACACGGAAGGTTTTCTGAAGGAATTCCTTCCGGCTTTACTGCATTCCGTAGAGAAGGTGGAAGATGCTAATGTCATTGTGGCGGACAATGCTTCCACTGATGGTTCTCTACAGGTCATGAAGGAATTGTTCCCTCAGGTCAGGACTATAGCATTCGACAGGAACTACGGATTCACCGGAGGATACAACAAGGCCTTCGAGCAAATCGATTCGGAATACTTCGTACTGATCAATTCCGATATTGAGGTTACCGAGGATTGGCTTGAGCCGCTGGTGGATTGGATGGATACTCATCCCCAATGCGGAGCATGTGCTCCGAAGCTGCACAGCTGGCAGGAAAGGGATAAATTCGAATATGCCGGAGCTGCCGGCGGATATATTGACCGCTTCGGCTATCCTTTCTGCCGAGGCCGCGTACTGAAGCGTCTTGAAACGGACAAAGGTCAATACGACACGCCGAAAGATGTGTTCTGGGCGACAGGAGCTTGTCTGATGGTAAGAAGCAGCCTTTACAGAAAACTCGGAGGATTGGATGAAAGATTCTTCGCGCATATGGAAGAGATAGACCTTTGCTGGAGGATGCAGCTGGAAGGATACAAGGTGAGCGTGATTCCGCAATCTGTCGTTTATCACGTCGGCGGAGGGACCCTGCCGGCCACTTCGCCATTTAAATTGTACCTTAATTTCAGGAACAATATCCTGATGTTGGAAAACAATCTTGCAAAGACCTTCGCACTCGGATACAGGGAGCTGACAGCGGAAAAGGCCGCAGTCAAAAGCTGCAGAAAAGCAGCAAGACGCATATTTACTCGAAAATGTCTGGATGCAATGTCGGCTGCAGTCTATCTGCTGACTTTAAAGACAGATTGTTTCAAGTCGGTGCTGAAAGCGCATAAAGATGCGGCGGGGATGGTCAGAAGGCCTTCGAAAAAAGATGTAGCGGCATTCATTGCAGAGGGTAAAGGGAGAGTGACAGGAATTTACAGGAAATGGATAATCACTTCATCCATTCTGAAAGGAGAGAGGATATTCTCAAGTATCAAGGATAAGGACTTTTATATTTTTTAGACTATGAAGATCATTATCGCGGGAGCAGGTGAGGTCGGTTCGCATCTGGCGAAGATGCTCAGTAATGAGTCCAATGAGATCACCGTAATAGACGAAAGACAGGAAAGACTGGAAGCACTTGCGGCTACGACTGATGTCGTGACTGTCGAGGGTAATCCTTCTGCAATCCAGACCCTGCATGACGCCGGGGCAGCTACGGCTGACCTTTTCATTGCTGTGAACCCGTCAGAGTCTCAGGATGTGAACATTGTAAGTGCCATGCTTGCCAAGAAATTGGGAAGCAAGAAGGCTACAGCCCGTATAAACAACGAGGAATATCTCTCTTACGAGAACAAGTACCTTTTCACTGAAATGGGTATCGATCTGATGTTCTATCCGGAAAAGATCGCTGCGGGAGAGATTGTAGAGCTCCTTAAGAGAACTGCATCGACAGATTCAATGGATTTCGCCCGAGGAAAGCTTCAGGTGGGAGTGTTCAAGCTGGAAGAGGATTCGCCGCTGATCGGAATGAACATGATCGAGTTCAGCCAGGTCGCTGCTGCAGACGGACTTAAGTTCCGTGTAGTGGCCATTTCACGCGGAAGCGATACGATCATTCCTAAATTCGATACGAAATTCAAATATCACGACCTTGTCTTCATCATCTCCAAGCGTGAGGGAATGGATATGCTGATGAAGTATATCGGCAAGAGAAATATCGAGGTTAACAGCGTTATGATCCTGGGTGGTAGTCCTATCGGCGAGATGGTGGCAAAGCAGATGGCGAAAGTGCTGGATTCCGTGAAGCTGATCGAGATGAACAAGGCCAAGTGTCTGGATCTGTCGGAGAAGCTCCCGAGCAATGTGATCGTTGTGAACGGCGACGGACGTAATTCTGATATGCTTCTGGAGGAGTCCATAAAGGAGTACGATGCTTTCGTGGCTGTCACGAACAATTCGGAGACCAACATCCTGGCCTGTGTTGCGGCGAAGAGTCTGGGAATCGCGAGGGTTATCGCTGAGGTAGAGAATATCGAGTATATCCGTCTGGCAGAGAGTATGGGTGTGGATGCTGTGATAAACAAGAAGCTGATTACTGCAAGCCGTATCTTCAAGTTTACACTTAGCAATAAGGTGAGATTCGTCAAGTATATGAGCGGTACGAATGCAGAGGTGCTGGAGTATATCGTGGCTCCGGACACTGCGATCACCAAGAAGCCTCTTAAGGACATGAATTTCCCTAAGAATGCCATCATCGGAGGAGTGATCAGGGGCAATGAATCTTATATTGCCGTGGGTGACACTCACATTCAGGAATATGACAGGGTGGCGGTGTTTGCACTGCCTGACGCTGTAAAGGAAGTGGATAAATTCTTTAAATGATAAGATGGCAAGCTACCTGCAGATAGAAAATATATCGAAGAGTTATGGACCGAAGGTGCTGTTCGAGCATATAGGTTTCAATATAAACGAGGGCGACAAGATCGCTCTCATCGCTCCTAATGGAACAGGAAAGACATCCCTGATGAGGATATTGGCCGGAAAGGACAAATCCGATTCGGGCGGAAAGATCATGTTCCTGAAGGACATCAAGATAGCCTTTCTGGAGCAGGAATATGAGTTCGATCCCGAGAAGGGCATCTTCGATCAGATAATGTCCTCAAGCACTGAATTCACCAAAGGACTTGACCAGGAACATTACTGGGAGTACGAGCGGAGGGTTCTGAAGTTCCTGACCAATTTCAATCTGACTGATCCAGACCAGAAGATGAAGGAGCTGTCAGGAGGTGAAGTAAAGAGAGTAGCTATCACTCAGATGCTGGCGACAGAGGCGGAGTTTCTGATAATGGACGAGCCTACCAACCATCTTGACATCGATGCCATCGAGTTCCTCGAAGGATATCTGAGTCGCTCGCGCTGTACCCTGCTGATGGTTACCCACGACAGATACTTCCTTGACAGGGTCTGCAACATCGTGATGGAGATGGATCACGGTGCAGTATATACATATAAGGGCAACTATCAGAACTATCTCGAAAAACGAGAGGAAAGAATCGCCAATTACAATGCCGAGACAGACAAGGTAAGGAATATCCTCAGACGTGAACTCGAATGGATACGCAGCACCCCATGCGCACGTACCGGCAAGGCAAGATATAGGATCAATGCATTTTACGACCTCAAGGACAGGGCATCTCAGGTATATACCCAGAAGCAGGTCAGCATGGAGGCGATGAAGGGCTCCACAAGGCTTGGAACCAAGATCATCAATTGCAAGGATCTCAGCTTCTATTATGGTGACCAGTGCTATCTTGACGGATTCACCTACAATTTCCAGAGATATGAGAAGGTCGGAATCGTAGGCCGCAACGGAGCCGGAAAATCCACCTTCCTGAATATCATTACGGGACGTATGTTCGAAGATGATCCTGGAGTACTCACAGGAGTGATCGAACGTGGAGAATCGTTGAAGATAGGATATTATCATCAGAGCGGAATGTCATTCAACCCTCAGGACACTGTCCTGGACACCGTGAACGACACCTGGCTCCTGAACCGTTTCTTATTCCCTCACGAAATGTTGAACAACAAGATCGAAAAGCTCAGCGGAGGAGAGAAGCGTAGATTGTACCTGCTTACCATCCTGATGCAGCAGCCTAATCTGCTCATCCTCGACGAGCCGACAAACGATCTGGATATCGTGACATTGAACATTCTGGAGGAATATCTTCAGGAATTCGGAGGATCACTTATAATCGTATCTCACGACCGCCATTTCCTCGACAAGCTTGTCGATCATCTGTTCATATTCTGCGGAAACGGTCTGGTGAAAGACTTCGTAGGAAGCTACAGTGAATATCGCGAATATATCAAGGAATACGAAGCTGAGCAGAAGTCAATCGCCCGCGCAGAGGAAAAGGCTGCAAAAGAGAAAGCTGCCAAAGAAGCAGCCAGGACAGCGCCTGCCGAAGCTCCAGCCAAAAAGAAGAAGCTCAGTTACAAGGAGCAGAAAGAACTGGAGCAATTGGAAAAGGATCTGGAAGCTCTCTCTGCGGAGAAGGCTGATCTGGAGGCTAAGCTCAGCAGCGGTACATTGCCTTTTGATGAGCTTCAGTCCGCATCAGAAAGAATCGGTCAGATCATGGAGCTTACAGACGAGAAAGAGCTCCGTTGGCTGGAGCTCTCTGAAAATCTGTAGTATTAAGGAACCAGATATCCTCTGGTCTGCAGAAGCACTCTGTCAGGGTAGTTTGAAATGATGGCATCCACCTTCAGGTCAAGTATTCTGGTGATATCCTCCGGCTTGTCCACTGTCCAAGGAACTATCTTCATACCCTTCTCACGGCATTTCTGCACAAGAGCCTCATCTGTGATGGAGAAATGAGGGCTGAGCCACTGTGGAGTGAACTTGAGCTTGGCCATGAATGCGTCGAACTCTCCTGCCTTTGCATCCACAAGATATGAAAGGATGAACTCAGGGTATTTCTCATGCATATAATTGAGGGCTCTTGCATCAAAGCTCTGCACCACAAGTCTGTCACCAAGATGCTTTGAATGCAGGAACTTGCAGCACTCGCTTACAAATCTGTCATATGTAGGCCAGTTCTGTCCTTCACCCTTGGCATCCTTTGACTTGATCTCGATATTGTATCTTACAGGTGAAAGTCCGTTTTCCTTCACATAGTTTTCCACGAAATCAATAAGGTCTGAAGCAAGAGGCTTTACAGTCTTGACGCAGGCTTTCTCAGGCCATACTTCGCTCGGACGGCTTCCCACATCATATTTAACGACCTCACTGTAAGGCATTGTGTATATATATTCCTTAGGATCGTTCTTCTGGATATAGCTTCCGTCAGGACGGATCGCATAACGATGATGGAAATATGGGTCGTGAGAAACCACGATCTGTCCGTCCTGACTGATCTGAAGGTCGAGCTCAAGAGTATTGACGCCCAGATCCAGAGCGTGCTTCATTGCCTCGATGGTATTCTCCGGCATAAGTCCTGCACCGCCGCGATGAGCCTGTACATCCACATAGTCTGTCATATCCACATCATATACCCATGTCTGTCCGAAAGGATTGGTAACCGATACAGTTACAGTCTTGGCATATTGGCTTGGAGTAGCAGCAAAATAGTGTTCTGCAGCCTTGGTACCCTTCCATGAAGAAGGTTCCTGACCGAGAGCCTCATATTTCGCCTTCATCTCTGCAATATGCAATGGAGAGAATTCCCTTACCTTGTCCATTCTGCCCATAGGCTTGCCATCCTCATACCATTCGATCTTCCAGTCAGGATTCCAGTCCCATACATTGGCGATAACACTGTTAGGATGCTTGAGTGTCTGTCCCGGCTTGAATATCTCCACCTGGAAATTCTTATCATGTCCGATTGCCTTGTAATACCATGTCAGCTTTCCTGCTTCCTTAGTATAGATCTTATATCCTCTCGGGCTTCCGTCCGCACAATGATATGCATCCCACCAGGTTCCGCAGATAGCCGCGATATTATGTTCTGTAACATCTTTACCGTAGGTATATGGCTTGCTCTGATGATTATGTCCGGAAAGGAAAAGGGTCTTATGGCCTTCGAGAAGATTCAGCATATCGGAAGTACCGAGGATTCTCTTTCCATTGTCGCGTCCTGCCAGAGGAGAATGCTGGGCTACATATATCTCTGCATCAGCAGGGACGAACTTCATCACTCCCCTTACGAATGCAAGGACGTGATCAGCATAACCTTCATTATAGCCCTTGTCAGCTGTGAAGATGATATTGTCCACAGAGAAGAATACATCCTTGCCGAGGAAGAATGCATAGTTCTCAGGACCGATTCTCTTCCTATACTCGGCAGAACTCTGGAGGTCGCCACCCTGCTTGCCCACATGGTCATGATTTCCGATTACCGGATAGAAAGGAATGCCCGTACGTACGATCTCTCGCTTCCAGTCATCCATTCGGTCCGGCTGATCCCAGCTGATATCACCCAGAGCGACTCCGACTGCAGAAAGACCGATTGATCTGGTGGTCTGCGAAAGGTCATCGAGAGGCTCGCCGGCAAACTGGATGAAATGCTCCTCCGAGTATGGCTGAGGGTCACCTACAGCAATGATCTTATAATCTCCCTTAGTCTCAGTCTTTACAAGATCGAAAGTAAATTTTGACACTCCTTCCGCTCTTTTGAAGAATGCAGGAACTCCCTCTGACCAGTCGCCTGCATAGCCCGCAGGAGTTACGATATAAACGAACTGAGCATCGTCCTTTATATCGAAAGAGAACTTTCCGTTCTTATTGGTCTGGGTGAAATTGGTTCCGTCTGTGACTATCACTCCGGAAAGCTTTTCTTCTCCTGAAACGACACTACCACTGACCTTTCGTGCCTCAGCGGAGAAACAGACTGCTCCAAATGCAAGGAGCATGAATAAAATCTTCTTCATATCGTATTACATTTTATATATTCCTGTATCTTTCAGCAACTGTGCAGCATTCTCCGGCAAGTTTTCCGGAATCATCTTCTCAGCCTTCACATCTTTATATCCGGTCACATCCACGTCATATTCCCATTTCTGGCCAAAGCGTCCGGTAACGACGATCTTCACATTTTTGGCATCCTTGCCCGGAACAGCAGAGAAATAATGCCAGTTAAGACGAGGCTGCTTGTAGCCAGGGATCTTCTTGCCCTTGAAGGCAGCATTGATATCCTTTATGTAATTAGGAGAGAGATCAAAGACAGGCTCCAGAACTCCCATTGCCTTTCCATCCTCGAACCATTCTACCTTCCATGCCGAATCCCAGTCCCATACATTGACAACGATTCCTTCCGGGTTAAGCGGAGTCTCACCTGGCATGAAAAGCTCTACCTGATAATCCTTGTCCTTTCCTAAAGACTTGTAGTACCACTCGACCTGGCCGTTCTTGGATGTAAAGACCTTATATCCGCAAGGGGTTCCGTCTGTACAATAATATGTATCCCACCATGAAGCACAGATAGCAGCGACATTGTGCTCTACAATATTGTCAGCATAAATCATATTGTTGGAAATATGAGTATGACCTGAGATGAAGCTCACCTTGTGGTCACCTACTATATCGAAGAATTCCTCGGTAGCCACGACCCATGGTTCCTCAGGAGTAAACCATCTGAAAACTGTTCCATGCTGGATGACATAAAGCTCAGCGTCCTTAGGTACAAACTCCATAAATCCCTTGACCCAAGCCAATACATGAGGTGCATAACCCTCCTTATACTGCTTCTGAGTATCATATATGATATTATCCAGACAGATTACGGCATCCTTGCCGAGGAAGAATGCATAGTTCTCAGGACCCATTGCCATTCTGTATTTGGCAGATGTTTCCAGGTCGCCCTTTGCCTGCATCTCGTGATCATGGTTTCCGACTACAGGATAGAACGGAACTCCGGTACGAACAATCTCTTTCTTGTAATCCTCAAGAAGTTCCAGAGAATCCCAGCAGATATCACCCAGGATCACTCCGGCCACGGCTCCTTCCAGCTTGCCGGCTGTCTCGGTCAATTCTTCCATAGGAAGGGCCGAGAACTTAGAGAAGTGCTTCTTGCTCTTGGTCTGAGGGTCGCTGACAGCAATGATTGAATAATCACCGGAATTGTCGGTCTTGATAAGGTCGAAGACGAAATCATCCTTTCCTTCGGCTCTCTGGTAGAATGCCGGTACTCCGGAAGACCAGTCTGCCGCATATCCTGCAGGAGTCACGATATAGACGAACTCCGCATCATCATTGATATCGAATGAGAATTTACCGTTCTTCTTTGTCTGGGTGAAATGCTCACCGTCTGTGACAATGACACCCTTGAGATTTTCCTTTCCGGAAACTACCTTTCCGCTGACCTTTCTGGCCTCGGCAATGCCGGATACAGCCAGGAAAGACAATAAAACAAATATAATCTTCTTCATAACCTGTTACTTTACTCCTGCTTTCTTGATTTCTGACACATATTTCACCGGATAGTCGAGTTTATCGGGATCGAGTACGAACACCTGATATTCCTTACCGCCCTCATAGACTCTGACCACGATATGTCCCCAAGGCTTGAAATGCGCCCAAAGTTCCTCGCTGAGTTTCTCACGCGCCTTATCCACTGTGATATAGAACTCACCCTGATCTGGCCATACAAGCGGGTCAGTCATTCTTGTCATTGTAGAAGGGACAGGATGATTGTTGCTTCTCGCGTCGATCACGACCACCTCTGGTGACAATGTATTAAGGAAAAAACCGTTACACGTGTCATAGTAACCGTGATGATTGGCCTTGATGACATCTACATTTCCGCAGACTCTTGCCACACCGGACTCCATATCTCTCTCATCGGATTTGTAGCTTGGCCAGTTTCCGCCGCTAAGGTCACCACCGTTGTAATATCTGAAATCACCATAAGTGATCACAATTGCTGTAGAGTTCACGTTCTCGTCAAAGAGTTTAGGATCGCCCTTGTACTGCTTAACGGCCTCGATTCCTTTTCCGGTCCAGACCTCGCCGTTCGCAGCAAGGTTACGGATTTCAAAGTTCTTAGCATATTTCTTAGGGCTGTAGAGCATCTTTATCTGGTTCAATCCACCGACCTGGAACTTCTCCATTTTCATTCCCTTGCTCATCTGATACTTGACGAACTTATGATACTCCGGCATAAATCCCTTGTTCGCTCCTTCAATCTTCTTCTTGGATGGAAAATCGTAGTCAGGATATGCTCGGTCAATAAGCTTGTTATAGCCGACCAATTCTCCGACAAGAGTGATTCCGGAAAGTCCGTAGCCATTCTCTCCCGGCAGCATCTGACGGACACTGCCCATATGATCATCGTGGAAATGAGTGATCATCGCATAATCCACTTTTCCGTTTCCAGGAAGGCCTTCCATAACCTGTTTCATATAGATTGCCTGCCATTCTCCCGCTCTCTTCGTAGTGTCAGGATGCTGAGGATCCTTTGCCTTGCCATTGTCACCCGCATCGATCATCAATGTCGTTCCGTCAGGCATCACGATGAAGGTCGCGTCACCTCTACCGGTAGCGATCGTGTGGATGTCCATATAGCCTTCCTGCCACTTGGGAAGGTATTCCTGAGCTGTCGTAAGCTGGAAAAATGCAGCGAATGCCGCAAATGTCAAGAGTAATCTTCTCATCGAGTATCAATTTAGTGTTAAATCTTACAAAGATAATCAATATTGTCCAATGGACATTGGGGAAAAAGAAAAAAGTCCGATGCCTCTGGCACCGGACTCTTATATAAACCATATTATGTTAGAACATAATGATCTTCGGACTGAGATCAGCTCCCTTAAGACGCATTGTACCGCCGTTTGGAGCATCAAGAAGGTCACCAGCCTTTGCCTGAGCGTTAGAGAGGCAAGTCTCTCTTACATGGAATACAGACATATCAACAGTTGTTGATACCACAAAGTTGATTTCGAAATTATTAGTGTTAATATGCTCTACATTGTAAGTGATGATCTCGCCATTAACTTCTACTGTCTGAGTTGGAAGAGCTGGTTTCCAAGTGTCACCATCAAGATACTCTACGATCCAGTACTTAAGACCTGTACCTGAAGCTCTTGACGCGAATGAAGCACCTACGAGAGAACCTGCAGGAATAGCAGCCTCAGCTGTAAGATTCCAGCTGTCACCAACCCACTGTCCTTCAACATAAGGCTCACCTGTGCCGCCACAGATTCTTCTTGCCTTACCATTTACATCGATTTCGTTCTTGTCGATCTGAACATAAGTAAGCATACCCTTTCCACCTGCATTAGCTGCGATGTACTTGCCACCATCACCAGCATTCTTATCATATGTACCCGGATCAACGCCACCCCAAGTATCAGCGTAAACCTTCATTCCTTCTGATGAGAGATCCCATGCTGCGAGAACTGTCGGCTTTGCCTTGGCTACCTTGATATTGTCGAGATACCAACGATAATAAGTCTTGGTTGCATCAACTTCACCAGTGTATGCAGAAGGTTTGATAATGATTCTTGTATTATCATCCACTCCAGAAAGATAATACTTCTGAGTCTGCCATTCCCAATTTCCAGCTGTGTGAGGAATTGGCTCAGCGACTACTGTTCCATTTCCTTCAAGCTCAACAACAATCTCTACAGCATCGGCTCCGCCGCCACCAACGTGTACACCCCAATCGAATGAAAGAACTACATCAGTAGTCTCTCCATACATAATTGCAGGAAGCTTGATTCCGTTAGTATTGGAAGTCTTAGAGAACTTAAGATAATTTGTCTGGAGATAAATTGTATTTGTTCCAGGAAGGAGGTCTTCGTAACCCTGAGCTGCAAGAGCGTCTGCAAAGCCTTCAACTGCTGTATATGCATTCTTTGCATTGTCATCCTTATCATTACCCATAGAGTCACCAGCACCAGCAGCTACAGCAAGGTCAGATATCCAGTCAAATGTATCCATAAAGTAAACACCTGACTCATAAGCAGCCTGTGTGAGAGTATATACGGACTCGATGTTAAGATCAGAATTGAATACACGGATATGTGCAATCCTTGTCTGATCAGCTGAATTTGCCTCAAAGTTGACTACGATCTCAGAAGTCTCAACGATAGCCTTAGTCTCCACAGCTGCAGTTGTTACCCAAGCTGCGTCAGTCTCTACCTGGTAAGCCACATTGGACTGAATACCGAGCTTGAATGTACCTGCATCAAAGCCTACATTACCGCTATTTCCACCAACGATGCTGATGAGTGGTTCAAGCTCTCCACCGGCTGCAGACTGAACGACATGGATAGTCTTTCTTGTGTCAGCAGAAGCGAGAGTGATTGTACCCTTGCGGAGAGTGTTGAGTGTGCTTGGCTGGCAAGATACCTTAACGGTAGTCTCCTCACCTGCGAGACCCTCGAGAACGTCGATGCTGAACCAGTCAGTATCAAATCCTTTTGTAAGGGTCCAGTCGTAATCAGAGTTGATCTTAAGTTCAACCGGTGCGAGAGGAGTACCCTCGAATGTCACGATTTCCTCAGATACAGTTACGTTAGCGTATACAGGATCCTTGTAAGGAATGTCTGAGTCAGATACCTTGAGGTTATCAAGGTGGAAACGCTGCTGGTCAGGTGTTGCTGAAGCGAACTCCATAGGACGGATCATGATTCTTGTAGAATTGTTCACACCCTTGAGGAGGATATTCACGTGATGCCACTCCATGTTACCCTTCTCGAGTGAGTGTGGGAACGGATCACTGATCTTAGTACCGTTGTCGAAGAAACCTGCACCCTCGAGCTCTACCACTACAGATACCTGGTCGATATTACCTGAACCTGTCATATGTGGAGACCAGTCGAAGTCGAGTTCTGCGTTGATGAGAGTGCTGCCCTCGAGCTCCATTGCAGGAAGCTTGAGACCACCATGGTTAGATGTCTTACCGAACTTCCAGTAGTACTGCTGAGGATAGATAACCTTAGCTGAAGAGTTGAGATCCTCATATCCACGAGCAAGGAACTCCTCGAGGAGCTGAGCAAGACCACCTGCTGTTCTGAGGTTAGGAGCCTCGGCACTTGGGTTGTCAGTTCCGACAGCATCACCTACTGGAGTTGAAGATTCTGCATATACATCAAGGAAAGGCTTCATCCATGAGAAATCATCGAAGAAGTAAGCCTTAAGGTCTTCGTTGAGACCAAGGTCCTCAACATTTGTAACAACGAGATTCACAGTTGTACCGGCAAGACCTACGAAATATGCCTCGATCTTCACGTTGTGCATATTCACTGCGTCAAGGTCAACACCACCGGCTGCTGGATCGAGAAGAGTCACAGAAACTGGAAGTGAAGTCTCGAACTGGAGGTTACGGCCAAGAAGACCTGCCTCTACAGTCACATAAAGCACCTTGTCAGCATTAGCAGGATCGAGGTTTGTGATAAGATCCACTGGTGTAGGGTGTGAAACCTCTGCAGAAGAGAGGATATCCACCTGACCGGCATTGATAGAAGCGATTCCGTTATTGGTAACCTTCTCACCTGCGATGAACACCTTGTCACCTACCTTTGCATCACCCTTGTATGTAACGTACATAAGAGCAGATGCATCCTTTACAACGACTCCGTCAGCAGCTGCAGCAACGATCTGAGCCTCTGGAATCTTCACGAACTTGCCATCCTCGAGAACAGCTGCATCCGCGATTGACATTTCCTTTGCATCACGATAGTTGTCACCCTTCTGATATACTGTAAGTTCACCCTGTCTTTCGATGTACTTACCACGGAAGATCACATTTGCCTGACGTGGCGCAGCCACTGTACCGTCAGAAGCAAGGTTATCTGTTACAGAGACTGTAACATCCACTGCACCGTTACCTGACATAGGTGAAATAGTCACCCAATCAGCCTCGCAGTCAGCAACCCATTCACCGTCAGCATAGACAGGAACGACCTGCTCAGGAGCATTTGTAGCAGCAAACGTCACGCTTGGACTTTCTGTCATCACTGCGTTTGCAGCCGGATCGATTTCCTCCTTACAGCTGACAAGTGCAACTGAAGCAAGGAAAAGACCCAATGCTATATTCTTGATTGTATTGATTTTCATAACTCGAATTATTATTCTTCTGTTTCTGTTTCTTCAAGACCGTCAGCCCAGTTTGGATTCTGGGTAAGGTTAGGATTCAACGAACGCTCAGTTGTAGGGATACCGTAAAGATAGTCACGGCTCTCATCGAACTTGTGTTCATTTGCAGGATTATCCTGTGGCTGTGGATTGATATAACCCATAGTACCATCAGTAAGCATCACACCTGTAAGCACTCCTACCTCGAATGCAGCTACACCTGCCTTGTCAGCCGGCTTCTTGCCTTCATAGATAACGATGTCAGCCTTGTTGTCACCAGTAAGGTCATACTCACCAAGACCAGGGAAGTACTGTCCGTGCATAGCCTGATTGATGCAGAGACCTTCCTTCCATCTCATAAGGTCATCCCAACGGAATCCCTCCTGGAAGAGCTCGATAGCGCGCTCACGACGGATCTCAAGGATCACACCCTCGTTCTGGCCAGATACGTTGCGGTATCCGTACTCCTCAGACTTGAGGTACCAGTCAGGATTAGCATTTGCTTCTGCCATGTTCATGTGAGGCATACCTACACGGTCACGAAGAAGGTTCACAGAAATGTCAAGGTCACCCTGAGTAAGCTTTCCGTTCTCTGCGAGAGCCTCAGCATAGATAAGGTACATCTCAGCGATTCTGTAAACTGGGATATCATTGTAAGACATATCCACACGGTTTACCTGTGGAAGAGTCTCGTCCATAACCCACTTAACGAGCTGATAACCAGTAGATGAGCAACCGAGATCCGGTGCAGAAACCTCTGTAGCACCAAGTCTGATATAACCAGGAGTTACAGTAGAAGCTGCAAGACGTGGGTCACGGTCAGCCATCTGCTCCTTGAACTGCATTGTAGCCCAGCCTTCCTTGTCAGTGAATCTTGAACCGTCCTTCATAAGGTAGCTGTCCACAAACTTCTTTGTAAGACCAGGGCAACCCTGTGTAGGCATTGTTGCATAAGCTGTAGAGTTGTTGTAGATCTGAAGGCTGAGGTCATTCTTGATCGCAAAGATGTACTCCTTCTGATCAGCCTCATCTGCTGCAAAAAGATTTCTGTAATCTGCAGCAAGTGAATAAAGTCCGCAGTCCATAACTTCCTTAGCTGCCTTAGCTGCAAGGTCAAGATAGTAAGTATAAGGCTGTGCATCTGCAGGAAGTGCAAGATCTTCTGTCAATGTAACATGACCTTCGTGATACTTTCTGAATGTACCCTCATAGAGACAGAACTCTGCCTTGAGTGCGAGGGCAGCCCACTTGTTCACGCGGAAAGTAGAAACTGATGCAGGGAGGTTCGCGATAGCGTAATCGATATCCTCGATCATCTTCTGCATTACGAACTCTCTTGAGTCTCTTGGAGCATAAAGCTGCTCATCCTCTGAGCCAAGCTCTACCTCTACCCAAGGAACGTTTCCGAAAGCCTTCACCTTCTCGAAGTAGAAGAAGGCTCTGAAGAATCTTGCCACAGCGTTGTAGTGAGCTACAGCAGCCTCGTCCTGGCAGTTAGATGAGTATGTAAGGAAAGTGTTGATACGTCTGAGGTTACCCCAGTTCCAGCCAACACCGTTATTAACAGTTCTGAAAGTGCCTCCGTGAAGCTCCTTGGTAAGGTTGATCTCGATACAGTGATCACTCTGCTCTTCGTAAGCAAGCTTATCAAGAAGGTTATTGTAGAGAGGGTTAGTAAACAGCTGGAGATCTGTCTCAGTCTTGAAATAGCTCTCCGGGCTGAGTCGGTCCTGTGGAACCTCATTGAGGAAATCACACGAAGTTACGCAAAGCAGGACAAACAAAGATGCAATTATCGTTTTCTTCATTTTATTTTCCTCCATTATTAGAATGTAATATCAATACCGAACATCATTGTCTTCTGCCAAGTATAGCTATTGTGGTTATTAACGTCAGAACCTCTTGAGAATGCAGACTCTGGGTCAACATAGAGACAGTTCTTCTTGAGTGGCGACCAATAGTAGAGGTTCTCACCTGTGAAGTAAACACGGATCTTATCTACATTGATCTTGTCAAGCCATCTCTTAGGAAGAGTGTAACCTACAGTAAGGTTCTTGAATCTGAGGTATCTTACATTCTGGAGATACATGCTGTTCACCTTGCTGAGCTCACCACCTGTAGCTGAATATGAACGAGGTCTTGGGAAGTATGCATCAGGATTCTCCTCAGACCAGCATCTCTGGATGAAGTCCTTCTGGAGGAATGATACATATGAATATGAGTAGCAGCCCCAGAAGTTCATGTTGAATCCGTGTGGATACCAATAATGGTTACCTGTTCCCTGGAAGAATGCTGAAACATCGAAACCGAGGTAATCGAATGCTACAGTGAATCCGTACTGGAGGCTTGCGAGGCTGTTACCGAGGATCTTGCGGTCACCAGGGTTGTCGACAGTATTTGCACCGACACCGAGAACACCGTCACCGTCAAGGTCGATGAACTTAAGGTCACCGGCAAGGAATCCACCTGTCATACGTCCGTTGATGTAGCTGCAGTCGAGTACTTCAGAAGTATACTGCTTAGCTTCCTCGTCAGTTGCGAAAAGACCTTCAACCTCGAATCCCCAGATGTCACCGATACGCATACCCTCATAATATGACTTAGCGAAAGTCTTGTCAGGATTGTCGAACTTGGTGATGTGGCTTCGGAAGTCACTGAGGGAACCTCTTACGCTGTAACCGAACGGATGACCACCAAGGCTGAACTGATCTCTCCAGCTGAGTGAGAGCTCATAACCCTTAGTACGGAGGTCAGCTGAGTTAGCCTTTGGAGGATCGGCACCGAAGATACCAGGAAGTGCGTCACCGTCAGTAAGCATGTCCTTGGTGTCACGGATATAACCCTCGGCTGTGAACTCGAGTCGGTTGTTGAACATAGCGATGTCGAGACCGACATTATACTGCTGTGAAGTCTCCCAAGTCAGACCCTCAGAGATAGGATTTGAAAGGGATGTATACTTAGGCATTGTAGATCCTTCACCGAAAGTATAGCTGCTGAAATAGCTTGAGCTGATAGTTCTAAGATGTGAGTAATAACCTACGTTCTGGTTACCGAGGCTACCGTAAGATGCACGGAGCTTGAGGTTGTTCACATGCTTCTTAGCATTTGCAAAGAATGGTTCCTCTGAGATTCTCCATCCGAGTGATCCTGAAGGGAAGATACCCCAACGGCTTCCGGCTGCGAAGCGTGATGTACCGTCGTAACGAGCAGATGCCTCGAAAAGGTAACGGCCCTTGTAGTCATAGTTGACACGGCCGAAGAAACCGAGGAGAGAGTAAGCATTCTGTCCTCCACCTACCTCTGTAAGCACGTTACCGGTAGCATCCGGAGCGATAAGGTTAAGGTCATTGAGAGTCTCGCTGAGGAGGTTCTTACCAGTCGCCTTGATGTTCTTGTTGTAATAAGTCTCGGCATTTGCTCCGGCCATTACAGTAAGATGATGTGCATCCTTCCAAGTCTCCTCGAATGTAGCGAATACGTTACCTGAAAGGTAGTTGTATCTCTTTACAGTCTCGTCGAGTCTGTCCTCACCGGCACCTGAAGTATAATACTCGATAGGGCCGTCAGGATAGATACGGTAGTCAAACTTTGTCTGACGGTTTGTATAAGAAGTCGAGTAGTTTCTGTAAGTGAAGTTCGCTGTGATATTGAACTGCTTGATCGGAGTGAACTTGAGCTCAGTAGTGTTAGCGAAATCATTGTACTTGTCCATGTTGTAGTTATTGCCGTTACCGTAAACGATATGACGACCGTTAGCTACGTTATATGAACCAGAAATGAGCGGAGTCGAATAGAGCCATGATCCGTCAGGGTTCTTCTGTGGGAATGATGCCAATGCGTGACGTGCAGCATATGCAAATGCATTCTCGACGCTACCTACACCTGGGAATGAATAGCTTGAACTGAAGTAAGATGTATTGTTGGACATCTTGAACCACTTGTTGATATTGAAGTCGATCTTCGAACGGAGATTGTACTTCTGATATACGTCAGGATTCTGCTTGATGACACCCACCTGCTTGTCGTAGCTTCCTGAGAGGAAGTACTTCACATCCTTGTTACCACCGCTGATAGATACAGAGTGCTTCTGTACAGGGTGCTGGTCATTGAAGAGTTCGTGGTACCAGTCGGTATTCGCATAGTAAACCCACTGCTTCTTACCGTTACGGATCTCCTCAACAGCCCAAGGACGGTCAGGATGCTCGGTCTTATCGTTGATACGTGCAAGCATCTGAGCCATATCGTGGTCATTATAAGTGGTATACTTCTTACCAGCGTCAGCCTGCCAGAACTTATCCACTGTATAAACAGACCAGTAACCTCTTGTCTCATAATCAGTCGAGGTTGTAGGCTCCTCCCATCCGAACTTACCGCTGTATCGTACAGTAGCCTTTCCATCCTTGTCGCCACCACTCTTTGTAGTGATAAGGATCACACCGTATGCAGCACGTGCACCATAAACGGCAGCTGCAGCAGCGTCCTTGATGACAGAGATCGAAGCTACGTCATTAGGGTTTACGCGGTCAAGGTCACCGATAGCACCGTCGATTACAACGATAGGCTCAGCATCATTGATAGATGTGACACCACGGATGTTGATCGATCCCGATGAACCAGGAGTACCTGATGAAGTCGTGATGTTAAGACCAGGAACAGATCCCTGGAGCATGTTTGTAAGTGAGTGCGAAGTTCTGTTCTCGAGTTCTTCGCTGTCCACAGTCGTGATGGCACCTGTAAGGTTTACCTTCTTCTGTGTACCATAACCTACGACTACAGTCTCCTCAATCAGCATTGTATCCTCATCGAGAACAATAGTGATCTTAGACTGAAGATCAGAAACGGTCACCTGCTTTGACACATAGCCAAGACAAGTAACATCAAGAGTGACGTTGCCAGACGGAACATTCAGGCTGAAGTTACCGTCGATGTCAGTCACCGCACCCACATTGCCACCGCCAGTCAGCATGACTGCGGCACCAATAATCGGCTGCTGAGTTGCATCGAGAACTGTTCCCGATACTTCTCTTGTCTGAGCGAAAAGCGAAACGAATCCGCTGAGCATCAGAACCAGAGAAACAGCAATTGGTTTAATGATTCTCATAAAAATGGTTTTGGTTAATAATAGTTTGGTTGTATGATTATTTGTAAATATCAAATGAGAAAGCCTTCGGTCTCTTCATCGTCTCGGTATAGACATTTCCGAAACGGTCTGTAACCTTGATGTCAAGGGTAGAAGTCGCACTCGAAGCCTGCACACGGAACAGATGCTTTGTAACAGATGTTCCGAAACCGCCTGACGGGCTCTTTCCGTTATATGCGATAAGATGGAGAGGATCCTTTCCTGAAACACGCTCTACATTAAGAGAAGTTCCATTTTCCTTCACCTCGATTGTCCACTGAGGATCGTAGTTCCATACATTTATATATACATAGTTTGCATTGCTTGCCTCTTTCCAATCTTTTGCCTCATCCTCGAATTTCTTCTTGTCGGATGCACTCTTTCCTGAATCCACGAAAAGATCGGAAGTAAGAGTCATGCTGTTGCGGTCATATGTTCTGAACTGATGGTTTACATCGTGGTATGTACTCTTGAACTGCCATTTGAAATCTGTTCCCTGGACATCCATGATGGTGTATCCACCCGGAGCACCATCCTGAGCGATATGGATGCCCTGCGTCCAGTTTCCGGTCCACCACCATGTAGCGCAGACCGCACCGGCATTATGCTCGTAGATATTCTTGGTAGCCAGTTTGTCTACATTATACATCTTGTGAGTATGTCCTGTCCATACATGCACCTCCGTATGATGCTTGATTATATCTTCAAATGCAGCAGCATTGTTAAGACTGCCGTTTTCAGAGTCGTTATACAAAGGTGCGTGCATTGTGATCACCAGCGGAGTAGCCTTGGAAACGAATGCCAGATCCTTCTTGAGCCAGTCAAGCTGCTCCTGAACTACAGCATCATTGTATTGACGGCTGGCAGCATCACCCTTTCCTGTATTGGTACACTCGATATCATCGATCACCACATAATGCACATTACCTATATTAAATGAATAATATGTAGGAGCAATCGCCTTCTTGTATCTTGCCACAGTACTGAAATCTCCCTTGAGGCCCTCAGCCATCTCGTGGTCGTGATTACCGATGGTATTGAACACCTGGATACCTTTTATCTTATTGATATCTCTCTTATACTCATCGAATGCGTATTTGTTCGATACCCAGTAAAGCTCCCATGTCATGTCACCCATTGTCATCGCATATGTCTTACGACCTGAATAAGCTGCAAGATACTCATTGACATCCTCAGTGAAGTCAGAGAACTGTCTTGCATCACTGGTTCTGTTGGCCATATGGATGTCGCCGAAGATAAGCATTGTGTGATTCTCCTGACCAGGAGCCTGCACAAGCGGGAAGTCCACCCTCTCCACCTCATCCTTAGCCTTGGTCAGCTGCTGATGGATCATCGGGAAGACACCCTCGGACACAGCTTCATAGCCACTTGGAACAGAGATGAACACATATCCATGATACTTGTCTGACTTGAACTGATAGACACCGTCTGCATCAGTCTGTACGACCTCATATCCATCGGAAACAACGACACCGGCGACTCCTTTACCATCACAAGAGACCACGCCATAGACATTATTTCCTTCCTTCACTGTAATCTTATCGTCACCCTCTGCCGGAGGTGCAGTATAAGATACTGTAAGGTCCATCGTACCCATCAGCTTCTTGGAAGTGCCTCTCTGGATATATACATTGTACAATCCGGACACTATACCTTTATATAAAGCAATAGTGAAATTCTTTTCAGTCACAGAAGTGATCTTGCAGGTCTTGAGTTCTCCGGTAGGATCTCCGAAAACAATGACATCAGTCATCAGCGGAGCTTTGCCGAACTGGACTCTGAAGCTCATCTCTGTATCGGTGAAATTCACCGTAGCCTCAGCAGGGACACTGAACTGGACATCAAAATTGCCGTTATCAGGCTTCTCTGTACAAGATGCCGCACCAAGGCAGATAGCGACAGACAGAATAAAAAACAGGATCTTTTTCACGTTATAAGTTGATTAATTCTTTTCAGACTTGAGTGTGAGTACGCAAAGGAGGATACCCAGCGCTGCGCCGATGACCATTGTGAAGTTGGCAGCATCCCAACTCTTGTCCGCAATACCTCCGACGATGATCTTCGAAAGAAGAGAGTCACCGATAAGGTAACCTGAAAGGCCGACGAAGCCGGCTGCTGTACCTGCGGCATTCTTAGGAACAAGGTTCAATGCCTGGATGCTGACAAGAGCTACAGGACCGTAGATGCAGAATCCGATGAGGATAAGAGCTACATATACCCATACCTTTGCAGAAATGCCGGTAGCTGCAGCAAGTGCAGGCACCTGCCAGTAGATGAGACATCCGATAAGCACAAGACCCATGAAGATGATGTTAGGAGGCGCACACTTGCCCTTGAAGAACTTCGCTGAAATCCATCCGCAGACAATTGTACCTACTGCTCCGACATAATTATGGATCGAGAATGCAAGCTTGCTCTCAGCACCGGTCATGATACCGGTCTCCTGAAGATATGTAGGCGACCAGTCACCCACACCATATCGCACCATGTAAACGAATGCATTTGCAAGAGCGATCATCCAGATCCACTTGTTCTTGAGGACATAATCAAAAAGCTGTGTCTTGAAAGGCACCTTTTCTCCGACTTTCTCCTTGGTCTTTACACCTGAGTGGTCATTTCTCCAGTCTGCCACTGAAGGAAGTCCGCAAGACTCCGGAGTGTCACGGAGAGACCACCAGCAGAAAATAGCAAGAAGGAGTGCAAAAGCTGAAGGAACAATGAAGTTCGCCCTCCAGGTCTGAGCGATGCCAAGATCTGCGAAGAGACCTACACCGAAGATGGCAAGGATACCGAGTGTACCGGCACCGATCGTATGTGAAGTATTCCAGAGCGACATCTTGAAGCTTCGCTCGTTATTCGAGAACCAATATGCCATCATTCGTCCGCAAGGAGGCCATCCCATTCCGGAAAGGACACCTACGAAGAGCATCACCACAAAAAGCATTGCTACATTGAAACCAGGATTTGCTGCCGAATACGGAAGAAGTCCCATCGCCATCATCACAAGAGAAGCGACTACAAGACCCACTGTAAGGAACTTTCTCGCATCAGAGCGGTCAGAAAGCATACCCATTCCAAACTTGCTGAAAGCATATGCGATCGACAGAGCAGAAGCAGCGACACCAATACCGAATTTATCTGCCAATCCCTCGGCAATCATATCAGGAGCTGCGAGTGACAGGTTCTTTCTAACAAGATAATAAGCTGCGTATCCAAGGAATGAACCCATGAAGACCTTGAACCTCATTGACTTATAAACAGAATCAATCTTCTCCTTCGGAAGAAGTGGCTTCGCCTGTGGCGGATCGAAGAATTTTGCCATATTTTTACGGTTATGGTTTTTATTGTTTAAAACACGCAAATTTAGTCAAAAAATCTTGATTGCAAGGATAAATCTTTAGATTTATACATAACGACGGGCATATTGCTTAAAAATTTCAATAAATTTGCAGACGACCACAGCAAAACAACACGACATGAAAAAGAACACGACACAGGAGCTGATGACCAACTGGAGATGGTGGATGGTAGTACTGTTATTCGTCGCCACGACCGTGAATTATATGGACCGTCAGGTGCTTTCCCTTACCTGGAAGGACTTCATCGCACCGGAATTCCACTGGACCGACAATGACTACGGAACCATCACTGCATTTTTCTCCATCATCTACGCCATCTGCATGCTTTTCGCAGGTAAATTCGTGGATTGGATGGGCACAAAAAAGGGCTATCTCTGGGCCATCGGAATATGGTCTTTCGGAGCTGTCATCCACGCCGGATGCGGATGGGCAGCGATGCGCATAGAAGGCTATGAATCAATAGCTTCCATGACAGCAATCCAGGCCGGTTCCACCGCCGCTCTCGCCATTGCATCCGTCAGTGTATGGCTCTTCCTGGCAGCTCGTGCGATCCTTGCATTGGGAGAGGCAGGAAACTTCCCTGCAGCCATCAAGACCACAGCAGAATACTTCCCTAAAAAAGACCGTGCTTTCGCCACTTCGATATTCAATGCAGGAGCATCCGTAGGCGCATTGATCGCCCCGGCGACCATCCCTCTGCTCGCACAGTTCTTCAAGGACCGAGGAATAGGAGGAGGCTGGGAAATGGCCTTCATAGTAATCGGAGCATTAGGATTCGTATGGATGGGATTCTGGGTATTCATGTATGACAAGCCACATCGGTCAAAACACGTAAATGCAGCAGAACTTGCTTATATACAGCAAGATGACGACGTAACCCCAAGTACTGGTAAGGAAGAAGAAAAGAGCAGCATACCATTCCTGAAATGCTTCACTTACCGCCAGACCTGGTCATTCATCGCGGGCAAATTCTTCACCGACGGAGTATGGTGGTTCTACCTGTTCTGGGCACCGGCATATTTCTCCGACCAATTCGGATATAAATCTTCTTCCGGGATGGGAATGGCATTGATCGTGACCCTTTATGCGATCGTTACAGTCATCTCGATCTTCGGCGGATATCTGCCTAAATACTTTGTCGAAAAGAAAGGTATGCACCCATATGCCGGACGAATGCTTGCGATGCTGTTCTTCGCATTCTTCCCTCTGCTTGCGCTTTTCGCCCAGCCGATGGGACAATTCTCAGCGTGGTGGCCTGCAATCATCATCGGCCTTGCCGGAGCCGGCCATCAGGCCTGGTCTGCCAATCTCTTCTCGACCATCGGTGACATGTTCCCAAAGAGCGCCATCGCAACTATCACCGGTATCGGAGGCATGGCCGGAGGTATAAGTTCGTTCATGATAAACAAAGGAGCCGGCATGCTCTTCACATACTCGGAGAAAGCAGGAGCAGCTTTCACATTCATAGGATTCGAAGGCAAGGAGGCCGGTTATATGATCGTATTCTGCATCTGCGCAGTGGCCTATCTGATTGCCTGGATGGTAATGAAAGCCCTTGTTCCTCAATATCGGAAAATAGACGGTCAGATATGACATTCTTGTTAGCCGGAGTCACTGATTCCGGCTTTTTTCTGCCATATTGTCAGTATTTTCCAAGTGGCAGATTATTTGTATCTTTGCCAGTCGTTTTGGAAAACAACGAACTCAACAAGACGATAAGATGCTTATAACCATGATTATTGCGACGATTGTCGCACTACTTTTCGGGAAGGTAACAATTAAGGAGATTAAGGAATATGTCAGAAAACACACAGATGAATCAAGAGACTCTGAATCAGGAGGAGACAGCACAGGAGACACCGGTGCAGGAAACGCAGCCTAAAGAAGAGGCTGTGCAGGAAAAGAAGGGATTCCTGAAGAAGGGCAATAAAGATAAGGCAAAGATAGAGGAGCTGGAAAAGAAGGTAGCTCAGCTGGAGGAAAAGACAGCAAAAGACAAAGACGACTATATAAGACTGATGGCGGAATTCGACAATTTCCGCAGACGTACTTCGCAGGAAAAACTTGAGCTTGTAAGCATGGCTTCGACTGAAACCATCAAGGGACTTCTGCCTATTCTGGATGACTGCGAAAGGGCTCTCAAAGTGCTTCTCGAGTCAGACGACAGCGACGCAGCCAAGGAAGGCACAGAGCTGATCTTCAGTAAATTGATGGGATACCTCAAGAGCAAGGGTCTGGCTGTCATCGACGCCATCGACCAGCCATTCGACACCGACCTTCACGAGGCTGTAGCACAGTTCCCGGTACAGGAAGAAGAGAAAAAGGGAAAAGTATTTGATGTTGTCCAGACAGGATACACACTTAATGGAAAAGTGATCCGCTTCGCTAAGGTGGTAGTCGGAATCTAAGACCCTCATTTTTATGGCTAAGAGAGATTATTATGAAGTGCTGGGCGTCGAAAAAAGCGCATCGGCAGAAGAAATAAAGAAGGCATACAGGAAACTGGCTGTGAAATACCATCCGGACAAGAACCCTGGCGACAAGGAAGCCGAGGAAAAGTTCAAGGAGGCTGCAGAAGCATATTCCATCCTCAGTGATCCGGATAAGAAGGCAAAATATGACCAGTTCGGTCATGCTGGTGTAGACGGAGCAGGTCCTGACTTCAGTGGCGGATTCGGAAATCTGAACGACATTCTCAATGACCTCTTCGGAGGTGCATTCGGTGGTGGATTCGGAGGATTCGGCGGTTTCGGCGGCGGCTTTGGAGGAGGACGTGGCGGCCAGCGTCAGCAGCGTGTATATAGAGGTCGCGACATACGCGTACGCGTGAAGCTCACCTTGGAAGAAATTGCCAAAGGAGTGGAGAAGGAAATCAGCATAGAGAAAAGCGTTCCTTGTACGGACTGTGGCGGAAGAGGCGCAAAGAACAGCGCGGACATAAAGACATGTACAGCTTGTGGCGGCACAGGACAGGTACAGAGAGTCGTGAATTCACTTTTCGGCCAGACAGTCACCTACTCTACATGCCAGCAGTGCGGCGGCGAAGGTAAGGTAATCACAAATCCTTGCCGGACATGTGGCGGAAGCGGACTGGTACGCAAGCGCGAAACTATCAAGGTCAAGATTCCGGCAGGAGTAGAGGCTGGAATGCAGCTCACCATCCAGGGAGAGGGACATGCAGCCAAGAATAACGGAATCAACGGCGACCTGCTTGTAGTTATCGAGGAGCAGGAGCACCCAGATTTCAAGAGAGAGGGCAACAATCTTTACTATACAAAGATAGTTTCTCTGCCGGAAGCGATCCTCGGAGCAGAAGTGGAGATCCCATGTCTGGACGGACCAAGAAAAATAAAGATAGATGCCGGAACCCAGTCAGGCACGGTGACAAGAATCAGCGGAAAGGGCCTCCCTACCGTAAACGGCTACGGTGGTACCGGTGACCTTTATGTAAAGATCGCTGTCTGGATCCCTAAGAAGCTCGATAGAGAAGACAAGGCTGTGATCGAATCTCTTCGTGACAAGGAATCTTTCAAGCCGAATCCGACCAAAGAAGACAGGAGTTTCTTTGAAAAACTGAAGGATTGGTTCGATTAAAAGGTGCATTTCAGGGGATTTGAAGGGCAAAAACAAGATATTTTGCATTTTTTGATAAAATTTCTTCAAAAAAGTTTGGAGGTTAAAATATTATTCCTACCTTTGCAATCCCAAAATCAAAGCAACCTCTTGCGAAGGGTGAAAAAGAATCGCAATGTTGCCCAAAATTTAAATTTAATACAGAAATGGATCTTATTAAAGTAGTAGAGCAGGCATTCGCAAACGAGAAGAGAGCCAGCTACCCAAAATTCAAAGCCGGTGACACAATCACCGTAACATACAGAATCAAGGAGGGTGACAAGGAGAGACTTCAGAAGTTCAGAGGTACAGTTATCCAGCTTCGTGGAGCATCAGCAAACACCAGAACATTCACAGTTCGCAAGATGGCTAGCGGTGTAGGTGTTGAGAGAATCTTCCCATTCGAATCACCATTCATCGATTCAATCGAACTCAACAAGGTAGGTAAAGTTCGTCGCGCACGTATTTTCTATCTCCGTGAGCTCACTGGTAAGAAGGCTCGTATCAAGGAGAAGAAGGGTGCAAAAGTAAGCGAATAAGGAAATAGCAGGAAACTGCAAACGGCTCCGTAGCTCAACTGAATAGAGCATCTGACTACGGATCAGAAGGTTACAGGTTTGAATCCTGTCGGAGTCACTAGAATAAGTCTCTTAGATATCTGAGAGGCTTATTTTTTTATTTTGGTTCCAAATTGGCTCCAAAAGTTTACAGGGGGTTCTGACTTTACTGATTAGAGATATCGTATTTTGCATATGCGAAGTCTCGGTCAAAGAAACTTTGGGTAGTACCGATTACAGAAGACCCACAAACTTTACCATTCTTATCGCAAATATAACCAATCATTGTATATGTGGGTTCTATCTTATTTATCGCAAGGAATTCTCCATTCGGATCAAGTATTACAGGGAAACTGCAATTATGCTTATTCAGCAGTTGCATGAGCTTTAATGAATCCGATGGTTCCATTTTGCAATAAATAAGAAACTGCCATGAGGGATTCTCGCTGATAATTTTGTCTATTTTCCCTTTCGGGGTATGGGCAAGAACGCTCCTGAGATTAGGCTCGGTCGTATATAGCATGTAATGATATTTTGAAGAATCCATGGTTACATCGCAGCTTCCATCCTTATCAAAGACATACTGGAAATCCTCCCAAGGTACTATTACGGTACCTCGGGAGCAGGATATCACGGTCACGCATACTGCAATGGCAGCTATAATTCTATTCATCTATATTCTCGGTTTCTGAGCTATACGGATGATTATGGATACAATATAGACCAGAAGTCCATAAAGCAATGGCAGCAATGCTATTGTAAGTCCGTTGCAATAAACCCTGAAGGACGCTTCTCCATAGAGCATTATC
>JAZLCW010000060.1:0-28627 GCA_045614445.1 Candidatus Cryptobacteroides sp. | reverse complement strand
GTGCGGTGGGCGAGACTCGAACTCGCACAGGATTACTCCCACTACCCCCTCAAAGTAGCGTGTCTACCATTTCACCACCACCGCTTTGTTTGTTTTGGGATTGCAAAGGTACGACAAAAAAATTAAACTCCAAATTTTTCTTCACTTTTTTTGCAAAAATTTTCACTTTTTTATTTCGGAGATATATTCCGACATATACAAAGCATTCATTTTCAGCGAAATCATTGCATTCTCATTTTTATTTACTATCTTTGCGCGCTTTTCCTCGGGTAGGAAGCATGGTATTTTAATAATTAACTTTTTAAAACAGATTCACAATGGCTGTTAAAATTCGTCTTCAGCGCCACGGTAAGAAGAATTTCGCATTCTTCCACATTGTAGTGGCAGATTCACGCGCACCACGCGATGGTCGTTTCATTGAGCAGCTCGGCTCTTACAACCCTAACACAAACCCTGCTACAATCATGCTCAACCACGAGCGTGCACTTGCTTGGGTGAACGTAGGTGCACAGCCTACACTTACTGCAAAGCGTATCCTCTCTTATGAGGGTGTACTCCTTGCAAAGCACCTCCAGGACGGTGTTAAGAAGGGTGCTCTTACTCAGGAGCAGGCTGATGCTAAGCTCGTAGCTTGGAAGTCAGAGAAGGCTGCCAAGGTCAGCGCAAAGAAGGATGGTCTTAGAAAGGACGCTGTAGCAGCTCAGAAGGCTGCTGTAGAGGCTGAGGCTAAGGTAAATCAGGAGAGAGCTGAGGCTATCGCCAAGAGAAAGGCTGAGGCTGAGGAAGCTGCACGCGCAGCTGCTGAGGCTGCCGCTGCTGAGAAGGCTGCTCAGGAAGCAGCTGCTGCAGAGGCTGAGGCTGAAAACACTGAGGCTTAATTCCGCTATGGCAGGTTACGAAAACTTGCAGCAGATAGCCCAGGTATTGAAATCTAACGGTACCGATGGGGAGCTCGTGTTGGGCTTCCGCGAAATCGCTCCTGAAGATATCAACTTAAACGAACCGGTGTTCATCATTTTTGATGGACTACCGGTTCCTTTTTATATTGAATCATTTACAAAAAGAGGAAATACCAAGGCCCTGGTCCACCTGACAGACATCTGCAGCATGGAAGATGTCGAGGAGATCGCAGGAAAACCTGTCTATATCGAAGCGGACAGTCTCCCGGAAATGTCTCTGGAAGAGGACGGATATGCCGCTCTTGTGGGATGGATGGTATTGACTCCGGAGAATGCTGACGATATGGACAGCGATCTCTACGAAGTCGGAGAAATCACTGACTTCATCGACATCCCGAAAAATCCTTGCATTGAGGTGGAAACAGAAAATGGAGCGATAATGATACCGCTCCATGAAGATTTCATATTGTCCCTCGACCCTGAATATCAGGAAATCATAATGCAGATTCCTGCAGGACTTCTTTAATTATACGGCAAGCTGCTTTCCCTCATACTCCGCTTTCACATCCTCATAGAATGCAGCAATAGTTGTACTCACATAAGGAGCCATCCACAAAAAACCTATTCCCAAAGTAAACATCGCGAGGAAACTCCAACCGATAAAGCTGAGCAGAAGACAGAACAGGTCGAACTTGTGTCCCTTCATCATCTTCACACTGAGATTGAGAGCCTGATTAGGGGTAAGCTCTGGATAATCTTTAAGGATATAAGGAGACATCATATAGGCCAGCGCCTTGATGATTCCTGGAATATACAGAAGCAATGCCCACAGGAATACGAAGATCATATACAGAAGCGAGAGTCCCAATGCTCGCGGATAGTCCTTGAATGTTCCTTTGAACATATTGGAAACTATCTTATCATCACCGTTCCTGAACAGGTCCTTGAATGCATTGTATATCCCGACCATACCCAAAGGATAGTAAAGCAGGAACATTAATCCATATAAAATGAGAATGCTCCAAAGTGACATTTCTTCCGACTCCATGCCCGGATTTACCATACCTTCTACCACAAGAGCAAGTATCATCACGACAAACATAACCGCATATAACGCGAGCACGGCCATAACTGACGGTGTCCACTTGCCTTTCAACGCAGCCAAAGCCGCATTCTTAAGTTCCTGATTGGTCTTCATAATTGTAGATTTAGTTATTAGTATTGTTATAATCGTTCTTCACATCCTGATAGAAAGCTGCCAAAGTGGTTTCCAGATATGGAATCACCCAAAGCAGACCGACTCCCAAAGTCAGCATAGCAAGAAGGATCCAGCCGATGAAGCTGAGGTAGAGATAGAACAAGTCGAACTTATGTCCCTTCATCATCTTCATACTGAGATTGATGGCTTCGTTTGGAGACAGCTCCGGATTGTCCTTGACAATGAAAGGAGTCAATGAATATGCAAGTCCCTTTATGATTCCAGGAACAATGAAAAGGAGTGTCCAGAGAATAGTAAAGAGATAAACAAGAAACATTGAAACTGCATTTCTCACATAATCCGAGAAAGCATGACTGAGGGTATTTCTTGTAATAGCGGCATCACCGTTCTGAAGCAGATCTTTATGCGCCACAGAATATCCCAATGTCAGCGGATATAGGAGAAAGAAATTGAGAAGAAAGGATGAATTCGAAAATATCTTCAGCAATTTCGGACTTATCGTATCGAAGAGAGGCATACCGAAGGCAGCCATATTCGAGCAATAACCTGGAGAAGTTATCAGGCTGGACGCAAAAATGAAAAATATTGCACCTAGCACAGCAGGAGCCCAATTACCCTTCAAGGCCGCCAATGCGCTGTTCTTAAGTTCCTGATTGGTCTTCATATCTCTTAATATTCGATATCAATTGTCGCCACCATATTATCCATACAGAAATATGCAGGAACTGCCGGATTGGATGAAATAATCTCGAAATCAATGCAATCCACTGATCCGAGCTTGCCGAGTTCAAAAGGAGTCCATACAGAAACAATTGAATCCTTCTTCTCAGTGAATTCCGCCAATGCTATTTCAGCCTCACCTGTCACCGCACCTTTAAGATAACCTGTCGCCTTTACGGAAAGTCTGTCTCCTTCCTTGAAATTCAGCTTCACGAAATTTGCGACATCGACAGTGTTTGTAACGTAACAACCGAGCATAGTGCAGGTTCCGTTCTCGTCAAATGCAAACTCCATATCATGCTCAGGCATTGCCCCTGGAAGAGGATTATAATGATATACCGTATATATATTACCCACTGACGCAGATGCAGGAACATTAGCTCTGTATATATTCATCAGACCTGCTGTATTTCCGGAAGCAGGAATCTCTGCGCAGGAAAGAATGAAACCTCCCTGAAAGACCTTGTTTACATCCAGGACATGGTTGAAATTAAGAGCATCAAAGCCGAATCCCTTTACATCCGAATTATTGACAAGGGTGCTGTCTGCTCCGAATCTGACTCCTGTATACTGGAATGTAGCCTCCAACATATATTTACGCTTTAGACTCGAGCCCTTGAAGCACGAAGTCAAAGAAAGCAATGCGATAAGAATAATTAAAACACGTTTCATTTCTTTATTTTTGTTAGTTCAATTTTCAAATATAATATAAATTACCTGATAGGATTTCGATTTCAGCAACATATCTCGCCGGGCCTGTAAGAAATACATCCTTCACAATGCCTTCTGAACCGCCACAAGGCATGAAATCTACGCTGAGGCGATCGCGCTTGGCCGCAACATCATATCTGATTTCAGCCCCGTTGGTCTCAGACGGCCGTATTCCCGACTTATATGCAGCAATGCACGAGGCGACAATTCCGGTACCGCAGGCAAAGGTTTCATCCTCTACTCCTTTCTCGTATGTCCTTACCTTGATAAAGCCGTCAGCAGGCTCGACAAAATTGACATTGGCCCCGACCGGCTGGAGTTCAGCTGCCTTATAACGTATTTCCCTACCCTCGGAAACAATATCATAATCATCTACAGATTCCACGATACGGACAAAATGGCGTGTGCCGGTATCCAGAAAATATCCTTCAGACGGGACATTTACTCCTGTAAGACTATCATAACGACTGCATACCTCCACATCCTTCATCTGAAGTCTGACTATCTTTTCCACCCCGTCATCTGAAACAATCTCAGCATAATGAGGTCCGTCCGCTGCAATGAATCTGAAAGCACGAATTCCGCTGTCAGCAGCAAAAGCTACAATGCATCGGCCCCCGTTTCCGCACATCATTCCGCCTGAGCCGTCTGAATTGTAATATACCATACGGAAATCATAGCCGTCACAGCTCTCCAGAAGCATCAGTCCATCAGCACCGACTCCATAGCGGCGGTCACATATTGAAGCGATCTGCCTTGCAGAAAGTTCTATGGATCCGTCACGGTTGTCCGCTATAAGGAAATCGTTTCCTGCTCCCTGATATTTATAAAACTTATAATTCATCTGATTATTTATCAATCTCTTGCTTCAAAAGTCCGGCAAGCAGTTTCACGCCTTCCGTAATCCTCTCATGTGTCATGAACGAGAAGTTCATCCTCATGGTATTCTTTCCGCTTCCGTCAGGATGGAAAAATTCACCTGCCACATATGCCACTCCTGCATCCAGCGCCGTATCATAGAACTTCACAGCATCGAAGCCCTCCGGCATCGTCAAGAAAAGGAAGAGACCGCCTTCCGGATGGGTCCATCGTACTCCCTCAGGCATATGTTCCTCCAGAAGTGACAATAACAGATCCCTTTTGCCTTTGTAAAGTTCAATACTCTTGGACAGATTTGCGTCCAGATTTCCGCTGCGCAGGAATTCCGCCGCCACATACTGGTCAAAGACTGGCGGGCAAAGGTCCAGAGACTGCTTGCAGACATATATCTTGTCCAATATCTCCGGATGGGCAATGGCCCAGCCAAGGCGGAAACCGGGAGCGAAGATCTTAGAGAATGATCCCAGATGAATGACAATATCAGGATCTATCGAGTACATTGTCGGAATATCTTCCCCCTCGTATCTGAGTTCCCTGTACGGGCTGTCCTCTACGATAAGGAATCCGTATTTACGGGCAAGTTCCACCAGCATCTTCCTTTCCTCCAAAGTAAGGGACTCTCCTGAAGGGTTCTGGAAATCGGGAATCATATACAGGAACTTGATCTTCCTGCCATCGGCTGAAGCCTGAGCGATCACCTTCTCGTAATTCTCCCTGAACTTGTCGATATCATCAACATGAGCTACTCCCCTGATGTCCGCACGATAAGAACGGAAAGACTGAAGAGCGCCAAGATACGAAGGACTTGAGGTCAATATGACATCACCCGGATCGACCAGCACTCGCGTGCAGACATCGATTCCCTGCTGTGATGATGAGGTTATCTGCACCCTCTCCACCGGCACCCCATAGCGTTCAGCCACGGCCTCTCGCAGAAGAAGGACTCCCTGAGTGGCACCGTACTGGAATGCCTGACCGCCATATCCGGCAATCACCTCGGACATCGTCGTGCGGATTACCTCCAATGGGAATGTATCCGCCGAGGGATAACCTCCGGCGAATGAATATATGGAGTTCAGGTCCACCCTCTTGAAGATTTCCCTCACAGGAGATCTGAAGAAGGAAGCAACATCTGAGGAAAATATATCGTTATAATCATTCATAAATTATCTCAGCATATCCTCAAGAGTAATCGATCCTGAAGTCTTATCATCACGATACTTCACGATTACAGGACAATAGAGATGGATACCCTGCTCCGCTCCCGGTCCTTTCGACATAGGACGGCTTCCCGCCACCACTACTGCTCCGGAAGGCACGACCATCTGACCGTTCTCATTGGCACGGATATATTCACCGGTAGTAGAATCAAAGATCGCTGTCGAAGCATTGATAATTACACCAGTGCCGATTACAGCATTCTCCTTGACAATGGTACCCTCATAGATACCGCAGTTTCCGCCGATGAATACATTATCTTCTATGATTACCGGAAGAGCACCGACCGGTTCCAATACACCTCCGAGCTGTGATGCAGCCGAAAGATGCACATTCTTTCCTACCTGAGCACAAGATCCGACCAGAGCGTGAGAGTCAATCATTGTTCCCTCATCCACATATGCACCGATATTGACATATGCCGGCGGCATCATTATCACAGACGGAGCAAGGTAGGCTCCGCAGCGCACACTGCTTCCACCGGGAACGATTCTCACTCCGTTCTCCGCAGTAAACTTCCTTGCAGGAATGGTATCCTTATCAAAGAACGAAAACTGTCCCTGAGTCATATCTGTGAGCTTTCCTAAACGGAAACCGCTCAATATCACTTCCTTGACCCACGAATTGACCTTCCACTGGCCGTCAACTTTCTCAGCCACGCGGATATTACCGCTTTCAAGACCGGCAACCGTCTCATTGAATCTTTCTATATCTGTCATAGTAATTTCAAGTCTTTAATCGTCTCGACCATAAGGTCATATGTCTTCTGCTGTGAAGGAACAAGCGGCAGACGCAGTTCGTTGCACATCATTCCCATTGCGGCAAGAGCCGCCTTTGCAGGGATAGGATTGCTCTCCACAAAGCAATTGCGGAAAAGAGGCGAAAGCATATCATGCAAGCCTGCAGCCTTCTCTACCTTTCCTTCCATCATAGCGTGAGTGAGCTTTGCGACAGGCACCGGAGCGATATTGGACGCTACACTGATGACTCCATCTGCTCCTGCCTTCATAAGAGGGAATGTCTCGTCGTCATTACCGCTGAGAACGAGGAAGCCCTCCGGACGACCTTCGATGATCTCCAGAATCTGGCCCCTGTTGCTCGAAGCCTCCTTGATTCCGATGACATTGTCTATCTGAGCGAGTCTCAGAGTGGTAGCAGCCTCAAGGTTAGCACCGGTACGGCCCGGCACATTGTACAGAAGGACCGGCTTTGAAGTCGCTGCTGCCACAGCTTTGAAATACTGGTACATACCCTCCTGAGGAGGCTTGTTGTAATAAGGCACCACCACAAGGAACACATCCACCCCGTGAGGTTCCAGAAGCCTGATATTGGCAATCGTATGTTCGAGAGAGTTAGTGCCGACGCCAGCCACTACAGGCTTTCCGCATGAATGTTCTTTGGCGATAGTCAGCACCTTGATCTTTTCTTCGTCTGTAAGACAAGGAGTCTCTCCGGTGGTTCCGAGAGGGACAAGGAAATCCACCCCTCCCTTGATCTGATAATCTACTAAAGCTGCAAAGGCATCATAGTCCACCTGTCCGTCACGGAAAGGAGTGACCAGCGCAGTACCGCAGCCTCTTAATTCATTTATATTCATATTATTGTTCTATTTTTTCAAAAGTATGTCACGAAATTCGTGAACTCCGGCAAGGCCTTCTGTCCTGAGGGCGGCCTCGACTGCTCCTGCCGCAAACCCTTCGCGCGAAAATGCCTCGTGAGTGAGAGTGATACGGTCATTGAGTCCCTCAAAACCGATGGTATGTATGCCCGGGATCTCCCCGCAACGCACTGACTGGATATCAGTTGTAACGCCCATGTTGGCATCTACAATATCTGCAAGCGACCTTGCAGTGCCGCTCGGAGCATCAAGCTTATGGCAATGATGCATCTCCACCATATATGGGCTGTAGCCTCCGGCATCACCCAGCATCTTTGAGATATAATCAGTCACTGCAAAGAATACATTCACTCCGATCGAAAAGTTCGATGCCCAGATCATCGGAGTGCCGCATTTTTCAAAATATGCCACGACCTCATCCTTGATATCCGCCCATCCTGTGGTACCGATCACCACAGCCTTGAAATTCTCTGCAAGGTACTTGTAGTTCTCCCTGATGGCTGCAGGAGTAGTGAAATCAATGCAGACGCATTCCTTGGCCAATGCAGGATCAGTCTCGGTGACCGCCTCTGTCCATCCGGCATATTCCACACCCTTGGTAAGAATGATCTTCTCGATCATCCTTCCCATTTTTCCGTATCCGCTGATAAAAAGTTTCATATCTTAAAACTGCTCCAGTTCTTCTTCCACTTCAAAAAGATGGTAGTGAAGGTCCTTCACAACCTCTACAAGTTCCTCACGGTCAACCACAAAGCTGATATTCACAAAAGAAGCACCCTGTGAAATCATATAGACATTGGTCCTTTTCAATGGAGCAAACGTCTTCTTGAGCATACCGTTAAGACGAACGATATTCTTTCCGATCACAGACACCTGCGACTTGTCGTCATCCACGATCACATCCGCAAACTCAGAAAGCTGCTCCACGACCTTGTCGATCTTCTGGGATGCATCCACAGTTACGGAAATATTGGCCTCTGAGGTACTGATAAGGTCGACAGACACCTTGCTTTCACTGAAGATTTCGAAGACTCTGCGAAGGAAGCCTGAAGTATTGATCATCTTCATCGAGAAGATATTGATCACGCGGATATTCTCCTTGAAGGATACAGATTTAACACCGTCCTCGATGAGCTCGCTGCGAAGAATTGCAGTACCCTTGCCTGAAGGATTCATCGAATTGAGTACATAAATCGGAATATTCTTCTTTACTGCAGGTTCGATGGTAAGAGGATGAAGAACCTTGGCTCCAAAATGGGCCATCTCTGCAGCTTCCTCAAAGGAAATCTTCTCCAGATATTTTGTATTCTCTACTGTACGAGGGTCTGCAGAACGGACTCCATCCACGTCAGTCCAGATCTCGATGCTTTCGGCATCAAGGGCCATACCGATCAACGAAGCCGAGTAATCAGAGCCACCTCTTCCGAGCACAGTCTGCTCTCCTGAATGATTCATACCGATGAATCCCTGAGTGATCACTGCATCCATTCCCTGGAATGCCTCACGGACTATTTCAGGAACTCTGGCTGAGATTTCATTTACATCCGGTTCTGCCTTAAGGTATTCGTCGCTGGTTATCATCATCTTACGGGCATCAATGAAATTGGTCCTGATTCCCTTGGCATTCATCACGAAGCAGATGATTGTCGATGAAAGGAGCTCTCCGTTGGAAATGATGATGGCCTTGTTTCTGTCAGAAAGTTCTCCGACAGCACACACAGCATTGACAAGTTCTTCGAGTGAATCACATATCGAGTTTACCCTGGCTACAGCATTTTCCTTCAATGCAGGACTCTGCTCCAGAAGATCCGATGCAAGATTCACATGACGTGTTCTAAGTTCCGACATCAGCACCTTGGCCTCAGATGCATTTCTGGCTGCTGCAGCATCCGATATTCTGTAAAGAAGATCAGTGACCTTAGACAAGGCCGACACTACCACTACAGGCTTTTTGTCCAGTCTTCCACCCACAATGAAGATGGCTCTGGTAATTGCCTCGAAATTTGCGACGGATGTACCGCCGAATTTCATAACTATCATAATATACTGTTCTGTTAATAATTTACCACTGAAATAATTACACTTTCTCTCCCACTATTGTCTCGTACATTCTTACATAATTGTCGATTGCGACGCGGATATCTTCCAGAAAGATATACTCTTCAGGCCTGTGCGCCACGAGGATAGAGCCTGGTCCGCAGAGGATCTTCCTTCTGAAATTGGTCAGCTGCGGAGCATCGCTTCCGAATGCCACCGGTTTGGACGAAAATCCATCCAGCACCTCATATCTTGTAGGACTATCACCTCCGAACGCCCTGACACTCATCGACTTCTGCCATTGAGCCACTTCCTTGGCCACGATATCGGAACCATCCTGGACTCGTCTTCTTCCAAATCTCAGGCGGGCATCTTCTCCAGCGATATTCTTCATCACATTACACACCATCTCATCTGTTTCGAAGGTCGTCCTGAAATAGACACGGCAGGAAAGTCTGTCGCTGAGGATATTCTGAGGATTGTCACTAATAAGCTTTCCGACATTCCAGGTCGTATCCCCAAGAACCTCATCCTTCGGAAAGACAATGCTGCGGAGAGCATTCATGAAGTCATTGAACATCTCTACCGCACTGAGACCGTACTGAGGGTATCCAGAATGGAAGGCCTTTCCCTCGAATGTCACTTCGAACGACTTGGTTCCCTTGCTGGCTGAAGCCATATGATTGTCCGTAGGCTCTCCGACTATGATCCACTCCGCTCCCGGATGCTGCTCCCTGAAGGCCTTTGCTCCGAAAGAACCTGTCTCCTCACCGGCAAGCAGGAGAAGGCCGAAACCGTCATATCCTTTGGACTCCAGCACCTTGCAAGCCTCGTACATCGCAAATATCTGTCCTTTGGCATCGCAGGAACCGCGGCCTCGAACAACAGCGTCATCAAAGACAGGAGGGATATAAGGAGGAACTGTATCCAGATGCGAGCAAAAGACGATCTCGGGTTCGCCCCAGCAGAAAAGCAGATTCGAGGTTCCGTCTCCGACATCAAATCTCTCTACACGGCTACACGAAGCAAGAAGCCTCTCCTGAAGAAAATCTGCAAGAGCGGCCTCCTTACCCGAAGTCGAATCTATCTTCAATATGTCCGAGAAAAGTTCAATATCCATCGCAATATAATTAACGCATACGCGTGCATAATGTGCAAATATACACATTTTATCAATTACACTTACGATCAATGGGGCATAACTGACCTTGAATCGAGCACAAAAACGGTCAATTCGTGCTCAAAACAGTAAAAACATAAAAAACGGGCACTTTTCGTGCCCGCATATTTTAATTGACGACTATTTCATCCAGGAAAAGAAATCCCCTCATGGTAGAACGCTTGGCGTGATACCTGACATAGCGGGCCTGGACATCGCATATGGTATCGAAACTACGGAACAGGAGATCAGTAATATTCACCGAAACATCATTCCAGACCTCGGCCACCCGTTCGAAAGTTTCACCGTCTGCGGACACATATATATCCACTTTCTGCGGCATGAACACTCCGGGCTCCTTCAGCTGCATAAAAGTACCCCCGACATAGCTTACGGTCTGTACCGAACCTAAATCTATGGTAACATCAATATCAGAAAGGAAACCCTGCCAGCGCTGATCACTGTATGTCCATCCTCCGATGATTCCATCTGTGAAAGTAGTCTCTCCTGCAGCCGGATACCACTGTTGTATAGGCTTGTTATAGAAGACTTTGCAGCCTTTAGCCTTATGGTCCAGCCCGGTCTGGGCGAGTTTCCTCTCGCCATATTCATCTGCAATTCCGAAAGGATTGTATCCCATACTTTTCAGTCTCTCGACGGCTCCAGATGCCCTGCGTCGGAAATCAGCCAAGTCCTTACGATGAGGCTGACTCCACCCGGTCTCGGCTATTGCCAGAGCCCTCGGCCAATACATATATTCGGCATGCGAGTCTGTGACGACATATTCCGTCCAGAGATTGCCCTGAATACCCAGAAGACGGCCTTGCAGATCCATTGTCCCGGAAGCCGGGTCATATACATACACGGAATCCAGAGGGAGATATCCTCCGATTGATTCCGGCTCCTTGAAAGGAGCGTCCTGAGTGTGGTCCAGATAGCAGTAACGTCCAGGCGTCATAATGACATCATGTCCCATTGACATTGCCTTTATTCCTCCTTCCTCGCCTCTCCAGGACATCACCGTCGCACCCGAGGCAAGTCCTCCGTCCAATATCTCATCCCAACCCACGATCCTTCTTCCGCGCGACTCCACGAAGCGGGAGATACGTTTGATCAGATAACTCTGAAGCTCATCGGCATCCGCAAGTCCTTCCTGCTCCATCCTCTGTCTGCACTTCGGGCATTCCTTCCAATGAGCCTTATTGGCCTCATCTCCACCGATATGTATCATTTCCGAAGGGAAAACTTCCATGACTTCATCAAGGACTGTCTCCAGGAAACGGAATGTTTCTTCATTTCCTACGCAGAATTCACCCTGAGAATATGGAGCCCCTTTGCAGGAAAGTTCCGGATATGCAGCAAGCACTTCCTCGCTATGTCCCGGCATTTCTATCTCCGGTATCACCTCAATATGTCTCTGACGGGCATACTCTACAAGTTCACGCATCTGATCCTTGGTATAATAGCCTCCATACGCGCCTTCAGTGCCTTCTTCCACATATTTCCTGTCTCCATACCACCAGTCCTTCCACTTCTCCTGAGGTCTCCAGGCTGCAAATGAAGTCAATCTCGGATAGGCATCGATCTGCATTCTCCAGCCTGCCGCATCTGTAAGATGGATATGCATCCGGTTCATCTTGTAAAGAGCCATGGCATCCACCTGTTTCTTAAGGAAATCCAGACTACGGAAATGGCGGGACACATCGAAGTGCAGACCTCTGTAACTAAATCTCGGACAATCATTTACGACACAGCATTGCATTTCCTTCACTCCATCGGCTTCAGTTATCATCTGAGAGAGAGTCTGCTGTGCATAGAAGGCTCCGGCCTCATCTGAAGAAGTTATCAGAACACCTGTTTTGCGAACCTCCAGACTATAGGCCTCCGGGGCCATTTTCTTCGAGTGTCTGCAGGTGATCTTAGGAGAATCCTCGAATCTATAGACACCTTCACCCGGTATGACCTGCTGCGGCACCGGAATCACCATATCGATACCCCGGGTAACTGCATCAGCCGGCACAGAAAACAGAATTACAGATAGTATAAGCAACAGTCGTTTCATCTTGATATTATTTGATTATTCACAAAGTTAGCATTAATCAAATGATTCTTTATCTTTGCGTAGTTATTTTTATGAAACGGATACTGACATACCTGCTCTTTTTCCTCAGCGGTACCTGCCTGGCTCAGACTTCACTGGAGGTGCCCGACTTGTCCATACCGACAAAGATCGCCCCGGCATATTTCGGCCCGAACGCCTTCCCTGTTCCTGATATGTTGACAGGCCGGACTTCGTCCGCATGGAAACTGGAAGCATATATCGACAATTACATAAGCACCACATACAGATGGAGCGAGGATTACACCGCCAGCACCTTCCTCAGACTGACTATTCCACTTTTTTCGGATAGGGCGAATCTGGTGATATGGGGGCCGCTGACAGAATATTTCCATATGGGAAGCGATGTATGCAGGATGAGAAGGGTCAACAAAGAAGGTCCTGTCAGCAGATTCATCTCAGGAGACATCTATATTTCCACTGACTTCATGCTCCTGACCCAGGAGAAGCACGGATTCGATGTCGAGATGCGCGCCGCCCTCAAAAGTGCCTCAGGCAATGACTTCGCCAATGCAAGGTACTACGACAGCGCAGGATATTTCTTCGACGCAGCGGTAGGCCGGAACATTACCATCATACCCGAGGAATCCGAACTCAGGCTGGCCGCATCAGGAGGATTCTTATGCTGGCAGACAGCCAACGGGCGACAGAACGATGCCGTAATGTACGGAGTATCTGCATCTTACAGATACAGATGGCTGAAAATTGACGCCGAATACGGGGGCTACTTCGGATGGGAGAAGGACGGTGACGCGCCGATGACTTTGAAGACCCGTATTTCCGGCACAGCAGGCAAGATAGACATAATATTGGGACATCAGGTGGGACTGGCCGACTGGCCTTTCCATCAGCTGAGAGTCGGAGTAGCCGTAAAATTCGGACAGTACCTTTAAACCACACGCGATATCTTACATCAAATAATGAATAACACCATTAAATAACATTGATTATGAAAAAACTTATAATCATCGCAGCTCTCATGGCATTCTGCCTTGGAGCCCAGGCACAGGAAAAACGCTATTCGGTGAAGTCCGGAATCATCACTATGGAGATGGACATGATGGGACAGACCATAACCCAGACCACTTACTTCGATGACTATGGCGCCAAGCAGGCCACACTCTCAGACTTCAGAGGAAGAAAGTCCAGAAACATCACAGTGGACGGTCAGAACATCATGATTGACGATGAAGCCAAGACCGCTGTCAGGATGCCGGGAGGAGGTCGTGGTCCGATGGGCGGAGGTCCTCAGATCGATTTCAGCAATCTTGACGAAAAAACTATCAAGAAGAATAAGGTAAAGGAAGTTGGACAGGAAGAGGTAGCAGGAAAGCTCTGTACCGTTTATTCTTATAGAGTCATGATGATGGGACAGGTAATGAACGCAAAGGCATGGGTTTACAAGGGCATCACCCTCAGAACTTCAATGATGACTGACTTCGGCGATATGGGAAGCAAGGCCGTAAAGCTTGAAGAGGACGTGGAAATCGACCCAGCAATGTTCACCGTACCAGAAGGTGTGGAGATCACAGAGATGGAAATGAGAGGAGGAATGCCTCCTATGGGCGGCGGTGGAATGCCACCTATGGGCGGAGACTTCTAAACCGACACCCACAATATAGACAGCAGATCACCGGAAAGGCATTTTCCGGTGATTTTTGTATTTATCTGACACAAAAAGGATAGTGTGTGAATCAATTTTATTATACTTTGCTGAGCGTATTTGTTAAATTTGCATAAATTGACACCATGCTATGAAAAGATTCATTATTCTGGCTATACTTTGTCTTGCCGGTACTGCTGCAAATGCTCAGTCAAGCGATAACGGTGACGGAACTTTCACGAATCCTGTCATATGGGCTGATTGTCCGGACCCTGATGTGATCAGAGTAGGTGACGACTACTATTTCGTCAGCACCACGATGCATCTGATGCCGGGAGCACCGGTAATGCATTCCAAGGACCTGGTGAACTGGGAGATTGCCAGCTATATCTTTGACAGAATCGAAGAGACACCACGTTACAGTCTTCAGGAAGGCACCGTATATGGCCGTGGACAGTGGGCTACTTCACTACGATATCACAACGGCAGATTCTACGCCTATTTCACACCGAATGACCAGCCTTACAAGGGATATGTCTATACTACAGCCGACCCTTTCGGGAAATGGGAACTGCACTCCGTGATTCCTCATTTCCATGATGCCTCGTTCTTCTTCGATGACAACGGCAAGGCATATATGGTATATGGTACAGGTCAGATCAGGGAGTTGAAGCCGGACCTTACCGGCATATTGGAAGGAGGACTCGATACCAGACTTTTCGAGCGTGACAGCGAGGAAAACAACCTTCTCGAGGGCAGCCGCATGCTCAAGAAAGACGGCAGATACTACCTTCTTATGATATCATGGCCACGCGGAGGCATACGCAGAGAAGTCTGCTACCGCTCAGACAATATCGAAGGTCCATACGAGAAGAAGGTCATTCTCGAGACTCCTTTCGGGGGCCTTGGAGACGGAGTGGCTCAAGGAACTATATTCGATGACCCGCAGGGCAATTGGTACGGAATGTTCTTCCAGGACAGAGGCGGCGTGGGCCGCGTTCCGATGCTTATGCCTTGCACCTGGACCGACGGCTGGCCGATGCTCGGTGACAAGGATGGAAAAGTGCCGGTGACAATGCAGAAGCCTCGCCAGGGTCAGGAACGCAAGGCACTGACCGTCAGCGACTCATTCGACTCGGACAAGCTGGGACTCTGCTGGCAGTGGAATCACAATCCTATAGATGAGGCGTGGTCATTGACCGAAAGGCCGGGCTATCTCCGTCTGAAAGCAAAGAAGGCAACCAGCCTTTTTGACGCCCGCAACACATTGACCCAGAGGATGGAAGGCCCTACCTGCGAGGCGACTGTCGCTATCGATCTCAGGAATATGAAGAACGGCGACAGGGCCGGATTCAGTGCATTCAACAGCGATGCGACTCTCCTGGCTGTCAGAAAGGTGGACGGACGTCTGTATCTGTCAATGGACGAAGAAAAAGTGAAATTATCCAATGACACAAAAGCCATTACGAATGTAAGGCAGGGATCATTGACAGATGAAATCCGTCTTCGCAAACCTATCATATATCTCCGAATTGAAGGAGACTTCCGACCTGGTCCGACAAAGGACATCGTGAAATTCTGGTACAGTACGGACAATAGGAAATGGGAGAGACTCGGCCCTGACTGCAGGACAAGCTTTGACTGGCAAAGATTCTTTATGGGTACCAAGTTCGCTATATTCAACTACGCTACCGGTGAGGAAGGTGGTTATATAGATATCGACTGGTTCCAATATCATAGAAATAACTAATAACCAAATAATTATGAAAATTCACAACTATCTGACTATTGCTTGTGCAGCGGCTATGCTATGTGCTTGCAATACACCTGCACCGACACAGGAAATCGGCACAGGAAACCCTTATCTTCCTCTTTGGGAGCATCTTCCTGACGGAGAGCCACGCGTATTTGAAGATCCTGACAATCCGGGCAAATTCCGCGCATATATCATCGGTTCTCATGACCTCAGAGTCGGCAGCTATTGCGGCCCGGACATCCGTATGTGGTCTGCACCTGTAGAAGATCTCACAGCATGGGTGGACGAAGGTCCTATCTTCACGTACAACATCGACGATCAGTGGGATGTGATGTACGCTCCTGACCTTGTAGAAGTAAACAAGAGAGATGGAAAAAGAGAGTACTATCTCTATCCTCATAGCCGCGGCTGGGGACGCGAGGCACTTGTTGCAAAGAGCGACCGTCCTGACGGGCCATTCACAGTAATCAACGCCACTGAAGACGGAAGAAGAGCCGTAGATGGCAGTATCCTCGGATTCGACCCTTCAATTTTCGTAGAACAGATCGACGACCCTAAGGACCCGGATTATGAAATCGGATTCCGCGCATACGGTTACTGGGGATTCCAGAGATCATCGGCAGTGGAACTTGACCAGAACACAATGTATTCTGCAAGACCGGGTGGCACATATATTCCTTACTTCATCCCGGCAAGTTTCCGTTACGGAGTCGTAAGAGAGGTTCCGGGAATCAAGGAATATCCTGCACTCTACAAGGATCAGTAGCCTGAGGACTTCAATTTCTTCGAGGCGTCTTCCATCAGAAAGGTGGGCAACAAATATGTGATGATCTTCTCGGGATATTCAGGTCCTGACTACGGACTCGGAAGTTCGAACTCGACTCTCCGTTATGCATACGGTGATTCACCTCTCGGTCCTTGGCGCAGCGGTGGAGTTCTCGTAGATTCACGAGGTATCGTACTGAACGAGGACGGATCGGCACTCATCGAGAGAAATGCTGCACACAATACACACGGAAGTATCGAGAAGATCGGAGACCAGTGGTATGCATTCTATCATCGTCCTCCAAGAGGATTCGGATTTGCCCGTCAGCCTATGGTAGCTCCTATTACTATCCAGTGGGATGAAGCACCTGTAGCCGAAGGCGGTCAGGTAGTCATCCGCGGCTACGACCCGTATGCAGAAGACGGAATCTGGGATGCAAAGGCTTCAAACGGAGCACATTACACAGGTGCAGAAGTCACATCAGAAGGTTTCCAGATCTTCGGTATGCCTCCATACAAGTATTATTCTGCAGGATATGCATGCTTCCTTTCAGACATAGGAAGCCAGCAGGACAACTGGGATATCTGGGACAACAGTATGCCGGTCAATGTATCCGACAAGGATATCGTCGGATACAAGTATTTCGGATTCGGTGGCCTGGCTGAGGCCCAGAAGGGTCTGAAACCATTTGAGGGTACTGCTCCTGGAAACGGTACCTCATTCAATGTATTCCTCACCCCTAAGACAGACAAGGCATTCAAGATCAATGTATGGCTCGACGGTCCTTGGGATAACGAAGCTTGGAAGGGCACAAAGATTGGTGAGATCAATGTTCCTGCCGGTTCAGCTGAAGCGGTTACCAAGTTTACAATTGACGTGGCTGAAGCTGTCGATAATCTCGACAAGAAGCACGCAATCTATCTCGTAGCGGAGGGCGAAGGCGATTTATGTGAGCTTATGGGTCTTGGATTCAGCAAGAAGGGTCAGAAGATGACTTATCCAGCTCCTCCTGCAGTTACAATCTCTGTGGACGGAAATGCACTCGAAATGCCTGAGCACCCTGTAAGATCTACAAACGAGAACGGATATGTAGGCTACGACAAGTATGAGGTAAGCTACTCAGTTCCTGCAGGCCAGACCAAGGCCCCTAAGGTAACTGCCAAAACTGACAACAAGGCTGTTCAGATAGAGGTTACACAGCCGGAATCTGTCACTGGTGAGGCTGTCGTGAAGTGCACATACAACGGTGTTGTAAAGACTTATACAGTCAAACTTAGCGAATAAGCAGTCAAAATATCATTCACCGGGAGCCTTGAAAAATTCAGGGCTCCCTTTCTGTTTAAGTATAGGATAAAAACAATTATTTTCTATATTTGTATTTTGACGAACATGATAACAACCCTAATTTTTAAACATTATGAAGAAAATCTTCCTTACAGCGGCCCTCATACTAGGATTTGCATTGGCTGCATCAGCACAACCAAGAGCACTCGGTGTTCGTATAGGAAACGGTGGTGAGATAAGCTACCAGCATACTATGGGTAATAATTTCCTCGAAGTGGATGGAGGTCTCGGACTCGGATTCGACGGAACATTCAATGTAGGAGCTACCGGTATCTATAACTTTATGATCTCAGAATTCGGTGATGGTTTCGGATTCTACGCAGGTCCTGGAGCAAGTGTAGGTCTCGGGTTAGGAGAAGCTAACTACCTTGGTATTTCAGCAGCCGGAATGGTCGGAATCGAGTATAATTTCAACATTCCGCTCCAGATTTCCCTCGACTTCAGGCAGCACATCGGCATCGGCTTCAACGGCCATGGTATCTGGGCACCTTCAAGCATCGGTCTGGGAGTTCGTTATAAATTCTAAGAACTGATTTTTTGAATAGCGGTGGCCTTAGGGTCGCCGTTTTTTCGTATATTTGGCACCGATTACGATATTTAACATATAAATACAGAACAGAAATGAAGAGATTTTTCATCATCGCATTGCTCGCATCAATATCATTTACAGCTATAGCCCAGCCAAGGGCAGCCGGTTTAAGATTCGGAGCCGCAGGATTGGAAGCATCATACCAGCATAGTTTCGGATGGGATTATTTCCTGGAAGGAGAAATGGGACTGGACTTCGGAGCAGGAGTAAAAGCCCCGGTAGGATTCAAGGTTGCCGCAACATACAATATCATCTGGGCTCGCCCGGCATGGACAGACAGGGGTACCTGGGCATTATATGCAGGTCCTGGTATCGCTCTTGGAGCTGTAGCCGATAAAGTCACATACAACATCAACGATATCCGTCACAGCATTGCGGACAACGGATTCATGATGTCCTTCGTTGCACAGGCGGGTGTAGAATACACATTCTGGTTCCCTCTCCAGCTTTCACTGGATATGAGACCTTGTTTCGGTTTTCACACAAACAGCGGCTACGAAATGGACGGAGGTCCTGCAAGTGTAGAATATGGAGCTAAAACCAGTTTCTACGACAGAGGTCTCCTGGGCTTCATCCCGACCCTCTCAGTACGATACAGATTCTAAATAAACACCGACCCTATGGATTCATAAGGTCGGTGTTCACAAAACCGTTTATCTCTTGCATCAATTCCACAGATGCGAGAGATTTTCTTTTTATCTCGCCCGTAGCATCCGGAGCCTGAGCCGCAGCCCGATAAAAATTTATCGCCTCTCCGAACATACAGTTCCTCCTCAGTTCCTCTGCCCTATTGAGCAACTCCTTCGCACTCATATCAAATTCATTCATAAGAAAGACCTAAACCTTAAATCCATTAAGTTCCAACCCTTCATAGATTCTCACATATCATTCCCCACACCCCGAATCAACGAAGGGACAGGTTTGGAACCTTTTATATTATAAAAATGTAGGATTTACCGGAGGTGACATGCCACCCTCCAGCAAAGGGTACCCGACCACCCCGAATCAACGAAGGGACAGATTTGGAAACTTTTATATGTTAAATGGTGATATTGTTATAGGCGGCATGCCACCCCCGGCTAGGGGGTGCCTCCCGATAGGGAGGCGGGGGCCGCCGGTAACAATATCACCATTTATACTCTTATAAATTCTAAACCAGTCCCGAGAATCCCATGAAGGCCATAGCAAGAATACCCGCAGTTACCAAAGCAATCGGAATACCCTTGAACTCCTTCGGCACATCATTGAGCGCAAGCTGCTCACGAAGACCAGCAAAAAGGACCATTGCAAGACCGAAACCGAGTGAAGTAGCAAATGCATATACAGTCGCCTCTCCAAGGTTCATCATACCGTCAGCAGCAGCTGCAAACGGAGATGACTTCTGAACCACTGTAAGAGCCACACCGAGAACGGCACAGTTGGTAGTGATAAGCGGAAGGAAGATACCCAGAGCCGCATAAAGCGAAGGGCTGATCTTCTTGAGCACGATCTCCACCATCTGCACGAGTGCAGCGATCACAAGGATGAAGGAAATGGTCTGAAGGAACTCAAGTCCGAACATTGCAAGAAGTGAGTTCAGAAGATATGTAACCACTGTAGCAAGCGTGATCACGAAGCACACGGCCATTGACATACCCGCGGCAGTGCTAAGCTTGTTAGATACGCCGAGGAACGGACATACACCAAGGAACTGTGAAAGCAGGATATTGTTTACAAATATCGCTGAAATGATGATAAGTATATATTCCATAACTACTCAGCCTTTTTAGTTGTCAGTTTTCTGAAAATCACGATGAGATAGCCAAGCGCAAGGAAGGCTCCCGGAGCAAGCACGAATGCAAGGATACCGTCACCCTCGATGAACTTGAATCCGAATGCAGAACCACTTCCGAGGATCTCACGTACAAGTCCAAGAACTGTAAGAGAGCATGTGAAGCCAAGTCCGATACCGATACCGTCAAGAGCTGAATCACCCACACTGTTCTTGTTAGCAAATGCCTCGGCACGTCCGAGAACGATACAGTTCACCACGATAAGCGGGATGAAAAGACCAAGTGTCTCATAAATATCCGGAACATAAGCCTGCATCACGAACTGAAGAAGAGTCACGAAGGTAGCGATCACCACGATATATGAAGGGATACGCACCTTGTCAGGAATATAAGCTGCAATCGCAGAAATAACGATATTCGAGAGAATGAGGACGAATGTTGTAGCAAGTCCCATACTCATACCGTTGATAGCCGAAGTGGTAGTGGCCAATGTAGGACACATACCCAGAAGGAGTACGAATGTAGGGTTCTCCTTGATGAGGCCTTTAGTTATAAGCTGAAATTTTCCCATATTCTGTTCCTCCATTATTCATTAAGTAACATAGGTGTCTGGCCGATAGCCTGGAATACCTTTGCAGCAAGTGCAAGACCGTCAGCGTATGCACGAGAGGTGATGGTAGAAGCTGTGATGGCATCCACATCACCGCCGTCCTTCTTCACTGCAAGAGTCTTCTGAGCCGGATCGAAGCCCTTGAACTGCTCTGAGAAAGCTGGCTCCACACACTTGGCTCCAAGACCTGGAGTCTCTGCCTGAGAAAGAACCTTTGTATTGCAGATGACACCGTTTACATCGAAACCTACCTTGATCACGATAGGGCCACCGAAGCCTACCGGAGCCACATTGACAGCACATCCTACAGTATTTCCCTGCTCGTCGTAAGCAAGATTGTAAGCATAAGATGCACCTTCGAAATCCACTGTCCTTTCTTCTTCGATCGTTACAGCCGCTTCAGGGAGAACTTCCTTGATAGCAGCCTCGTTCTTAGCCGCTGCCGCTGCTGCAATAGGCTCTGCAGTAAGTGCATATACGCCTGCGAGAAGGCCCGAGCAAACAAGACAGATGGCAAGAAGACAGATGGTCATATTCTTGAATGATGATTTTACTGCCATATCAATTACCTCCCATACTTTTTAGAGTGACACCACTTGTTGATAAGAGGAACCACAGAGTTCATAATGAGGATAGCGAATGACATTCCTTCAGGATAAGCTCCGAAGTAGCGGATCAGCATTGTGATGATACCGATACCGACACCGAAGATGATGCCGCCGACATTGCTCATAGGTGAAGTAACATAGTCAGTAGCCATGAATACAGAACCGAGAAGGATACCACCGGTAAGGAGGTTGAATACAGGATCTGTATATTCTGCCGGATTGATTGCCCAGAAAATGCCTGAGAACGCTGCTACAGTCACAAGGATAGACAGGGTAATGTAAGGCTTGATGACTCTGCGGATAAGGAGATATGCGAATCCTGCGAGGATGGCGATGGCAGAAAGCTCACCGGCAGATCCACCGATATTGGCAAAAAGCATATCCATATAATCGAGACCCTCGATAGCAGCCACACCGCCTTCCTTGGCAAGTCCCAGAGGAGTCGCACCGGAAAGGGCATCAATACCGCCACCGATGAAGCCCTGAGGTCTTGTCCAGTCAGTCATATATGTCGGGAAGGAGATCAGAAGAAATACACGACCCACGATAGCAGGGTTGAAGAGGTTCTGACCAAGTCCTCCGAATGTCATCTTTGCCACACCGATAGCCACGACAGCTCCGATGAATACCACCCACCATGGAGTGGTGGCAGGAAGATTCAAAGCAAGAAGAATACCTGTAACTACAGCAGACATATCGCATACTGTACAAGGTTTCTTCAGCAGATATTTAGTGATAAGGTACTCCAGCAATACGCAGGAAGCCACACTCACGCCAAGAACCAGCAGCTCAGACCATCCGTAGAAAAGAACGGAAACGATCACTGCCGGCATCATAGCGATCACCACGTCCCTCATCAAAGACTTGGTGGAAGTCTTTGTGTGAAGATGCGGTGAAGGTGAAACCAAAAGTTTTTCCATATTGTCTTATTTTCTAGTTCTGATTATTCTGATGACGTCGCCTTTAGCGATTCGGATGATGTCCAGAAGCGGAATGTTCGCAGGACAGCTGTAAAGACAGCAGCCGCACTCGATACAATCCTGTACTGCATTCTCCTCCAGTTCGTCAGTCATATTGCGACGAGCATACTTCTGAAGAAGGAACGGCTCCAGACCCATCGGACAAGCCTCGGCACACTTTCCGCAACGGATGCAGGCCGACTCGACTCCGCGTACTGTCTGCTCTGCAGTCAGATAGAGAAGCGACGATGATCCCTTTACAGTAGTAGCGTCCATATTGGCGATAGCCTTACCCATCATAGGGCCACCGCTGACGATCTTTGCAGCCTGCTCAGGAACACCGCCTGCCACTTCCGCGATATATGAAAGCGGCATACCGATACGGAACTTGTAATTGTGCTGCTTATCCATAGGGAGGCAGTCACCTGTAATGGTCATTACGTTGGTAATAAGAGGGATATTCTTCTGAACAGCCTCATAAACTGCGAGAGATGTAGCTACGTTCTGAACTACAGCACCCACATCGATAGGAAGTCCCATTGACTTCACCTGACGTCCCATCACTGCGTCGATGAGCTGCTTCTCACCACCCTGAGGATATTTCTTCTTAAGGGTCATTACTGTGATTCCGTCGTATCCCTTCGCTGTCTTCTGAAGCTCCGCTACTGCTGCAGACATTGCCTTGATTGCCTCAGGCTTGTTCTCCTCGATGCCGATCACGGTCTTGCATCCGCCGAGAACCTGCTTCATGATGGCGGCGCCGACAACGATTTCCTTGCTGCGCTCGATCATTATGCGGTTGTCAGAAGTAAGGTATGGTTCACACTCCGCACCATTGAGGATGAGGCATTCAGCCACTTTTCCCGGAGGCGGGCAGAGTTTTACATGTGCTGGGAAAGTCGCACCACCGAGGCCGACCACTCCGCACATCTTGATCTTCTCAAGAATCGCCTTATTATCTTCCGGAATAGCAGTGATGAGAGTATCCGAGAGATCAACGCCTTCGATCCATTCATCACCCTCAACATCGATCTCGATATGAGTCATATTGTTGCCTGCCAGATCCTTGCGAGGTCCTACCGACTTCACAGTACCTGAAACAGATGAGTGCACATAAGCAGAAATGAATCCGGCCGGCTCGGCAATCACCTGACCGACCTTCACAGTGTCACCTGCCTTCACGATAGGAGTTGCAGGAGCACCAAGATGCTGAGCCACAGAAATGAAGACCTTCGAAGGGACCGGAAGAACCTCGATCTTGCAGTCCTTTGAAATCTTGCTGTCGCTCGGGTGGATACCACCAATTGAAAATGTCTTCATCATAGTCCTATTCCTCCTTCGGTTTGTTTTCAGCGACAGGAGCAGCTTCTGGCTTTGGAGCAGCTGGAGCAGCTTCTGGCTTCGGTTTCACAACAGGGAAGTTCACAGCGTGGATAGCACCTGTAGGACACTCTGCAACGCATTTCTTGCAAAGCTTGCACTTTGTAAAGTCAATGTAAGCGAGATTGTTCTCTACTGTAATTGCCTCGAAAGGACAGACTTTGGCGCATTTGCCACATCCGATGCAGGCAGCCTTGCAGGCCTTGCGTGCCGCAGCTCCCTTGTCCTTGTTCACGCAGGATACGAATACCCTCATATTCCTGCGTCCTTTGTTACGGAGTTCGATGACAGCCTTAGGACAAGCCTTCACGCAGGCACCACAGGCAGTACATTTCTCCTCATCCACTACAGGAAGACCTGTAGCAGGATCCATTGAAATAGCACCGAACTGACAAGCAGCCACGCAGTCACCGCATCCAAGGCAACCGAAAGAACAGCCGGTATCTCCGCTGTAGAGCGCAGCTTTGACACGGCAAGACTGATATCCGCCGTACTCGTTGATACGAGGACGATTCTCACAAGTTCCGTTGCAACGCACTACGGCTACCTGAGGTTCCTTGGCAGCGACCTCAACACCGAGTACGGCAGCGACCTTCTGCATTCCATCGTTACCGCCTACTGGACAGAAGCATTTGTCCAGATTCGGTGATGACTCGACGCAGAACTGAGCAAAGGCACGGCAGCCAGCCTGGCCACAGCCTCCGCAATTTGCACCAGGCAATACCTTCTCCACCTCGTCGATTCTCGGGTCTTCCTCCACCTTGAACTTTTCAGCCACGATGTAGAGTACCACTGCGAGAAGCGCACCAAGAATGGTGAGGATTGCAATAGTCCAGATGATAGTTTGTGTCATTATTAGGTATGATTTAGTTGATATAAAATTCAAACTGGTCCGACAGCCTGTCCTTCAGAAGCCAGATGACAAAATAATATAATCCGACGCCTGCAATGGCGATTCCACCTCTGAGGAACTCATTTCCTATAACAGCTGACAAAGATAATATTAAAATCATTAATACTGCCAATGGAATCACATAAGATATCCACACAGCTTTAAGTCCCATTGTCATTTTTGTCTTGACCTGTACGATATCGCCCACTTTCCTCGGCTCATACGGATCCGTAGGGACCATTATCACCTTTTCCTCCATCTCCGACATACCGCAGAGTCCCTTTGCGTGGCACTCCGAACAAGCCGAAGAAACCATTATCTCCACGGTAGTGAAATCCGGATTGATCTCTATGATCTTTCCGGAATGTACAATCTCATTTTTCTTAGCCATAAATTATCATTTCTTTTTCACAAGAGCCTTGAACGGATGTTTAAGTCCTTCATATCCTGTCATTCGGCCGGTGGCAACACCTACTATAAGCGGAGCCTCGAAATATACCGGAAGCCTGTTATCATCATCAGACACCCAGATAAGCATGTCCTCTTCACCTTTAAACACTTCTCCCTCAAGCAGCTTTGCAGCGAACTTGATGGTCCTGACCGTTCCCAAACCCTTGATCTTCAAGGTCTCACGACCATAGAGTATGAAGTACACATTATAGACATCATCGTCGATTGCAAATGTCATCGGATATCTCTTCCCCGGCTCGACAGCATCGAAGTCCATATTTCTGGCGAAATAGAACAATGCAGGAAGGTCGAACGTACAAGGGGTCAATGACAACGGGATGGACTTCATGCCTCTTTTCGAGGAATATACATCAGCGGCGATGTATGGTTCCGGAGCATTCCAGTTGTAGTGATAGGTATTCTTCGCCTCGTATCCGCCTTCGTAAGTGTCTCGGGTGAACTTCAAAGGGCGCAGTCCATCTCTGGTGAACCATGACTTGAAATCTTCTCTGACCTTGAAGAAGACATCGAACATTCTGGTCGTCTTTCCGTATGCAGAACACAGAAATGCCTTCTGTCCGTTATAGGTCAGGGAATCCAGGGTAACTGTGGCATAACCGACATCCGTATTGACCGCTCCCCATTCGTAATGAAGTACAAAATCCATCTTTTCCCCTGCCTTGAAAGCAAGGGCCTCCTCGGTGACAGCCATTACCGGTACACAAGACGTTCCCTTCAAATCAAGATTCTCCTGTGCGTGCATCTGAATGAATGTCAGACACATACACAGGAGAACAATAAGATTCCTTACAATATTCATTGCATCAAACATTTAAGTCAGATGCTACATAAATTCATCATTCGTGCCGAATTCATTCATCGGCATCTGCTGTGACGGAGCCGGTCCGAAAGGTACATCATCATTCATAGCTGAAGCTACAGGCATAGAATTGGCCTGATTTACAAGGCTTTCCTGTTCATCTACGAAGCGTACCTCATCGTGACGGAACCTCATGTCAATATCAGCAATCGAACCGTTTCTGTGCTTGGCGATAATGATCTGCGTCCTTCCGACATCATCCGGATTTTCAGAAAGTCCCTGATAATCGTATCGGTGGATGAAGATTACCATATCGGCATCCTGCTCGATTGATCCGGACTCACGAAGGTCACTCAGCTGTGGACGACGGTTGCTGCCCTGACGGTTCTCAGACTGACGGGAGAGCTGTGAAAGAGCAATGATAGGCACATTCATCTCCTTGGCAGTAGCCTTGAGAGTACGTGAGATTGCCGCAACTTCCTGCTCACGCATACCGCGGAGTTCCGAAGGTCCCTGCATCAGCTGAAGATAATCGACCACGACCAGTCTCACACCCTTCTGCTTCACCAGCTTCTTTACCTTGGATCTGAACTCCATCACCGGAAGTGACGGGGTGTCATCGATATATATCGGAGCCTTTGCCAATCTTCTGAGCTGAATATCAAGCTGCTGCCATTCCCAGTCCTGAAGCTTCACACCTCCCTTGATCTTGTCGGCACTAAGCTTTGTCTCGGACACCATCATACGGTTGGCGAGCTGCTTCGCAGGCATCTCAAGAGAAAAGATGGCAACCGGCATATTGAAATCTACAGCAGCATTGCGGGCCACATTGACCACAAAAGCTGTCTTTCCGACTGAAGGTCGTGCAGCAAGGATGATAAGGTCGGAAGCCTGCCATCCGAGAGTGATCTTGTCGATTGAAGGGAAGCCCGAAGGGACTCCGCTAAGTCCGTCCGAATCCTGTCTCTTCTGCAGATCTTCCAATGCATCGTTTATGACCTTTCCGATTTCCTGCACATCCTTCTTGACATTGTTCTGGATAGCAGCAAAAAGCTTGGTCTGGGCAGTATCGATCAGATCATCGACATTCACTGACTCGTCATAAGAGGTCTTAAGGATGTCGTACGATGCTGTAATCAGTTCTCTCTGAATGCATTTCTGCTTGAGGATACGGATATAGTATTCGATATGGGCAGCCGCACCGATCTTCTGCGAGAGATGCGCGAGAGTGATGGTTCCGCCGATTGCCTCAAGATTGCCCTGGGCTTTCAGCTTCTGGGATACAGACAAAAGATCCAAGGCGACGTGTTCATTGTTAAGAGAACTCATCGCCTCAAATATCATCCTGTGTCTTTCGCTATAAAAACAGCTCGGTGAGAGCTCGTCCATAGCTTCATCGACACAATTCGGCTCGATCAGGAGAGCACCGAGGACAGCTTCTTCCACATCAAGAGCTTGAGGCGGTCTGTTACCCATCTCAAGCCCAAGTGTATCAAGATTGACCGACGGATTCTTCTTCCTGACAGAGGTCCTTCTTTTTCCCTCCTCAGCCATCGGATCTATTATTCAAAGTCTGGATTTACAAGAATTCTTCCGCAATATTCACAGACAATCATCTTCTTGTTTGAAGCGATGTCGATAAGTCTCTGAGGTGCGATTGTATTGAAGCAGCCTCCGCAAGCATTGCCATTGAATACTGAAACCACTGCAAGACGGTTGTTGCAGCTATGTCTGATGTGCTCGTATGCACTCATTGTTCTTTCATCGATCTTCGCAGCGCAAGTCTCTCTTTCTGCAAGAAGCTTCTCCTCTTCCTTTGAAGTAGCCTCTACGATTGTAGCAAGCTCCTGCTTCTTTGCCTTGAGGTCCTCTGCTCTTACAGCAGCCTTCTCCTTGATCACCTCAAGCTCCTGCTTCTTGGTAAGGATACGCTCCTTTGCCTCTGAAATGTGCTTCTCAGCAATCTGTCTGAGGAGATGCTGGTTCTCGATCTCCTTGTTAAGAGAGTCGTACTCACGGCTGTTAGCCACATTCTCGAGCTGAGACTTGTACTTCTCGATCTGAGTGTCACACTCTGAAATTCCAAGCTTGTTCTCTGTAATGAACTTGCCGTATTCATCCACCATCTCCGAAATGCGTGCAGCCTTTGCCTTAAGGTCAGCGATCTCAGCCTCGAGAGCCTCTACTTCCATCGGAAGCTCACCTCTGAGCTGAAGGATCTTGTCGATCGCTGTGTCTGCCTGCTGGAGAGCATAAAGTGTCTGAAGCTTCTCACCTACGCTGATATCCGAATCAGCGAAGCTCTTCTGAATGGACACGAAGGTCTCTCTCTGGTCAATCGGAGTTTCGATTTTCTTTGTCTTTTTAGCCATATCGCTTAAAAATAAAATATCGGGTTACTATATATATTCTGAGTAATGCGAACCGCAAAGGTAGGAAAATTTTTCTTTATCAAAGAAAATAAAATGTCAACTATCTCTATTTCACTCTCGTAATGGC
>JAZLCW010000059.1:0-53031 GCA_045614445.1 Candidatus Cryptobacteroides sp. | reverse complement strand
TCAACTGCTGCATCGCCGTTAGTATCAAATCCTACAGCGAAGCCGTAGAAGCTGAATACTGCGCCCACGATGAACAGAGCCAACAGGAACCACTTGATGATTTTATCGTATTTCATTATTGGGGTCGATTATTTGTTTTCCTGATACTTTACCAATACGTCCATCAATGAGATTGAAGCGTCCTCCATCTCGATAGTGAGGGACTCAACCTGTGAAAGGATGTAGTTGAAGAAGATCTGAAGGATAACGGCAACGATCAAACCACCGACAGTAGTGATGAGGGCCACCTTCATACCACCTGCAACAACGTTTGGAGACATATCACCAGCAACCTGGATAGCGTCGAACGCCTGGATCATACCGATAACTGTTCCCAAGAATCCGAGTGATGGAGCGATAGCGATGAAGAGAGAGATCCATGAGAGGTTCTGCTCCATCTTGCTAGCCTCTACGCCACCGTAAGAAACAACTGACTTCTCAACTTCCTCGAGTGACTGGCCGTCAGCGAGACGAAGGAGAGCCTGTGTGAAGATAGCGGCAACTGGACCACGAGTGTTGCGGCAAACGTCAGTAGCAGCAGCTACACCACCGTTCTGGAATGCGTTCTCGATCTTAGCGAGAAGCTTCTTAGTGTTGGTCTTAGAGAAGCCGAGGTAAAGGATACGCTCGATACAAAGAGCAAGACCAAGGATAAGGCAGGCGATAACGAGAGCCATGAAGCCGGCACCACCTTCGATGAACTTAGTCTTGAGAGCCTGGTGCATAGGAACTTCCTCAGGTCCATCAAGTGTCTCAGCAGCTGGAGCTGCAGCTTCAGTAGCTGTTGGTTCAGCAGCCTGCTCGTCCTGAGCTACTGCGTTCTGTGCAGAAAGGGCCATAACGCCGATTGCTGCCAAAAACATGAAAATTTTTTTCATAATTGTTTTTGTGTGTTTGATTAAATTAAAGTTATTGAATTGTTATTAGTTAATATTCTGTAAGTTACGTCAAGGCCCAATATACCTGACCTATAAAATTCGGTGCAATTTAGCAATTTATTTCCAAACGGCAATATTTATTTTGATATTTCTCCCCTTAAATTGCACTCCAAGCCAGCCTTGACCATCTCCGGGTCAGAGTCTTTTCCGAGAAGATGGAACAGTTTTCCCAATGAGCTTTCGGTGGTGCTGTCGTATCCGTTGACCACGCCTGCCTCCTTGAGACATTTTCCGGTGGCGTATATATCCATATTCACGCTTCCGGCCATGCACTGTGTTACGTTCAGAAGTATCTTGCCCATTCCTGCAGCTTCTCTGACAATGGAGATGAACCACTCGCCGGATGGCGCGTTGCCTGCTCCGTAGGTCTCGATGATCACTGCGCGGGTGTCATTGCCGCACAGGATGGTCCTTACGATCTGCGGGGTTATGCCGGGATGTATCTTGAGGATGGATACTCTGGTATCCAGCGATTTGTGGAATTTCGGTCTTATGTCCCATTCCTGCGGTTTTATTATCAGGCCGTTATTGTACCTGATATGTATGCCTGCCTCAGCCAGTGGAGGGTAATTCGGAGATCGGAATGCTCTGAAATTGTCGGAGTTTATCTTGGATGCCCTGTTGCCTCGCATCAGCACGTTGTCGAAGTAAATGCATACCTCCGGTACGATGGCGTGGCCTTCTGCATCTTTAGCTGCGGCAATCTCTACTGATGATATGAGATTTTCCTTTCCGTCGGTGCGTGGCGTGCCGATAGGGAGCTGGCTTCCTGTGAAGATGACAGGCTTGGTAAGTCCCTCTATCATGAAACTGAGGGCTGAGGCAGAGTATGCCATCGTGTCAGTTCCGTGCAGAATCACAAAGCCGTCATATTCATCATATTTTTCTTCGATCAGATCTGCGAGCGAAAGCCATAAAGACGGTTCTATGTCAGAAGAGTCGATAAGTGGGTCGAATGTGTAGGTGTCGATCCTGTAAGCGAATTTTCCCAGTTCCGGGACTTCTTCCAGTATCTGGCTGAAATTAAATGGCTTAAGTGCCTGAATCACCGGGTCCTCCTTCATTCCTATCGTACCTCCGGTATATATGAGGAGCAGGGCGGATTTCTCTGTTGATGATTGGGTCAGTTTCATATTCCGAATAGTTTTTCTGCGTTTTGGGTAGTGGTCTCAGCAATCTCTGTCATATCCTTTCCTGTAAGTTCCGCCAGTCTGGCCGCGATGTGCGGGATGTAGCTGCTTTCATTGCGTTTCCCTCTGAACGGTACCGGAGTAAGATATGGGGAATCGGTCTCGAGAAGTATTCTGTCAAGCGGTATGTCCCTGACTGTTTCTGCTATTCCCGCCTTCTTATATGTGAGAACTCCTCCGATGCCGATATACCAGTCTCCAAGCCTGCTGATCTCTCTGAATGTCTCCTTGCTGCCGCTGTATGCATGGAATACACCTCTTGGATTGAGATGTCTGCATTCTTTCAATATATTGATTATCAGTTCTGTGGATTCTCTTGAGTGTATGATTACAGGGAGATTCAGCTTATCTGCCATTTCCAGCTGGATACGTAAGGCCTCCTGCTGTTCTTTGATGAATTCCTTGGACCAGTAGCAGTCCATTCCTATTTCTCCGATGGCGTAGATCTTATGCGAAAGATAACCCTCGAGAAGGGAAAGTTCCTTCTCCCATCCGGCATCTATGGATGTAGGATGAAGGCCCAGGCAGGGGAATGTCGTGCCCGGATTTCTGTCAGCCAGCGCGAACATTGCATCTCTGGACTGTGAGTCTATGTCAGGCAGAATCATCTTTGTGACACCGGCCTCGACAGCTCGTCCGACAGCAGAATCTTCTTCCTGGTGGAATGCCTCGTCGTACAAGTGGCTGTGTGTATCTATGAATCTCATATTGTCTGCTCGATGTGCTATCCTGCAAAAATATGAAATTTATCTGAAAATCTTAGTTTCCATAGTACATCTTTGAAGAAGATCGATGCATATCAGTCCTTCCATTTCGAGAAATCCGGCAAGACGTGATGTTTTCATATAATCCATTCCGGTTTTCAAGGCTATTTCTTCAGTTGTGATGCCTCTTTCGTTCCTGATGGCTCCGAGTATCTTGTCCATGTCATCAATCTGTCCGGATGAGCATTGTTTCCCGAAGTGCTGTTTCAGTATTTCATAAGGAGATGCTTTCACGGTCCTGTCCCTTTTCTCAAGTCCGAGACTTTCGATCATGTCTTCTATGGAGATCAGAGGCTCGGCGATCTTTTCCCTGATCAGGCGGTTGCAGCCTTGTGAACGGACGTCATCGGCTCTTCCTGGCAGGGCGTAGACATCCCGGCTATAGGAAAATGCCAGCCTTGATGTGGTCATTCCACCGCCTCTGGATTTGGATTCGATAAGAATTGTGGCGTCTGCCAGACCGGCAATGATTCGGTTGCGTCTGAGAAAGTGAATGGCCAAAGGAGCGGTTCCGGGAGGGTAGTCGGTTACCAGGGCACAGCCTGGTGTCTGCCAGAGTCTGTCGGCGAATTCCTTATGCCTGTATGGATAGACGGCTTCCGGGCCTGTGGCCATGACTCCGATAGTAGGAAGCCCGTTGTCCAGGGCAGTGCGGTGGGCACAGATGTCAGTACCGAGCGCCAGGCCGCTGATAATCGTAGGCTTTTCAGTGCCGGAAGCTATTGCCGTCACAGCCTTTTCGCACCATTCTTTTCCGTATGGGGATATGTCTCTTGTCCCTACTACAGCTATGCTTCCGGACGGATTCCAAAGCTCTTCTGCGGGAGTCGTGCTTCGGATGTATAGTCCGACAGGGGCATCCGGACATTCTTTAAGCATCGGAGGGTAACTTTTAGAGTTCCACTCAGAGAAAGAAATCCCAAGCTTGCAGATATCCTTCAGCTCCTGGCGCGCAGCCTTGACGGCCTCGCTTCCTATCATCTCTATGTGGCGTGAGTCTCTGCCGAGAAGCTTTTCCAGTTCTTCGCGGCTGAGCCTGAAAACTTCTGATGCACTTCCCAAATGTGATATCAATGCTGTTCCTGTCCTTGGAGTGAATCCGAAAATTCTGTTCAATGCACAGGCGCAGGCCTTTTCTTCAAAATTGTCCATGCCGCAAATTAAAATGAAAAACCTGCTTCCCGAATTGTCAGAAAGCAGGTTTTTCTCTTTTTTATGCGATATATTTCTCTTTTTTATGTCTTTTGAACTTTTTTGATGTTCCTGACATCATCAGATGATGAGAAGGGCGTCACCGTAAGGACCGAACTTGTAATCCTGTTCAAGAGCCGTCTTGTACGCCTTTATTACATTCTCATATCCGCCGAATGCGGCTACTGACATCATCATGGTAGAACCTGGACGATGGAAGTTGGATACGATCGCATTCGGAATGGCGAAGCGGTATGGCGGGAAGATGAACTTATTGGTCCATCCGTCATATGCGTTCACCTCGTCATTAGTCGTCACATAAGTTTCAAGACCTCTGATTACAGTGATGCCTACAGCGAGAACCTTATGGCCTGACTTCTTGGTCTTGTTGATGAGCTCGGCAGTTTCTTCAGTGATGATGAGGCGTTCTGAGTCCATCTTGTGTTTAGACAGATCCTCTACGTCCACTTCCCTGAAGTGTCCTATTCCCATGTGAAGAGTGATGAATGCTTTGTTGATGTCCTTGAGGATCATTCTGTTAAAGAGCTCGCGGCTGAAGTGGAGACCTGCAGCCGGTGCAGATACAGCTCCTTCGTGCTTGGCGAAGATTGTCTGGAAATTCTCAGCATCCTCAGGGGTTACCTCCTTCTTTACCCAGTCAGGAACCGGTGTGTGGCCGAGTGAGAAAAGGTTCTCTTTGAAATCCTCGTAACTTCCGTCGAAGAGGAAGCGGAGTGTGCGGCCTCTTGAAGTGGTATTGTCGATAACTTCCGCTACGAGGCTCTGGTCCTCGCCGAAATAAAGCTTGTTTCCGATTCTGATCTTTCGTGCAGGGTCAACGATCACGTCCCAGAGCCTTTGTTCGCGATTCAGCTCGCGGAGGAGAAATACTTCGATGTCAGCCTCGGTCTTTTCCTTCTTTCCGTAAAGTCTTGCAGGGAAAACCTTTGTGTCATTGAGAACGAATGTGTCACCCTTGCCGAAGTATTCGATGATGTCTTTGAAGAGCTTGTGTTCGATTTCTCCGGTAGCCTTGTGAAGTACCATCATCTTTGCCTCGTCTCGCCATCTCGGCGGCTCTGTCGCGATCTTCTCTGAGGGAAGATTGAACTGGAATTGTGAAAGTTTCATATATGTCGTATAATTTAAACTGCAAAATTCATTACATTATACGAGATTTCGGCAGTTTTGTTTCATTTAAAGCAAAAATTCTGCAAAAATTATACTCTTGCTTCTCTGAATACCTCTACGATAGAGGGATATGTGTTCAAAAGGAATGGCGGAAGACTTGATTTTGCTACCCATGCGGCCTTGGCTATGTCCTCTTCGTGCTGGGGAGTAAGGTCTGTCGGGTCTGTGTACAGCATGTCGTACCACCAGGTGTGCTTCAGATGCCAGATTCCGTCGCGCCTGTAGCAGTGGTCAGTAATGCATATCAGTTCTCTGAGCTCCATGTCCTGGATGCCTGTCTCTTCGCATACCTCCCTCAGGGCTGTTTCCTCGATCGGCTCGCCAGGATCCTGATGCCCTTTGGGCAGGTCCCATAGCCCGTTCCTGGAAATCAGCAGGTAGTCTCCCCGGCGGTTGGACACAAGCCCTCCACCCGCATTGACCTCCTTGAATTCTGCACATATCTTCCTATATGTACCTTCGATATCGTCAGTAGGTACAAAGATGCGGTGCAGAGAATCTGAAATCTCCACCATTTCCACCAATGTGCGTATGTCCGAACTGTCACCTATTTTAAACAGAAGGGCATTGGGGTCAGAAAGAGACGGGTCGTCAGGCCCGCATATGATTATACACCTCTTTTCGAAATATATCTTGTGCATTTGACCTATAATTTTATTAACTTTGCACGGATAGTGCATTTAGCACATTTTTTGCGCCTGCAAATATAGTCAGAAGAAGTGAAATATAATCAAAACTTATAAATATGGAATTAATTGAGAAGGCAGTGGCGAAGTCTCTCCTTGAGATCAAGGCCGTTTTACTCAGACCTGAAAATCCTTTTACCTGGGCTTCAGGATGGAAATCACCGATTTATTGTGACAATAGAAGAATTCTCTCATATCCTGAGATACGCGAGAATGTATGCCGCTGGATGGCTGATATAATTCAGAAGCAGTATCCTGATGCAGAGGTTATAGCTGGAGTTGCTACCGGAGCCATCGCGCATGGCTATCTCGTAGCTCATATGCTTGGAAAACCGTTCTGCTACGTAAGACCGAAACCGAAGGATCACGGTACTGGTTCGCAGATCGAGGGAATCCTTGAGTCAGGAAAGAAGGTTGTCATCGTGGAAGACCTTATCTCGACCGGAATGAGCAGTCTTGCTGCAAAGAATGCGCTTGTCAATGCTGGTGCTGATGTCATGGGTATGGTGGCGATATTCTCTTACAATTTCCTCCATGCCCGCAAGGCATTCGAGGATGCAAATGTCGAGCTGACAACACTTTCTAATTATGACACCCTCATCGAGGTGGCTCACGAAACAGGCTATGTGAGGGAGTCGGAAATCGAGGTGCTCAAGGAGTGGCGCATCTCACCTTCTACTTGGAGACAGTAGTCTATGGCTGAGTTCAGAAGTAAAAAGGGAGTAGTATCCAAAGCGCCTTACGAACTGTATATGGCCTTTGTGGATATGCGTAACTTCATCCAGTTTCTTCCTGAGGATAAGAAGGCGGACGTTACAGCAGATTACGACAGTATCCACGCTATGGTACAGGGCTTCAGCATAGGAGTTCGTGTAAAGGATAGAGTTCCTTATTCAAGGATCGAGTTCCAGGATGATGGGGCTCCTTTCAAATTCTTCCTTACATTGCATTTCGACCCTGCTTCAGATCCGTACAAGACGGATTTTCAGATTGTGGTGGATGCGGAGTTGAATTTTATGATGAAGACTCTCCTTGGCGGCAAGATCAAGGATGCTCTGGATAAGGTGGTCGATTCACTTGTTGCTATGTCAGAGGGAAGGATGCCTGAGGGTATCGATCCTTCGATGTATCCGAAGGACTTTGACCCCTCAAAAATGTAACTATGATTAACGGATCATTCAGGAAATATCTTGAAGAGGCGATAGGGAGCGATAAGGCCCTTGTCGCTTTTTCTGCTTTTGAAAGTCCGGCTCCAGCTTCGGTAAGATGCAATCCGTTCAAGAAAGGGATCTGTCCTGATGGACGCCCAGTGGCCTGGAATGGTAATGGAAGGATACTTCCTGAAAGACCGGTGTTCACGCTTGACCCTCATTTTCACGCAGGAGCCTATTATGTCCAGGATTCTTCGTCAATGTTTGTCGGTCATGCATTCCGTAAGCTTCTGGAAGGTGCCGGCAAGCCGTCCGGCCGTCCGTTCCGGGTATTGGACCTTTGTGCCGCTCCAGGAGGAAAGACTACGGATCTTGCAGCGTCTCTGCGTGAAGTTTTCGGTGACGATTTCATATTGGTGTCCAATGAGGTGATGAAAGCCCGCGCGGGAGTATTGGCCGACAATGTCGCGTTGTGGGGAGACCCCAATGTCGTAGTGACTTCAGATGATCCACGGGCTTTTGCTGCTCTTCCTGGCTTTTTCGACGTCATTGTCGCTGATGTGCCTTGTTCGGGGGAAGGTATGTTCCGTAAGGACGAGGAGGCACAGAGACAATGGTCGGAGGATAATGTGGCTTTGTGCGAGGCAAGGCAGAGGAGGATAACGGCAGATGTGTGGCCTGCGCTCAGGCAAGGGGGCATATTCATCTATTCCACTTGTACCTTCAATAAATATGAGAATGACGGCAATGTGCAATGGATAGCTTCTGAACTTGGAGCTGAATGTCTTATGGAGGAGGATCTTCTTCAGCCAGGGGAGGGAGTGATAAAGACGACACTTGGTTACAGTCTTGTTCCGGGACATGTGGAAGGAGAAGGACAATATTGCAGTGCGTTGAGGAAGATTTCTGATGTGGAGTTCCGTGAAGTCAAGCAGAAGCCAGCCCGTTCGTCAAAGGCTCAGGTCCTGCCGGAAGGTATTGTAGCAGGACTTCTGACTGTGAAGACACTTTCCAGACTCAGAGGCGAAACCGTTGTAGCAGTACCGGAGAATATTTCTGGAGAACTGGCTTTTCTGGAGCAGGCCCTGCATATCATTGCGGCAGGTTGTGCTGTCGGAACCCTCAAAGGCAAGGTGCTTGTCCCGGATGCCGATCTGGCATTGTCTCTTATATATGACAGGACTGCATTCCCTGAAGCTGAAGTCAATAGAGATACTGCGCTGGCTTATCTGCACAGGGATGCAATAACTCTTTCTGATGCGCCAAAGGGTTATGTTACAATCGTTTATGAGGGACTGCCGCTGGGCTTTGTGAAGAATCTTGGCAATAGATGCAACAGCCTGCATCCTCAGAGCCGAAGGATAAGAATGAATATAAAATAAATGATGATGAAAAGAGTTATACTGACTGCCGCTGTGCTGATGATGCATCTTGCTGCTTTTGCACAGACAGAGTCTGAAAGATATGAACAGAGATATGATATGCTGGTGTCCAAACTGGGACCGGCAGGAGTAGGTGTCGAGACTGTGCTGAATAATTGGGAAAAGGTGGATTCTACCAATGCTAAGATGCTTCTGGGAAGGTTCAGCTATCTTTTCACCAAGGCTCAGTCGCCGCAGGTCGTGGTCAAGCCGACCAAGAAATATCTCGGAATGGATCCTATACTTTCTCTTAAGGACAGTCTTGGCAATGATATTTATTATTATCAGGAGAATATCTTTGACGATGAGCTTTATGCTGAGGCTATGAAGGCGGCGGACAGAGCCATAGATTTATGGCCGGACAGACTTGATTTCAGGTTTATGAAAGCCAATGCTTATATCTCATATGAGAAGGAGAGTCCCGATATGACGCTTGCATATCTTAAGAACCTGATATCTGAGAATAACTCGAGAAAGAATCTTTGGGATTTTGATGGAACCAAGGTTGATGAAAACTTCTTTGAGGATGCGATGCAGGAATATTGTTTCTCCTTCTATACTATCGGCAGTTCGTCTTCATATGAGGCCTTCCTGAATCTTTCTCAGCTTCTTTCAAAATTATATCCGGACAATATGGGCTTTATGAACAATATAGGCTCATACTATCTTCTCAAGCAGGATTACAAGTCGGCATTGAAGTATTACGACAAGGTCCTTAAGAAGCATCCTGATGACCTTACTGCTGCTAAGAATGCTCAGCTTGCCGCCAGAAGGATGAAGAATCTCAAACTGGAGAAGAAATATCTGGAACTCATCGTGAAATATGATGAAGGCAAGGATGCTCTTATGGCAAAGGGTAGGCTTGAGGCATTAAGCAGTATGTAATGGATGTTTCATTGTTCATATCGAAAAGGCTTCGTTTCAAGGGGCGGATCTCAATGGTTTCCATTGCGGTCAGCTATCTTGTAATGATAATAGCTGTGTCTGTATCTTCCGGATTCCGACAGGAAATCCGTGCAGGCCTGGCTGACCTTTCGGGTGATATCAGAATACTTCCTCCTTCCGAGTCTATACTCGACGAGTCCCGTCCGATAGAAAAGAATGCTGCATACAGACCTTATATTGAAGACGTGGATGGAGTCTCGCAGATACGTCCGGTTGTCTATAAGGCAGGAATCGTCAAGCATTCAGACAATATTCATGGAGTGCTCTTCAAAGGTATTGAATCTGATGATACGGTGCAATTGGCTGTGAGGATTCCAAGGCGCCTTGCAGAAATAACCGGACTTGTTCCCGGAGACAGAATGCTCACTTATTTCGTGGGTGAGTCAGTCAAGGCAAGACAGTTCAATGTAACTGGTGTATATGACGCTTTGGTGGAGACTGATGATAAGCTTGTCGTTTATGCAGATATCGCCGATCTTCAGAGAGTCAATGGATGGACAGAGGGCCAGGTGTCCTGTCTGGAGATCATGCTTGAAGACGGGATGAGAAATGAAGTGGATATAGAATCGGCAAACAGTCAGATCGGAACTTCGATCAATGCTTATTCTTCAGATGATGATGAATATGTGATTGCGTCCTCATCTGTATCGTCCTATCCTCAGCTTTTCGACTGGCTGGATCTGATCGATTTCAATGTCCTTTTCATTCTGGTTCTGATGACCATCGTAGCAGGTTTCAATATGATTTCCGGCCTGCTTATAATGCTGTTTGAGAATATTTCCGTAATCGGCCTTCTTAAGGCTCTTGGTATGACTGACAGAGCCATTTCCAAGGTCTTTCTTTCAAGTTCTGCAGTGCTGGTCCTTAAAGGAATGGCTTTAGGAAATATCCTGGCGATATTGTTCTGCATAGTTCAGGGTACAATGAAAATTCTCAGGCTTGATCCTGAGAATTACTTTGTGTCATTTGTTCCTGTGAAGATGGAGCTTGGGCTGATTCTTACAGCAGATATCATATCTTTTGTGGTAATAATGATCCTGCTTCTTATACCTTGTCTTTTCATATCCAAGGTGGACCCTGCTGATACGGTAAGGGTAAAGTAGCCTAAGCGTTCGGACAGATATTGCAGAAGGCCTCATATATCGACATTATGCTGTCGATGTAGGCAATTGTCTCGTAACCTTCGAATTTTCCAAGCTTTACAGATTCCTCCTGAAGGATGGAATCCTCTCTCATAAGAGGAATTATGCTTACAATGGACTCCCATGAGTTCTTATCTGCAGCCAGAGTCTCTGCGAATCTTCTGCAGTCAGCAACACGTCCCTCACCTGCGTTGTATGCAGCCAGAGTAAACTTTACCATCTCCATACTATCCATTCCGCTCTTCGAGTAAAGCTTCTGGAGTCTTTTGAGATGCTTAGTTCCGGCTTTGATGTTCTGCTCCGGATCAAGAAGATCGTGGATTTCATAATGCCTTGCTGTATTGGGCATTACCTGCATAAGTCCTTTAGCTCCTCTGTGTGAAGTGGAGTTGATGGAGAATTTGGATTCCTGGTAAATCACTGCGGCAAGCATTCTCCAGTCCCAGCCAAGTTCCGATGCGTATTTCCTGATGATATCGTCATACGGACTTAAAGTCTTTGATCTGATACCTCTCTCCGCGCGCTTGTACGGATTGAATGTGCGGCGGTATTTATCCTTCGCATCCTTGTAGTAATCCATAGAGGTGATATGGCTGATCCAGGTGTTTATCTGGTGCAGCTGTGCTTCCTCCTTGACTGCCCAGACTGTGCAGTCGTCGATATGTCTTGAAAGATTAAGCTCTGGAGCTCCCTCGGCTTCTTCGTCGTGCATTATCACGATATCAGCTTTGCCCTGGTGAAGGGAGTCTATCCAGTTTTCCTTTCTGTCAGCCGAGACAATCTTTATGTTGCATCTGTTGTCTTCGGCAAACTTGTTAAGCAACTGATAGTTGAAGCCGGTCTCCAGACCGTGTGCTCCATACATGTCGTCGCAAAGATCGATAGCGCATACTATCTCTTTTCCTGAGAAGCAGTCTTCTGCGATCGCTCCACTTAACGGCCTTCCGTTTTCCAGGAGCGGCATAGCGCAGATTATCATCATTGAAATAATAACGTTTCTTACTCTTCTCTTTCTTTTTTCACTAAATTTCATTTTACACTACTTGTTAACTACCGTCCAGCTCTGCCTGGCTGTCGGCCCGAGCCCACACCGCCTCCCGCGGCTCCTCTGTTAGCACCGCCTCCCGCGGTGGTTTTGCTCGTATTTCCACTATTGTTTCTTCCGGCCTGTACATAGAACGGCCAGGTAATACCTATCTTGAATGCTCTCTGAGGGGCTATATAGCCGGCTGCAGAGAAGTAATCTGCTGATTCGTTCGGCCATCCCATATTAAGGTTGACCATCTTAAGGAATACGGAAACTCTCTTCCACTGTACGTTAACGAATGCGTCGATGTATGGACAGTTTCCGAATTCTTCCTTATTCTGATTGTGGAACACTCCAAGTACCGGATTGTATGCCGGTGCATACCATTTGGTGGTGAATGTTCCGTTTGCTCCGATCTGCATTGTCATCGCATTCTTGACTACGACGAACTCTGCGTAGTATCGGAAATTGAGTCCCAGCATCGGGAGCGGCATCACTTCCTTATCGGACGAAAGCTGGAAAAGCAGCCTGTGGTCGAAATGGAATTTCCACACCTGGAAATCTTTTCTCAGTGATGCTGTCATTACGCTCATAGGTTTTGTATTCTGTCGTACAATTCCCAGAGTATCGTAATAGATGTTATTGTCAAGCAATGCATATCCAAAAGATGCGTCCAGCTTCCATCTCGGGATGGAGAGCGTACCTTCTACCTTGGTTGTGGATATCTTACCGAAGTCATTGTCCCATTTATAATGGTTTGTGAACAGATGCTGCTCATAGTAGTCCGGCTCCTTCAGGTTTGTCTCGAAGTGGGCCTTCAGCTGAAGAGGACTCTTTCTGTCCTTTCTGAAAGGGTAGACCTTGAATATGGCATTTGCCTTTATCGTAAAGTCATTTGCCTCATATCCGAGGAAAGAATATTTACCGAAGGCATCCCATTCCAGATATTTCCGGTATTGTCCTTGTGCGCCTGCATACAGATAAGCGGAGTTCTGCAAGACATTGCTTTTGCCTTGGATGTAGCTTGAAGGACTGAACGTGTAGTAGTTCGCAAGCTTGTCTCCGATTCCAACATCGAGCTTGGATACGATTCCGTCGCTCTTCCAAGGCTGGAGTCTGATGAAGAAGCGGTTCTCAAACCTCATCACCCTAAGGGAATCCTGACTCTGGGTAGGATTTATATAGAATCTGTCATCATAGAATTCTTTTCCGTACGCATTTGTGATTTTATCGGTGTACTTCTTACGGAATACGGAATATTCGCTGCTGTGGCCGATAAAAGCTGTGGTGATGTCAGTCTTCAATGTGTCCGAACCAGCTCCGGTGTCCGCCTCCCTTTCCAGTCGGTCAGCCTCCATTTCATTGTATCTGGCAATAGCCAGTGAGTCACCGGAAGCCATAATACTGTCGCGTACTGCCATACGGAGCTTTTCTCCCTTCTTCTTCTCGCGATATTCCTTGTCCAGGAATGTGAACGGAATTCTGTAAGTCTGGTCCAGGAAAAGGGTATTTCTCTTTAGACTGTTGCGGGCATTGTCCAGATATACATCGAGCTCTCTTGAATCGACGACGGTGTCGCGGATCATCTTGGTGTCAACTACACCACCGTTTTCTCCTCTCTCGATCCTGTCGTAGATATATCCGGTGTGCATCAGGTACTTCTTGCCGGTGTAGTTCGCGGCCATCACGACATTTCTGTTGTCTGTGTCCTCGTTCCTTAGCATACCCCTGCTGCCGTATCTGTGATATTCGAGCAGTACGTTGAGTTCAGGAGTGATATTCTGAGTAGTGCGGATCCTGATGTTTGATTCCTCTTTTTCCTTGTTGGCGAAAAGGGTTCCGTAGTAGTCAAGCTCTGTGTAAGGGGTCTTGGTGTTGAACTGAGGAAGGTTCTCCGGAGTGTATGTGTAAAGCTGATAAGGAGTGTAGAAGATGGCGTTGTCGATCTCCTGCCTTTTGAAATAGTTGTACAGCTGTGCAGGTGAACCTGAAACGCCGAGCCAGGTCGCATTTACATCTTCCCTGAAGATCGGGTTGTCGTGGAAGTTATAGTTGAACGAAGTGTCAACCGATTGATCCCTGAGACCTTCAAGTGTGTGGAAGTATCTGTCGTGCTTCCAGGTGATGATGCGCTTGTAATGCAATGAGTCAGGGAATGCAAATGTTTCCAGAATACGCGGAGTCGCTTCGATGACGCTGTCCTTGTATGCTCTGATACTGTCCTTGATCTCGATCTTTCTGTTCGCTGCAGCAATGAGAGCAGGAAGTTTCTGCTCTGCATCATACTTCTTGCGCTCCTTGCGGGTGAGTGATGCATACCAGGCATTGTGCTTGGCAATGGCTACCTCTGTAGAATCCTTTATATAAAGGGAATCGAATTTCGCCAGTTCCAGAGTATCTCCTGCCATAATGAGGGAGTCGCGGACCTGGAATCTTGTGGTGGAATCCTTGACTGCTATATAATATTTGTAGAAGAAAGGATCTGTTTCTTTCAGTGAGTCAGGCACCTTGATGGTGTCGCGGGCTGTAAGAAAAAGTGTGTCAATGGCAGAGGTGTCAATGGCAGTCGAGTCTGTGACCGTAGAGTCTTCGGCAAAAAGGTCTGTGACCAAAGAGTCTATCCTCATACTGTCAGCAGGGGCTGCTTCAATGGCTGTAGTGTCATCCAGACGGGTAAGTACGAGCGAATCGGCAAGGCCCCAAAGCCTTACCGCTCTATGTGCGTCGATACCGAATGACTGGACTGCTGCGACCATTACAAGCAGCAGCGGCACCCATATTTTAGCCACCACTTTCTTCATAACAAGACGGCAAAGGTACTAAAAAATATTGATTATTCAATACTTATGCCTTTTGCGGCCATTTCCTCGATGGCTTTACGGTGTCCCTCAATGTCCACATATGCAATGCAATCCTTGAGCAGATGTACCTTGAATCCTGCTTTCAGGAGGTCTTCGCAAGTATTGCGGACGCAATATTCTGTGGCGATTCCGCAAACATATACATCCGTGGTGTCGAGAAGTTCAAGCACTTCAGATAATGACTGTTCTGCATTGTTGACGGCTTCAAAGCCGGAGTACTGTTCGGTATTCCTGTCGCATCCTTTATCAAAGGTCAGCTCTTCGCAGGCATATGGAACAAGGTCCTTATGTATCTCTCCTCCTTTTGTGCCGGCCACGCAATGTGCCGGCCAGATTCCTCCCTGCTCCTTGAATGAAGAATGATCCGCAGGATGATGGTCGCGGATGAAGAGGATAGGGAAGGTGTCAAGGATTTCGTGGTCTTCTCCGCCCTGCCCCTTGGTCTGGGTGTCGATATAAGCCAGTGTGTTCCGGACTGCGCTATCTGCATTCTGACAGGCCAGACTGCCGTCAATGAAGTCGTAAAGCATGTCAACGACTACTAAAGCTGAATTATGCATATTTACTGGAGTTTGCCGAAGTTCTTTATTTCTTTGACTATTTTGTCGATGATGCTCATCTTGAGGTTGTACAGATCATCGGAGATGTCCACCTTATAGAAGTGTGGGTTTATAAGACGTCTTTCGCTAGGACTGAAGTGCATAAGGACTGTCTGGTGATATTCTTTCTTCTCCTGCAATGTGTACTTTGTATCGCATCTGGTTCCATTGTCGATGACCTTGTGCTGCATGACCGATGCTGTGTATTCACCTGCTTCAAAGCTCTTGGTAAGATATCTGTCCTGTTCATGGCATACGGTGAATGCCTCACCGGCCTCGATCTTCTTGCTGAGTTCATCACCTCTGAGACAGGTTACGTCCACCTTGTATCTGAGGCCCTTTGCCGGGTCGTTGACCATGATGCGGTAAGTGATCTGGAAACCAGGATTGATCAGCTTGATCTTGTCCTCCGAGCGCTTGAGTACGGCCTCTCCGTTGATTTCGACGAGTTTATACACGTTTCCGAAGCATGGGGCTGCCTTGCTGGTGGCGATCGCATCACCTACTCCGTATGAGTCGATGCAGGCTCCCTGACGCTCGAGGTCTGTGATGAGGTATTCGTCCAATGAGTTGGTAGCGAAGATCTTGCAGGCTTTCAGCCCGTTGGAGTCAAGGATTTCGCGACATTCCATCGATAGATATGCAAGGTCGCCGCTGTCCAGTCTGATACCGTAGCCCCACTGGTAACTGTCATCGATACCGTTTTCCTTGAATGACCTGATGGCATTCAGAATTCCGCATTTGAGAGTGTCATAAGTGTCGATCAGAAGAATGAGCGGTTCTCCCTTATGGGTCTTGATATATGTGTCGAATGCTTTGTGTTCTCCTTCTACACTGCATCCGAAAGCTGTGACATAGCTGTGAGCCATTGTACCGGTCGATCCGTAATCATACATTGTGCCTGCAAGTATGTTGGAAGTAGTGCTGCAGCCAGCGATGATTGCAGCCTTGGCTCCATAGGTCGCCGCCCAAGGACCGTGCGCCCTTCTTGATCCGAATTCGCTCACGGGACGGTTTGTGGCACGACATACTCTGGACGCTTTGGTGGCTACGGCCATCTGGTGATTCATGATGCAGAGCATAGGGGTCTCCAGGACCTGAGCCTCGATCAGGGGACCTTCGATAATGATTATCGGCTGGTTCGGGAATGCTATTTCACCTTCTCGCATCGCATATACGGTTCCGGTGAATTTCATTGAGGAAAGATATCCGCGGTATTCGGCGTATTCTTCTCCAGGCAGGAACTTCTCGAAGAAGACCGGATCCATGTTTCCGAGATTTCCGATCATTTCGATTACTTCGTCTGTTCCGCTTACCACAGCCCAGTTGTTGTTTTCAGGGGCTTTTCTGTAGAACAGATTAAATACAGCGTGCTGGTCTTTCATTCCGCTGTCATAAAAGGATTTTCCCATAGTGTACTGGTACTTGTCTGAGCAGTATGCGAAGTTTAGCATTGCGATCAAGTGTTTAAATCATACAAATGTAAGTTTTTTTCTCCGAACATTTTCGTAAATTCGCATTTTATTGAAGGCAAATCCGAACGATGAAGGAATTAGAAGTATTATATAAAAGATACACCGGCTTCGAGCCGCAGCAGATCACTCCATTGACCGGCTCCGGAAGCAACAGACAATATGCCAGAATATCTGGCCCGGGAGGTTCATGCATAGGTGTGACCGGGACCGATAGTCTTGAAAACAAGGCGTTTCTGACCATTGCCGGAAATTTACATTCCAAAGGGATACCTGTTCCCGAGGTTCTGTCGGTAAGTGAAGATACAATGACATATCTTCAGGAAGATCTTGGAGATGTACTGCTTTCGGACCTGATAGCAAAGGCAGGAAAAGAAGGCGGAATTCTTCCGGATTCATCGCTTGAAAGACTTCTTTGCCGTACAATGTCAATGCTGCCCAAAATTCAGTTCGAGGGTGCGGAATGTCTTGATTTTTCAGTATGCTATCCTCAGCCTTCGTTTGACAGGAGGATGATCCTGTTCGATCTGAATTATTTCAAATATTGTTTTCTGAAGCCTTCTGGACTGGAGTTCAATGAGGTCCGTCTTCAGGATGATTTCGAGAAATTTGCGGATGATCTGCTTCAGGATGAAACTGATACCTTCCTGTATAGGGACTTCAATGCGCGCAATGTGATGATTCGTGAGGAGGATCCGTATTTTATTGATTTTCAGGGAGGACGTAGAGGCCCGGTCTATTATGATGTGGCGTCGTTCGTGTGGCAGGCAAGGGCCCGTTACCCTCAGTGGCTGAAGGAGAAGATGCTTCAAAGCTATCTGTCTGCCTTAGGTCAATATATGGAAGTGGACCGTCAGCACTTTGATGCGCGGCTCCGTCTTTTCGTGCTTTTCCGTACGCTTCAGGTCCTGGGCGCATATGGATTCAGAGGACTTGTGGAGAACAAGGCGCAGTTTGTTGTGAGCATACCTCCTGCAATAGAGGGACTGAAGGAATTGCTGGCGGTTCCGTTCGAAGAGTATCCGTATCTGAATGACGTTCTCGGCCGTATGACCGATATTCCTAAGTTCGCCGCCCCTGTTTCAGATGGAAAGCTCGAGGTGAAGGTAATGAGCTTCTCTTATAAGAAAGGCGTACCTCAGGATATGTCCGGCAATGGCGGAGGTTATCTTTTCGATTGCCGTTCCATTCATAACCCCGGCAGATACGAGCCATACAAGAAACTTACCGGCATGGATGAACCTGTGATCAGGTTTCTTGAAGATGATGGAGAGATAATCGGATATCTGGAACATGTGTATGCTGTGATTGATCCTCATGTAGAGACATATTCAGGAAGAGGCTTCACCAGCCTGATGGTAGGTTTCGGCTGCACCGGTGGCCAGCATCGTTCGGTATATTGTGCTGAGCATCTGGCGCATCACCTCGCGGAAAGGTATCCTGACATCCGTGTCCGTCTGATACATCGTGAACAGAAAATAGATCGGATATTATGAAAAGTCTGATTTTCGCTGCGGGACTTGGTACCCGTCTCAAGCCGTTGACCGATACGATGCCCAAGGCCTTGGTTCCGGTCGGTGGAATGCCTCTGATCGAACACGTGACCCGCAAGCTTAAAGCTTCAGGTGTAGATGAAGCCGTGGTCAATGTCCATCATTTCGCTGATATGGTCCAGCAGTGGGCGGAAGATCAGGATATTATGGAAATGAGGGTTTCAGATGAACGCAGTCTTCTTCTGGAAACTGGAGGTGGAGTCCTGCATGCACGTCCATATCTGGATGGGTGCGGTAAATTCCTCATACATAATGTGGATATCCTTTCTGATCTGGATATCAGGTGGTTCGAGTCCTGCGTAAGGGAGGATGCTCTGTCTACTTTGCTTGTAAGTGAAAGAAAGACATCCCGTTATCTGCTGTTTGATCCTGAGACGATGCTTCTTGTCGGATGGACCAATATAAATACAGGTGAAGTGAAATCGCCGTATCCGGAACTGGACTCTTCGAAATGCCTGAAGCTTGCTTTTTCCGGAATTCATATCCTTTCGGACAGGATATTCGATATCCTTGAGTCATATGCAAGGAAAAACTGTCTTTATGAAGAATCCGATACTCCACGTTTCCCGATAATGGATTTTTATCTGTCGGTTTGTGCAGAGTATAAAATATATGGTGTCAAGGCTGAGGCACTGCATCTGGTGGATGTAGGCAAGCTTGACACCATTGAAGTGGCAGAGACGGAGCTTCTCGCTCTCCGCTCGGAATGACGGCTTAGATGGACATTGGCTCGACCTTGTCGCAGTTTCCCATCTTCTGATCCTTGACAGGAACAGCTCTCAATATTATGATTGCGCAGATAAGGATGACTAAGCTTGCTGCATAGATACCCGCATATTTCCAAGGTGCAAGCACATCCATGAATGTCTCAGCATCCTCGAATGCAGGAATCCTGCTGAAAATTGTAGCCATTGTATTGTTCACGCAGTGCATCAGCATTGTGAGCTTGAGCGAGCCTGTCCTGTAATATACATATCCGAACAGAAGTCCCAGGATGAATGCTGGGATGGCCTGCCAAGGGTTCATATGCAGAATGGCGAAGAATGCAGCCGAGATACAGATCGCTCCTGCAGGATTCAATTTGCTCATCAATCCTCTGAGAACCAGACCTCTGCATAACCATTCCTCGAAAAGAGGAGCGAATATCGAGACTGAAAGCAGAGATGCCCAGAGAGGACCGTTGGTCATTGACTTCAATGCTTCTTCGAGGAATGCCGGCATTTCAGGCAGAATGGCCACGGCCGGTTCGACTACGAATGCTGTTGCTATTGTGGCAAAAGATACGGTGAGGGCGATAAGGAACCCTCCTTTGCTTCCGAAATTATTGCTGTCAAGAGCATATCCTGTATCAAATATTTCATTTCGTCTGCTTTTTGCCGAGGCGTAAAGCAAAGGCGGAATGAATGATACCGGGTAGGAGATGAGCATGCTGTACGATTCTACGAGGGCGGATGAGCCCATTGCAAGGTTGAATACTCCACTGAGAAGGCTTCCCAGAAGCGAGCCCAGGATGAATAGCAGGAAAAGCATCATCATGCCTCCGATTCCCGGCAGGTAATGAGAATAACCGGTAAAGAGCTCGTATGAAGCTCTTCCTTTGTGTCTTTTGAAAAATGCCATATTTAATAGTTGAAAGATCCCCGGTCAGGCCGGGGATGACTGAGTTATCGATATCGGATCAGATTATCTGTAAAGTGGGGAAGGATATATTCCCTTGTCTGCGAATTCCTGGAACTTGGCCACGACTCCAGGACGGTCTTCCTTGAATGTGACACCGAACCATCTCGATGGAGTGGAAAGAAGTTCGCATCTTCCTGTTCCTTCCTTGATGATGGTATCGACTGCGTAAGGAATATAGAATTCGGCCTTGAGCTCGTTGATGTTGTTTTCAAGGAATTTCGTGAAGATTTCTTCGCTTCTGTCGAAATAATCAGGGGTAAATCCCCACATGTTCATCGAACATAGTGCCTTAGGTGCGAGTTCTACCGTTTCGCCTGTGGTGTTGTTCTCTCCGTAGATCTTGCCGTCCTGGGCCATCTGTATCTTATGATGCTCTACCACATCAGTAAGGTATCCGGAATTATCGGATGTTCCTATTCCTCTGGATACTCCGCCGGACTCAGACAGGGTGTTATCCAGCTCGAATCCTACGAGTGCATACTCTCCAGTGCAGTTTTCGTGTGCTCTGAGCCAGTCGGCGATGATCCTGAATGATTCTTTTCCATAGTAGTCGTCACCGTTGATCACTGCAAACGGTTCCTTTATGGCTTCCTTGCCCATAAGTACAGCATGTGCTGTTCCCCAAGGTTTTTCGCGGTCAGGGTTCAGGCTGAACTGTGAAGGAATCTTGTTGAGCTCCTGAGTGACAAACTGGAATTCAAGAGGCTCTCCGTCAATGCATCTGACATTGCTATACTTCTCTTTTACAACAGTTTCCATCTGCTCTCGGAAGTATTCACGCACGATATATACTACTTTTCCAAAGCCAGCCTGGACAGCATCGTAGATAGAGTAATCGATAATGGTCTCTCCGCTGGGACCGAGACCGTCCATTTGCTTGAGCCCGCCGTAGCGGCTGCCCATTCCGGCTGCAAGAACAAGTAAAGTTGGCTTCATATTTTCTGTGTTTAAATGTTTAATTTGCCAAAAATAGTTAATTTTGTCGAGACATTAATATTAAAGGAGAACTATTTTGGGAAAGATCAAGGATATTTTTACCGGCGAGCATAGGAGGCTTGCGTGGTTTACAGTAGTAGCAACACTTGTCTTTATCGTGATGAAGCTTGTAGGACCGGGCAATACAGTGATTCATTGGATCGAAGCCAAGAGGGAGATCGCGCGTCAGGAAAGACAGATGGATATGTATCGCCGTGAGATCGAGGAGATGAATCAGGATATCGAAGAACTTAAGACCAACCGCGATACATTAGAAAAATTCGCCAGAGAGCAGTTTGGCTTTGCTGTCCCTGGCGAAGATGTGTATATCGTTGATTAAAATCCTGTGTAGGTCCAAGGGGAGATGACCCTGAGCTCTTCTTTAACTGATTCCGGAACCTCGAGTGTCTCGATGAATTCGGCGATGATTTCGTGATTGATACCCGCACCTGTACGAGTGAGTGCCTTGAGCGTCTCGTAAGGGTTCGGGTAATTTTCTCTGCGGAGGATTGTCTGGATAGCCTCTGCCACTACAGCCCAGTTTCTCTCAAGGTCGGCTCTGATGGCATCTTCGTTGAGGATGAGCTTGCCGAGTCCCTTCTTCAATGAGTTGAGGGAGATGATCGAGTGCGCGAGCGGCATTCCGATATTTCGGAGCACTGTCGAGTCTGTGAGGTCACGCTGCAGACGTGAGATCGGAAGCTTCATTGAAAGGTGTGTGTAGAGGGCATCTGCCACTCCGAAGTTGCCTTCCGCATTCTCGCAGTCGATAGGGTTCTCCTTGTGCGACATCGCTGATGATCCTACTTCTCCTGCCTTTACCTTCTGGCGGAAGTATTCCATTGAAATATATGTCCAGATGTCACGTGCGAAGTCGATGAGGATGGTGTTGATTCTGCGCAGACAGTCGAAGAGGGATGCAAGGTTGTCGTAATGCTCAATCTGAGTGGTAGGGAACGATCTCTTGAGGCCGAGTGATGCTACGAAGTCATTTCCGAATGCGATCCAGTCCACCGCAGGGTATGCCACCTTGTGGGCGTTCATGTTACCTGTGGCTCCACCGAACTTAGCCGGATAGGTGAGCTGCTCGAACTGACGGATCTGCTCTTCGATGCGCACTGCGAATACATTGAACTCCTTGCCTACGCGGGTAGGGGATGCCGGCTGTCCGTGAGTCTTGGCGAGCATCGGGATTTCAGCCCAGTCAGCAGCCATTCCCTTGATGAGGCCGAGGACTTCTTTCAGAAGAGGCATGAAGCACTCGTCGATGGCTTCCTTGAACGAAAGCGGAACTGAAGTATTGTTGATATCCTGTGATGTGAGTCCGAAGTGAACGAACTCTCCCCACTTGATGATGCCCATTTCCTTGAAACGGTCCTTGATATAATACTCGATAGCCTTTACATCGTGGTTGGTGACCTTTTCGATCTCCTTCACTTTGGCTGCGTCAGCCAGTGTCATGTTCCTGTAAATATCTCTGAGGGCTTCGAACTTCGACGAATCGAAATCAGCAAGCTGAGGCAGAGGAATCTGACAAAGTGCGATGAAATACTCGATTTCCACGCGAACGCGATACTTGATGAGGGCATATTCGCTGAAATATTCCCTAAGTGGCTCAGTCTGACGCGAATAGCGTCCATCTACAGGCGATACTGCCAAAAGTGAATGATTCTCCATTTCTATCAGATTAAAATTATCGGGGCAAATATAGCAAAAAGATATAAAAAATGGTGGGAATCCGTTATCTACTTAATAAATGATTGGAAACTTGCGGAAAAAGTTTATCTTTGCCGCGATATACCGTTTTATTCTGACAATTATCAAACTAACAATAAAACAATTAAATGAAAAGTACATTTCTTAAGACAATTTCAGCTCTCATGCTTGCTGTATTGTCCTTCGGACTTTACAGTTGCGTAGAGCCGACGCCGCAGCCGGGACCAGATGATCCGACAACAGCCGAACCTCTTCTCGAGGCCAGGGTGAAGACCGCGGATCAGACTTCTGCCGAGATCGAGATCAATGCGAAGAACATTATCGAGATCGCTTATGTAGTCAGTGAAGAGCAGTCAGAGATGACTATGCCTGCTGTCCTTTTTGCTACAGGAACTAAAGTGGATCCTGCAGAGACTTCTGTGAAGCTTTCAGATCTTGAGGCCAATAAATCTTATTGGGTTTATTTCGCCGCTAAGGTGGATGCTTCGAATTTCTATGAGGATATCCTTGAGGTAGAGGTAAAGACAGCCGGATACTCATTCGACAAGATGCTTACCCTCATGGATACTGAATATATGGGATACAAGGTTCGCATCACTGTTCCTGATGAGGTGAGAAATGAACCTGAGAAATATGCTATCCGCTACAACTTCGGATCTCTTCTTGATGTCCTTATGGCTAAATATGAGATGGGAAGAACATGGGCGGTGAACCTTATGGAGAACGGTCACGGATGTATGGGCTGGCAGGAGACTGTGAGAGATACTACAGTATATATCCACCCGTACAATGAGAACAGACTGAACGATGATGGATCGACTTATATTGACCCTGATACAGGTGAGCCTATCATGCTCCACCTTCCGATCGCTCCTGCAGAGCCATATCTCTTCACCGCAGGTCAGTACAGATACGGACACCTTGACGAGACAGGCTGGGGATGGTCATATGGATCAGAGGATAAAGACTGGGGATATTATGTTCCTATGTGGGATCAGAACGGCTGGGTAAGCGAGACAGGCGGATTCACACAGAAGGCAAACCTCGAATTCGACCCTGCTACAGGAGTTCTCACTACAGGTGAGGAAAAGTATTGGGCTGACAACTCATTCGGAAAGAATGGAACTTTCCAGGCCCTTTATTTCCAGACTAAGGCTCCGGAGCTTCTTGAGACAGATTTCGAGGTCATCATCGATGATGTGACTCCAATCGATGCCAGAGTAAGCTTCCTTGTGGACGATAACGTATATGTTTACTCATATATGATCTGTAACGATGCTACATATCAGGTTCTCGTAAACGACCTTCTCCTTGGTAATGAGGAGTGGCTTCAGTGGCTTGTCTGCTCATACTATGGTATGCAGCATCTGTATTTCCCTACACTTTCGGGAAATGCGACAGTGTCGGCAAGAGAATTCAACAGCGTCGCTCTCGATCCGGACAATCTCTATCATGTGTTCGTGACTGTCATCGGAGATCAGGATGGCTCAAAGCAGAAATTCATCCACGAGACATTCGAGACTACTACCAAGCAGATGGCGGCTCCTGTAATCGAGGTTACACCAGTCGAGAACAACCAGAACGAGTATTTTGCGAAGTTCAACATCAAGGCTCCTAACAAGGATGTCGTAAGAGCATACTATGCTGCTGACTATAAGAGAGAGTTCCTCTTCGAAGCAAACTCCGATGTGAAGTATGCTGACCTCTGCCAGAATTATTTCTCGGAAGAAGAGATTGCTGCAATCAACTCGGATGAAGGTTTCGAGATCCAGATCAACTCTACTGACGGACAGATTATTCGTCTTGCAGTTCTCGGCTATAATGCTGAGGAGACTCCAAACGACCTTTATTCACCAGAGAAGACAGGTAAGCCTTGTCCTGCTGTAGCTGACTGTCAGACTAAGCTTCTTGATATGGTTCCGCAGGTGAACAGCCCGCTCTTCAATACTCTTGAAGGTGATTGGACTGCAACCGCTCAGGTGCTTATCAGAGAGTATGACAGCAATAACAACATTCAGGAGTATAAGATGAAGAAGTCTGTTAACATCAAGATCGTGAACTCGATCGAGACTCCGGATCTTACCCAGGATGTATATGACTTCTATAATAGCTACGGCTACGATAAGAATGCTACTGATGCCTTGTATGAGGACTACAAGCGTGAGGCTAATATCTTCAATAACTATAGATTGAAGTATAGAAACAGAGTACTTTGTCTCGGATGGTTCGATGAGGACCCTATCTATCCTACAACCAGCCGTCTCGAGCTTGCTACTCCGTTTGATCTCTTCGTGCACTCTCAGTACAGCTGTATCGACAATGCTCAGATCTTCTATGACTTCGGTCCTAAGTGGTATCTTGAGATCGATGCAGAAGGAAATGTTATTCTTCCATTCGACCAGTGGGCAACACCACCGATGGCAAACTGGCAGGATATCCCATTCTTCATGTCAGGTTACAATCATGAGCAGAACCATGGATATAAGTCAGCTGTGTTAAGCAGCCGTGAAGACGCGGAAGGTGAGGTCATCATGCCTGCTCAGTTCCCGGTAGAGATCGTAAATGACGATAAGTTCATCATCAAGCCGGTAATGGCTCCTGTTCATGATGCAGCTGATGCCAAGCTTTACGAGCATTATCCTAACGCAATCGGCGGATGGGGCGAAGGTGACGCACAGATGTTGAGACCGGTTGTTTCTGAGATTACATTCACAAGAGGCAAATCGTCCAAGACTGCTTCAACAAGCGTAGCAAGGGAGGCAGAATATGCTAAGCCACGCGTTATCGGTGAGCCTGCTGTGCCGGTTGTGGTCAAGTCTCTCACTCCGATAAAGAATATCAGTGTTCCAAGCTACGAACAGAAGGGAATGTATATTCTTACCGAGGATATGTTGAATGCATCGATCGAGTCATATTTGGATCAGAAATATAACAGATAATGAAGACTATGTTTAGATTTGCATCACTGCTCAGCGCGGCAGTGATGCTCTTCGCTTCTTGCGAAGGACCGGTTGATACTCCGGATACTCCTGATACCCCTGGCACACCGGATACTCCGGTTACTGAAGGAAAGCTTACGCTCGATGTCGATAAGCTTATCATCCAGTCCAATGGTGTCGACGCTTCTACATTTGTTGTGAAGTTCAATGATCAGACTATCACAGAGGATGTAGTGATCTTCGACGGCAACAATAAGCCTATGGATCTTGGAAGTACGTTCAAGTTCACTACAACAGAGGCTGGAGAGTTCACATTCTACGCTAACTACAAGACATTCATCTCCAACACTGTAACTGTTACAGCTGTGACTACAGAGGTCCCTGAGACTCCGGCGGATCCGCAGCCTTCGAATACATCATTCGTAAGAAGAGTGCTTCTTACAAAATTTACTGGTGAGCAGTGCCCGGCTTGTCCTAATGCGACAGCTGCAATTCATAAATTCTATGATGAGCATGAATTGGCACCATACGTAGTAAAGGCTGAAGCTCATACATTCTCTGCTGATGATCCTGCTTATTTCGGTGATAGTTTCTATGGGGTTAATTATTACCCTACTGCCTGCGTGGACTGGGCTGTGCTGACAACCGATGTTAATTATAACAACGTTTGTTCTCTTGTTGCAGACAGAATAGAAGCAGAAGAGGCAAAGGCAGGTATTTCAGTGAATTCCAAATATGCTGATGGCGCCATCACTCTCAAGGTTTGCGTGAAGGCTGCCGAGACCAACCAGTATCGCGTGGGAGCCTGGCTTCTTGAGGATAATATCAAGGGACAGCAGAAGGGTGCCCCTGCAGGTGAAGAGAATGCCTGGTATCACGACTTCGATGACTGTATCCGTATCGCTGATTCAAAGAGCGGTACATCATACGCAGGTGTGAAGCTTGGTGCAATCGAGGCTGGAAAGACTGCTGAGAAGATGTTCGTGTGGACCCTCAAGGATGGCTGGAAAGCGGAGAACCTTAAGCTCTGTATCTTTGTTTCAGTTCCTGATGAGTCTGGAAGATCTTATACAGTAAATAATGTGATCAATGCTCCTATCAACGGAGAGACTCCATTCGAATACGCGAAATAACAAAGCCGCGTTACATAAGCAGCATGACTGCGAAAACGTATAGAAGGAAGCCTTGGAATACAAGGCTTCCTTTACTGTCTTGTGCAATGGCTATCTCAGTAGCATCTGTCTCTGCTATTGTCTTGAGTGCGGAAGCATCAGGCGCATTGCAGAAGGCCCATTTCCTGATGAGCTGCCCGTCATAGAAGTAAGTTACACCTCCGTTTGATCTGTTGAGACTTATAAGAGTCTTATAGTCAGAGATATATGTTGAGGCAAGCAGGGATGTGGGAATGCCTTCTTCCGAGGTGCAGAGAAGAAGTGGGGTGAATCCGGCTTCCTTAGCTCTGGATATGAACGCCTCGGTTTCTACCCATCTGGCAGCTCTCATCTTAGGATCATACACTGATATTACCATGACCTTTCCCTTGATGGCGAGATGGTCCATGTATTCTTCGGTCTCTGGTTCGTAGAATGACAGGCCTGTCAACGATTCCTCGTAGCCTTTCTTCAAGCGTGTGTCCACGCTTACGAATGTCCATGTGGAGTCCGGAAGATGACCGAGGGTGAATGTCTCCTGTCTGCCGTCCTTTTCGTATGTGAATATTGATTCGTACATATCATCGGCGTTTACTTCTGCTCCGGCTTCAAGCTCTGCTCCCGGCTTATATGCCGTGAAGTCAATGAGCGGGATGTAAATCAGTGAATATACCGTAAAAGCAAGAACTGATACGGTGACCAGGCCGAATGATATATATTTCTTTCTGAGGGTTCCGCCCAGCTGGTCACGCGGGATATAGTAAGCCAGCAGCAGAGCAAGAAGGATTATGTTCTTGATGAAGGTCTGCAGATGGGTCAGATGAATGACTTCGCCGAAGCATCCGCAGTCCATTTCCGGATTGAAGATCACCAGCAGGAGTGTCAGGAAAGTGAAGAAAGCTTGAAGGACAATAGCACATTGTACTGTGGCTTTTCTCCATACTCCGGTGATGAGAGCAGCACCGATGACGGTCTCTGCAAGGGCGAAGATCACTCCGGCAGCCTTTGCAGAAAATGAAAGGAAGCTGATGTGCAGGAAAGTGAAATACTCATCCATGACAAGGCCTGCACCCACAGGATCCATGAGCTTTACTATACCCGACAAGAAGAATACGAATCCGGTGATGAATCCGCAGAATCGCTTGATTCTATGTGATATATATCCCATTGTCTTTATATCGGTTACTTTATGGCAGTGTCCACCACGGCTTGAATTTTGGCAAAGATTGCGCCCGGAGGTAGCATTTCGCCGTATTCATCAGAACAATCGATCCTGATGAACTTAGGGTCGAGCTCGCACTGTCTTCTGTAGATGGCGCGGACTCTTTTCTGGAATTCGATGTCTGCCTCATGTATGTCCTGTCCGCCTCCAAGGTAGTCTCTGTCAGCGCCTCCTCTCTGGCTCTTGAGCTTTGACTCGACGAATCCGATAGGTACGTCCAGGAATATGTTAAGGTCCGGAACCGGAAGCTTGAAGTCTCCGTATTCGGTGTTGAATATCCAGTCTCTGAGTCTGTCGGCTTCTGCTTCGTCCGAGATTTTCGCACACTGGTATGCGATATTTGAGTAGACATATCTGTCCAGGAGCACGTGTCCTCCACTCTCAAGTGTGTTTTTAATGCCTGGGGCAGCTCCGTGGCGGTCTTCTGCGAAAAGAAGGGCAACCAACTGCGGGTGCACTGTTTCGTTGGATCCGAAGTCTCCGCGGAGAAAGCGGCTGATCAGGTCTCCGTAGACAGGAGCATCATATCGTGGGAAATGTATGTATTCCAAGCTTCCGAAGAGTGATTCAAGGTAATTTCTGAGTTTTTTTACCTGGGTGGATTTTCCTGCTCCGTCCAGGCCTTCAAGTACGATTAGCATATTTTTCTAGGCTTTAACTTACAAATATAGAAAAGTTTTACCGACTTCCCTTGAATTTTATTCTCATTATGAGTGACGATAGTGGCGTGAGAATCTTTTTTGCTATCTTTGCCCGCCTATGGACAGACATATCGACATAATGGGCATTGTGAACCTCACGGATGACTCCTTCTTTACAGGGAGCCGTTGTGCCGGCGTGGAGGCCGCAATCTCGCGTATTGAAAAAATGCTTTCCGAAGGTGCGGATATCATTGACCTTGGAGCCTGCTCTACCCGTCCGGGTTCTCTGCCTGTAGGAGCGGATGATGAGTGGGGGAGACTGGAGCCGGTATTGAAGGCGCTCAAGTCTTCTTTCACCAATATGCGGCTGTCGATTGATACTTACTGGGCTTCTGTTGTCCGGAAGGCGTATGATGTCATCGGTGATTTCATAGTCAATGACATATCGGCCGGAGAAGATGATCCGCAGATGCTTCCGATGGTGGGTGAACTGGGACTGACATATGTGGCAATGCATAAGCGTGGCAATACGGTCACCATGTCTCAGATGACTGATTATGAGGATGTTGTCCGTGATGTAAAGGCATACTTTGATGATTTTTCCGTCAAGGCCGAATACTATGGGATAAAAGATTGGATCCTGGATCCTGGTATCGGTTTTTCCAAGACGATCGACCAGAATTATGAGCTTCTGAAATCTCTGGAATTCTTCAAGACAGTCCGGACATCTTATGGCCATGCTCCTCGGATTCTCGTCGGTCTGTCCCGTAAAAGTCTGATATACAAGTATCTGAATATTTTCCCTGAGGAATCTCTTCCTGCTACGCAGGTTCTTAATTTTGCCGCTCTTCAGAATGGGGCGGATATACTGCGTGTCCACGATGTGGCTGAAACAGCTCGGACAATAGCACTTTATCGCCAGTTAGCGTAATTAATTTTTGAAAAAAAAAGAATATTCCGTACTTTTGTCCGAATTATCGCCATTTGTATATGGCCGTAAATAAACTACTTAAGTACAGAATTATGAGAACATTCCTTTTGAGCCTTGCAATCCTTATTTCTGCAACGGCTTTCGCACAGGTCCCTTCAGTTGTCGTAGAAAATGCTAAGGGTGAAGCTGTCAACACTAAGACTCTCCTCGATGAGGGAACACCAATGATCGTTTCATTCTGGTCGACTACCTGCAAGCCTTGCATTCTCGAACTTGATGCAGTCTATGATGCGCTTCCAGACTGGAAGGAAGAGGCTGATTTCCGTGTGGTTGCAGTTGCAACTGATGACAGCCGTATGCTTGCAAAAGCAAAGTCTTTTTCTGAGGGCCGCGGATGGGCCGAGGATTTTGTGCTCCTTTTCGACAAGAACAAGGATTTCATGAGAGCAATGAATGTTTCTGTCGTTCCTCATGTGTTTGTTATTGATGGTAAAGGCAAGATCGTTTACTCTCACACATCGTACACTCCGGGCAGCGAGCTTGAACTCCTCGAGGCTATCAAGAAGTGTTCTAAGTAAGCTAAATCGCTAAACTGACCGTATTCAAATGAAGAAGCTTATCGTATTGGCGTCTCTCCTCGTGTGTGGTGTGACGCTTTCCGCTCAGGAAAGAGGTTATCTTACAGGTAGCCTTGAGAGCAATGACTACTCTTATGTAAATGACGAGAAGTCAGGTGCTCTGGCAGGTGATGACAAGTTCGGTTCGAACAATTATCTGAAACTGGATTACTACAACGGAAAGTTCACTGCAGGTATGCAGATAGAGGGTTATCTCCCGGGTTCTGTGGGATATCCGTCAGAACTCAGCGGTATCAATCTCAGCAATATCTATGCGACCTGGATGGATGAGGATTTCTCTATTACTGCAGGTACATTTTACGATCAGTTCGGTAGCGGTCTTCTTTTCCGTAGTTGGGAAGAAAGAGCGCTCGGACTCAATAATGCAGTTACCGGTGCGAGATTTACCTACAATTTCAAGGATGTAGTGGCATTCAAGGCTATGTGGGGCCTTCCTCGTTTCGGTATGGGAGTGTTCACAAATAATACCAGCAGGGCCAATACCATCACAAACACCGAGACTCAGGTAAGAGGTGCTGACCTCAGCTTCGCGCTTTCGAACCTCTTGAACTGGGATAACACTTATCTTGCGCTTGAGGGATCTGTTCTTAACAGATATGAGCCGATTTCATCAGACCTTATCGATGAAGGCGGAAAGCCAAACAGCATCGGTTATTCAGGTCGTGTGAATTTCGAGAGTAACGGTTTCTTTGCAAAGGCCGAGTATGTGTCTTCTGGCAAGAAGTATTTCCAGAATCCTGATATGAATGCAGATAACTGGTATCTTCAGAAGAACGGAAATGCACAGCTTCTCGAGTTCGGATACAATGGACGTGGTCTCGGTCTTACAGTGACAGGACGTCGTCTCGAGTGGATGAACTCACAGATCATTTCAGGTAATGTCTCGACATCGAACCTGATGAACTATGTGCCGGCTATGTGTACCCAGTACACTTATATGCTGACTACATTCCATCCGTACAGTCCTCAGACAGGACTTGTGCAGCAGAATTTCATCAACAGCGGTGAAATGGGTGGCCAGATCGATGCCTTCTATAACTTCCGTCGTGGTACTGCACTCGGTGGCAAGAGAGGAATGAGGGTTCATGCTAACTTTTCGACATATTATGCTATTGCCAAGGAGGGAACATTCCAGGCAGGAAATCTTCTTTTCAGAGACTTCAGCTTCGACATCGAAAAGCAGTGGAACAAGAAGTTCAAGACCATCCTCCTGTACTCTCTCCAGCAGTATAATGACACTTATGGTGCTGCTGCTGAGTATATGACTCAGAACATCATCGTAGCCGATATGCTTTATAAATGGACATCTACATTCTCGACCAAGCTCGAGCTCCAGTATCTCCAGACCAAGCAGGACAAGAAGGACTGGATGGCAGCTCTCCTCGAGGTGAACTTTGCACCACATTGGAGCATCTTCGCAAGCGACATGTACAATCATGGAAGCACTAAAGTGCATTATTACAATGCCGGTGTCAGCTATAACAAGTCGCGTACCCGCGTAGCGCTCGGTTACGGACGTTACAAGCAGGGATTCATCTGCTCTGGTGGTGTATGCCGTACTATTCCTGCTTACACAGGTGCAAATCTTACGATTACTACTTCTTTCTAATATAAAATATGAAAAAGATGCTTTATGGTATCATTGCCGCGGCAATGATACCAACTTTTACTTCTTGCGGTGACCCGGTCGAGGTCCCTACCGAGGGTGTTATGACCATTTCTGTCGATAAGACTCAGATCGAGTCTGACGGAAAGGATATCGCTACCTTCACCATTACTGACGAGACCGGAAAGGTTGTCACTACTGAGGCCAATAAGGGTTCTGTATTCTTTAAGAATGTAAAGGATGAGACCAGATTGCCTCGTTACTCTACCGGTTTTACTTCTATCGCTGATGGCGAATTCGAGTTTGTAGGAATCTTCAATGGTAAGGAGACATCCAATTCTGTGAAGATCAAGGCTGTGAACCGTTCGAAGTATGAGATGTTCCATAGGAATGTCGCGATCTTCAAGCTTACTGGTACCTGGTGTACAAACTGTCCGAGAATGACTACTGCTCTCCATTCTCTCGGTGAAGATGCTATGGATCATTCTATTGTACTGGCTTGCCACAATGAGGAAAAGGGACATCCTTTCCGTGTTGACTTAGCTGGTAGCGATCTCGCTTCATCGGTGTTCCGCCAGATGGGCGAGAGCAATGCCGCATATCCTACAAACTGTTACGATATGGCGACTCTTAACACTTCGTCAAGTACAGTGACTATTGCAGAGCAGATAATGACCCGTAGAACCGAGGCTCCGGCAGCAGTCGGAATCAAGGTTTCTGAGGTTTCATTGGATGGTACCACACTTAAGGTCAGCACATCTGTAAAGGCAAGTGCAGACGGTACTTATGATGCAGTTTGTGCTCTTGTAGCCGACAACCTTGTATACAAGGGTGGATATACCGATAACGATGAGGATCTTTATGATAATGTGGTCATTGCAGTAAGCGGAGACAATTTCCTTTCCTATAGGTCTGCTACATCTTTTGATCTGAAGGAGGGAGCAGAATATGACCGAAGCTTCGAGTTCGAATTCGCTGCTGCACCGTCTGCGGATGTCCTTAAAAACATGAGAGCTGTCATTCTTGTACACAAGAAGCAGGCTGACGGATCGTCGCAGGTAAACAACTGTGCCGAGTGCGCTTACGGAGAGACATTGGATTATAGATATAACTAAATGATGAAGCATTTGAAATCATATCTTGCGACCCTTATTGCAGTCATCTTGGGTCTTGCGTCATGTACTGAACCGGCAGACCCTGCTGACGGCGTGCCTGAGGGTGTTCTGAGGATCTTTGCAAGCAGTACTTCCATTGCGGCAGACGGTGTGGATTGTGTCACTTTCCGCGTGATGTTCGGTGCCAAGGATGTGAGCAATGAAAAGACAATGAAGATTGTCTATACAGTTTCCGGTAAGGAAGTGACTATGGCGCCAGGTGCCAATACATTTTCCACTACCGCTCCAGGTGAGTATGTATTCAAGGCGACCCTCTATTCTGGCGGAAACCATGTTTCTGACAATGAAGCTGTGGTCAGAGCTTCCGAGGTGGCCGGCCAGAAGAATTATTTCCAGAAGGTCATCGGTGAGCAGTTTACATCTGTAGGATGCGTCAATTGTCCGTCACTGAGCTATAATATCAAGGAAGTTCAGACTCAGATGCCTGGTGTCCTGCTTCCGCTTTCATTCCATATGGATTATAATATGGCTGACCCTATGACTATCGAGGCCACAGGACTTTTCTATAAAGCATACGGAATGTCCGGACTCCCATATTTCAATATCAATATGAGAAAGCAGGAAGGAGGCGTGTCAAGAGAGCCTGCCGGTATGATCAGTGCCATCGAAGATGAGCTTGAGATGTATCCTGCGACATGCGGTGTGGCAATCGAAACAGCCTATGATTCTGCTACCAGAAAGGTTTCTGTGACATCAAAGATAACATCCAATGTCGCTGCCCGTCACAAGTATCATATCTTCCTGCTTGAAGACGGAATCAGTGCGACCCAGTCAGGTGCGAACGGTGAGTATATCCATAACAATGTAGTCAGAAAGATGTTTGCACCGGATATTACCGGAATGAACATAAACAAGAAGAATCCGTTCACTCCGGGCGTCGAGGTGACAGCAGTAAATAGTGTGGAACTCGAGAACGGCTGGAATCCTGATAATATGAGAGTCGTAGTCATCGCAATGACTACTTCTGACGGAGGAGTCACATTCAATTGCAATAATGCCAACGAGTGCCCGCTTGGTGGTTCTGTTGGTTATATCATTAATGAATAAAGCAGTATGAAGAAAACTATCAGCATATTTATGCTATTGGCAGCGCTGTTCTGCGGTATTTCCTGTGGTGATCCTGTAGAACCTGATACTCCGACACCGGAGCCAGAACCGGAAAAGCCTGAGCAGCAGAAGCCGGATCAGCCTTCCACCCCGGATCCGGACTTCGAGTCGCAGTTTCAGAAGCATATAGCACTTTGGGAGTTTACCGGAGCGTGGTGTGCAAACTGCCCTGCAGGATATACCAATATGAATTTCATCCTGTCAACGAATTCGCTCTTTGCCGATTATGTACACCCTATGGCTTTCCACAGCAATACAAGTGATACGGATGACCTTGCTATAGAGGCTACTGACAAGATCATGATGGACATGAATGTCACAGCTCTTGGTTTCCCTTCATATGTTGTGGATATGCATTATGGCGGCTCTTTGGTGGAAGGCGTGAATCTCAAGGAGCATCTTTATGAAGCTATGGAGGATAATCCTGCATATTGTGGAGTAGCGGTGTCATCTGAGTTGACGGACGGAAATGCATCAGTCGTGGTGAAGATCCATTCTGAAATCGATGCCGTATGGCGTTGCGGAGTATATGTCGTGGAGGATAAGGTGAAGTACTACCAGAAGGACGGAATGAAGGAGCACGATAACTATACTCACAGACATGTAGTACGTGAAATAGTGTCAGCTACCTACCGTGGCGACAGAATCGGAAACGGTACTGCTGCAGCCGGAACTGAGGTGGAGAAGACATATGATATCGAGGTCGATCAGGCTTGGAATCTTGAGAATACATATATCTATGTAATCGCGATAGATGCCAATGGCTATGCCAACAATCTCAACTACTGTCTTCTGAATGGTGGTGTAAGTGACTATAAAAGAAAATAATTACCAATACTATGAAAACATTTTTTTCTAAAATCTGCTTTTTAGGTATTGTCGGAGCACTGGCTCTTAATGCCTTCTGCTCTTGCGAAGACAAGCCTATTGATGTAAATGCTCCGGAGGATCCTTTCATCTCCGATGCAGATACTATCCTTATTGACGGAGAATACCCGGTACCACATCCTGAAATCGCTATGAAGATCTATGACCGCGAGGTCGTAGCTTCTGAAGACGGTGTGTCTGTTGAAGTGACTGATCTTACCGAGACAAACTTCACTTTCGTCTGCCGTCCGGGTGCGAATGTCGCTTCTTACAGAGTGGATGTCTATCCTCTCGCTATCCTCTATAATTATATGCTTGAGGAAGGTGGAATGGGCGTTTCAGAGCAGGAGGTCGAGCAGATAATCGTTTCGCATCTGTTCAATGCCAGCGGAAGCGGCGGTTTCTCTATTGATGAGGAAACTGTGGGAGAAGACTACTTCGAGATGGAGTATGACTGGGCAAACACATCATATGCCCAGCAGCGCATCGTGCCAGGCTGCCAGTATATCATCGCAGTGGGTGCTTGTTATGACAATAGTGCTTCAGAGGCTGCTCTTACCGATCTCAAGCTCGTCTATGTCGAGACTCCTAAGAAGGAACTTGTAGGAAATCCGTGGGTGGAACTTGCAGTACGTACTACATATGTAGGTGCTGAGATCCGTCAGACTCCTAATGCTGATGCAGCCGGTGTATATTATTATTGTACCGACGCTTCTGCCATTGATGCCTATGAGGAGGCATTTGGCGGCAGACTTCTCAGAGACTTCATTCGTCACGGATATGTTCCGAACGATCCAGTAGATGCTTCAGACACAGAGTCTCTTACATATCAGATCGGTCCTTGGACAAATGTGAATCCGGACCATGTGTTTACAGCTATCGCTTTTGCATGTGATGCAAACCTTACTCCATCTGACTCTTATGCAAGGCAGGATTTCCAGCTTATGGAGAAGCCTGAGGATCGTGAGGAAGCTGCGATGACATATGAGTTGGGCGAAATCTGTGGAGCTTCTTATCTTGAGCTTGCTGTGACCCTCGGCAAGGAGTGCCGTAACGGTTATCATCTTCTTCTCCCGATGGACAAGCCTTCTTATGGTGGATACTATCGTCCGGCTCGTGAATATATCGAGGGTGATGAAGAGCTGAGAACTACGCTCAGAAATGAGATCGCTGCTGCTGGTTATGCTATCCATAACAAGAATTTCAGCTTCGATATGGAGACACAGCAGCCTAACGGAAGCGAGTTCAAGACAACCTGGGCTGAGTACGCAAGTGTAGAGCCTGATACAGAATATGTGATCGCATATTGTGGCCAGAATGCTTTCAACGAGTACACTGAGATCTTCTTCTCAGAGCCATTCCGTTCTAAGCCAAGAGTAACTGACAGACCACAGGACTGCAAGGCTAACGCATCTCTTACATTTACTGACATTACACCTTCAGGTGCAAGATATGTGGTGAAGTATGATCCTGCCAACACTGCCAATGTATGGTTCATCAACATCGGAATGAATGACGAGCTTCCACCATATGCCGTTCCTGCAGTTACTGCAAGCCGCGACGAGTGGATGGACTACTTCTTCAATCCAGGTGACCACTCTATGTACATGAACCAGTGGTGCAGAGTTCCTTCAGGTGAGGAGTCTTTCGCATTTACAGGCTTCGATCCTCTTTCAACATTCAAGTATGCCTTTGTTGCTGAGGACCTTGACGGTGTAGTCAGTGAAGTCCAGTTCGTGGAATATACTACAGGCGGTATGGAGCCAGGACCGGATCCTACTGTAGAGATCGTTCCTACTTATAACCCTGAGAACGGCACTTGGTCGGTGATGTTCAACAGCATCAAAGATGTTGCGACATTCAAATATCTCGTTCAGTGTGATGATGAGAATTCATTGTACCTCCATGCTCTTCCTACAGAGCCAGGCGGACCTTCGGATATGAGGGCGTTCGAGTTCTATGACCATTGGTACACAAAGGTGGGTGACCCAAGCTATGGCGGATTGACAGCATCTACCGGTTACCTTGGAAGTCCATATGTCACTGAACTTGAAAATGCAGGCAAGGATCATCTTGCAGGTTGCGTGGCGTTCGGTGAGAATGAGGATGGTACACAGGCTATCAGCAAGCTCTTCTACTGGATTCTCCCAGGCGATGGTTCAGAGCCTCGCAAGCTCAGCTGGTATTTCCCTAACTATACGGAAAAGTAATTCATTTACTATATTTACTATTTATTAACTTTAATTAATTTCAATTATGAAGATCGGACAATTTTTTAAGAAAGCTGTCTCAGGATCGATGATCCTTGCAGCACTTGCGTGTCCTGTATTTACATCTTGCTACGATGATTCTGCTCTTAACGAGAGAATCGACAAGGTAGAGGGTGACATTGCAGACCTCGATCAGAGATTGAAAGACCTTGAAACCCGACTTAACAGCGAGCTTCAGGCCCTTCAGACTTTGCTTGAAGGTAAGATCGCAGCTCTTCAGGGACAGGTAGACGGACTGGTAACCGTTAAGTCTTGCAATGCAAAGACTGATGGTACCTATGAGATCACTCTCTCTGACGGTTCTAAGTTCACTGTATATCCTGAGTATGAGCAGGATCTTACAGGTGTAGTGACAACCACTACAATCGACGGCGTCCTTTACTGGGCTATCTATGAGGATGGAAAGCCAGTCATCGTAACAGATGCAGAGGGTAATCCTGTTCCGGTAGTAGGCGTAACTCCACAGGTTGACGTTGACCCTGCTACAGGTAATGTTTACGTGACATTCGATGGTGAGGAGTGGATCAACATCGGTAACACCAAGCCATGCGTATTCTCTGAGGCTGAGGTTGTTTATACAGACAACTATACTGACGAGGAAGAGGCACAAGGCTGGGGTGAGGAGACTCCTATGTATGTTACTATCACTCTTCCAGATGGCAACACCATTACTGTAACTATCGACGGAGCTGCATCATTCAGATTCGCTTCTAACTACGGTGGCCTTATTTCAACTCAGTTCGTTAACCCAGGTAAGACAGCTACTATCCCTGTTGCTGCTACTAACATTACTGACTGGGTGAAGGAAGTACCAGCAGGTTGGGTTATCAAGGAGAACACTCAGTACCTTGCAGACTACGGCCAGGCAGAGTTCTATGTAACAGCTCCATCAGCTGAGGCTATCGCTTCAGGTGCTGCAGTTGCTGAAGGAACACTCAAAGTTCTTGCAGTTGCTGAAGGTGGTAAGACTGTCACTGCTTCTGTAACTCTTACAACTAAGGCATTCAAGACAATCCAGGCTGGTAAGGGTAACCTTACTGTAGATATGAACAGCGGTGTGATGGGTTACCTCGTTGGTATATCTCCAATATCTGACTATAACCCAGATGCTATTCTTGACGAACTTAGACCTGTAGTTGAGTATGTAGCTGATCCAAACGACTGGATGGATTTCGGCTGGTCACCTTGGTATGTAGATGAGAACGATACACCTCTTGATGACAACTACTTTGACGGATCTATCGAGGAGTATCCTATCGCTGATCTCAAGACTGCTGTTGAGTTTGTTGAGGGTGAGCAGTATGTGATCTGGGTTATCGCGCTTGACCAGTGGACTGACGAGGTTACTTGGGCTTCAGGTTGGACTCTTGGTTCAATCCAGACTACCAACTATCTCAATGCTTTCGTAGATCTCGAGACAACTGCTCTTTCATTCAACGACATTCAGATCAGCGCTGAGTTCAAGGGTATCACTAAGTTCTATGGTGGTTTCAGCGAGAAGTATTCTGATGATGACAACAGAGCAGACATCGTTTCTGAGATCAACAACTACGGAATGTACTACACTCCTATAGAGGTTAGCAGCGAGTGGGAGAACGGTATTTATACAGGTGACCCTAATACTCTCGTTGATGGCTATCAGACTATCCAGCCAGGTACTACTTACTATCTTTACATCCTTCCTTACGTAGAGGGTAAGACCAAGTATACTGTTTCTGACCTTTACTACTATGAGTGGAGAACAGATGGACTTATCTCAGGCAGCAGCATTGCAGTTACAGCAGGTGAGCCAGCTCTTGATTTCAAGAAAGTTTCAGTTCCTCTTACTGCAGAAGACGCAGTTTATATCTACTACTACTTCGTAGAGCCAGAGCTGGTTCCTACAATCGCTGACAAGCAGTCATACCTTCTTAACAACGGCTATATGTCTGCAGGAGCTACAGTAACAGCTAACAAGACAGGTCTTACTCCAGGTCAGACTACAACTCTCCTCGCTATGGCTGTTGACCAGTACGGTGCATACGGTGATGTATTCCAGCAGGATTTCACTGCAAAGGAGATGACATATGCTGAAGCAACGGTTACTGCTGAGCTTCAGGGTACTCCAGCACAGACAGGTCTTGTCAAGATCTCTTGCGATGCAGAGGTTGATACATATTACTACTGGTACAAGTCAACTGAACACTTCACTTGGGGTGACAGCTACTATGGAACAACAGTAGAGACAGCCAGCGCATACATCGCTCTTACACCTAACTCATACTATATGAACAAGGTGGCTGCAGCTGATCTTCCAGCTGAGGGTATAGAGATGACAGGACTTACAGTAGGTTCTCCATGCAATTTTGTAGTTTCTGCTAAGCTTGCTGACGGAACATATACTAAGGCTACATTCATCACATTTACTCCAGAGATGAATCTCGGAAACTTCGTATTCGCTACAGATGATAACGGTAATGAGAATGCAGCTTGGGTAGCAGCAAAGCCAACTGTAACAGCTGATGTTCAGACTGTAGGTGACTTCACAACTGTTTCATGGTCTGTAGAGCTTCCAGAGGGCTATTCTGCAATCACTGCTTGCTTCCATGAGGATTATCTTATTGACTATCCATCAGCAAAGAGCATGGTTCAGTACATCCTGACAAGCGAGTATATAGGTTCTTCACCAGTAGTTGCAGGTGAGACATATACAAACTACTATGCAAGCCCTGGATACAATGTTTATACTGTAGTATGGGATGCAGAGGGTAACTATTATGAGACTTTTGTAACAGAGCTCAACATCACAGGCGGTTTCGGTGCATAATCTCCGATACCATCAAACAATCAGGGCGGCCCATGAAAGGCCGCCCTTTTTATTGGTAGCTATTTTAAAGCTAGTCTCTATAGGCTATTCTGCTTCCTCCAAGTCTTGTGCTTACAGGATTAGGAATTTCTTCGAGGCTGATGCTTCTCTGTGTGGCAGATGTTCTGCCAGGCTTCTGTCCGGTTCTGATCCATCCGAAGGCTGCGTTGCAGAGATAGTCTCCCATGGTTCCGAAGTCTCCTCCCGGATAATATGTTGAATCATCAAGATAGATGTCTGGCTCGAAACCCTCAGGATAATCTCTGAAACCTTTTGCATTTTCTATGTAGAATGATACAGGATAGAAGAGGAAGTCGTAGTTCCTGTATTTCTTGCTGAATCCCTCCATTCCTACATTCTTTCCGCTGGTTCTTGTACCTATAAGATTTACCTCGATGTCGAGTCCTCGCAGACCGTTGATGATGATTTCGCTGGCAGAAGCAGTAATGTCTGTAGCTATCACGAATACTCGGTCCAGATCAATGGAGTGCTGCAATGCTTCCTCGATAGGGAGATAGCCATCAGGATACTCGATTGTTTCCTTTACACCGATCTTATATGATGCTGATTCACCTGCTGCAGTTCGTTCTTCATTGAATGTGAGCTTTGCCAGAGTCTTGCCCTGATGAGCAGGACCGGCAATCATCGTAGCCATGACTGCGCTGGAGAGAATCTCACCTCCGTTATTATATCTGAGGTCAAGAACCAGGTCTTCAATACCGTCAGCCTTGAACTTGTCGAATACTGTTATCAGCTGCTCGTCGTAGTCTGCATGGAAGCCCATATAAAGCAGATATCCTACCTTTTTACCATTACTTAGCTCTACTGTTTCAGCTTTGTAGATTGCAGGCTCTATATAGGCTTCAGGTGTGAGATCGAATGTGCCGATAGGTGTCAGTACAGCCTGGTCAAGCTGTGCGCCTTCCCATGCTACAGAATTAGTGCGGATTGAAAGGGCATCAGTATATATCTTGCTGGTTACACTTTTGTAATTGTCCATTGTGATGCTCACGCCATTGACCTCGGTAATGAAGTCTCCTCTCTTTATGCCGAGTCTGTCAGCAGGGCCTCCAGGAATCACTGTGTCGATAAGTACTCCGATTGCAGTTCCGAGATTTACAGGACGAAGGAGATAGAATCCATTGCCTCTGGCCTGCTGGCCGACAGCCTTGGTCTCCGGAGCGTTGCTTACTATCTGTGTGTAATACTCTGTCCTGTAATCCTGCTTATATGCTCCATCGTCATGATTGATGTCATTCTGCTTGCTTACTCCATCGAGTATGGACTTAAGGAATGCCTGATATCCGATGCTGTAGTCAAGTGCAAGGTTTCTTACAGGGTCGTTCCAGAGATAGTTGGAAGCCATCTTGTCATATACCCATTCGTTGATCTCACGGTATCTTCCATCGCCTCGCTCTACTACTCCTTCAGCCTGCGAAACTATGAGTATCTCAGCCAGAGGATAATCCTCCACCTTGATTGTTACCTCAGCGCTGCGTGATGAAGCCGCCGTATTCTTTGTGATATTGATTCGAAGGGCAGCCTGACCGCTCACTCCTGTGGGGGTAAGTATTTCACACCATTCTGGCTTGGATGAGACTGCTGTCCATTTGCCTTCTGCGGTAAATGTAAGAGACAGCATTTCACCGTCCTCATCTGCAAGTACATCCTTCGACCAACTGATGTCGCTGATGCCGGTTCCCTCCAATCGGATCTCCTCCTCCCGGCATCCAAAGGCAAGGAGGAGAATCGAGGCGATTGTAAGTATTCTTATCAAGCTCTTCATATTATTTCCTTAAGGTGCGTTTGTTCTCCTGAATGTTGATTACCTTCATACCAGGAACCTGAAGATCTTTCTTCATTGGTGAGATTCCGCAGGTTGCCTGAGCGGCTGTCTTATTCTTTGGAGTGAGAACGAGTGAGCTGTTTCCGCAGAAAATCACTTTTGAGTCTGAACCACCATACCAGTTCTTGCTCTGAGATACTCCTGGGTATTCAGTGATTGTCTCACCTCTAGAACTCCAGCTCTTGTAGTGAGTTATCGGATTCACAGTGATTGTGCCGGTAGCTTCATTGAAATCTACATCGTGAATGAGTGTAGTAGCCTGCATTTCCCATTTATCTCTTGATGCATAGTATCTGTTGAAGGTTCCCTTGAACCAGATTGTCTGGTTGTTGAATGATGCCATCGGGTCTTCACCCTCAGCCGAGTAATCTACAAGCTCCACATTGTTCACAGGGTCGAAAGAGTTTGCAGCTACTGCATGCTTGAATGTGGTGATGTTGTCGTTTTCGTCGATTTCGAGGAACCACTTAGGACCGTAGTTACGGTTAGCTTCTTCTTCATTCTTTGCCCATTTCTTTTTCAGAAGGTCTTCAGGTGAGTTATATGCTACTCCGCAAGGGTCGAATCCGAGGCATACAAGAATATTCTGTGCCTTGTAAGACTCTCTGGTCGCGTCGTTCACTCCGTCAGTAATAGTCACGTCGAATGTGTGTGGAACACCGTCGACATCAGTGATTCTGGCTGTATATTCGCCTTTCAGTTTGTCGAACAGTGTAGTCTCCACTACAGGCTCGGCACCAGTCTTGAAGTTATATACATATGATGTCGATACATATTCTGCGTTAGTGGCCATGATGGCATAGACGTACTCTGTGTTTGGACTGAGGTTCGAGAATATTATGTCTGCACCGCCTGCGGATGTCGCCTTTGAAATTTCTGCTCCAGAAAGCGGAGTTCCGTTAGTGCTGATTACGACATCCATTGTGAGATCTTCGTTGCCAGGAATGTTAAGTACCTCATCCACAGCATACTTTGTATGGATGAATGCAAGCGCACTCACGGTGTTCTTCAGCTGGAGGTTGATGCCGGCAGAGTTCCATGGCTCCTCAGTTTCCTTTTCTGTGATGATGATTTCGGGAGCCGGACCCGTAGGCTCAGTTGTAGTGAATACTTCCTCAATATAGAGCTCCCTCATATCCTTGTCGAATACCACCATGCAGATATAGTAGTTTGAATTAGGATGGAGTCCTTCGAGACTGAGTGACTGAGGACCTCTGTATTCTGTAGATGTGTCGTCCCATCCACCGATTACAGCACGTCTTACCATCTCCTCGCCTTCGAAGAGGAATGCTTCGTAATCAGCCTCGCTCATTACATACATACGGTATCTGTCCACACCTTCTTCAGGGGTCAACGTGATGTCGGCAGACAGAGAAGTGATGTTGGAAATCTGGACATCCACCTCGTAAGGACATACTTCTGCCTTAGGTGTAGTGAATTCGATGTACTTTACTTTATCCGCGCTTACCTGAGAGTCGATTTCAGTGCTTTCAGACTCGCCTGCAATGATGAGATATTTTGTGTCTGAGTAGAAGTATGTCGGATAATTGTTCCATCCGTCCATCTGCACCCACTCATAATCAAAGGTCTTGCTTTCTGTGTCGCCCAGTCCGAATGCGCTGAGATATGAGTCATGAGTTACACCTACGAGAGCCTTGAAATAGAGGAAGTCGTTGTAATCCACGATCATATGCCTGTAGGCCTTCGCCCCCTCCGGCTTTTCGATATGGTATGATACTGCATTTGTGGTTACTTTCTCGAGAGTGATCATATCCTCATATGGGAAGACTGTAGATATAGGTTCGCAGTGTAACTCGCTGTATGTGAAAGGGTTTATCTTTCGTACGGCGTAGTAGATGCTGTATTCGTTGCCTCCCTCAAGTTCGTTGTATGTGATTTCGACCTTCTGAGATGAACCGAACATACCTGAAGTACCTTCGTTAAAAAGCTTTTCTGCGCTATTTATCTTCTCTGTAGCAGGAACAATGGTCCACGCATAGTCTCCCGGAGAATCCGAGCTGATAGTGAATGTTATAGATGTCCTGTCTAGTGCATTGACCTCTATAGAAGTAACCGGCGCTATTACAGGGTCATCCTGAGGTACTTCCTGGGGAGTCTCTTTACATGATAAAGCTGCAAAGACTATTGTCGCGAGCAGCCCCATTGTGATAAAAAATCTCTTGCTCATAAATATCAGTTGTTATAGTTTGTTTATATAAAGTCTATAATTAAACAAAATTACGAAAAAAAATCGTATTTTAGCAGGAATTATTGTTTAAAGAACCCTTATGAAAAATTTTTACAGATTTATAGGATGCATTGGCATCATGACTGCACTTCTTCTTGCTTCTGGATGTGGTGAAGATCCCGTACAGCCAGATACTCCAGTAGAAGATCCGGCTGCAGATCCGGCATTGGAAGCTGGTGTGAAGAATTTTGTCAATCCGGCTAAAGGAAGAAATATTTCGCCCAATGGTGAGACGATTTCGTGTGTCTTGACATCTGAAGGAGCATATACTGCTTGGCTTGAATTCATTTCAGGGGGAGAAGACTGGGTGGAAATTACCAAAGGAGAGGCAGGAGCAGAGGGTAGAAATACCTTGAGGCTTGTATTTTCACAGAATGATACTGAAGATGACCGTGCTGTGGAGCTTTTTGTTCAGGTAGAGGGTAAGGATGCCTTTTCACTTGTATCCTTCACTCAGAGCAAGGATGCCAATTCTGCTCAGCTCCAAAAGAATACTGCCCTTAATACTTATATGCACAAGCGTCTTCAGCAGGAGTACCTATGGGAGGAATACAATTCACTGGAGGTCGATCTTTCTATGGATTATACCCAGTTCCTCAATACCTATCTGCTGAAGCTCGGAGATGTGAATATCGAGGATGGCGGAAAATACCGATCAGGTGAGAATCGTGGAAAGCGATTCATCTACTCTAATATTCAGGAGATTGCTCCTGTAACCAAGGCTGTAGAAACTGCGGGACTTGGATTCGGCCCGATATTCTCTTCTCAGATCGATGCTCAGAATGATGTGGTAGGACTTTCCATTGCGTATGTGCATCAAGGATCTCCTGCATGGCTTGCCGGTATGAGGCGAGGTGATACGATTTTCAGTGTCAATGGAGTCGTTCTGAGTAGCTCGAACTATAAGAACCATATGAACGCTCTCTATTATTCACCGTCCGGTACTTACCGTTTCGGCTTTGTCAGGGATGCAGATCTTAGTCGGAAGTATGAGGTGGAGGTTACTGTAGATCTATATAGATATAATCCGGTTCTTTATTCTGCAATCATTGGTGAGGGTAGTCATAATATAGGGTATCTCGTTTTGGAGAACTTCGATCTGGATGCTCAGGATTTTGTCGTGGACATCATCCAGCAGCTTAAGGACAATGCGATAACAGACCTCATTCTTGATCTTCGCTTCAATCCGGGCGGTGCTGTCGCACAGAGCCGTTATCTGGCTTCAGCGATTGTCGGTTCAGCTCATCTTGATGATGTCTTCGTACAGGTGGATTTCCGTGGCGGCAAGCATCAGGACTGGAAGTTCCGCGGTGGCCCTAATGATGAGGACGGACTGGGTATCGCTCCGGATCTTGGCCTCGACCGACTCTATGTCATCGGATCAGAGAACACTGCTTCTGCGTCCGAGCTTATCATCAATGGCTTGAAGGGTATCGATTTCCCTGTATATCTTTATGGTAGCCAGACAGAGGGTAAGAATGTCGGAATGACCACAACTCAGACATCTTACGAGGGAGTCAAGTATTTGTTCTCTCCTATTACTTTCCGAGTATCCAATGCAAAGGGCTTCGGAGATTATCCGGATGGCTTCAAAGCTGATGTCATGGTGAATAATCAGAATTCAAGTTATGCAGATGACAAGGACAATACCTTCCCTTACTCATTCGGTGATTGGGGCGATATGGGATTCAATGTAGCTCTGAGACTTGCATACGAAGATATAGTAGGTATTACACGTTCAGACGTAGCTGCAACCCGTTCAGCTATGGCGATCAAACCAGTTATATTGGATCATACCGGCCTTATGCAGCCGGAGCATGGCCGTTATGGTAATGTAATATATCTTGCAGAGTAATTGAATCGCTTCAAATAAAAAATCGAGTGGCTGATTATTCAGCCACTCGATTTTTTGTTATATAATCAAGAGAACCTCTTAGAGTGTTCTCTTGATCTCTTCGATAGTGTAAGCCTCGACAACGTCTCCGACCTTGATGTCGTTGTAGCCCTGGATGTTAAGACCGCAGTCCTGACCCAATGCCACTTCCTTGACATCATCCTTGAATCTCTTGAGGGAACCGAGCTCACCAGTGTAGATCACGATACCATCGCGGATTACGCGCACTTTCGCTGTTCTCTGGAGCTTACCCTCGCGGACAATACATCCTGCGATTGTACCCACCTTGGAAATCTTGAAGGTCTCCTGTACCTCGGCAGTTGCAGTGACAACCTCTTTCTGCTCTGGCTCGAGCATACCCTCGATACCGCTCTTGAGCTCATTGATACAGTCGTAAATGACTGAGTAAAGACGGATTTCGATTTCCTCCTTCTCCGCAAGCTTACGCGCAGAAGGCATAGGACGAACCTGGAAGCCGATGATGATCGCATCTGAAGCTGCTGCAAGAAGGATATCTGACTCTGAAATCGCACCCACAGCCTTGTGAATCACATTTACGCGAACCTCCTCTGTAGAGAGCTTGATGATAGAGTCTGAGAGCGCCTCGATAGAACCATCCACGTCTCCCTTTACAATGACATTGAGCTCCTTGAAGTTTCCGATCGCGATGCGGCGTCCGATTTCCTCGAGAGTCATATGCTTCTGAGTCTTGATTCCCTGGATACGGATAAGCTGTTCGCGCTTGTTTGCGATATCCTTGGCTTCTTTCTCATCAGCCATTATATTGAATGTCTCACCTGCAGTAGGGGCTCCGTTAAGACCAAGAACGGATACCGGAGTTGAAGGACCTGCCTCATCCACCTTCTGTCCACGCTCGTTGAACATAGCCTTTACACGTCCGGTATAGCATCCTGAGAGCATTACGTCTCCGACTCTCATTGTACCGTTCTGAACGAGGATAGTAGCGAGATATCCACGACCCTTGTCGAGTGAAGACTCGATTACGGCACCGCTGGCTCTTCTGTTAGGATTGGCCTTGAGCTCCAGCATTTCAGCTTCGAGGAGCACCTTCTCAAGGAGAAGATCCACATTGACACCATGCTTTGCAGAGATCTCCTGGCACTGGTACTTACCGCCCCAGTCCTCGACGAGGATATTCATGTTCGAAAGCTGCTCGCGGATCTTGTCCGGATTTGCACCTGGCTTGTCGATCTTGTTGATTGCGAAGATCATCGGTACTCCTGCCGCCTGAGCGTGGTTGATAGCCTCCACAGTCTGCGGCATTATGCAGTCGTCGGCTGCCACGATGATGATCGCAACGTCTGTCATCTTTGCACCACGGGCACGCATCGCAGTAAATGCTTCGTGACCAGGGGTGTCAAGGAAGGTGATTCTCTGACCGTCAGGAAGCTCCACATGATATGCACCGATGTGCTGGGTGATACCTCCGGCCTCACCGGCAATCACATTCGCTTTACGTATATAGTCGAGGAGGGAAGTCTTACCGTGGTCAACGTGACCCATCACGGTGATCACCGGTGGACGTGGGAGGAGATCCTCTTCTGTATCCTCTGCCTCTCCCTGAGTGATCGCATCAGTAAGGTTCGCAGTGACGAACTCTACCTCATATCCGAACTCCTCAGCTACGAGAACAAGTGTCTCGGCATCCAGACGCTGGTTGATGGATACCATCATACCCAGACTCATACAAGCTCCGATAACCTTGGTCACAGGGGTGTTGTTCATAAGTGTAGCGAGGTCGTTTACTGTAACGAACTCGGTCACCTTCAGCACCTTCTGTTCGAGCTGCTGCATCTCCATCTCTTCCATCATTCTCTGTGATGCCGCCTCTCTCTTCTCTTTTCTATGCTTTGCACCGAAGTTACCTTTCTTGCCTTCGTTCATACGGGCATATGTCTCCTTGATCTGCTTCTGGATCTCCTTCTGCATCTCTTCCTGCTCGGCCTCGGTCATCGGCTTGAACTTGTCGCCACCACGGTCGCGACGGTTCTTCTTGTTGCTGTTCTTGCCCTGCTGCTGGTCTGCCGGACGCTGCTGCTTCTGACCGTTGTTCTGCTGCTGACCCTGGCCTCCCTTGTTCTTGTCTTTCTTGACCTTGTTGTCAGCCTCGACTTTGGTTACATCCACCTTCTGGCTTCCTTCCTTGCCGATTCTCTCTCTCTTCTTCTTTTTCTTCTTCTTGTCGAACTGTGAAAGGTCGATCTTATCCACAACCTTAGGACCGGTAAGACGTTCCACTTCGATCTTGACTTCGCGTGGCTGTGGCTTTTCTTCCACTTTCTCCTCAACCTTCGGCTCAGCAGCTGGTGCTGCAGGAAGTTCAGGATCGGCCGGTTTTACAGGCTCTACCGCTGGGGTCGGGGCGGTCTGAGGCTCTGCAACAGGCTCAGCCTTAGGCTTCTCCTCCATAGCTGGAGACTTCTTCTTGTCAAACTGAGAAAGATCGATCTTGTCCACGATCTTGAGTCCGCCATCCTGCTGTACAGGCTTTGGCTCTTCCTTATGCTCAACAACCGGTGCAGATGGCTTTTCGACAACCGGTGCTACCGGCTTTTCTTCCGCCTTGGCCTCTTTAACAGGCTCGCTGTTTAGGACATTGGTCTTGATGACCACCTCTCTTTCCTGTACTTCCTCTTCTTCGCGGCTCGACTTTTTCTTCGATCCCATCTCAATGATCTCCTTGAGCTTGATCGTAACCTTTTCCGAGTCCTTTTTAAGTTTAAGGTCTTCACCGAACTTGGCCTCTAGTGCCGGAAGATACTCGCCCGAAACCTTTGCGTTCGGATCCATCTCCACATTGGCACCCTTCTCGTTGAGGAAATCAACGAGTCTGGCAAGTCCGATGCTGAATTGCTTTGTAAGTTTACTTAATCTGATTTCTGCCATTATATTACCCCTTTATTACTATTCTTCTTCAAATTCCGCGCGGAGAATGTCCAGAATCTCCTCAACAGTCTCATCCTCGAGGTCAGCCCTCTTAGCGATATCTGCAGCTGAAAGTGCGAGAACGCTCTTCGCTGTGTCGCATCCGATGCTCTGGAGCTTCTCGATGATCCAAGCGTCGATCACATCGTCGAACTCGCTGAGGAGAACATCCTCTTCCTCTGCATCGATGTCATCCTTAGGAAGCTCTCTCCATACCTCGATCTCCTTTCCTACGAGCATGCCGGCGAGCTTGATGTTGCATCCACCCTTACCGATACCCTTCTTTACCTCGTCAGGAAGCATATATACCTTGATCTTGTCATCTTCTCCACCGAGAACGATAGATGAAATCTTTGCAGGATTGAGTGCTCTCTGGATGAGGAGCTGAGTGTTGTTTGTCCACTGGAGTACGTCGATGTTCTCGTTTCTGAGCTCGCGTACGATACCGATGATACGTGCACCCTTGACTCCGATGCAGGCTCCGATTGGATCGATGCGCTCGTCATAAGACTCTACTGCCACCTTCGCACGCTCGCCTGGGATACGTACCACCTTCTTGACTGTGATGAGACCATCGAGGATCTCAGGAACCTCGCTCTCGAAGAGTTTTTCGAGGAACTCAGGTGTAGTACGTGAAAGAACGATATATGGAGTAGTGTTGTTCTTCATCTCCACGCTCTTGATGATGGCGCGTACTGTGTCGTTCTTCTTGAAGTGCTCGCCAGGGATCTGCTCCGACTTAGGGAGTCTAAGCTCGTTTCCGTCCTCGTCGAGAATGAGAACTTCCTTCGCCCAGGTCTGGTAAACCTCTCCTGTGAAGATTTCACCGATCTTGCCTACATATTTGTTGTAAAGGTTAGCCTTCTCAATGTCCATGATACGGCCCTGAAGGTTCTGACGGATGTTCAGGATACCGCGGCGTCCGAAATCCTTGAGCTCGATCTTCTTCGCGAAAGTCTCGCCGATCTCGTAGTCGTCGTCGAGCGCAGGGTCATCCTGAGCGATCTCTGTATTCGGATCCTCTACTTCCTCTACCACCTCTCTGTTCCAGTAGATCTCGCAGTCTCCCTTGTCGATGTTGATGATGATGTCAAAGTTGTCTGCAGATCCGTAGGTCTTTGTGATCTGAGTTCTGAACACATCCTCGAGCACACCCATCATTGTAGGTCTGTCGATGTTCTTCTGGTTCTTGAACTCAGCAAAAGCGTCTTTAAGTTCAATCTTTTCCATTGTTATGTTTTTAATTAATTAAATTCAATGAACGGTTTTACCGAATTCACCTGATCCATGGTGAAACGGTCGATATGCTCTATCAGCTCTTTCTTCTTCTTTCCCTCCACAGCCTCTTTCACCGAATATTTCAGTGTGATGCTTTCCTCGTCAGCAGCTTCCAGAAGAGCGATCATCTTCTTTCCTCCTTTCAGCAGTACTTCCACTTTCGAGCCTACAGCCTTGAGGAACTGCTGGAATACTTTGAAAGGCTGGTCAAGTCCTGCCGAACTTACGGTCAGAGAATAGTCTTCCGCCTCTCTGTCGAACTTTGTCTCAAAGTATCTGCTGAGAGAAACGCAGTCTTCAAGTTCGATTTTTCCGTTTTCTGACTCGATAGTCAAAACAATATCGTTATCTTTGCTGACTGAAACGTCAACGATAAAGCAGCCGCGTGCAACGATTTCGCTGCCGACAGCATCTATTATGTCTGATGTTTTGATCATAGCTCCTGATGATGCATAAAATAAGGGGGCCTTCCAGCCCCCTGAATCATTCTCACGGTGCAAATATACGAAAAAAATAATAATCAGCAAATTTTATCTGACCGCAATATAATGGAATTCAAAGCAAAAGAGATTGCCGAGATACTTGGTGGCACTGTGGATGGAAACCCTGAAGCCATCGTTACATCGTTCGCCAGAATCGAGAGCGGAAAGCCAGGCACAATATGCTTTTTCGCAAACCCTAAGTACGAGCAGTATGTCTATACCAGCAAGTCTGACATCATTATCGTGAATAAGTCCTTTGAGCCTAAGGAGGCTGTGGCTGCGACAATGATCCGTGTCGATGATGCATACTCTGCTGTCGCCGCACTCCTGGACTATGTTACTGCTAAAAAACGTTCATATCGAAGATATCGCGGATGTCGCAGCAGAGTGCGCTGGAGTTCCAAGGTCGGAAAGAAAGTGTATATCGGAGATTTTGCCTATGTCGGTAAAAGGGCACAGATCGGTGATTTTACCAAGATCTATGAGAATGTGTATGTCGGTGATGATGTGAAGATCGGTTCGCATTGCATCATCTATCCGGGAGTCCGTATCTATCCCGGAATGGTGATCGGCAACAATGTGGTAATCCATGCCAATGCGGTGATCGGAGCGGATGGCTTCGGCTTCGCTCCTCTTGAAGATGGTTCATGGAAGAAGATCGAGCATACCGGCAATGTCATCATCGAAGATGATGTCGAAATCGGTGCAAATACCTGTATCGACAAATCGCAGATGGATTCGACCATCATCCGTCAGGGTGTAAAGATAGATGACCTCTGTATGATCGCGCATAATGTCGAGGTGGGACGCAATACCGTGATGGCTGCAATGACCGGAGTCGCAGGCTCTGCAAAGATCGGAGAACACTGCATATTCGGAGGACAGTCAGGTATTGCAGGACATATAACGATAGCCGACAATACGTCTCTCGGAGCGCAGACCGGAGTGCTGGGAAGCATCAAGACTCCGGGACAGGCCTATATGGGTACTCCTGCTATTCCTTACAAGGATTATCTTCGCAGCTATGCGGTTTTTAAAAAGGCGGGTAAATAAACAAAAGTTTTCCGAGTCTCATTATCTTTCGAATAATCACTAATTTAACGCTTGCGAAACTTGAAATAATGACTATCTTTGCAGGCTAAAATGTCCGGGACTGACCGTAGTGGTATGTCCTGGCGTGAAATTTGGAAAGAGAAAGTAATGCAGTTGCAACAGACAGTTAAGAAAAACTATACATTTGAGGGTAAGGGACTTCATACCGGAAAGATTGCCAGAATGACAGTCTGTCCGGCTCCGGAAGATACCGGCATCGTGTTCAGAAGGACTGACCTCGGCGAAGATGTTCAGGTCCCTGCTTTGGCGGAGAATGTCTCAAATACAGCCAGAAGTACGACGATTTCATCAGGAAACGCTTCAGTATCTACAATAGAACATATCCTTTCCGCGCTCACCGGTATGGGCGTGGATAATGCTTATATAGATATCGATAATGTCGAGGTTCCTATCCTGGACGGAAGTGCGAAGCCATATATAGATGCTATGTGGAAAGATGGCTTCCAGGAGCAGGATGCTCCCCGCCGATATATAGAGATCAAGGAGACAATCGAGATAAGGAATGAAGAAAAAGGTTCTCTGGTACGTATCGAGCCGGCTGATGAATTCCTGTATGATATAATGGTGGACTTCAACTCAAGAGTACTTGGAGTGCAGCACGCTCAATGGAACTCATCAGTGATGTATCCGGAGCAGATCGGCGTATGCAGGACATTCGTTTTCTTCCACGAGATAGAATTCCTCTTTAATAATAACCTTGTCAAGGGAGGTGATGTGGACAATGCCATCGTCATCGTCGAGCATCCTGTCACAGACGAACAGGTGGAGCGTATGAGCCAGCTTTTCAATGTGCCGGCTCTCAAGGTTCGGGAGGACGGATATCTCAGCAACCTTGTCCTTCGTTTTCCTAACGAGTGTGCAAGACATAAACTGCTCGACCTTATCGGAGATCTTCGCCTTTGCGGAGGCTTCCTCAAGGCAAAGGTAACTGCTGAAAAGGCAGGTCATGGAATTAACACAACAGCAGCAAAGGCTGTAAGACAAACTTTATAATTATGGCAATTATTCATCCACTCGCAACAGTGCATCCGAATGCAAAGCTGGGCGAAAACGTAGAGGTAGGACCATACGCCTACATTGAAGAACATGTAGAGATCGGTGACGGATCTAAAATCCTGCCTCATGCTACTATCTTCAATTATGTAAAGATGGGTAAGAACTGCTGCGTGTTCCCAGGGGCAGTCATTGGTGCAGTACCACAGGACCTTAAATTTGACGGTGAGATTACATATGTGGAGATTGGTGATAATGTCAATATCCGCGAGTGCGCTACTATCAACCGTGGTACAAA
>JAZLCW010000058.1:0-17432 GCA_045614445.1 Candidatus Cryptobacteroides sp. | reverse complement strand
GATGGCATTTCATGGTAGTCTGAAAATACAGATTGTCCCAAATGCGGCATCTTGCACCTAGTCTGAAATAATGCGGAGCCTCTTCACCGCCTGCTCCATGCGGAGTCTTATATGCCAAAGGACGCTTAGGAGCCACCTTTCTATGGTTATCCGCATGATAATCGTAGTAGATATTTCGTGAAGGATTGTAAAAATAGACACCCCAGTCAAGTATCTGATTCTGCAATTCATATGAATCCCGATTTATCGGTGTAAATATACGAAACATTTCACAGAAGATAATCAGTACGCAAAAAGAACCCCAAACGAGATGCTTAACTTTTGCCCCTTATGCGTGGAGGAGGTGTATCAAAATGGGTATTCCATCTTTAAATTCCATACCTAAATTGATATAATTAGATTTTTAAATTATTGATATCATTCTGAGTCCCATCAACATATTGAATTTCAGACCATTCTCTCGACTGAGTCTGATAAGGCGGGAGACATTCATAGTCTTGAAAAAAGTCACCACCGGCATAGTAGCATTCATCCACATTTCAAATGCGCATGCCCTTGTCATCTCCTTAGGATTCACCCCTTTCATATCTATGCCCTATACAATTATCTTAAACCAAGCATATATGAAATATCCTTGAACAATCCCATAGAGCAGTATTCAAAAAAACGACATCCTTAGTCAAACCCCTAAGTACGACAAAAAAAGCACACTCAATCTGTTAATGATGAGTGTGCCTGAAGATTTTAAAGCTGTATCTGAATCGTAATTAAATCTTTAAATTAAGCCATTGGGGGATTATTCCTTCCACCAGTTCTTGCGATAGTGGAAGATACGGCTCTTGCCTTCGCGACGGTTCTCCTTTTTCAGGAACGGGATCTGATATCCCAGACCGAATTCAATGAACTCACATATATGAAGATGAGTCTTGGCACTTGTCTGAAGATAGAGATTATCAAAGAGACGGTACTTAAGACCGAAACGGATGTAATGACTTGCCTCCTCACCGCCGGCGCCATTCGGAGTAGTATACCACAAAGGACGCTTTGGAACCACGCTACCATAATTATCGTAATGATAATCGTAATAAATATCACGGGACGGATTATAGAAATACACACCCCAATCGACCATGGCAGTTATAGCACCGAACTTGAACTCGTTATTGATAGCGATACCGGAACGCACCTTCTGAGCAAATGTATAGTCCACTCCTTTCTGATCACCGCATGTGGTACAATCCACAAGTTCATCCACCTCATCACCGTTTATATCCATTTCGAAGTCACCGTCGCAATACAGATTGCGCTCGGTATTCTTGGAAACGGCGCCATTATAGAACACATCCAGTCCAAGACCGATTCCATACCAATCATTGACATGATATACTGCTCCCGCATGGAATGTGGAGATGAGATACCTGCGGGTGTCCTCGATAGCAGGCTTCTGAGCTCCCGCAGCTCCTGAAATATTCAGAGCCCATCCATATGGCAGGCTCGGGAAGCTTACAGGTTTCTTCTTGACCTCTGAATTAAAGGTAGCCGTAATACCTAACGAGCCATAAACGGCATTAGCTCCGATATTGGGCATATTCGTACGTCCGTTGCTCATATGGAAATAAGCAAACTCAGTTCCTACTGCAAGATACTTGGTAATAGGGACATTCAGCTGGAGGCCCGCACTGAGATAGACATTATGATAGCATCCGAATACAGTATTTACTGTCGGCTCATAATAGTGGTCAGGGTTCTGATCTTCCTGCGTATACCAATGTTCTGTCACACCGGCAATACCTCCGGCCACCTTGAATCTCATCTGAAAGTGATCGGTATCGATTGCATCGAATAAGATATAAGGATACAATGCTATGGAATGTCCGAGCATCTGGTGACCGAGATCCATCCACGACAATCCCAAACCCACTGTTGCATTATTAAGATACTGCTGCCACGGCTTCTGTCCCTGTGACGGAAGTTCCAGTCCGAGATTCACACCTGCAGGTGCAGCACCACCGAATTTTTCAAAATGAGTACCAGAATCAAGATATGTTCCTCTGAATGGATATGCCTTGATGGAAAAAGGAAACTTGGTAGTATCTGTCTTTTCAGTGGTTAAGTTCTGCGCCAGAACAGATGTTACAGATATTAAAGAAATCAATAATACGGTTAAAATTCGCTTCATTAAAGTCATATTTTAGGACACTGCTTTCTAAGATGCATTAATTCCTGCAAATGTTGCAGACATTTGCAGGAATTAACATTATTGTAACAATCAGTTGTTCTCCATCAGGAATACTTTCATAAAATCATTCAGATCTCCATCCAGAACACCCTGTGTATCAGAGGTTTCATAACCTGTACGAAGGTCCTTCACCATCTTGTACGGATGAAGGACATAGCTTCGTATCTGGGACCCCCACTCAATTTTCTTTTTCTGTCCTTCCAGTTCCGCCTGCTTTTCCTGACGCTTTTTAAGCTCAATATCATAAAGGCGCGACTTCAGGATCCTGAGAGCATTCTGTCTGTTATCAAGCTGCGAACGGGTTTCAGTATTTTCTACCACGATTCCCGAAGGGATATGCTTGACACGGACTCCTGTCTCGACCTTATTCACATTCTGTCCACCGGCACCGCTCGAACGGTAGGTATCCCACTCGAGATCTCCCGCATTTATTTCAATTTCAATCGAATCGTCCACCAAAGGATATACAAACACTGATGAGAATGTGGTCTGTCGCTTGCCCTGGGCATTGAATGGAGAGATTCTCACGAGGCGATGCACACCGCTTTCCGCCTTGAGGTATCCGAATGCATAATCTCCTTCCACCTGCATTGTCACAGACTTTATTCCGGCATCTTCGCCCTCAAGTTCGTCTGTGATTGTCACCTTATATCCGTTTCGCTCCGCCCAACGTACGTACATACGCATAAGCATCGCCGACCAGTCATTGGCCTCCGTTCCACCTGCACCGGAATTTATAGTAAGCACAGCACCAAGATTATCTCCTTCCTCCCCGAGCATATTGCGAAGCTCCAAAGCCTCCAGATCGGCAAGTACTGCCGCATAGGCCTCATCAATTTCTTCGTCCTCGAACTCCAGAAGCACATTCAGGTCCTCAACTCCAGAAGCTATCTTGTCAAATCCTGTGACCCAGAACTTGATTCCCGCACTTTCCTTCAGGAATTTCTCAGCCTCCTTAGGGTCATCCCAGAAATCAGGAGCCAGAGTCTTCTGTTCCCTTTCCGCCACCTCGGCACGCTTATCTTCCACACTGATACACCTTCCCAGCGTCTCAACACGCTGCTGCAAATCCTTTATCTGTTCTGAACTGATCATTTTCAATATAAATATCCTGCAAAGATAATTGAAATAAACACCTTACACAAGGTCAATACCGGCATTATGACATTTCTCACGCATGTCCTCCGGCCATATGCTGCTCTGGATCTCACCGATATGCGCCTTCCTCAACAAAAACATACAGAGTCTGGACTGACCGATACCACCGCCGATAGTATATGGCAACTTACCTTCCAAAAGCATCTTATGGTACAGAAGTTCCATCTTGTACTGTTCGCCTTTAAGGTAAAGCTGACGTTTCAGAGCCTGTGGATCCACCCGGACACCCATACTGGACACTTCAAATGCATTTTCCAGTACAGGATTCCAAAGCAGAAGGTCACCGTTAAGTCCGTGGTAACCATCTTCATTCATTGTAGTCCAGTCATCATAGTCGGCTGCTCTGCCATCGTGAGGATTACCGTCTGTCAGACATCCTCCTATACCGATGACAAACACCGCCTTATGCTTTCTGGTAACGGCATTTTCCCTTTCCTTTGGCGAAAGATCAGGATACATCTGAAGAAGCTGCTCGGAATGGACAAAGTATATATCATCGGGAAGCATGGGTTCTATCTGAGGGAACTCCACATATAACTTATTCTCCGTCACCTTGATAGCTTCATATATTCTGCGCACTGTCTTCTTCAGGAAACCAAGAGTGCGCTGCTCCGGAGCAATGACCTTCTCCCAGTCCCACTGATCCACATATATTGAATGAATGTTATCCAATTCTTCCTCCGGTCTCAAGGCATTCATATCTGTATATATGCCTCGTCCGGCCGGGACTTTCATCTGTGCCAGTTTGATTCTTTTCCACTTGGCGAGTGAATGGACGATCTCTGCCTGAGTTCCACCAAGGTCCTTAACAGGAAAAGCCACAGGACTTTCCACTCCATTCAGGTCGTCATTAAGTCCCATCCCACTCATAACCACCATTGGAGCTGTGACTCTGAGAAGAGCCAGCTGGGCAGACAGATTGTCCTGGAACATATCCTTCACGGCCTTGATTGCCTTTTCCGTATTTTCGACACTACCTAAGACATTACGGTAGCCCTTAGGGATCACAAGCGACATATGCATCTGATTTAATAAGGTACAAAATTAACAAAAAAGAGTATATTTGTACTCATATAAACTTTATCAGCTATGACTAACCCAGTATATTCAGCATCAGAATCACGCTACGAAAGCGGAATGAAGTACCGCAGATGCGGTAAAAGCGGAATCATGATTCCTGAGATATCTCTCGGACTATGGCAGAATTTCGGAGACAAATCACCTCTGACGCGAAGCCGCGATATCCTTCTGCACGCCTTTGACAACGGCATATGCCATTTCGATCTGGCGAACAATTACGGTCCATCCTACGGAAGCGCTGAATCCACTTTCGGTCAGATAATGCAGAGCGACCTGCGTCCATACAGGGATGAAATGTTCATTTCCACAAAGGCAGGCTACGACATGTGGCCAGGACCATACGGAGATAAAGGCTCACGCAAATATCTGGTCAGCAGTCTTGACCAAAGTCTGAAGCGGATGAAGCTTGATTATGTGGATGTATTCTATTCACACAGATACGATCCGGATACTCCTCTGGAAGAGACAATGCAGGCATTAGTGGACATTGTCCGCAGCGGTAAAGCTCTTTATGCTGGTATCTCCAATTATCCTTACGAAGCTGCAGAGTTTGCATACAGATATCTGAGAGAGCACGATACCCCTTGCCTTCTCCACCAGCTGAAATACAATATCCTTCACAGAGAACCGCAGGACGAGGGTCTGCTCGCTCAGGCTCAGGAAAACGGTTCCGGATTCATTGTCTTTTCTCCGCTCGCCCAGGGTCTTCTCACAGACAGATACCTCAACGGCATCCCGGAAGATTCACGAGCTGCAAGAAATTTCTCACTGAAAAAGGACAGTCTTACTCCGGAAATGGTACAGACGCTTGGGAAACTGAATGAAATCGCAAAGGAAAGAGGACAAAGCCTGGCGCAGATGGCATTGGCCTGGGTATTGAATGACAACCGTGTAACCTCTGTCATCGTAGGTGCCAGCAGTGTGGAACAGCTGAAGGCCAATATGCAAAGTATCAGGAATACCGGATTCTCTGAAGAAGAGATCGGATTGATAGACAAACTGACAAGATAATGATAGGAATATTTGACTCAGGAGTAGGCGGGCTTTCCGTCTTCAGGGAGATCCGCAAGCTGCTTCCTGAGGAAAGTTATATTTATTATTCTGACAACGCCCATTGCCCTTACGGTGAGAAGTCCGTAGAATATATCATCGATAGGGCAAGGGAAATCACCGGCTTGCTTATCAGCAAGGGAGCGGAAATCATTGTAGTAGCCTGCAATACGGCCACAGCGGCAGCCATTGCCACATTAAGGAAGGAATTCCCGGTACAGTTCATAGGAATGGAACCAGCTGTAAAGCCTGCCGTAAAGAGTACCACGACCGGAACCATAGGAGTTCTTGCCACTGCCGGCACGCTCAAGGCTGACAAATACCTGCACACCAGGGAAAAGTTCTCTGAAGGAATAAAGATTGTGGAACATGTCGGCCAGGGATTCGTCGAACTGGTAGAAAAAGGATGTCTCACAGGGGATGAGGCTGAAAGTATCGTCACAGCCAGCCTGAAACCTTTACTGGACGAGGGAGCAGACAGAATAGTCCTCGGATGCACGCACTACCCTTTCCTTTCAGATACAATAGCAAAGGTCGCTGCTGACCTTTATCCTGACAGAGAGATCGAAGTCATCGATCCGGCACCAGCCGTTGCCCGTCATCTTACGGATATAATGAAAACTGAAGCCCTCATCCATAATGAAGGCTTCAGCATTGAACTCTATTCTTCCGGAGACGACTCCGTTCTCAAAGATACATTCGACAGACTTGGATGACAGTCGGCGCATCGTTATATAAGTCATGCGTAGAGCTGTCCAAGGACTTCGAAGTATGGCTTTCCTTCGCTGATTGTCACCCTATAGACTGTATCATCTACCTTATAATATTCATTTCCGCCAAGAGTAACCATCTCGTAATCCTCTGGCAATGTCTCTACCAATGCTCCTGCAGGCGGAAGGATCACCTTGTATTCACCATCTGAATCCATTGAGTAGAACACTCCGTCCTGATAGTAATAAGAACTTCCTGCAGCAGCATAACTCTGAACAAGTCCAAGTTCGTTTGCCAGTCCGTATGCCTGTGATGCAAGCTGCTGGTTCATCGCAATTGTCTGGTTCTGAGCCGCTATTGTCGCATTATTCTGAGCGATGATGGCATTCTGCTCTGCGATATACGCATTGTTTTCATTTATCTGGCTGTAAGTGTTTGCCACTGTATAATAGTATGAGAGCCTTACTGTCGCCCAAGCCATATCGGCTATGAGATTGGCCGCGAGAACCGTTCCACGCGGAGGCCTGCATACAACGTAATATCCTCCGAAGGGGCGATACCAGATATCGTTATAGCAATAATATGTGATACCGTGATAAATATATCTTCTCACATGTGAAGGGAGAACCCTTACTCTGTGACCATAGCAGTGATTGTGTCCGGTCCAGAAGCGTGAAGGTCTGTCATATACGATGTAATCCCTGTCGTGAGGATGAACCCTTGGAGGCTCAGGCTTGCGGTCCGGACGGATCTGAACAGGCTTGTCAGGCTTACCGGAATGTCCTGCATCTGGTCTTACTGATGGTCTGCCGGCATTTGTGCTGTTTGCCGGACGACCAGGACGGGTACCAGGGCGGGTTACCGAAACCGGCTTGTCCCGTTCAGGACTCTTGTAAGAGTCATTGCCAGCAGAGTTTGAAGGTCTGACGGCATTTCCTGAAGGTTTTCTCGTAACAGGTCTTGTCTGCCCTGAAGGCTTTGACTGATCTGAAATCTTTACCTGGCCAGAAGGCTTTGGCTGGGTTGCCGGACGTGTTACAGTGGTGCTCGGCTTGCGTTCGTTTGAAGTATTCACTGAAGGACGGTTTGCCGGCGGCTTTCTCTCTGTGGTTCCCGTCACTTTTACAGTTCCCGATGGACGGGAAGATGAAGCAGGCTGCCTTGTGACTACGCCCGAAGGTTTTGAAGTGGTCGGTTTGGTTACAGTAACGTTTCTACTTCTTGAGGAGGTACTTGAAGTGCCGGTAGTAGAACGGGACTCCCCTCTGCGTGCCTGTGCATCAGCACCAGACTCGAATGCCACAAAAGCCAAAGCGGTCAATATTGCGGCAAATGCTGTTCTGATTGTTCTCATGATCGTGACGTTTTAGGGATTAATAGATGTAATACCTTTGCGACAATGTGCGGAAAGTCTCTTCGTCCTTCCGCCAATAGTCTTTGATGTCGGTAAAGTCATACCGCTTCTGGAATTCTGTTCTAACATAATCCGTGCCACATACTTTATCAAATAGACCGTAACCACTTATGATCTCAAAGGCCTTCTTATCTGGATAAAGTTCCGCAACTGCCTGCATGACATAGAATTGCGTCTCTGTTATACGGGCTTTTTCATAGTCTGTAAAGAAATATTGGAGACCTTTCACAAGCTGTCCTTTCTGACTGCCCGAGAATGGCTTGAAATAGATAGTTCTGAATGAAACTCCTGGAAGAGAGTATGATTCAAGACGGGATTTCAGTTTCTCAGGATCAAGCCATGTCGCTCCGAAGACCTGGAACGGAAGGGTATATCCGATACCGATATTCATGAATCCGTACAATTCACCGCAGACACCGGCTGCCGCATAGTACATAGGAGTTTCCTTGAACGGAATGTTCGGAGAAGGAAGTACCCAAGGAAGTCCGGTATCTTCATATAGCATATCACGAGTCCAGCCTTCCATAGGAATCACTGTAAGCTTGCAGCGTGCAGGTGCCTGATTGCCCTTCTGACCTCGGTTCATTCCTTCCTCATTTATCATGACAGCCAGTTCACCCACTGTAAGTCCATATACATACGGTATCTTATACTGGCTGACAAAGGAGAAAAAGCCCGGCTCCACATAGCATCCTTCTACCTTATTACCTCCCAGCGGATTAGGCCTGTCAAGCACCATTACCTCGATTCCCTTCTCTCCGCATGCTTCCATCACCAGTCCCAGAGTACTGATGAATGTATAAGAGCGTACTCCTACATCCTGGATGTCATATACCATAACATCTACTCCTTCGAGCATTTCAGGAGTCGGCTTACGGGTCGCACCATAAATCGAATACACAGGCAGTCCTGTAGCTTCGTCCTTTGTATCTGTAACATGTCCACCGGCATATACATCTCCGCGCACGCCATGCTCGGGGCCATAAAGAGCGACAAGTTCCACATCAGGGGCATTATATAGGATATCCACAGTGGAATTCAGATACCTGTCCACTCCGCTTGGATTTGTAACCAATCCTACACGCTTCCCCTTTAGTCCCTCAAATCCACGGTCGCGAAGTACTTCAATACCGGTCTTGACCATTGTCTCAGTAGCCTCAGCAGCCTCAGTCGCATTAGAACAAGACAAAAGCGTCGTCAGTACCGTACAGATAAACAGCAATCTCTTCATAATTATCTCACAGATTAAGCTTTTATATATCAAATATTTACAATTTTACCAACAAATAAGATATCCTTATTTTCAATATCAGCGATAATGAATATGAACGGACGGTCCACAGTCATTGTCACTGCAGGACGGACAGCGGTCAACCTGACCTGAGCGCTGGTTACAGCTGCAGCCTCAGTACCCTTCTCCGTCACATCGATATAGCATTTCTGCTTCACAAGATTTACACGCAAAGGACCGGAAAGAGATATTCCGCTGAAATCGGCGGCCGAAGTGAAGGCCGTCCTGACTCCCATGTTCTCCAAAGCTCTGTTAAGAACGAGCGAAGTCTCGTTTGTGAATTTCGGCAGACTCAGAGATACTTCCTTCGGCTCAAGAAGTGACATTGCTGACTTATATTGATTCTCGCCTATATATGGAAGGACGGCATCCGGCGACATACCGGAAGGCGGGAGTACCACATACATTGCATACTTTCCGTCCTCATATGGGATCTCTATCATCTTTGCCCCCTGGTACTCGGCATAATTGAACATTGACCTGCGTACCATCATAGGCACCGTCGTTTCTCCGCTTCTGCCGTGAAAAGCAGCCTCGTGTGTCGCGTCCGGATCAAAGGCGACAGCCCATGGCGCATTGAAATACAGGGCATTGACCAGCAGCATCTCCATATCAGGGCTGACACGGTCAATTATCTTTTTTATTTTTCCGGAAGTCTTTTCCGCACACCAATCATTTATGATATCTGCAGCTGCGGGAGAACTGAAATTCTGAGTATCGATGAATGCTCCGAAATAGTTTTCAAGATGGCTTACATAGCGGTTCCGGACACTGAAATTGTCACTGATCCACACTGCGTTGGAAGATTCCACGATGGTATTTCCCCCGCCGTCAAGCTCTTTTTTGCCAAATGTCGCTCCATTTAGGGCATTGTCAAATTCGACCTTGGTTTCACCTCCGGCACCAGCCTCAAGCATAGCCAGGACCATTCCGGCACTGTATGGAGAAATCACGACATTCTCCTGGGGATCTGTCACAGCATTTACATTTCTGAAAAAGGACAGGGCGAAACCTGTCTGAGATCCTTCTGCAGGAGCTACATCCTGCTCACCACAGGCTGTCATTGCAGCCAACGCCGTCATCATAACAATTCTTTTCATTTTCTTCGCTTTACTTTCTGCCATATTCCGGATCTACCTTCACCATCATTGTCACTCCGACTGTCACCAGACAGCAGACCATCACAAAGATGAAGAAGTTCGTATAGCCGAGGCTTTCCTGAATGTATCCGGCCACCATTCCCGGAAGCATCATGCTCAAGGCCATGAATGCAGTACAGAGCGAATAATGTGCCGTCTTATATTCGCCTTCGGAGAAGTAGATCAGATAAAGCATATAAGCTGTGAATCCGAAGCCGTAGCCAAACTGGTCCAACGCGACACAAACGCCTGTAAGCCAAAGACTTTGTGGCTGGAATGCAGCCAGGAACACAAATGATAGACAAGGTAAGGTCAATGCCATCGCCATCGGCCATAAGGACTTCTTGAGCCCCCATCTCGATGCCGCGATGCCACCCAGGATACCACCGACAGTCAATGCCGCCACTCCGATGGTTCCATATATCCATCCTACAGTCTCTGTAGCAAGACCGAGTCCGCCTTCCGATACCGGATCCAACAGGAAAGGATTCATCATCTTGACAAGGAAGGCCTCCGGCAAACGATAAAGCAGCATGAACAGCAGCGATATCAAGACATATCTCTTACGGATGAAAGTCGCGAATGTTCTTCCGAACTCAATGATTATATCCTTGGCTGTGTGGCCCTTTTCGCGAAGGGCATCAGAATCAGGTCGAGGGAGACCGAAAGTATGCCAGAAAGTTGCTGCAGAGAAAATCACAGCACTGATCAGCAATGTAAGGGACCAAGCCTGAGGAATATCCCCGGTCTTTCTTTCCAGAATTCCGGCGATCACCACCAGGACTCCTTGGCCGAATATCGAGGCAAGGCGGTAGAATGTGCTGCGGATACCGACAAAGACGGACTGATCCTTAGGTTTGAGAGCCAGCATATAAAAGCCGTCTGCAGCGATATCATGAGTAGCAGAAGCAAATGCAGTGATCCAGAAAAGGACCAATGTCAGCTTGAAGAGCGACACGGAAGTCGTTCCGTCAGCGATCACATCTGAAGAAGGATGAGGCAGGCTGAAGGCCAATAAGGCAAATGCTGCCGACATGATTATCTGCATTGCCAATATCCACCAGCGCTTGGTCTTTATTATATCCACGAACGGACTCCACAAAGGCTTGATCACCCACGGAAGATACAGCATACTGGTATATAATGCCATTTCACCCTTCGGCATACCCATATTATTGAACATTATCACAGAGATATTGTTCACTATGAAATACGGAAGTCCTTCCGCAAAATACAAGGTGGGTATCCACCACCATGGATTCATATTGTTTTTCATTGTAAAATCGATTTTGGATAATAATGTTCCAGAATCTGTCTGTAGGTATATCCTTTCGAGGCCATCACTGCTGCTCCGATCTGGCAGAGTCCCACTCCGTGACCCCATCCTGAACCTTTGATAATCACTTTATCAGTGGTGATTTCCACATCGAACGCTGAGCTCTTAAGATGAGTTTCAGACAGGATTCTTCTGATTTCCAGCTCCTTGCCTATGACCATAGTCTTTTCCGAACCTGTTATTCTCAGTTTCCAGATCCTTCCGGACTCTCCTCTTTCAAGAGGCTCGATCGATAGCAATTCACCGATATGCACCCCGGTTTTTCTCTCGATAAGGTCTGCAAGATAGGTTTTGTCATACTCTGTAGTCCAGCGGTAGAAATCGACAGTTTCCTGATCATAATTGTTCAGAACCTGAGAAAGGATTACCTTGTCATCGGTATCACAGAAACATTTTTCTCCGGCATCGTGTCCGGGCGCATCTGCCAATGGCTGGAGGTATGCATAGTCCTTGTCTTCCCAGCAGGTGCTGAAACGCTCCATTCTTCCTCCGCAACATTTGGAGAAACGAGCATCACATAGCTCACCATCGTATGTCAGGACCTGTCCCCAGGTAGAGTCAATGACCTTTCTGACAGTCTTTCCTGTAGCACGGGTAAGTCCCTGATATCTCTGACAATGGTCATCCGCACAGACATCAAAAAGCTTATGATCATCGTGGTCATACCATCTGATACAAGTATATTCTTCACCTTCCTGCACATTGCCGCAGTCACTATGTCCGGACATTTCCAGATGGGTCACAAGGGAAGGAAGGTCTGTAATTCCCGGAGGAACAGGAGCTTTCTTCTCTTTCCTTGAAGACGCGATCTGGGCCATCAGCCAGGAGCGTGAAATGACTGCATGGGCCTTCAGGAATTCTTCCGATGCCGAAGCACTCATTTCGGAAGAAATGACACTGAGCAGATAATCCTCGACACCCACCACATTCACTGCAGTAAGCTTATCCTTGTTCACTATGATCTTCAATGCTCCGGCAAATCTCTGGTCTTCCTTTCTCTCCCAATGAAAATCCACTCCGATGGTCACTCCGTGAAGGACAAAAGATGGTTCGGCAAACATTGTCGAAGGCGTCTTGGAACCGAAATACAGTTCATCGTACAAGGCTCCGTCATACTCGATCTTTCCTTCTCTAAGCACAGCCTTTCTCGGTCCGGCCCCGTCAGAAAGTATCTCGAACTCGATTTCCTTGCCTGACATGACACCTACTTCTATCATAGGCTGTATCCTGGTCATACGATTGACTATTGCAGCCTCTTCTTCTTTGCTTACAGACACTTCCGCAAGCATTTCCGCCAAAAGTCCGGGCGTCAGTTTCTCATATTCCGCCTCTACAGGCACTATGAACACTCCACCCATATCAGCGCAACCCGGGCTCATCGTGAGATGGTCAGGGCCTTCACTGAAATAGTGATGTGAGCGGTGACGACTGCGGAAGATCACAATAGACCGGAACTCTCCGTCACGATAGTAGGTGAAGAGATTGAACATCGGTTCGCTGTCACCTTCCGGGATTTCAGCACAATCGAGCAAGCGATAGAAAAGTTTTGCCATTGACTTCGAGGTCTCGGCTCTCAGGGCAAAAATTCCAGTAGTAAATTTCTGATAATGATATAGCCTGGCATCCTGAAGCGAAGCTATATACTTCAAGGCACCATCTTCTCCGTAACTGGCAAAAAGGCTATCCACATCGCATTCTAAGGGGATTATATGGCTTGGAGCCGCCTGGAAATGATGATGATCCGGAGCTGAAGCACCACTTCGGGGACCGTTATAGAAGAATGTGAATCCGGTATATTTTCTTGCCAGATCCAGCATATCGACATAACGCTGTCTGATACTCTGATCCGTATGCTTCGCTTCAGCTATAACAAGATGATCCGGGAAAATCGGATATGGATTGACCAGTACGTGATATTTCTTGTTCTTGCGTCCTTCGAATTTCAGCATTATCTGCTCTGCCGGACGATTGTCCCTGCAGAGGAAGCATTTTCTTCTGGCAATGTCTTCCTTGTTCAGCTTTGCTGCAGAAGATACTATCCTGGCAGGATTGAACTGGAGCTTGACCTTCAGTCCTGAGGCATCCATCTCACGTACCTTGACATTCTTCAATGCCCTGAAATTGTCACAAGCCAGTGGCCAGCGGGAAAGCTGGTCACCGACAAACTTATATATAGCCTGACTATGCATTTCTGTTCATTCTGATTCTCGCCTCCAACTCCCAGGTACGGATGCGGTCCTTATATTGATTGTTTGCATTGACCTTGTCGATATCGAGGGCGGCATCGGAGTTTCCATCCCATCTGCGGCAGCAGTAAAGCACATCGTAGATACGTCCGATGCGATATTCACGGCTTATTCTCAAACCGAGAGCATAATCCTCGCCATAACTTGTATTCGGGAGATTGACAGAACGCAGGAGCGGGGTCCAGAAAGCCCTCGGAGCGCCTAAGCCATTAATCCTCAGAGCGTTGTTACGGCCATTATCCTCAGTCCATTCCTTATGGTCTATTACTCCCGGAGGGATAGGATTCATTTGGAAGTCTGTCATCTGATAGGTTCCTACCACCATTGCACACTTCTGTTCACGGAAGGCATCCACAATCTTCTGAAGAGTATCCGGGCCACTATAGACATCATCACTGTCGAGCTGGACTGCATATTCTCCGCAGAGTTCGTGATGAACCGCCAGGTTCCAGCAGCCGCCGATTCCAAGATCGTACTTTGCAGGAATGATATGCTTCAGGCGTGCATCTTCAGATGCCATAGCACTCAGAATCTCTGTAGTACCGTCTGTCGAATGATTGTCCACCACGATGACATTATAAGGAAAGTCCGTTTTTTGTGACAAGGCACTTGTGACTGCGTCCCTTATGGTCCGGACTCTGTTGAACACTGGAATCACCACTGTCGCCGTCACAGGGAAAGCCGCATCTGCAAATTCATTGATGTCAGGTTCCTTGAACTTAGGTTCCAGCCATGCTCCGATACGCTTGAGATGAGCCGTGCAGACCTTTTCCATTTCGACCTGGACATCTCTGTTCTTCGGATCGACATAATCGAAGAGTTTCTCGCCTGATTTGCGGGAATCTGTCTCTATCTCAGTGTAAAGATACTCATTGACATGTACTATGTTCTTCATTCTGAGCCTCAGATCGTAGAGCGCTCCGAACTCATAATCTGTCTCCATCGCCCTTACAGCTCTCTTGAAGGAACTGCTTCGGAAGACCAGAACGCTTCCGAAATCAAAGTCATCCCTGAGCGCACCCTTCTGACAGGCTATGAGGGGATGTCTCTTTCTCCGCTGGACATCATCCCCACCTGTAACCAGCTTATAATGATCGGCATAAAGCATATCTGCCCCGGTATCTTCTGCTATGGCCAGGATACGGTCAAGGGCAAACATACCCATTTCCAAAGGATGATTCTTGGTATATAACAGAATGAATTTCTCCGAGACTGCCTCCGCTATGCTCCTGAGGGTATCTGTTGTCCTCAACGACACACCGGAAAGAATGGTCACACCTGTGAATGATGCACTCCTGCTGAAAGATTCCACTGTCACCGAAATGTCCTCTCCGGACATCGACGGGACAAAACATTCGATATTGGACATAGTCATTTTCGCTTTTGTATATCAAAGACAAACTTACATAAAAAAAGTCAGAATGCCGTAGCATCCTGACTATAATTCCTCTATAATATATAATTTAAAGAAGTGCCAGCAGAGATTTCCTTATCATCTGGAATTCGCTTTCGAAATTCGGAGTAAAGACTCCTTTTCCGATCGACGCATCGATATCTTCGATATCCCACCAGCGTCCTTCATCCACTTCATCGAGATCCGGATGAAGCTCGAATGATCCGACGGCTGCAAAGACATTGACCATTTCCCTTTCGACCGATGACTCGAACTCGTAGGTTTCAAGATATATAGGATTAAACTCTGAGAATCCGAGTTCTTCGGAAGCTTCACGATACACGGCTTCGATCAAAGATTCTCCGTATGAAACGTGTCCACCTACCGCAGTATCCCATTTTCCAGGCTGAATATCCTTGTGCATAGCCCTTTTCTGAAGGTATATACGTGAGAACCTGTCAATTATATGAATGTGAATCACCGGATGAAGAGGCTTGGCACCTCCGTGACAATATTGTCTGACTGACCTTCCGACCACGAGTCCGTTAGGTTCCACGATCGGGATCCATTCGCAGGCGCGGGCCTTTATCGCCGCTGAATCCACAGTCGGAGCCGGGACAATCGGGGCAATATCATATGGATATATAAGTTCAATCATATGCTAGAATACAATTTCTACAATAAACGACTGAGCTTCCGGAAGGCGTCCCTCTATGAAGATATGCAGTCCGTCTTCTCTTTCTTCCGAAGCCCTGTAGAGACTCACTCTGTCACCGGCCTTGGTCTCATGATTGAAATTGATGGTGAATTCCTTGACAGGACGAGCGGAAGCTATCTGATAATCCACAGCATCCATTGCCCACTGCATATACATCGCATTATTGGCATGAGCGTTCGTATCAATATCAGAGTAAGCCACCACATGTTCCATAACCAACTCAGGCTCAACATCTTTAGGCATCACCACCTTATCTGCCGGAGTCTCGATGACATTTTCAGTGCAGATAGTTCCTTCTTCCATCAGCTTAGGATCGCGGACGAGTCTTCGTGTCTCCAGGTTCAATACCAGCCATGAAGTGGTCGCCTTGACTCTTTCACGTCCCTGAGCATCTGTAAGAAGGAAATCCCTAAGGAAGAAAAGACGGTTCAATCCTTTATGCCAGGTGGTAAGAGTGATGTCCTCCCTCCATTTCGGAGCTTCGATAAATTCCACATGGACACGGGAAAGGATCCATGCAGTATTCGTTTTTATCAGGTCATCATATCCGAAGCCCAGATGGACTGCGTGTCTGCCTGCCGCTTCCTGAGCCAGGTTCATGAATGAAGAAGGCTTAAGACGCCAGGCAGCGTCAGTATCATAGCATGGTACTGTTATATTTTCAATATACTTCATCATAGCTTATGGTTTAGGATTTTAAGTTCCTCTGGTGTATAAAGGAACGGATCGACCCACTCAGGACAGACTCTTCCTATTATTGCATAGGTGACTGTCAGAAGAAGGAGTACGCAGGCTGCAGCAAGAAGTACCTTCAGGAAAGTCCTGCTGCTTTTCTGAACAGGTTCAGTCTTATCAGAAAGTTCAGGAGCGGGAGCTGGAACGGGAGCCGGAGCTTCTTCCTGCTGAGGTTCAGGCTTAATTTCAACAGGGGTTTCCATCACTGGCTCAGGTTCAGGTACACAGACCTGCTCAACGACCGGACTTGGTTCCGCAATGATTTCCGGCTGCGGTTCCTCTTCAAGAAGTGATTTCAATCCGACAACGGCTGCCGTAACTTCCTCGCTGGTCTCCTGATGAGTCTTCAATGATATCGGTTCGAGCCCGAAACCGGCAGGATATATATCCAGACCTTCATCGGCCACGAAAAACAGATTATTCTCCTTTGTAGCTCTCAGACGGCCAAGTCCCGGGAATACCACAGTCTTTTTCGTATGCAGGATCTGACGCATCTCTGAAATGAAATCCCTGATGATTCTTTCCGCGACATCCTGACTCACCTTATTGGTCCTGGCGTAGAAATCGGTCAGTTCCCTGCCTTCTGACGGACTGGCACGGAAATAAAGACGACGATATGGGGGATTTATGGTATACCCCTTGTCTGAAAATGTAGAAGGAACGACCTCGGCCACGAAAGATCCGAGTCCGGGAAGTACTACCCTGTCGTTGTCAAGAATAAGTTCCTTGACCATTTTTGATAAGAGGTCGATATCCATAAAACCTGTTTTTTATGCAAAATGCCGTTTATCCCATTAAAACGATGCAAAGATACGATTTTTTCAAAAATTTTTACGAAAAAGGTTGGAGGTATAGAAAAAATGTGTACCTTTGCAATCCCAAACGACAATAATAGCGTTTGAGACCACAAATTCCCGAATAG
>JAZLCW010000057.1:0-8059 GCA_045614445.1 Candidatus Cryptobacteroides sp. | reverse complement strand
TTCATGCAGGACAAGGTAGGTTATACCTTCGGAGGCAATATTTCCGGACTGACCGAGTGGGGAATGTATGTGGAAGTCGAACCGACCAAGATCGAGGGTATGGTTCCTCTGCGCGACATCCGTGGCGATTTCTTTGAATTCGACGCTGACCACTATCGTCTGGTGGGAAAGAGAACAGGCATCGTATATAATCTGGGAGATCCTGTCCGCATCAAGGTAAAGAAGACGAATCTCGAACAGAAGCTCCTTGATTACGAGCTGATCGAAAGCGGTCTTGAAGAGAGAATCTACGATCGCATAGATTACGAGCACGGACGCGGAACATCCTTTATCAAGGGTGAGGATGGTTCATTTGATAATGTGACGGTAGGTATAAACAAGGCTGCACGCAAGGAGAAGGTCCGCAAGGCCATCCAGGAGTCCAAGCGCAAGGCCCGCAAGGCTGCCGGTAAGAAGACAACCTCTAAAAAATAGAATCTTTTTCCTGAAAGGATAAAGCGATATATATACTTTGAAAGGTGTGACTATTAATGTCTCGTCAGGGTGTCTTTGCCGGACTCATGTCGGAAAACATATGATCCGACATGAGTACATCAAATAAAGACAAAGATCTTCCACATCATCATGACAGCGGCAATGGTCTTGAGGCCTGTACCCATGATGAAGCCAAGGAAAGAGCCGATGGCTGCCTTGAAAGCTTGACCGAAGCCTTGGCGGGTGTAGTACCACTCGCAGAGAAGGGCGCCGAGGAATGAACCGAGTATCATGCCGATAGGGGTGAAGATTATGCCGAGAATAAGTCCGGCGATCGCGCCTCGTTCGGCATATTTGCTGCCTCCTGTCACCTTGGTGAACCACATCGGGACCACGTAATCTATGATGGATACTATCACTGTGACAACTCCCCAGATGATGAGCGTCTTGAGCGGCATTTCCTCAGGTCCCCAGATATATAGAAGGAGCAGACCGACCCAGCTTACAGGTGTGCCCGGAAGTCCGGGCAGAATACTGCCGGCAATGCCGATGATTCCGGCCAGTATCGCCAATATGACAATTAATGTTTCCATAATGCAAGATAGCTCTGTTGAAATCCAGGCTATGTAATCCGAAGACCCCCGCCCTCCCGATGGTCGGGTACCCCCTAGCCGGGGGGTGGCATGTCTTCTCCTTACATAGCCTGGATTTCAACTATTCGTTCGACATAATATCTTCTATATCAGATGATTTGATAGGCAGACGACAAGGACCGAGACGGCGGGCACCATCTGCAGTCACCAGCACATCATCCTCCAGACGGATACCTCCGAAATCATAATATCCGACCAGCTTTTCATAGTTCACGAAGCCCTTGTCAGTGCCTTCACGTTTCCACTGCTCGATGAGTGCCGGGATGAAATATATGCCCGGCTCGTCTGTGATCACATGTCCCGGCTTGAGATTGCGGGCCATACGAAGATTTCCCATTCCAAGGAGCGGAGAACGCTGACGCTCATCGCCATATCCTACATAGTTTTCGCCGAGATCCTCCATATCGTGAACATCCATACCCATATTGTGGCCAAGTCCATGAGGCATAAAGAGACCTGATATTCCGCATGCCACCATTTCGTCCACATCTCCGCGTACGAAGTCAAGTGCCTTGAGCTGCTCAAGCATATATCGTACAGTCGCGCAATGAACCTCCCAATAAGATGTTCCAGGCTTTGTAAGGCTGAATGCAAGTTCGTTAGCCTGCTCTACTATATCGTAAATTTCTCTCTGCTTGGTAGTGAACTTTCCGCTGCAAGGATATGTACGGGTAAAGTCTGAGGCATAATGAGTATTGCTCTCCGCACCAGCATCCACGACGAGCAGACGGCCCGGAGTGATGATCTGATGATGGCTGTGATTGTGCAGGGTCTCACCGTTCTGAGAAAGAATTGTAGTGAACGACGGTCCCCAACCTTTCGAGTATGTCACACCTTCCATACGACCCACGATCTCCTGCTCCAGCACTCCCGGCTTGCATCCGCGGCGGGCTTCGGTGTGCATCCAATATCCTATCTCGGCAGCCTTATCCATCTCCTCGATCTCGCACTGCTCCTTTATCAGACGCAGAGCGACTACTGCCTTCACAAGTTCTTCTGAAGCACCGCCCGCAGCTACAGGAGCGACCTTGCGGACAGATGCGTTTGGAATGCCTGTGAGTTCTGCAAGTTTCATCTGGTTATAATATCTTGCCGGCGGGAGAAAATGTACAGGACGTCCTGCAGATACTGCTGCAGCTACTGCCTTGTCGAATTCACCCAGCGGCATTGTCTTCTCACAGCCGATAGCCTCTCCTTTTGATGCCACTGTAGGCTGAGGCCCCATCCAGATTATATCATCAATATCGACATCATTGCCATAAAGGCACTCGTCTCCATTGTCCAGATCAAGAATTGCTGCGAACCAAGGCTCGTCCACGCCCCAGAAATACAGGAAGTTGCTGTCCTGACGGAACTTGTAGTCATTGCCACGATAATTGGTCGGTGCATCGGCATTGCCCAGGAATATGGCAATACCCTTCGCGCCTTGTTCTTCCATCTTCGAAAGAAGGGCGCGGCGACGGTTCTTATATACTTCAGAATTGAACATATCGATATCTATAATTTCTACAAAGATATTAACTTTTTACTTGTTGAATCCTTTTGCACTCAGGAATTCCCAAATTCTGTCCAGATGTGTGTAGCTTCCGGTTCCCGGTGAGGCCTGCCGATGGAAGCAATGGTATCTGGTAGCCAGTGTGTGCAGGTCGGACTGGATGCCCATCATCGCCATCTTCTCCCACACTTTCACAGAACCCATTGCAGAATATCCGTCTGCATCTCCGTGTATGAATACCATCGGGGCTGTATCAAGGTCGAAAGAAAATTCAGGAGCAATGAAATGTCCATCGGAATTACCGCCTTCCGAGTTCTCTCCATCAAATCCGTCACTGAGGACATATGCAGGGTAGATGCCTACACCCCACTGTACCTTGCATGATATCCGGTCGATTTCGTCTATAGGCCAATAGGACTGATGGCGGGAAGAAGTGACTCCCATCAAGGTCAGATGGCCTCCTGCGGAGCTTCCCATTATGCCGATACGGTCAGGATCCAATCCCTTTGCCAGAGCCTGGCTGCGGACAATCTTTATGGTTCTTTGGAGATCCTGCCATGCTGTGGTATGCTTTGCCAGATTTCCCTCCGGCCTCGGGGTGCGGTATTTCAGTGTAACCACCGCCATTCCCTTTTCATTAAGATAGCGTCTTATAGGTGCTACTTCGAAGTCGTCAGGATTGTTTCCGTAATAGGCGCCTCCCGAATATACGATCTGTATTGCCTTGGTAGTCAGTTTCTTTGGTATGTGCCATTCAATATATGGAATGCATTGTTCCTGCTGCAGATCCGGAGTCCTGCCTTCAGGCCAGATGTTTTCCTTGGCATAAAAACCGCGGGCATCGTCACAGGTATATCTGTCCATCAGTCTTTCCTCCTCCGGTACCTCTCCCATGTATCCCATCTGACGCATGAATTCCACGCCTCTTTCCAGTCCGAAGGCTCCGTGTCCCTTGTCGGCATATAGGTGAAGTTCGGCCGGGATTCCCATACGTCTGAGCTGCTTGTACACAAGTATGGAGGTCTGAGGTGCATAGACATCGGTACCTCCGTGATGAAGACTCATAGGACAGGTCTTCCCGTCGAATCTGAAAACCTTACTGAGCGATACATCCGCTCCATATCCCTGTCTGAGTGCAGGAGTACCGTTCTCTGCATCTGTAGTTCCATAGGCAGGTGCGTTGACTATCGCCCAGTTTATATGACAAGGGACATCGTCTGTCTTATCGACTCTCTCATATGCCGGTGTCTGGGAACTGGTAGCAAGAAGAAGTCCCAGATGCGAGCCGGCAGACATTGATATTATACCTATCTTTTCAGGATCAAAGCCTCTTCTGGCAGCCTGGCTTCTTACCATTCTGACCGCACGCTGGCCATCTTCCCATGCCGTCTGATATATCGGCAGACCCACCGGACGAGGAGTTCTGTACACGAAATTGACACATTGGAATCCAAGTTCGGTGAACCTCTCGTTCCATTCTTTTACAAGTCCGACATCACAACAGCACTCATAGCTTCCGCCTGAAATCAGAATCATGCATCCGCCGTTTCTTTTTTCTACGGCCGGAGCTTCATACCATTCCAGATATGCCGTCCTATGCTTGTCAGCATTGAAACCTGGACTTGCGGCTTCATCGGTCATTGCGGCGATCTGATGGGCCTGGCGGTGGGGCATCTTTCCTTCAGGCCAGATGGTCTGTCTTTCTCCTGCCGCCAGACTGAATGACAGGAGAGCAAAAATGATAAGTGAGAAGTATCGTTTCATATGGTTCAGTGTTATTCTTTCGCAAACTTATGAATTTTCGTACAAATAAATGAATCTGAACGAATAAGAATACACATACATATTATGAATTTCAGAAATTTTACTGAAATTTGCGACAAACCATATGCATTATGAAAAGATTCCTTTTGACTATTGCAACTCTGACTGCAGCATTGCTCAGTTATGCGCAGAATCAGCAGCCGAAGATGCCTGAAAACATTGCTTATTTCGAATTCAACTACAACGTGGTCCAGCCGGAAGGAAGGTCATACAACCACAACCCGACCTTCTTCATCTATCCGGACACCAAGGTGGATGAGGCTGGAGCTAAGGAACTTGTAGAAAAATTTGACATGAGGGATGTCATAAAGGAAAACCATGTCAGCATCTATGTCATCAACCCTGTGGACGAAAAATATGACAAGACAGCAGACTTCGAAGGGTTCAAGGAGGTCTTCAACAGAGCGCGTTCAGGCAACCTCAAAGTCATCGGTATCGGAAACGGAGCGACATTCATCAACTCTGTCCTCGCTCCTACTGATGCAGCCGGACATATTGCCGGCATCCTGACAATCGACGGAAAGCCAGGCAAGACGCCGGCACAATCCTGGGGAGTCCCAGCCTATGTTGCAGGCAAGAATGCAGTCAAGTCTGCAAAGCCATATATTGCAATGAACAAGGCAGTAAAGGATGACGACAGATACGTAAACGCTGAAGAGGAGCTTCTTGCAGTAGTTGTGGATGAAAATACAAATGCGACATTGGCAGAAATCTTCGACAAGGCGTGGGATGAAATACTTGTAAAGAACCTGAGATTCAATAACTACAAGCACACCCATTACGAAGGGGCGAAATACGGACAATATGGTCCATACGAGCTCGAGCCATACACAGTACACGAATCCCTCGGCATCAGAAGAGAGGCGGTGACATTGGAGCAAAGAGGCGCTATGCCATGGCTTTGGTATGAATACTGGCCTGAGGAACTCATCGAAGGAGCCCCGGCGGCAAGTGTCCCTGTAATGGTTCTCCTTCATGGCAACACAAACGACCCGCGTACCCAGGCCGAGACATCCGGTTTCATCCAGGTTGCAGGCAAGGAGAGATTCTTCGTTGTCGAAATGGAATGGCAGGGCAGCAAGAATTATGGAGTCATGGGCTTCGATGGTGTCGAGCAGGTGATCGGCATACTTCTGGCCAGATATCCTCAGCTGGACCCTTCACGAGTATATGCCCAGGGACTTTCTGCAGGCTCGATAACAGCCACCGCCCTCGGAATCCGCAAGTCATATGTATTTGCAGCGGTAGGAGGAAACTGTGGCGGCATCTATTCCGGAGCAAAAACGGGCAGGTTTTCCAATTACGATTCCCTCTGGGCAGACGCGACACAGAAGAGAGGAGCAGTCGAGATGCCTTATTGTTCTATGCTCGGAACATCCGACCTGGTGGTTCCGTTCTACACACAGGACAATTACAAAGGCAACAGCTACCTCAACGCATGGAACACATACCAGCAGCTCAATGGAATGGAAGTGACTGCGGATCTCGATTTTTCAATCGACCCTATCTTCGGACTTGAGCTTGCTGACCGCAAGACCATTACCACCAACAAGGGAGAAGGTATAAAGGTGGAGACCGGTTTCTTCTACAAGGACGAGAAACCGCTCATAAAGGTTATCGCAGTAGTGGATTACGGCCATTGGAATTTCATGCCGGCCGCTCAGATGATGTGGGACTATTTCAAAATGTTCTCACGCGACCCGCAGACCAAGAAACTTATATATCATAGCAAATAAATTTCCGATACAACAAATGCAAATGAGACGTTGCTTACTATTGATTCTTATCGGCATCCTTCTGTCCGGGCAGTCTCATGCTCAGGATGACTGGGCCAATATCGAAAGATATGCCCAGGCCAATTCCGAAATGACAGTCCGGCCTAAGGCAGTCTTCATGGGAGACAGCATCACCCAGTGCTGGTATGATGCCGATCCGTCATTCTTCAATGACAATAACTTCGCCTGCCGCGGAATATCCGGCCAGACCACTTCGCACATGCTGGTGAGAATGAGGAAAGATGTGGTCAATCTGCATCCGAAATATGTCGTGATTCTCGCCGGAACCAATGATATCGCCAAGAACAACGGATTTATCGAGGTGGATGATATCTATGGTAATATCGTATCTATGTGCGAGATCGCGAAAGCCAATAAGGTAAAGCCTGTAATCTGCTCTGTATTACCGGTAAAGCAGTACAAGTGGAGGCCTGAGGTCACAGATTGTGCAGAAAGGATAATCAAGCTCAACGCCATGCTTGAGGATTATGCACATGCCAGCAAATGCATCTATGTGGACTATCATTCCGTGATGAAGGATGATGAAAACGGCCTTCCGGAAAAATGGTCATACGACGGTGTGCACCTCAACGGGGACGGCTATGATGTGATAGAGAAAATAATCCTTGATATATTGAAATAAGTTATGAAAAAACTGTTGTTATTATCCGCATTCTTATGCATCGGCTTGGCATTGAACGCCCAGCCGGCCGATCCTGACGCGACTTCTGAGGCTAAGGCATTGTTCGAAAGACTTGAAAAGCTCCAGAAGAAGGGGACCATGTACGGCCATCAGGATGACCTTATGACAGGCAGAACATGGTGGGAAGAACATGGAAGGTCAGACACAAAGGAGGCCGTAGGAGATTATCCTGCTGTGGCGGGTTTCGAGCTTGGAGAGCTTGAACTGGGCTATGAACGCAGTCTGGACTCGATATCTTTCTACAACATATCGGACAGGATCAGATGGTTCCACGATAAGGGAGGCATAATAACCATCTCCTGGCACGTAGTGAATCCCGTTTCATCACAATGGCCCGGAATCAAGGAACCTAACGGAGCTGGCTCAGCCTGGGATGTGAGCATGCTCTCCACTGATGGAGTCAACGCTGTCCGCTCAGTTCTCCCAGGAGGCGAGAATCACGCGATGTTCAATTCGTGGCTCACCCGACTGGCCGGATTCTTCCACACATTGAGGGATAAGGACGGCAATCTTATTCCTTTTATCTTCCGACCTTACCACGAGCACTCTGGCACCTTCTTCTGGTGGGGACGCGAGAGATGCGGCGACGAGGAATATGCCGCATTGTGGAGATATACTGTAGATTTTCTGCGCAAGGCCGGACTTCACAACATACTGTATGCATATAACACCGACAAGGTTTATTCTGAGGAGGAATATCTCAGAGGTTATCCGGGAGATGACTACATTGATATGCTGTCAATAGATTGGTACGGCAAAGGAGAAGAGTTCAACAAGAATGTCGACAAAGCCCTTGGATTCACAACAGCTCTTGCGCGTGAGAAAGGCAAGCTTCACGCACTCAGCGAGTGCGGTCCGCTCAGCACCGACCTTCAGAATATACTTGCGAAATATGAGAGCTCGTATGTCCTGACCTGGAGACATATTCCACCTAAAGGAAACAGACCTCAGAGACAGTCAGACCACGACGATCAGCTCCGCCAGATGAAAGCCAGCGGAAACTATCTGTTCTTCGAAGACATCCAGTAACTCCGCGAAGGTGTCGCATAACTCGCTGACTTATAGAACCATACGCAAAACGATTGCCGTGAGAAAAGCGCGGGGGGGTTGTGGGAAGAATTATTTTTTAAAAAAT
>JAZLCW010000056.1:0-2748 GCA_045614445.1 Candidatus Cryptobacteroides sp. | reverse complement strand
GATTGCATTACCTAAATATCCTATGAGGGTTATAAATATCAAGAAGCCGACGAACTCAACCACGAATGGAATGTAATAGTACTCTTTCCTGCTGATACCAAGATTGAGGTAAAAGTATATTTCCGTCTTCTTGGTGAAGGTCGTATACAGATAGAGGATTATCGGAATACTGACCAGTTTCAGTAGTATAGCCATCGGAATAGCGTAGGGATTGAAGAAGACAAGCGATGATATCGCCAAAGTCAATACAGCAGATATGGCATAAATCGCTTTGCCATACCGCTTCGACAGTCCTATTTTCCTGAATATGGTCATACCTTGTGAGCCGGTTACAAATATAACAATTATTGTCAGAAGTTGAACCTCAGACCACCCCTTACAGTGATTACGAACGGCTCTCGTGAACGGTAAGTCTGTATCGTGCCTTCATTGAGACTGTATGAGATGTCCGGTTCGAAATATAGACCTACCATCGGAACTATATTGTACTGCAGTCCTATAGCACCATTGAGACCGAACAGTACTTCCTTTTCATGAAGTCTCTCTCCTCCTACAGTGGCATAGATGCACTTGTCAGCCTGTATGCCGGCTCCGAGATAGAAGTTGAAATGCTTCCTGTTCACGATCATCCAGTCAAGTCTGACAGGTATGCCGAGATAGTGGACATACTGTCTGTCATTCTGATAGGTATAGTCAGAGAAGATTCTGGTTCTGTCTGATGCGTACCTTGTGTAGTTGAGCCCCGTATTTATCGACAGTCTGTCAGTGAGGTGCAATCTTGCGCTTACTCCGAATGACTTAGGGATTTCATGACGGTATTTTTCTGTATATGAGGATTTACTTCTCATCAACGCGCGTGCAGGTTCAGGAGTCTCGACCTCAGTAGAATCCTTCTGACCAGGGCCTGTCAAATCTCCTTGTGGTGGTTCAAGAGTCACATCATAAATCTTGATTATAGGACTGGCCGAAGCAGATCCGGACAGGCCGACAGAAACCTTGATTCTCTTGCGTTTCGGCTCATCCTCAGGAAAGTCGTCTAATCCCCAATAATCCGTCTGATTATCCTTGGTCACTTCCTTTTTATCATTTGTATTTCCGGCATCAGCAAGCAGTCTCTCCGTAATCGAGACGGTATCCTTTACTACTTCAAAGATTTCCTCTTCTTCAGGAACCTTTTCTTCAGCATTGTCCTGAGCAATCAGGATATCGTCTGAAGGCTTCACGACATTTACAGAAGCTGGAATCTGTCTTTTCTTCTTTGGGATGACAGTATCAGAAGTGTCTGATGAAGCATCTATGGAAACAGTATCAGTAGGTACAACTTCCTCTATAGGAGGATGCTGTTCAGCGACAATATCATCATTGGAAGGCACGTCAGCCGGACGGATAAGCAGAAGTACGAGAGCGATGGCAGCGGCAACCGACGTGATGCCTCCGGCCCACGCAAACAAGGCAGCCCCCTTCTTTTTCCTCGAGGCTGCATATTTCCGCTGAAGGACGCTCCAGTCATCAGCAGGAAGGGGCTCCTCGATACTCTCGAGTTCCTCACCAATGATATCTGTCCAGTCTTCCATCATAATCCGTTTTTCATTATATAATCCTTTACATTTTCCGCCAACTGGGTTCGTGCCTTGAACAGCAGCGAGGATGATGTCTTCTCCTTTATATTCAGCATTTCAGCTATGTCCTTATGCGAATATCCTTCCACGCAGAAGAGATTGAATATGACTCTTTTCGTTTCCGGCAACTCCCCTACCATCCGCATCAGCTCAGCTTTCGGAATCTTCGCAACCTCCTCGTTCTGCGGTTCGGGGATCTTCTCCTGAGTCTGGTCGATGCTTACCGTCTCTAATTTCCTTGACTTTCTCAAATGATCTATCACTAGATTGACCGTGACCCTTGCGCACCAGGACTTCAAAGAGCCAGTCGGTTTATATTTCCCCACCGTATCAAAGATCTTGATCATCGCTTCATGCATCAAGTCACGAGCGAATTCCCTGTCGCCCACATATCTGATACAGAGCGCATAGAGGTATGCCGCATACCTTGTATACAGCTCCTTCCTGGCCTTTTCGTCCCCTCGGGCGCACAGTCTTGCCAGTTCATTATCCTCTATGTGAATAGTCTCTGCCAATTAGTTTCTCTGAATTAATAACGCAGTATCGTATAAAATACTTCCGCGAAGATACGGATTTATTATAATGTGAAAAATTTTCCTCTCTTGACGGAAGTAATTTCAGTGATGGTGCGTTATAATTCCAGAACAATCCAAAAACAGCATTATGAAAACGAACTTAACAATTTCCCTTATCTTACTGACAATGTGCATCTTCACCCATGATGTGAATGCGCAGTCAAAGGATTCTACCGTTGAAAAAGGATATTACGGGCATCTGGATGTCTCAGGAGGATACATCCACAAATGGATGCCCGGATCGACACAGTCACCATACGACTTTATGCTCGGAGCATCCTATGTGAACGGTTACCGATTCTCTCCTCATTTGGCGATGGGTATCGGCGCAGGTCTGAATTACTATTTCGACCATGAGCAGATCACCGCTCCGATATACCTGCATCTCAATGCCGATATCCTCAAGCGCGCCGTCACTCCATATATTGCACTGAATCTCGGATACAATATACAGCTTAACGGCGGCAAATACAATTATCCGTTCAAAGATGCCTTGACTCCGGAACAAATGCAGGAAGAGATCATAAAGACAGATGGCAAATTTGGTTCAGGCA
>JAZLCW010000055.1:0-12738 GCA_045614445.1 Candidatus Cryptobacteroides sp. | reverse complement strand
TTCTTAGGTGTAGTAGTGTACACACGTACGCATACGCCTCTTCTCTGAGGACAAGCATCCAACGCGCGAGATTTGCTCTTCTCGACGATAACCTCGCGTCCTTTGCGAACTAATTGTTGAATTGTAGGCATAAATGTTTGTAAATAAATAATTTATGTTTATTACCCCATATTTTGGGGGCTGCAAATATACGAATAATTTTTTATTTATCAACAATAATATTGAAATTCAGTATTTTGAGTTGTTGATAAGTTCCCCGAAATGCTGGCTGACACACTTGAAACCTGTTCTTTACACGGCTACACACAAGTCCATTTGAGATAAAAAAGGACGGAACCACAGGAAAATATCATCATATGTACGACAAACATTTAATAATCAATGCATATGATTAATAATCGGAGATTTTTTTGTAAATTTGAGCGTTACGACAAAAACTGCTATGGAAACCGACCGGAAATGGATAATTGTCCGCATCGACGGAAAGATCGCGGCAATATCGACTGACTACAGGCTGTTTGCGGAAATAACCGCACGCATCGCTTCACCGACAAGGCAAGGAAAGAAGATCAATCAGAAGAACGATCTCCCGTATCAGAAGATTTCTGCCGAGGCAGTGGGCTTCGAGGAAATATGGAAACTGCGGCAGGAGACATCCTGGGATGATCTTCTGCTGTTCGGCACTGATTTCCAGCAGAAGGTCTGGAGAAAGCTATACGACCTGACACATCAGAACGACAGCACAGCCAGACTCATCAGCTACACCGACTTCGCCGAACTTTGTCAGAATCGCGCTGGAGTACGCGCTGTGGCCCACGCAATAGGCCTGAACCCGGTTTCAGTCGTCATTCCATGCCATCTGGTGATTCCTAAGGAATCCATCGACAAGATGAAGGAGATAAACAAAAAGGCAGAAGCCACCATATTCAAAGGAGTGGACCTCTGCCTGAGCTCTATTCTTAAAAACGAAACAATCGATTTCGGAAACTACGCATTGGGACCTGTAATGAAGAGAAAGCTCATCGCCCTCGAACTCACAGGTGAATAATTGTAAGGAAACAGTTACCTGCGCGTGGTTATAAGTATGACACCACAGGCACCTCTGGTTCCATATATTGCCGCCGAGGAATCCTTCAGCACCTCGACTGACTTCACATCATTCGGATTCAGATAATCTATATCCATCACTTCCGTTCCGTCCACAATGAAAAGCGGGTCGGTGGATGCGTATATTGACGTGGCACCGCGTATCGTATATTTATAACCGTTGCCTGTCTTCTGGACTACCAGACCAGGTACACGTCCGGCCAGATACTCCCCGATATTCGCATAGCTGCTCACATGCACATTATCCATGGATACCTTGGACACAGAGCTGGTCAGGTTCTTATTCTTTACGTAGCCGTATCCGACATTGATGGAATCTTCCTCAATACTTCGCAGTCGCAAGGAGTCCCGTATGGCCTTTTCGACACGTTGGATTTCCCTGCGGGCTTCTCTACGCGCCTTACGCTCTGCCTTCCTGTCCTGGGCATCTGACGGTAAAGAGACAAGAAGTATCAATAAAGTGACAATAAAAGTTCTCATAGTCTGACCATCTTTATACTGCAAAGATAAAAATTAATTTCTGCAATAATTACATAGTACAATAACTGATCCTGATGAATTCAGACGCTTCATATAAAAAGTTTCCGGACAAGACTGCATCAGAGGAGTCTTGTCCGGAAATAATTTATTGATATACCGTTAGTGAATAGCTACTGTAAGCATTGCCATAACGATTGATACCATACTCATAAGCTTGATGAGGATATTAAGTGATGGTCCTGATGTATCCTTGAACGGGTCACCCACTGTATCACCGGTAACGGTAGCCTTGTGAGCCTCTGAGTTCTTTCCACCCAGGTGGCCTTCCTCGACATACTTCTTGGCATTATCCCAGGCACCGCCTGAATTCGACATGAAGACTGCGAGAACGAAGCCCGAACCGAGACCTCCGATAAGAAGACCCATCACACCTGCAGGGCCGAGAATAAGTCCTACGAGCACTGGAACGATGATGGCGATGAGTGAAGGAAGAAGCATTTCACGCTGAGCACCCTTGGTAGAAATCTCTACGCAACGTGCATAATCAGGAGTTGCTTCACGGGTAAGGATACCCTTGATCTCACGGAACTGACGGCGTACTTCAGTCACCATGCTCTGTGCTGCACGACCTACTGCGTTCATTGTGAGACCGCAGAAGAGGAATGACATCATTGCACCGATAAATACACCTACAAGAACCACAGGGTTCATAAGGTCTACATGATAGTAAGCCATGATATCTGGAATTGTCGCCTGAGCTGCGTCGATAGTATTGCCGGCAACATCGACGATCTGCTTTCCAAGATGAGTCAGACCGATCTTGATTTCCTCAATATAAGAAGCAAGGAGGGCAAGACCTGTGAGGGCAGCAGAGCCGATTGCGAATCCCTTACCTGTAGCTGCTGTGGTATTTCCAAGGGCATCAAGAACGTCAGTACGTCTGCGTACTTCAGGATCGAGCTCGCTCATCTGGGCATTACCACCGGCATTGTCAGCGATCGGGCCATAAGCATCAGTAGCGAGAGTGATACCGAGAGTAGAGAGCATTCCGACAGCTGCGATACCGATACCGTAGAGACCTGTAGAGAGGCTTTCAGCCGAGAATGAAAGGTCAAATCCGTTCGCACAAAGGTATGCAAGAAGGATTGCTACTGCGATTGTCACCACTGGGATGGCTGTAGAAAGCATACCAAGACCTACACCAGAGATGATAACGGTAGCAGGGCCAGTCTCTGCAGACTCGGCGAGCTTCTGGGTAGGACGGTATGAATGTGAGGTATAGTACTCTGTCGCCTGACCGATGATCACACCTGCCACGAGACCTGTAACCACTGAAAGTGAAAGCTGCCACCAGTTGTCCATACCGAGAAGGTACATGATACCGAATGTAGCGACAGCGATTAGGATAGAACTGAGGTTGGTTCCACGACCAAGTGATTTCAAGAGGTCATCCATACCTGCACCTTCCTTGGTGCGTACTACATAAATACCGAGGATAGAAAGGGCCACACCGATTGCCGCGATTGTCATCGGAGCAAGGATTGCCTTCATCTGTGCATCCACGCCGACACCGCTGAATGCCGCAGCACCGAGAGCCATTGTAGCGAGGATGGATCCGCAGTATGACTCGTAAAGGTCAGCACCCATACCTGCAACGTCACCTACGTTGTCACCCACATTGTCGGCAATAGTAGCCGGGTTACGAGGGTCGTCCTCCGGAATACCGGCCTCAACCTTACCCACGAGGTCAGCTCCTACATCGGCTGCCTTTGTATAGATACCGCCACCCACACGTGCAAAGAGGGCCTGTGTAGAGGCTCCCATTCCGAATGTAAGCATTGTGGTGGTGATGAACACGAGCTTCTGAGTTCCCCCGATGTCAACGAATGCATTGAGGACGATCCACCAGAGAGCGATATCGAGAAGTCCGAGACCTACCACTGTAAGACCCATTACGGCACCGCTTCGGAAAGCGACCTTAAGTCCTGAGTTGAGTGATCTCTGGGCTGCATTTGCTGTTCTTGCTGAAGCATAAGTGGCGGTCTTCATGCCCACGAAGCCTGCAAGGCCCGAGAAGAAACCACCTGTAAGGAATGCGAACGGTACCCAGCTGTTCTGCACTCCAAGGAAAGCCAATAATGCAAAAAGAGCAGCAAGTACGATAAAGACGATAATCACGACTTTGTACTGCTGCTTCAGATAAGCCATAGCTCCCTCTCTTACGAACTGCGCAATCTGCTTCATTGTCACAGTTCCTTCGCTTTCCTTCATCATCTGACGGAAGAAAATGTAGGCGAACACCAGTGCAATCACTGCCGCCGCCGGCACAAGATAGAATAGGTTATTCATATTAGTTGTTATTAATAAATGTGTCGTTTCAGCCCTACCAGAGGACATTTCCCTGAGGAAGGGCTGACAAAATTATTTAATTTTTCTAATAATACAACCGCTTTAACGATTAATTTTCAAGCAAAAAGGCACATGAAATAAAAATTATTAAATTTTATAACACTAGTGAAAAACCTTTTTATTATATTTGCGAAACTCCGGAATATGGTTGGAATCCGACCATCAGTTTTCAGCCCCGCACGAATCGGCATATTCGGCCAGAGAAGGGCTTCCTCCCATAAGATACAGATTACGGTTCCATTGGCCCGAAGCCTTTTCCATCGCGATGGTCCTCTCATCTTTTTGCCGGGCAGATCTGAATATAATCCTGACGGCATCGTCTGAAGTGTCACGAGACGGATACACGATGGTGAATTTCTGTCTGATATTGTCAGATTTCACTTCCTCCCTGCAACTTGTAATAAAAGGCATGAGAATGATCAGAATGATAAATGTCCTTTTCATCGTCGTTCAGCGTTTAAAAGTCCCGCTGCAAAAATAGATGCACACTAAAAAGCCGTCTTACGTATTTGAACATTAATTTTTTGATTTTGTCCATCCAGACCTCCAATAAGCGATTTTTTAAAGCATCCTGAACATTTTCTAAAAAGAAACATTTGCTATATTTGTGCATTCCTATGCAATACGGCAATGAAACGAAGTATCATAAGTCTATATCTCATCCTGCTCTGCTCGATTCTGTCCCTCAACGCCAAAGAGCAGTACATCTACACCAGGATTTCGAACCGCGACGGACTGCCATCTACAGTAAACAGCATATATAAGGAAAAGGATGGAAACATCTGGCTCGGAACTCCGAACGGACTTTATACTTTCAATGGTCATGATCTCAAGCATTTCGATGACTCCCTGTTCCGAGACAGGTTCATCCAGAAAATCGAAGAGGACCAGGAAGGCGGCATCTGGGTGCTTACCGACAACTGGCTGATGTACCGCAGAAAAGATGAAAGCGGATTCTCTCATTTAAAGGCTGAATCACAATACGAAGTACCTCCGTTCCATTGCATTTGCCACGACAATGAAGGATTATGGTTCGGAAGTCAAGGCAGCATTTACAGATATACATATAAGGACAAGATATTCTCGTTGTTCTGCTATACCGAGGGATGGGATTCGCCATGCCAGTTCCTGAACAAGATAAATGACACTACCCTGCTGTGCAGTTCCCGCCAGGGCTCTGTTCTGATAAATACGGAAACAAAAGAAATCTCCCGAATCACACCAGGCCCTATCGATGAGGTATCCGGAACTATGACAGACAGCAAGGGAAGGCTGTGGATTTCATTCTACAATCATGGAATCAGAGTCTATGACAAAGACTGGACTTTGCTGAAAAGCTATACGACACGCAACTCGTCACTCAGTAACGACCTTGTAATCTGTTTTACGGAAAAAGATTCTAAGATCTGGGCTGGAACCGACGGCGGAGGCATAAACATAATCGATCCGGAGACTGACAATATCAGAGTGCTGTCCCACATATCAGGAGATGCATCTTCCTTTCCTGCCCGTACCATAAAGAACCTGCACACGGACAATTACGGAAACATCTGGGCCGGGGCCACAAGAGAAGGACTGATCAGGATAAGTCCAAGCAATATGAAGACATATTCCGACAGTCATATCGGACTTTCAAGCGGCTTGAGCAATCCTACGGTGCTATCTCTGTTCCAGGAAGACAATGACCGGTACATCTGGATCGGCACAGACGGAGAAGGTCTGAACAGATTCGACCCGGAAATCAGCAGCTTCACACATTACAGTCAGACTCTCGACACCAAGATAATATCAATGGTGACATACTCTGACACCGAACTTGCAATATCTGTCTATGCGGAGGGAGTATGGATTTTCAACAAGAACACCGGAGCTGTCCGTCCTATGGACATAAAGGATGAGGAACTCCAGTATTTCATGAAATATACAGGAAGAAGTACGGTCATCGCCAACGGTAAGGACAATGATATATACTTCCTCAGATACAATGTACTGAAATACGACAAGAAGACCGGCTTATGTCACCTGATACCTTTTGAGGAGGGAGTCAGATGCAGTGGTTCACTGTATGTAATAAAGAAAACAGAAGACGGACTCTACCTGCACGACTCATATAGTTTATACAGAATAGATGAAGAGGCAGGCATCGTGAGAAGAATCGGGGATGCTGACGGACATGCGATCTACTGCGGAGACTCCAGAGGCGACGGATACATCTGGTTGGCCACAAGCAAGGGTCTATGCCGTTTCAACGAAAAAACGATGGAGCCTGTATTCATCAGCACATCCCTTTTCTCCAAGGCGACCACCCTGGTATGTGACAGACAGTCACGGATCTGGATAGGAAGTGGAGCGAATCTATATGCATACCTTACGGAGAAAGACAGTTTTGCCTTGTTTGGAGAATCTGACGGAGCTTCACTCAACGAATATCTTGCGAAACCGCATCTTCTTTCTGACGAGGGTGATGTCTATATCGGAGGGGTGCAGGGACTTCTACGCATAGACTCGGAATATAAGATCGACGCGTCGGAGATACCGGTACTGAATCTTTACAACATTACCGCTGACAAGGAAATGATATCTGCGGACAAGAATGGCATCTACGAGATACCGCGAGACAGCAAGTCACTGAGTATCAGCGTATCGACTCAGGAAACAGACATATTCCGCCACAAGATGTACAGATTCTCGTTCGCAGGCAGCGGAAAAGAATACGAACTGATGTCACCTACACTGGAAATCCAGGACCTTCCCGAACCCGGAAAATATGATGTAATCGTTTCCTGTACACGAAGAAACGGTGACTGGACAGAACCTTCATGCATAATGACTATCAGAATACCACGTCCTTGGTACCTGAGCGGATGGTTCATCGTCGGCATCCTTATCTTCATCCTCATCATCACCGCAAGCGTGATCATCGGCTATATGCACAGGAAGACCAGCAGACTCCAGTTCGCCTTGAAGGAACAGGAACAGAAGATATACGAAGAAAAGGTGAGGATGCTCATCAACATCAGCCATGAACTCAGAACGCCTCTGACCTTGATCATGGCTCCATTGAAAAGACTGCTTGGCGAAACCAACTTCAAACAGGAGCAGACAGCTACTTTGCAACGTATCTACAGACAGTCCAAGCGAATGAAGAATCTCCTGGATATGGTCCTCGATCTGAGGAAGCTGGAGGTCGGCAAAAGCGGAGTGAAGATGGAAAAAGGAGACTTGAACGGATGGATCGATGGTATGATCGAAGATATCGTCAACGAAGAAGGTGTGGAAGGAATATTGATTTCTACTGAATTGGATCCGGACGTAGGGGCTGTGGAGTTCGACAGGAGAAAATGCGAAACCGTGCTGATGAACATCCTGATGAATGCCATCAAGCATAGTTCCAAGGGTGACCGCATCCTGGTCAGCACTTCACGCAGGGACAATGGAATGATCCGCGTAAGCATATCTGATGAAGGTCCAGGATTAGGCGATATCGATCGGACAAAGCTGTTTACCCGATTCTACCAGAGTAACAGCGAGGAGTACGGCAGTGGAATCGGCCTGTCGTATTCGAAGATCCTGGTAGAACTCCAGGGAGGCTCGATAGGAGCAGAAAACAATGAGATCAAAGGTGCGACTTTCTGGTGGGAAATCCCTGTTACCGCCACAAACACGGCTGACATTCCATCTAAGGCATACTTGAACGAAATCATGGACTACAATCCTGCTGATGATTTCACAATGCCTCAGAACGATGGAATCAGCACATCAGGCATCAAGCTTATGCTTGTAGATGACAGCCAGGACCTTCTGGACTTCCTCAAAGAGGCATTGGCCGGAAAATTTGCTGAAATAATCACAGCCACAGGAGGCAACAAAGCCCTCTCCATCATCTCCGGAGGCAGACTTCCGGACATCATCATCAGCGATGTCAACATGCCTGACGGAGACGGCTACAGACTTTGCGCTCAACTCAAGGCCAATGAAAAATACAGCCACATTCCGATCGTGCTTCTCACTGCCCGCGGGGAAGAACAGAGCCAGAGCGACAGCTACAAGGCTGGAGCCGATGCTTTCATGTCCAAGCCATTCGAAATCGACACCCTCATAGAGCTTACCAAAAGTCTGTTCCGCAAAAGGAACGAAATCAGAAAGAAATATCTGACCAATGACGACAAGGTGACCTCGGACTACGGCTCGAATGAAGAGAGTTTCATAATCAGGCTCAATAAGATAATATCTGAAAATATTGACAATCCTGAACTCGACCAGGAGCTCCTCTGCAAGGAAATGGGCATGAGCCGTGCATCCCTGTTCAATAAGATGAAGCACATCACCGGAGCGGGAGCCAAGGAATACATAACAAAGATCCGTATAGAAAAAGCAAAGGCTCTGATCGAGAATACGACTCTGAGCATCGCAGAAATATCCGACAAGACAGGTTTCGCAAGCCAGAGCTACTTCAGCACAGCCTTCAAGAACAGCACAGGGCTCACTCCAAGCCAATACAAACAGCAAAACAAGAAAAAATAATATGAAGAATATCTTACGCGCAGCACTGACAATGATCTGTGCAACATTCGTCCTGACAGTTTCCGCACAGGAAGCTGTAAAACACACTTTCAGACACCAAGGTATGGACAGGGAATATTGGTTGTATCTACCTGAAAACCTTTCAGAGAATGCTCCGCTCGTGCTCCTGCTCCATGGCTATAAGGCCAGCGCAGATGGCTACCGTCCTGAAATGATCCAAGTAGCCAAGGAGAAGGGATTCGCACTCTGCTATCCTCAGGGAGCCCTGGATGCAAGAGGCAAGACCTGCTGGAATGTTGGTTATCCTTTCCAGGAAGACCTCAAGACAGACGACGTGGATTTCCTCTGCTCATTAGCCAGACATCTTCAGAAAGAGCACGGGCTGAGCCGTCAGAACACCTTCCTGACCGGAATGTCCAACGGAGGTGAGATGTGCTATCTGATGGCTTACCTCAAGCCTGATTTCTTTGCAGCATTCGCTCCTATCGCCGGTCTCTCGATGCAATGGTCATATAAGAAATATGATGCAAAGAAACCAGTCCCTCTTATGGAAGTCCACGGTACAATGGACAAGACATCCAGATGGGAAGGAGATCCTTTCAACGAAGGAGGATGGGGCGCATACCTGGCCGTCCCGCAGGCTGTGGCATATTGGGCTGCTCAGGCTCGCTGCACTCATGAAGAAACAATCGAGATGCCGCTGGTGAGAAACAAAGTGATCCTTCATAAATACAAAGGCGGCGAGCCAGCCTGGACAGGCGGACCCGCCGTCGAAGTACGTCTTTACGAGGTGATCGGAGGAAAGCACACATGGGCTCTCAACGACATGGACACGTGCAGAGAGATATGGGAATTCTTTAAAATCTATCTCAGATAGACAAGGTCTGAAAAAAGCGGAAGTCATCCATTTCGATGCCTTCCGCTTTTCAAATTATAAGTCAATATCTATTTAAGTTCCAAAGGAGCTTCTGTTCCGACCTTTACTACACGACAGTTGTCGATGTAAGTGTCACCATAATTTCGATACTCGGCTCCATCCACTTCAGAGACCTTTGACTGATCGCCATATGGTTTCTCGACATAGACAAGAATCTCAAGGTTTTCAGCCTTCCATGAAGACTTGATGTCGGCAGTGAATGTTTTGGTCCATATCTGATTATCCTCAGATATTCTTACTGTCTCTCCAGACATGGATGTCAGAGCAAGACGTGCCACATCTTTGTGCTCATAGTTGTTGGAACCTCCGTTCTGATATCCGTAAATGCCATCCTCAAGAAGAAGAACAGTCACTCTGTATGAGTCTGCTTCCTTTACATAAAGGCCCAGATCCACTGTCAGTCTTGTTCCATCAAGCGAGCTCTCAAGCTCTATACCTGTCTTGGCCGGATAGGCCTGCTGTGTCTCCTGTGCCACACCCACAGCAACAGAAGCAGTAGTAGCAGTAGAGTTGTAGTTAGGGATTGAAGCTCTCGCATCGACTACTCCTGTAGGGAATCCTGATACACGGAATCTGTTTACGAGTTCGTTAGTTCCGGAGAACTCAAGATCAGATTCATCACCATGCAGGCTCACTAACTCCAGTGCGCTACCCATCTGCGATTTGGCAGAATCAAAGGCAGTACCCATATAAGGACAATATCCGCACCAGGTTGCAGTGAATCTCATAGCCAGAGAACGATGAACGAACGCATCGTTCTTCCAGTCATCAGCTTCAGTACCAGCAGCTCTCTGCTTGACTGTGAAAGCCTTGCATGTCTGATCAGCACAGAAGGTGATCATAGCTGTACGCTCCTCAGCAGAAGTATTCGGCTCGACAACAAACTTATGCTCACGGGTACGCGGAGCCTTTGTCGAAGCATCGCTTATCCAGTCTGCTTCACAGTGGAACTCATAATCTACATCAGCACGGACACGCACAATGATTTCGCCACCTCGTGAAGACACTTCCTTTTCTGTATCCAACAGTTCGAAAGTAGGGATGAATGAGTCCTGAGTTACTGTAATCGGAAATTTTGTAACTCCGGAACAGATATTCACTACCGCTGTCCTTGTCTGCGGAGTATCATTCGCATCAGCAGAGATCGTCACCCTTGCCATGCCAGCCTCGCCCTCCATAGGGTTGATCTTGACCCAGCCTTCCGAACACTCTATAGTCCAGTTCAGAGACGACGTGAACCTGAGGCTTCCAGATCCTCCGTCAGACGGCAATTCAATATTATCCTTGCTGCTTGAAGCCAACTCTATCTGACCGACAGGTCCATCCTCTTCCCCGCCTGTAACCGGTGTACAGGCAGAGAAGACAGATAGAATTACAATTAAAGCTATTGTTATCCTTTTCATAAGGTCTTGTTATTTAACCCAGAAAGAAGGTACATAATCCAGCTGCATAAGGTTTCGGGCTTGGACTCGGAGTAGGATCAGCAGGATCACATCCTGCCATCACAACCAGGTTCAAGGCCATGGACATCATCATTAAAATTCGTTTCATAAATCAGTAGTTTAATTGTTTATGAATGAGTTATTTTTAAAAATTATAATCTAATCGCAAACATATATTATTTCCCTATCTTATGCAATAGGGCATATAAGATAATACAGTCCGGTATCAAATCCAGCATCATTCGTGTCGACCTACAGAACGGAGATAATTTATAAGCAGTTCCGGACGGTCTGTCTGAATCATCGAGACTCCCATATCAAGATACTGCCCATAAACATCAGCCGGATCTGCAACAGCGAAGGCTGCATCATCATCGTTGCCACTGCCTCCGCAGAGCGATGGCCAGAGCGTGTTCACCCAGATCTTCGATCCTGTCTCAATAATTCTTTCAAAACAACTGTCAACTTCTTCACCAGGATACTTCCAGCACACCTCATACGCCATTGGAACAACACCTCTTTCCTGATATTCTGCGAACAAGGCCTGCCCTTTAGGGTTATTTATATCGATTATCGGCATATAAAGAAGATTATTCTCATGCTTGGACATATCTTCGTTAACCTTGTCAACAGTACTCTTACCCTTCATAAGCACCTGTCCGGTCACACCGAGTTCATCGGCAAGCTCGACAATTTCCTTATAATAAGGGTATGCGTGGTCGACATTCACAAGAATCCTGTCCTTGCAGCAAAGAAGAGCCTCCCGAAGAGTCGGGACCTTGATGGAATCAGTCACCACATTGTGAGCCCGTTTCATATTGAAAGTCATCAAGGAGTCATACGTGATGTCGCTTACAAGACCCTTACCATTGGTCATACGGTCTATGGTCTTGTCGTGCATAAGGATAAGGACACTGTCCTTTGTCATCTTGACATCAAGTTCCATCATATCCGCACCCATTCGGATGACTGACTCAATAGCCGGAATTGAATTCTCCGGGAAGTTTCTCCAGTCCCCTCTATGGGAGATTACTACTACGTATTCAGAATTCGGATCATTGATCTGAGCAAGAATCTTTTCTGCCCGGCTGGCATACTGCTCTTGTTGAGCACAAGATACTGCCATAAACACCGCAATGGCAGACATCATAATGGATAAAATCTTTCTCATAATTCTTCAAATTTATGACTTCTCCTGAATATATTACTGTATTTCGTCAAAATCTCTTTTGCCGCATGGCTAATTCCCGTTTTCTGTATATTACTATAAAAAATCCGGACACCTGGCGGTATCCGGATTATATTGTGGCAGGATGTCCCTGCCGTGACTTTGCGTCAGATGATTACTCTGCTGCTGGTGCCTCAGCTGCTGGAGCAGCCTCAGCGGCCTTCTTCGAGCTACGACGAGTAGTCTTCTTAGCAGCCTTTGGAGCTGCTGCGAGAGCTGCCTCGTTGAAGTCAACGAGCTCGATGAGAGCCATATCAGCTCCGTCACCGTAACGGAAACCAGTCTTCAACACGCGAGTGTATCCGCCTGGACGATCTGCGATCTTAGGAGCAACAGTGCGGAAGAGCTCTGTAACAGCCTCCTTGTTCTTGAGGTAGCTGAATACAACACGACGAGAATGAGTAGTATCCTCCTTTGACTTAGTGATGAGAGGTTCTACATACATCTTGAGAGCCTTTGCCTTAGCTACAGTAGTCTGGATTCTCTTGTGGAGAATGAGTGAGGTAGCCATGTTAGCAAGAAGGGCCTTGCGGTGACCGCTCTTACGACCAAGATGGTTGATTGCTTTATTGTGCCTCATATTGCTTAAACGTTCTTTTTCTTAGGTTCAA
>JAZLCW010000054.1:0-2235 GCA_045614445.1 Candidatus Cryptobacteroides sp. | reverse complement strand
GCTGGTGCACAGGCAGGACAGACTGTTTACTTCTATCTCGAGCAGATCGGTGCTGACCCTTGGAAGGTTGAGATCGTAGAGGGTCACTGGGGACCTACATACAAGAGCATCTGTGCGGTCGGTGCTGATACTGAAGGCGGTAAGTTCACCGAATATGACCTTGATGCAAACGGTGGCAAGTTTGGTCTTACATTGACTCAGGAGATGCTTGATACTGCTTTCACTCAGCAGTGGTGGGGAGGTACATTCATCCTCAATGGTGATAATGTAAAGTGTACAAAGATTACTCTTCTGTAATCCCTATATTTCCCAGGGAGGCCTGACCGCCTCCTTGGGAACCAAAATCAGCGATTTTGGCTCCGTTTACCCCCGGTCACCTGCGGTGACAGCCCCCAGGGGCATACGGTTTTCACTATCGTTCGAACCGGCGACCTCCGGTCGCGTCAGCCAAGGCTGACTTATTAAATAAACGAATTATGAAAAGATTTTTATTGGGTATAATATGTTTCGGAGCACTTCTGGCAGGTTGTGGCAAGGAGGTAGATCCGCCGGCACCGGCGGCTGCGCCGCAACTCTTGGGAAGTGTGCCGGCTGACGGTGCGTCAGACCTGACAGGAGAGTCATTGACCGTGACCCTGACTTTCGATCAGAATATCAAGTATGTGTCCGGAGGTGCGTCAGTATCTGTGACCGGAGGTGCGAAAATCGAGAAGATCTATCCGTATCATGCGACATTGAGCATAAATCTTTCGGGGCTTGTTGCCGGAGGTACTTATACGGTAACGGTGCCTAAGGGAGCTGTACAGGGCTTCGCAGCGAATCAGGAGACTTCGGAAGAGGTACGTGTAACTTTCTCTATGAAATATGTAGAGCCATATGTTCCTTCTGTACTTGATCCGGTGAAGACTCTTGTCAATCCTGATGCTTCACCACAGGCGAAGAAGGTATATGATTTCCTGATCGGACAGAGTGGAAAGAAGACTCTGTCAGGTGTGCAGTCGAGTCATTCCCACAAGAACGATTTCGTTGATTTCATATATCAGAAGACAGGAAAGCATCCAGCATTAGCAGGATATGACTTCCTTTTCCTTCAGTTCTCTCCGACACCTGACAATTGGAGCTGGGTGCAGAACTACAATGATATCTCTGCAGCGAAGGAGCAGTGGGCGGCCAATGGTCTTGTAAATTATATGTGGCATTGGAATGTGCCGAACAGCAAGGCTGACTGGGACAAAGGTGTGAATGAATACAATTTTGACGGATATAATTTCTATTGCGACAAGACTTCTTTCGACATCAGGGAGGCTTTGAAGGAAGGTACATGGCAGCATGACTTCATCATGAAGGACATTGAGGAAGTCGCTGGCTATCTCCAGCTTCTCGAGAACGAGAATATTCCGGTGATCTGGCGTCCTCTCCACGAGGCGGCCGGAAACTATAACCTCTATGGTCCTAATGGAGCCTGGTTCTGGTGGGGCAGGCATGGCGCGGAGCCTTGCAAGCAGCTATGGAGGCTCCTGTACGATCAGCTTGTGAATGTCTATGGTCTTGACAACCTCATCTGGGTGTGGACTGTTGACGTGACAAAAGGTGCTGAAGATCAGTATCTTGACTGGTATCCGGGTGATGAATATGTCGATATCCTCGGAGTGGATATATACGAAACAAATACAGATGCAAAGACGCGTCAGTATCAGGCCATGGTCGACATGACCAAGGGTAAGAAGCTAGTGACTGTAAGCGAATGCGGCAACATTCCCGATCCGGCAAAGTGTATGGACGCAGGCAACAAGTGGTCATGGTTCATGGTATGGTGTAATTCTGATTCCAACGGAAACATAGTCCTGACCCCGTCGGACGGCAATTTCAACCTCAACACCGGTGAATACTGGAAACAGGTGATGTCCAGTCCTTATGTAATGACACGTGAATCGATGCCTTCACTCAAATAAACTATGAAAAGAATTATATACATCCTTTCGGCCATCCTTATGGCCATGTCCTGCGGCCAGGAAGAGCCGCAGAATACCGATTCGGTCAAGCTCTCGGTCGACAAGACATCCTTGGAGTTTGCTGCCGAAGGCGGTGAGCAGACATTTACCGTTACGGCTTCCGAACAGCTGTATCTGGTTCCCGGAGACGGCTGGGTATCAGTAAAGAAAGGCACAAAGAGTGCTGATCACAAGACTGTCGTGACAGTGACTGTCCAGAAGAATACAGTGGCAGCAGTGCGTG
>JAZLCW010000053.1:0-40648 GCA_045614445.1 Candidatus Cryptobacteroides sp. | reverse complement strand
TCCTTGGGATAATGCTGGATTGACACGATGTCAAAGTTATCAACGATGACACTCGGAAATATCGTCTCTAATAATGTCTTTGTTACCATACCACAAAGGTAACAAGACTAAATTTACCAACCTACTTTTTCAGTTGATCCCTCTTTTATATATAAGGTATATACCCATCGAGTCAACTTGAGTTTTTATCGTGATGACTGTCGGCTTGTGTGGTTCTGGATCAGGATCTCTTTTAATGGTCTGCTGCAGACGTGCTGATTCTTTGAGTGCATTTATTTCTTGAAGCCTTGCCACTTGGGCCGGACATCGCGGGAAGACGGTCGGAATCAACGAGACTAGGTTTGCGACGAGCCGGAGTCATAGATAGTTGTCTTTTGAGGATCTCGAAGAGTCCGAAAAGGGCAAGTGCCGCTTTAATAAGGTGTGATGTCGAGGTTTAAATGTATTGTAAAAGTCTGTATTTACCCCCCCCCTCCATTTACTTTGATGTTAAGGAATTTTTTGTATACCTTTGATGTTCAAAGTGATATATGGATGATGCTTCGTGGAAATACGGCCTCACCCCAAAATTTGAATAGGGGGGGTATTTCGTTGATTATCAGCGAAATAGCATTTGCGTTGTCGAATAATCCATTAGAAATAGAATACACGCTTAGTGGCTCGTTACTGGGGTAACGGGCTTTTGTCGTATTGTCTCGTGTGAAAGTTTAACCTAAAAAATATAATGTTATGAAAGTAGAAAAGAATTTGTATGAGTCTCCTAAGTTGGAAACTATGGAGATCATTGTTGAGCAGGCGATCCTGACTGCTTCGGGTGACAATGGTATTGATGATATGCCATATCTTGAGTTTTGATTCAAATCTGAAAAATTATGAAAAAAAGTTTATTTTTATTAGTTGCTGTACTTTCTATAGTGGCAACAGGTTGCAATAAAGAGAATCTGGTAACAGACAACAATAAGGCAGATGAGTCATTGACTGACGTTCAATATGTATCTGAGTTAAAGGTTGAATTCGGTCGTGGCGCTACCCGTGTCGGATATACACATGATCCTGAATCAGGTTTGTCTTTTAATTGGGAAGATGGTGAGCAGATCGTGGTATATGAGAATGCAGATGCTGAAGCACTGACATTCTACTATGTTTATGATGCATCATCAAATTCTTTCAAGCCGTATAATGATTCGTATCGAATGGTAGTAGGCAGAGAATATTTTGCCGTAAGAGGAGTTCGAAAGATGTCTTCTCCATTAAGTGTTGAAGAAGGCAAGACCATAGTGAAAATGTCTGTGGAATCATGTGGTAAGGGTCTTCCAGGACTTCCTATGATATCTGATGTGTTCACTGCCACAGCTGAAGGTACTATTGCAACAATGCACCATTTGTGCGGAGTATTGGAAATTCCTGTTAAACTTAAAGAAACAGCAACAATAACAGAAGTTACAGGATTCAGCGTTTATGTGAGCTCAAGTAAATTAGGTTATAACTTCACCGCTACTCCTTATGCCCCATATATCGTGAGCACTTCCGAAGGTTTTGACACTGCCTATTCGGAAGAGAAGACCTATTCTTTGAGCAAGGAGACTGCTACTAATGTGTTTGTCCCTGTATTACCAGGAACATATGAGAATAAGGCATGGCTTAATTATTACTATCCTGGTACATCGGGTCAAACCGGTATCGGATCTAATATAACTATAGAGCGAGGAAAAATCACCAGGTTTAACGACGTTCTGACAATTAACCCATGGTAGGACTTAATAATCTATATGATTTTAGCACACAGTTTCGGCTGTGTGCTTTTTTTGTCCCACTTGTCCCGTCTGTCTCGCTGTCCCAAGGGCGAGACACCCGAGACAGCGAGACACTTTCGAGACAGTGGGACAGTTTAGATGAGCCATTCTTCGTAGCCGTCAATGTCTGGGAATGCAATGGTTTTGCGTCCGGCAAGGACGGAGAGTTTTTCTTGGGAGAGTTGTGATTTTCCTCCTGTGTATGCAAGTAAATCGCTCTATACCCCAATATACGGAAAGCATTGTATATTAAGTCGCCAGTAAATCTAAGTGAACTCTAAAAAACGGAGGTTCGACTCCGACTATCTCCACACTTTGAGGACCTGATCAATCGATCAGGTCTTTTTTTTGTGTTGCAACGGTCTCATATTTGCTTTTTTGAAATATATCGTCTATCTTTGTATCGGATGACGATATAACGCAATACGAAATATTATGAGCAACATGAATTCAGCACTTACTGAAGCAGTTTATTACATTCTCCTGGCTCTCCAGGAACCGCTTCATGGCTATGGCATTATGCAGCAGACGGCGTCTCTGAGCCAGGGACGACTCAGTATTTCAGCAGGAACTTTGTATGGTGCCTTGTCCAATCTCCTCGAAAAAGGATGGATCAGACCCTATGGTGAATCAGAGGGGAAGGATGGAAGACGTAAGCAATATCATATTACAGAGGCCGGACGAGTGGCTCTGAAGGATGAGTTTGCGCGTCTGGAGGAACTTGTGGAAAATGGTAGAAAATTTATTAATAAGTAAGACAGATATGAAAACAAACAAGACTCTTATCAGGTGGTTTGTAGATTTTGACAAGGAAGAAAGATGGCTGAACCAGCAATCCCAGAAAGGATGGGCCTTCTGTCGTACAAATGGCGTGATTTATCGCTTTGAAGTCTGTGAACCAGGGGAATTCATTTATCAGATCGACTTCGATGAGAAGAAGTCTGCTGTCGAGGATGATTATATTGCATTCCGCAATTCTTGTGGTGATTCTTTCGTTAATAAGTGGAAGACTAAGATCTATTGGGGAAGAAAGGCTGCTGATGGCCCTTTTGTGACTGAAAATGATGTCGTTGCCAAATTACAGTTGACTAATAAGGCTTTCAATTTCCATCTTAAGAGTTTCCTCGGACTGACAATCATTGTTGCAATTGCCTTTCTGGTTCTTAATCCACTTGGACGTCATCTGCCACAATCTGCATCTGCAAAATGGCTTGTTGATTTCAGTGCCGGCCTTACTTATGGTACTCTTGCTTTCCAGGCTATCGTGCTTCTGCCGATTCTTGGTAAGCTCAGAAGTAAGATGAGTGATCTGCTGAAACAGCTGTATTGATTCTTACAGATATATTTAATCCGGGACAGGATGCACTAACTGCAGCCTGTCCCGGATTTTCTGTTTGGGTCTGCATCCAAATGCTGACTATGGTTCCAGGTTACTGGATTTTCAGTAATGCAGATGATATTGTCTTGGTTATGTTCTGTGCTGCTATGTATGGGGTCATTGCCTTTGCCCTTTCTTCCGCATTTGCGGGACGAGGCTGTATCGGGAGGATCGATAGGAAACCGCTTTGGCGGATTTCTGTCTCGTTCAGCTCTATCAGGCCTCCGATGGCCATGACAGGTATTCCTTTAGCCGTAGCCTTTTTAAGAACTCTGGACGGAAGTTTGCCGTAGAATGTCTGTTTGTCTATTCTGCCTTCTCCGGTAATCACCAGGTCTGCATCGGATATGATTTCTTCAAATCTGACCGTGTCCAGAACCAGGTCTGCTCCCTTGCTCAGCTTGCCGTTAAGGAAAGCGTATAACGCTCCGCCCGTACCTCCTGCAGCCCCGGATCCTTCGATCTTTGTCAGATCGATTCCATACTCTTTCATAATGATGGAGGCAAATGATTGCATTCCATTTTCCAGGATTTCCATCTGGGCATCTGTGGCGCCTTTCTGGGGTGCGAATACTTTGGTGGCTCCTTTTTCTCCGCAAAATACTGTCTCTACATCGCAGGCTACTGTAAATGATGACTCGATAAGCTCTGCCGGAACCTCGGTAGAATCAATGGATGCTATCTCATTCAGTCTACCTCCGCAGCATCCGCTGACGAGTTTTCCTGATTTGTCCAGGAATCTGAATCCGAGTGCTTCCAGCATGCCGGTACCTCCGTCATTCGTGGCGCTGCCTCCAAGGCCGATGATGAACCTTCTGCATCCTCTATTGAGTGCGTCCATTATCATTTCTCCTGTTCCGGATGTGGATGCCTTCAAGGGATCCAGCTCTTCAGGGGAGAGAAGGGGCAGACCGCTGGCTTGTGCCATCTCGATTATAGCTATGGGGCCATCTTCTTCCTGGCGTAAGGCGTATCTTGCGGAGCAGGTACGTCCAAGAGGGTCATGGACATCGGTATGTACCCATTCGCAAGGTAATATTCCAGCTATCGCCTCGCAAGTACCTTCTCCTCCGTCTCCCATCCCAAGGCAGATTATGTCGCACGTGGGATATATGCTGCGGATTCCGGCTGCTGCTGCCTCTGCTACTTCTGTAGATGAAAGTGAGCCCTTGAAGGAGTCTGATGCTATGACGATTTTCTTCATAGGAATATAGTGTGATCAGCTGCTGATTAAATCTGATCCAGTGCTGCAAATATAACAAAAAAGGTCAGCATTTCTGCTGACCTCTGGTAGTCGGTAGGGGAATCGAACCCCTATTGCAAGATTGAGAATCTTGAGTACTAACCGTTATACGAACCGACCGTGATACTGTTCTTATCGTTTGGGATTGCAAAGGTACGCAATTTTTTATTACTTCCAAATTTTTTCGCAACTTTTTTGCGAAAAAATGCAATTATTTCAAAAAAACGAAGAAAACTGCCATAATCAGGCAGAAAAATGCTGCAAAATGGTTCCATTGAAGACTCTGTCCCTTGAACATTACAGTAACAAGTACTGTGAATACTGTCAGTGAAATCACTTCCTGGATAATTTTCAGCTGCATCAGATTGAAAGGACCTCCGTTTTCGATGAATCCGATCCTGTTGGCCGGTACCTGGGCACAATATTCGAGGAATGCGACTCCCCAGGAGAAGAGGATCACCACGATGAGGGGCCAGCCTGATGAGATTTTCATCTCCTGCAGCTTGAGATGGCCGTACCAGGCGAATGTCATGAAGACGTTCGATGCTATAAGGAGTAAGATTGTCCAGATCGCTTTCATACTTGTTCAATTAAGCTGCAAAAGTAATATTTAATTTGTAATTGCTGGCATAAAACTTTAAATTTGCAGGATTGCGTAAACGAAAAATTATGACACTTATCAAATCAATATCCGGTATTCGCGGAACCATAGGCGGTGCTCCCGGCACTTCGCTTACTCCGCTTGACATTGTAAAATTCACATACGCTTATTGTGAAAAAATGAAGGAACGTCGCTCCAAGGCAGAAGGGGAGAGGTACAAGGTCGTGGTAGGTAAGGATGCACGTCTTTCCGGCGATATGGTAGAGCAGCTTGTCTGCGGAACTCTCGTCGCGTGCGGTGTGGATGTGGTCAAAGCGGGATTCGCTTCGACTCCTACTACAGAGATGGCTGTTGTATTCGAAGAGGCTGATGGTGGAATCATCCTGACAGCGTCTCATAATCCGAAGCAGTGGAATGCACTCAAGCTTCTAAATGAAAAGGGAGAGTTCCTCAATGCAGAGGAAGGCGCAGCCATACTCGAGTGTGCGGAAAAGGAAGAGTTCACATTTGCAGATGTAGATTCACTCGGTGATATTGAAGAAAAGGATTTTACTGACCAGCATCTTGATGCTGTGCTTGCCCTTCCTGCAGTAGATGTAGAGGCTGTAAGAAATGCGCATTTCAAGGTCGCTCTCGATGCGGTTAATTCTGTTGGAGGCATCATAATGCCACGTCTGTTGGAAAGAATGGGTGTCGAGTGCATCTGTGTCAATTGCGAGCCTACCGGTGAATTCGCACATAATCCGGAGCCTCTTCCAGCCAATCTTACCGAACTTTGCGATGCTGTAAAGACTCACAAGGCCGATCTGGGAATTTCAGTGGATCCTGATGTGGACCGTCTGGCCCTTATCTGTGAGGACGGACAGCCTTTCGGCGAGGAATATACACTGGTGAGTGTAGCTGATTATCTTTTGAGCAGGGTCTATGACGAGGCTCTTGAGACAGGAAAGTCAATGGAGGAAATCACTGCACCATATCTTATGACCACATCTTCGAATCTGTCTTCGTCAAGAGCTCTTCGTGACGTTACTGAACAGTATGGCGGTGACTATTATGCAGCTGCAGTAGGTGAGGTGAATGTCACAACCAGGATGAAGGAATGCGGTTGTCTTATCGGAGGAGAAGGCAATGGCGGTGTAATCTATCCGGCACTTCACTATGGGCGCGATGCAATGGTAGGCGTGGCTCTTTTCCTGACAAATCTTGCATACAAGAAGATGAAGGTGTCGGAGCTTCTTGCAACATATCCTAAGTATGTGATAGCGAAGAATAAGATCGAACTTTCCGACAGCGCTCTTATCGACAGGATTCTGGAGGAAGTGAAGATTGTTTATGCGTCAGAAGACATCAATACTATCGATGGTGTGAAGATATCTTTCGAGGATCGTAAGGAGTGGGTGCATCTGAGGCGCTCTAACACTGAGCCGATCATCAGAATATATGCTGAGGCAGCTGCTAAAGAGGCTGCAGACGCTCTCGCACAGCAGATTATCGACATAGCTAACTCTATCATTAAATAGCAGATCCCCGGTCAGTCCGGGATGACGAAGAATTATGTTTTCATTCAGAACGACATCATTGGAAGAACAGCTCGACAAGGCGCTGCACGAAGGTAAGGTCGGCTGCTTCTGTACTCAGAACTGCTGGGACACCCAGCGCGGACGATATATGTATGATATCTTCCGCGAAAGAGGCAATCTGTCTATAATATTCAACCCTCGTGATACGGAGTTGACCCCTCTTACAAACCATATCGAGTTTTCTGAGGAAACTCTGAAGGGATTGAATGCCGTGGTCGTGGAAATACAGGATGTCGGAGCGAGATATTTCAATTATACAAAAGATGTCTTCCGTCTGATGGATGCCCTCAAGGCAATGAAGGACGATGCTCCGTCAATGTATGTGGTAGATCACAATAATCCGGCAGGACGTATTGTTGAAGGTACGATGCCGTCGTCTCTTATGGAGGTCAATGTGCCTAAAGTGGCTCACCGACATGGTCTTACATTGGGAGAGCTTGCTAATCTTTATTATCATGAGATAGGAGCCAAGTTCGCGCTGCACGTGATATCTGCCCTTGCCACTGATTCCAACCATCAGCTGATGCCTTGGACAATTGCTCCGGCTTCCGATATTCCGGGATTGTTCACCTGCGATATGTATAGCGGCGGAGGATTATGGAACAATACCAATATCACCCCAGGCATCGGAACAGCTCGTCCATACGAGTATTTCGGAGCTCCTTTTGTCAAGACAGGAGGCCGTGATATTGTACCTGTGGCGGAAGGTGTGATGCTCCGTCCATGCTCGTTCACGCCGTCCTGCGGCCGTTATGCCGGCCAGAAGTGCTACGGTTATCAGCTAATGCGTGAGCCTGGAGTGGAATATCATTCATTGATGCATACTCTTCAGATGATGAGGTTCTTCAAATCTGAATATGAGGAATTCAGGCTTGAAGATGGATTCGAGGCAAAACTGTCCGATCAGCTCCTTCTGGATTATGTGAACGGCGCGGTTTCATGGGAGGAGGTGCGCGAGCATATCAAGGTGGAAGAGCAGAAGTGGATCAGAAAGGCTAAAAAGTTTGTTCTTTACGATGATCAGCCGTATAGAATTAAGTAAAATGCTTGTTTATTTGAAATAAATACCGTACATTTGCGCCGCAAATTTAGTTAACTAATAATTTATAACGTTATGAAGAAAGGTATACATCCCGAAACCTACCGTCTTGTAGCTTTCAAGGATATGTCAAACGATCAGGTGTTCATTACCCGCTCATGCGCGAACACTAAGGAGACCATCGAGATCGAGGGCGTTGAGTACCCAGTAGTAAAACTCGAGATCTCTAACACATCTCACCCATTCTACACAGGTAAGATGAAGCTTGTCGATACAGCAGGTCGTGTTGATAAATTCTATCAGAGATACGCAAAGAAGAAGTAATTCTTCCAAGACATACAGGTATGAACGGCTCGCAGGATACTGCGGGTCGTTTTTTTTGTTCATCTCGGAACTCTAAAAGCTGTTGACGGAGGTGGAAAGAGTCATCCTGACCCCTGTTGCCGGATGGTTGAATGAGATCTCGAATGCGTGCAGATGCAGTCGTGAGGCAGGAGAGCCTCCGTAAAGAAGGTCGCCGACAATAGGGTGCCCAAGTCCGAGGGAATGTGCGGAGTGGACGCGAAGCTGGTGAGTGCGGCCGGTATGAGGATGAAAGACAATGTCGATGCTGCCGTCACTTCTGACGGAGCTTACCTGGTAAACCGTAATTGCCGTTTTTCCTTGCTGAGGATCCACTTTCTGCCGTGGTCTTTCATCGTAGTCGGCACTTAATGTCAGGCTGATCTCTCCTGTGTCTCCAGTTTTGATGGATTGTCCTTCATCAGCTTTGGAGAGCAGTGCCTTGTATGTTTTGGAAATGCTGTGCTCTTCGAACTGTTTCTGCAGGGCTGTTGCAATCTCTGGGTTCCTTGCGAAGAGGATTATTCCGGAGGTATCCATGTCAAGCCGATGTACGGGGTGTATTTTCTGACCGTAAAATCTGCATAGCCATTCTTCCAATGACTCCATGCCGTTCAGACCTGGGACCGAAGGCATTCCGGAAGGCTTGGATGCTGCGATCATATGATCGTCTTCAAATACGATTTCCGGTCTGCCGCAGACCTGATGGTTATCCGGTCCTACCGTCAGACCTTGGAGCATATATCCCAGGAGCGGACCGCATTTGCTGGTGCATGAAGGATAGAAATGTCCTTGTGTGCGGACTGCAGTCTCGGGAGAGAGGCCATACCAGAATTCTCCCATAGCCAGAGGTCTGAGACCCTTCCTGTATGCATGTTCCAGAAGTTTTGGCGCGGCGCATTCCCCTGTGCCTCCGGGAGGGGTGAGGTTCTGTCTTGAGAATATTTCTCCTATGCTCGAAGACTCTCCTGAAGCATTGTGTACAATATATTGGCTGAATATCCATTTCTGAAGTGCGTCAGACATTTCTGCGCGACGTCTCTTCATTGTGTTCAGTTCATCTTGAATTGCTTTGATGTCCGCTTTCAGTAAGCTTATCTTCTCTTCCCATCCGAGTTTCAGCCTTCTGAGTTCCGCTTTTTCGAACTGACTCTCGCGGATCAGCTCTTCAAGTCTTGAAGGGTCGGATGTTGCACTGCGTATTTCCTCCCTTTCTTTCTTAGAGGCGGCCATACGTGCCTTCATCAGGCCGGTTTCTTCGTCTCTATGGATCTCAGCCTGGATGAGCTTATCTTTGAGTGAATTGAACTCGTAACCGTTTTCCAGTGCTGTGATAGAGTTGTTGACTGCTGTGATTTCTGCTTCTTTTATCTTGAAATATCCGCAAGGATCCAGCAGATCATATATCGGCGGTACGAAACCCTCGATATGACTGCGGCCGGCTATATTGCCGGAGAATGCTGCAAGGTAGCCGGTCTGTCCTGAGGAGTTCGATACCACAAGGACTCCGAGCATCTTGCCTTCTGAAAAATATTCTGAAAGTTCCTCGGATCCAGAAATTCTCTCCATGAGCATATCGGCTGCAAGGCTTACCGATGGATGCGGTGAGTATCTGAACGGATCTGTGAAGCGTTCAGGTATATCAAAAGAAATTTCTGTAGGAAACAGATTCATCAGAGGATGATATTGTTCGAGATGTATTCCTGGCAAAGATCCTGAAGACCACATTCCTGGCACTTAGGCTTGCGGGCAGTGCAGATGTATCTTCCGTGAAGGATGAGCCAGTGATGGGCCTTTCCTCTAAGTTCTTCGGCAAATCCGATGGTGAGATCCTTTTCCACTGCTTCTACTGTAGTCCCTTCGGAGAGTCCGAGTCTGCGGGAAACCCTGAATACATGTGTATCGACTGCGATGACAGGCTTGTCGTAAATAACAGATGCGATTACATTTGCAGTCTTGCGTCCTACTCCTGGCAATGTCTCGAGCTGATCCGGCTCGGATGGCACTATCCCATCGAAGTCGGAAACCAGCTTCCTGGCCATTCCGATCAGATGCTTTGCTTTGTTGTTTGGAAATGATATTGACTTTATCAGGTCGTAAACTTCTTCGAAGGTAGCGGATGCGAGGTCCTCCGGCAGAGGGAAACGGGTGAAGATCTGGGGCGTATGCATATTGACCCTCTTGTCCGTGCATTGGGCCGAAAGGATAACTGCGATGAGCAGATGGAAAGGACTGTCATAATGCAGTTCTGTCTCGGCTGTATCCATATTGGCCGAGAACCACTGTGTCACGCGTGCGTATTTTTCAGAAACTTCCATTTCAGATGGTGAGTTCAAGGTCAATCTCTTCGCCACGGTCCTGTTCAGTGCATGTTTCGTCCTTGCAGACCATTACGCGGCCAGGGTATTTTTCAAAGATCTGTCTGTTGTGGGTGACCATGACGACGGCTGTACCTTTCTCGCGGTTGATTCCTGTAAGGAGCCTCATGATGCCGTCTGCTGTCTCATTGTCAAGGTTTCCTGTCGGCTCGTCTGCTATGATGACCTGAGGATCATTCAGGAGAGAACGGGCAATGGCGATGCGCTGCTGCTCTCCTCCGGAAAGCTGGTGAGGCATCTTGTGGGCCTTTCTTTCCATACCAACAGCTTCAAGAACCTCTTTGATCCTCTTGGCTATCTCGGTCTCATTTTTCCATCCGGTGGCCTTTAGTACGAAAGAGAGATTGTCCTCTACAGAGCGGTCCATTAGGAGCTGGAAGTCCTGGAATACCACTCCCATCTGCCTTCTGAGGAACGGAATTTCCTTCTCCTTGATGCCCTTAAGTCCGAACCCGCATGCTTCACCTTCTCCGGTTTCAAGAGGGTTTTCTGCTATGATGGTTCTGATGATGGAGGTCTTTCCTGTGCCGACCTTCCCGACGATATATACGAAGTCTCCGGGATATACATCCATATTGAGGTCGTTGATGACTACAGCTTCGCCGTTGATTATGTCGGCTTTCCTGAACGATATGATAGGCTTCTTTTCTTCCATTGCAAATAATGAATCTAAGAACACAAATATAATGGAAAAATCGTTAAATTTGTAAAATTATATTAATTATACTTTTGCGGATGCGAAAGTATCTTTTGTGAATGATTCGTTACTTGCGAAACTTGATATGAATAATGGAAAATATATATTGTCTGCTATAGCTGCGGCCCTGGTGACATTCTCATCAGTGTCAGAGGCTCAGGAGTATTCTTCGGATAATACGTACTCTTACGAGTTCAGGGATGCTCTCAGACTGAAGGATAAAGGAATGCGTGGACGCTCTTCTGCGGTGTTTGGGGAGCTGGTCCGTGAAACAGGTAAGACTGACCCTCTTGCATTGTCCGTTCTGGAGGATGTGGTTATGCAGGTGCCGGGATATAGGATGCGGATGGATGAGTTTCTGGCTGCATGCCCTCATTCTACATATGTTCCTCAGATCCGTTTTGCCCATGCGTTGAATCTCTTTGACGCCGGTGATTATGAGCAGGCGTGGACTATCCTGGATATATTGAAGTCAAAGCAGCTGTATAAGAGTCAGAGAGATGAATATCTGTTCAAGAAGGCATATTGCCTTTTGGAGATGGGGGATTATGGCAATGCGCTGAAAGGATTCGAGGAGGTGGAGAAACGTCCTGAATCAGATTTTACCGGACCTGCCAGATATGCTCTCGGATGTATTCATTATCGCAACAGGGATTTCAGTACAGCTCAGGACTGGTTCGAGAAATCATCTTCTGACGGACGTTTCAAGGATGTATCTGATTACTTCATACTGGAATGCCGTTTCATGCTGAAGGATTACAAGTATGTGACAACGAATGCTGAGCGTATGTATGATCTGGTCCCTCAGGATCGTAAGCCGCATCTTGCAAGAATCATTTCGGAGGCTTCGCTTGTACTTGGAGATGCCGATAACGCCAGAAAATATTACGAACTGGGAGTGGGAGAGGGCAATGAGCCTGATTCGAGGACTGACTGGTTCTACAGCGGTTCCGTGCTTTATGCCGTGGATGATTATGAGGGAGCTATCAGAAGCTTCAGCAATATGACAGAGCGTACCGATTCCATCGGACAGGTGGCGAATTATCATCTCGGATACAGTTATATCCAGACAAGGAACAAGGTGGCGGCTCTGACTGCTTTCCGCGATGCTGCAATGGCTGATTATGATCCGAGGATTACTGAAGATGCCTATTTCAATTGGGCGAAGCTGGCATTTGATATCAATACTGACACTTCGGTCTTCAATGACTATCTGAAGAAGTATCCGGCAAAGGAACAGGAGGACCGTATCAATAGTTATATCGCTGTAGCTGCCTTGCACGACCGTGATTATGAAAGAGCTGTGGAAGCATACGACAGGATCGATGAACTTGATGATGATATGGTGCTCAACTATATGAAGGCCAATTATCTGCGTGCTGTCCAGCTGGTTGAGAGCGGGTCATACAGACTTGCAATACCTTGTCTTAAAGCTGCGGCTTATTATTCGGACAGGGGCAGCAGATTCTATCAGCTTTCAAGATATTGGCTTGCAGAGTCATATTATCGGAATGACCAATATGACGAGGCTTTGGAAGTGTTCACGGACCTGTATAATACATCGGCTCTTTTCGGTCGCATCGAGGCTGACCTGATGCCGTACAATATCGCTTATTGTCATTTCAAGAAAGAGAATTATCCGGCTGCCTTGAAATGGTTCGATGTTTATCTGGGAGATTCAGGACATAAGTACAGGAAGGAGGCTCTGGAGAGAAGGGCAGACTGTTATTTCATTCAGAAGAAATATAAGGAAGCATGCGAGGCTTATGATCTGGTGTTGGATAAGTATTTCAATGTCAATGATATATATCCTTACTACCAGGCGGCTGTTTCATATGGTCTGAACAAGAATCAGAAAAAGAAGATAGAACTTCTTTCCAGTGTGATGGAGGCTTCTCCTTCGGCGAGATTTTATCCGGAGGCTCTTTTCGAACTCGGAAGGGCATATGTGGCGAAGGAGGATGATGACAAGGCCTTCGAATGTTTCAATAAGCTCGCTGCCCAGGTCAAGGACAGTACCTTCGTGGCAAGGGCTTATATCGAAATGGGATCGCTCTCACGCAATCAATCTCAGTACAATGAAGCCCTCGGATATTATAAGACAGTCGTGGAGGAAATGCCGTTGTCGGGATATATGGAGGATGCTCTTGCCGCGATAGAGTCGATCTATCAGACCAGGAACGAGCCGGAGGAATATATAGCATATATCGAGGCGATCGGAAAGGGTGAGATCAAGTCTGACGGTGAAAGAGAGAATATGATATTCAATTCAGCGGAGCAGATCTATCTTTCTGAGAATTATCAGAAGGCTCTGGTAGCGCTCCAGTCATTCCTGGATAAGTATCCCGACAGTGTCAATGCTTACAAGGCTGATTTCTATATGGCTGAGTCTTACAGGATGCTTGACAAGTTCGAGCAGGCATGTGACAGCTATGCCAGGGTTATCGAAAGGGGAGAGGGATCGTTTGTGGAGCTCTCTATGCTCAATTTCTCGAATCTCTCATACAGAATGGAACGTTGGGAGGATGCATTCGGCGGCTATTCTTCTCTTTATAATTCAGCGTTGCTGGATAATAACAAGTATGCTGCAGTCCTGGGTATGATGCGCTCTGCATACAGGGCTCATAAATATACGGAAGCGGTCAGAAATGCAGACATGATTATCGATGATACCCGAACTGATGCTCCACTGAGAGCTGAGGCTCTTTATATAAAAGCCAAATCTTATCTTTCTACAAGCCGCCGAGATGATGCCTATACTATTTTTGAGGAACTGGCCAAGGATGTGATGACCGCTTATGGTGCGGAATCCGCTTATCTGCTTATTCTTGACAGCTATGACAAGGGGCAGTTCGAGGATGTTGAGACAAAAGTATATGCCTTCTCTGATGCAGGTTCAGGACAGGTTTACTGGCTGGCCAAGAGCTTCATTGTTCTGGGAGACTCATTTGTGGAAAGAGATGAACTTGAGCAGGCTAAAGCTACATTCGAGAGTGTGCGTGACGGATATATGCCTTCAAGCAATGATGATGATGTGCTGGATAATGTCAATATGCGTCTGAGGAAGCTTGAGGAACTTATGAATCAATAATGAAAAAGAATATGAATTACAGAATATTGTCAGTGTCGTTGTTAGCTTTGTTTCATCTGGCTGCTGCCGGTCAGAATCTTGATCCGACAGTAGTGGTGAGCAGGGATTATGAGGGTAAGCTGATGGAAGTGCATAAGCCTAAGCTGGAGATGGCAGTGCCCGACTCGGTGCTCAGGTTCGATCTCGACTTTGATTATTCGGTTTCTGACAGTCCATATAAGGGAGCTTATGATTTTACTCCATATGTCCTGGATATGAAGCCTTTGCCGGTTGTGCGTGAAGCAGGGAGACTTTACCTGAATGCCGGTGCCGGTTATCAGCTTCACCCCGAGCTGGATCTGGTGTGGTCTCCTGATATGAAGTCCAAATCATTCAAAATCAATCTCTTTGCCCGCCATCGTTCGTTTGTCGGTCAGTATTGGGATATTGAACCTTCCGAATTGACATCAGGACTGGTTTTCGACCGTGGAACATCGGACTCCGCATGGAAAGGATTTGATATGTCCAATATTGCCGGAGTGGATGGAAGATATGACTGGGAGAAGGGTGTGCTCGCTTTTGAAGTCTCTTATGATGGGCTGATGCAACAGGAGAAAAGGTTGCAGGGAATGTCAAGGGCTTTCAATGCGGTGGATGCTTCATTTGGGGTCAGGTCTAAGGATAAGCAAGATTCCAGATTCGGATATCTTGTCGATATTGATTACAGATACGGAAATGATGTGCTGACATCTCCGTCTGAGGCGCAGTTGGGTGAGAACATTTTCGGCGTGGAGGCTTCGCTTTTCACCCGTCTGGCAAAGTTTGACCGTATCCGTCTGGATGTTGATTATGATATGGCCGGGTATGATGGATTTTTTGATACTGGCGTTTCATATGTTTCGGTAGCCCCTCATTATACGAGAATCAAGGGATCTTGGGATATTGACCTGGGTGTGAAACTGGCCAAGGTCTTCAGAACCAAAGACATGGCTGGAATGTATCAGAACAGGATACAGTCAATATATCCGGATGTCAGGATCGGATTCAGGGGCATTCCTTCGCTGTATCTTTATGTGGAAGCAGGTGGCGGACCTTCATTGGAGACTTATTCGTCGTTGCTGAAGTACGACAGGCATCTGAATATGTTTTACGGAAACGGCATGGGAGCTCTGCTGGACGTGACCGATCAGAGCGTGTATGCAATGGCTGGAGTCGAAGGCCGTATAACCTCGCGGTTTTCATATGCATTCAAGGGCGGTTATTCAAGGTATGCCCTTGCGCCGATGTCCTCTGTCTCGTATGATTCAGAATATATGAGATATATTCCGGGTATATCTTATGTGCCATACAGTAAAGTGTTTGCTGCTTTGGAATTCAGGCTTGCCACCGAGAGGATTGATGCGGATTTTTCTGCGGAATATGCCCATCATCCGGGTGAATACAAGACCGGTGTGCTGCTTCCGGCATCATTTACAGGTAATGCCTCGTTCAGATACAATTGGATGAAGCGCATATATGCAGGTGTCTGCTGTGAAGCTTCTGCTGCCAGGAGGGGAGCTCTGACTTATCTTACTGGTGAGGAACTTTCAGGAAGGCCGGATTTCTTCCCAGGATATGTCGATCTTGGAGTGGATCTGGAGTATGTCCTCAGTCGCAGGATCTCGGTGTGGGCGAAGGGACGCAATCTGATGGGAATGACTATTCAGCGTAGTATTTTCTATGCAGAAAAAGGGCCTTGTTTCACTCTTGGATTCTGCTTGAATATTTGATTTGTCAGGAAAAATCAGTATATTTGTCCGTTTGTTGTGCCGGATGTTGTACGGCCTTCCCGACCTAGTAAAAAGAATAAGAATAACAGTATATAATGAACGAGAACGAAATCAATAATGCTGCAGCGGAACAATATTCCGCGAATAGTATTCAGGTGCTTGAGGGCCTTGAGGCTGTAAGAAAGAGACCTTCGATGTACATCGGTGATGTAGGAGAAAGAGGTCTTCATCATCTTGTATATGAGGTGGTCGATAACAGTATCGATGAGGCTCTTGCAGGATATTGCACCGATATCAATGTAGTGAACAATGAAGATAATTCCATTACTGTAAGCGATAACGGACGAGGTATCCCTACCGGTATGCATGAGAAGGAAAACAGATCTGCTCTCGAGGTGGTGCTCACTGTCCTTCATGCCGGAGGTAAGTTCAGTAAGGACAGCTACAAGGTGTCCGGAGGTCTCCATGGTGTGGGTGTATCCTGCGTGAACGCACTTTCTGACTATCTGAAAGCCGAGATTCATCGCGAAGGCAAGGTCTTCGTGCAGGAGTATTCGAAAGGTAAGCCATACAAGCCGGTTGAGGTAGTGGGAGATGCTGATGATACCGGTACTACAGTTACGTTCCATCCGGATCCGGAGATCTTCCAGGTTACTACTGTGTATAAATATGATACTCTTGCAGCCCGTCTGCGTGAGCTTGCATATCTGAACAAGGGCATCCACCTTTGTCTTACTGACAAGAGAACTCTTATCAATGATGTTGATGAGAATGGTAATGAACTCGAGACTACTCACTATAGAAGCGAGGTCTTCTATTCGAAAGAGGGTCTCAAGGAGTTCGTCGATTACCTCGATGGTGGAGCTGAAAAACTCATAGAAAGTCCTGTATATCTGGAGACAGACAAGATCATTCCTATCGAGATCGCCCTCCAGTACAATACAAGCTACACAGAGAAGATTTACTCATATGTAAATAATATCAATACCATCGAGGGTGGTACCCACCTCCAGGGATTCAAGATGGGTCTTACCAGAACTCTCAAGAATTATGCTGACAAGGCCGGAATGCTTGCCAAGCTGAAGTTTGATCTTGCTGCAGATGACTTCCGTGAAGGACTTACCGCTGTGGTTTCAGTTAAGGTGGCTGAGCCTCAGTTCGAGGGTCAGACAAAGACCAAGCTCGGTAACGGTGAAGTAGTGTCGGCGGTATCACAGGCTACGGCAGCTGCGTTGGAGCAGTATCTTGAGGAAAATCCAAAGGAGGCCAAGATGATTGTCGAGAAGGTTATTCTCGCAGCCACTGCCCGTCACGCAGCCCGTAAGGCTCGTGAAATGGTCCAGAGGAAGACTGTCATGTCTGGAGCCGGAATGCCTGGTAAGCTGGCAGACTGTTCTTCCAGAAATCCTGAGATATGTGAGCTTTTCCTTGTCGAGGGTGACTCTGCGGGCGGAACAGCGAAGCAGGGACGTGACCGTAACACACAGGCTATTCTTCCGCTCAGAGGTAAGATCCTTAATGTGGAGAAGGCAATGGAACACAGAGTGTTCGAAAGCGAGGAAATCAGAAACATCTACACAGCTCTTGGAGTTACAGTGGGAACAGAAGAGGATAGCAAGGCTCTGAATCTCAGCAAGCTCCGTTATCACAAGGTCATCATTATGACCGATGCCGATGTCGATGGAAGCCACATCGCGACACTTATCCTGACATTCTTCTTCCGTTATATGATCGACTTGATCAAGAACGGATATGTATATCTTGCAACTCCACCTCTTTATCTCGTGAAGAAGGGTAAGGAAGAGATTTATTGCTGGACAGAACAGCAGCGCAAGGAGGCTACCCTCCAGCTCGGAAAGGGTTCGGAAAAGGGAGTTTTCGTACAGCGTTACAAAGGTCTTGGAGAGATGAGTGCAGAGCAGCTCCAGTCGACAACAATGGATCCGGAAAAGCGTCTTCTCCGTCAGATTACAATCGAGAATGCAGCAGAGGCTGAACGTACATTCTCAATGCTGATGGGTGACGATGTTCCACCACGCCGTGACTTCATCGAGCAGAATGCTCATTACGCAAATATTGACGCATAACTCTTATTGCCGCGCGTCATACCAAGCAGTACAGGGTATTTGCTTTCAGACAGATCAGTGTCGCCGCTTGATGTGGTGGCACTGACTATGCTTTATAGGAATTAATTATGAGAAAGATAAACATACCTCGCAATTTCAAGGCTTATCTGCCATTGATAGGTCTCTTCCTGCTTCTGGTATTTATTATGCCAAGAAGCCCGAAGTTCAATTATGACTATGTAAAGGGTTCTCCTTGGATGCATGAGACTCTTCTGGCTCAGTTTGATTTCCCTGTACTCAAGACAGAGGCTCAGCTGCTGGAGGAGAGAGATAAGGCCGGTTCTGAGATTGTACCATATTACAGACATGATGCCAGGATGGTGGGGCAAAGCCATGCTGCCCTGTCCGATCTTGATATGGACTCCTATTCCTTCCTCAGACCTGTTCTGGAAGAAAATCTGACATATGTCTATTCGAAAGGTATTCTGGCCCCGTCGGCTGAACAGAATATAGAAGAACTGAAGGGAAATTCTACCAGTCTGATATATGTCCAGAAAGACCGTAGGGCGATGAAAGTGCCTGTTTCAGAGATCTTTACCTTGGAAGAGGCTGTTACGTATCTTTATGATGGATTGTTGAAAGCCCATCCGGAACTCAATGCCGATTCACTCTATTCGGCGGTTCCTTTATATTCGGTCATTATTCCTGATCTCATATTCGACCAGCAGACTACTGATCTTGTACATGAAGAAAAGGTAGATTTCGTGTCGACCACTCAGGGAGTCATACGTGCCGGACAGGTCATCGTTTCCAAGGGTGAAATGGTAACTGCCGAGATTGAGCAGATGCTGGACTCATACAAGGCTGAATACGACAAGAGTGTAGGATACGGAGCCTCAGAGGTGTTTATGTGGATAGGAAATGTCCTCATCGCATTCTGTATAGTACTTGTTCTTTTCCTTGCTATCTGCTATTGTAATTTCAGGATATTCGATGAATTCAACAAGTATCTGTACCTGTTGATGATATTCGGTATTGCAGCTCTTGCGTCATCGATTGTGGCCAAGACCGATCCGGCCCTGTTCTACATGATGCCGTTTACATTGATATCATTGTACCTTCTGGCCTTCTTCTCAAGGAGGATGGTGTTTTCTGTGTATTTCATTTCATTGCTGCCGATGCTGATTTTTGCTCCGAACGGTGTGGAACTCTTCATGGTATATCTTGTGGCAGGATGCGTATGTATATTTGTGTTCGGATTCTTTAACAGAGGATGGCTTCAGTTTGTCACCGCTCTGATTGTATTTGCAGTCATGACTGTGGTCTGGGGAGCTTTCAGACTTGTTGACGGAGTGGAAGGCCTAAGGGATTACAGTACGGTTCTGGATCTGGGACTTGCTGCTCTGCTGTCAGTGGCAGGATATCCTCTTATATATCTGTTCGAGAAAATCTTCAAGCTGGTTTCAAACACCAAGCTGACAGAACTCTGCGATACCAACAATACACTGTTAAGGACACTTGCCGATAAGGCTCCTGGAACATTCCAGCATTGTCTTCAGGTGATGAATCTGGCTGATGCAGCAGCTCGTTCAATCGATGCCAATGTTCTTCTCGTGCGAGCCGGAGCGTTGTATCACGATATAGGTAAAACTGCTAATCCTCAGTGCTTTACGGAGAATGAAACTTCCGGAATCCGTTATCACGCAGGGCTTTCGCCAAAGGAGAGCGCCCAAGAAATCATCAGGCACGTATCAGACGGACTGGCAATAGCAGAAAAGAACGGTCTTCCGGGAATCATCAAGGAGTTCATTGTATCACATCATGGTACTACGAGCACAGGATATTTCCTTACTCAGTATCTTAATGATGGAGGTGACCCTGATGATGTTGCTGAATTTTATTATGACGGCGTAAAGCCTGTAACCAAGGAACAGGTGGTTCTTATGATCTGTGATGCTGTGGAAGCTGCTTCGAGGAGTCTGAAGGATTATTCTCAGCAGAGTATTTCTTCACTAGTGGACAGGATTGTGGACGGGAAAGCTAAGGAAGATCAGCTCAGCGATGCTGATATATCCATCCGTGATATCAACAGGATGAAGGAAGTCATCAAGTCGTATCTGATGCAGATGTATCATTCGCGTGTTTCGTATCCTAAAAGAAAGGAAAATCAGAAGAAATGACATTTTGAAATATCGCGTAGAATTATTATTTTTGCAGGCTTTTTATGCGCAAGCCTGCGCGTGAGTCAATAGAAAATAATTAAAATATAGATAATATGAAACTTGAACAGAACAGAATTGACGATCTCAACCTCGAGCTCACCATTACAGTAGCACCAGAGGATTATGAGGACAGCAGAAAGAAGAGACTTAACGATTACAGAAAGAAGGCAGACTTCAAGGGCTTCCGCAAGGGAATGGTTCCTATGTCTCTCGTAGAGAAGATGTATGGTCCGCAGGCACTCGGTGATTCAGTGAATGATGCAGTGGCTTCTCAGCTTAACAGCTTCATCCAGGAGAACAATCTTCGTGTTCTTGGTGAGCCGCTTCCAAGTGAGGATCAGCCTGAGACAGCTTGGGTAGCAGGCAATGAGTTCACATTCAAGTTCGATATCGCAGAGAATCCTGAGATTTCATTCGAGCTTTCGAAGGAGGATGAGGTTACATACTATACAATCACTGTGACAGAGGCTGCAAAGAACGAGATGAAGAACAATCTTCTCCGTCAGTACGGATCACTTGAAGAGGGTGAGACTGCTAAGGAGGAGGATTTCATCATCGTTGACTTCGAGCAGGGTGAGACTAAGGTAGAGGGTACTTATGTAGCTCTCCGTAATGTTGCTGAGGCCGCTAGAGCATCTTTCGTAGGTGTTAAGCCAGGTGATGTTCTCGACGTGAATGTAAACGAGGCATTCGAGAACGAGACAGACCGTGCTTCTATGCTCAAGGTAAGCAAGGACGAGCTCGCTACTCTTGATCCTATGTTCAAGATGACAGTGAAGAATGTGAAGACATTTGTTAACGCACCTCTTACTGAGGAGACTTTCGAGAAGATCTTCGGTGTAAAGACTGAGGCTGAGTTCGATGCGAAGGTAGAGGAGAGAATCCGCGCTGAGTATGCTCAGGAGGCAGATTTCCGCTTCTCTAAGGATGCGAAGACTTATCTTCTTGAGAAGGCAAACGTAACTGTAGCTGAGAAGTTCCTCAAGAGATGGATCTATGTTATCAATGACGGCAAGTTCTCTATGGAGGACATCGAGAAGGATTGGGCTTACTTCATCGTTGACTACAAGTGGCAGATGGTACGCAGCTACCTGATGCAGAAGTACAATGTACAGATCGAGGAGGCAGACCTTCTTGCAAGCGCAAAGGGCTTCGCAGCATACCAGTTCGCTATGTATGGAATGAACAATGTTCCTGAAGAGCAGCTTGAGGCATTTGCCAAGAACATTCTCTCACAGGAGGAGCAGGGAAGAAGAATCCTTGACCAGGTGGAGAACGAGAAGACTTTTGCCGCTGTGCGTGAGGTAGTTACTCTCAAGAAGAAGAAGATCTCAGTTGAGAAATTCCGCGAGTTGAATTAATTTGACTTACAGGCCGGCTCGCAAAGCCGGCCTTTTTATTTACTCTGTCATTTCGATAGGACGAAGTGAGTGGAGAAATCTAATACATTGATATGAATAAGGAATTTAATAAATATGCAGTCCTTGAGCACGGAATCAGCTCGATGACAATGCACAGATACCAATCTGTACTGGACAGCTATATCAATCCTACCATCATTGAGGAGAGAAAACTCAATGTAGCTTCAATGGATGTATTCAGCCGTCTTATGATGGACAGAATCATTTTCCTCGGTGTTCCGATTGACGATGATGTGGCGAATATCATTACAGCGCAGCTTCTGTTCCTTGCTTCAAGTGACAATTCAAGCGACATCTCCCTCTATATCAATACTCCGGGAGGTCAGGTACACTCAGGCTTGAGCATTTATGATACAATGCAGATCGTAGATCCTGATGTAGCTACAATCTGTACAGGTATGGCTGCTTCAATGGGTTCAGTTCTCCTTTGTGCAGGTGCCAAGGGCAAAAGGTCGGCTCTCAAGCATTCACGCGTGATGATTCATCAGCCTCTTGGAGGTGCACGCGGTCAGGCTTCTGACATCCTCATTGCTGCACAGGAGATCGAGAAGACCAGAAATGAGCTTTATACTATCATCTCCGAGCATTCCGGACAGCCTCTCGAAAAGATCTTTGCAGATGGCGACCGTGATTTCTGGATGACATCTCAGGAGGCTCTTGAGTACGGTATGATCGATGAGATCCTTACAAAGAAGAGATAATATATGGCAAAATCCAATAAAAATACCAGATATTGTATGTTCTGTGGAAGAGGGGAGAATGAAGTTTCTCTTCTTCTACAGGGCCTGGATGCATGTATCTGTGCCGATTGTGTCAAGATGGCTGGTGACTATGTCAAAGATTTCAACAAGTCAGCAAAGTCATCAAAGCCTCTTGGTAAAGTGGACTCGTTGCATAAGCCTAAGGAAATCCATGAATTCCTTGACCAGTATGTAATCGGTCAGGATAGAGCGAAGAAGCTTCTTTCTGTGGCAGTGTATAACCACTACAAGAGAATAAATAACAATCTCACATCCGACAACGAGTTCGAGCTTGAAAAGTCAAATATCCTGATGGTAGGACCTACAGGAACCGGTAAGACATTGATGGCTAAGACGATTGCAAAGCTTCTCAATGTACCGTTCACTATTGTCGATGCTACAGTGCTGACTGAAGCAGGTTATGTAGGTGAGGATGTGGAGAGTATTCTTTCCCGTCTGCTTCAGGAATCTGATTATGATGTGGCAAGGGCAGAACGAGGTATTGTCTTTATTGATGAGATCGATAAGATCGCACGTAAGAGTGATAATCCTTCGATTACCAGAGATGTGTCAGGAGAGGGTGTTCAGCAGGCTATGCTGAAACTTCTTGAAGGAAGTGTCGTGAATGTACCGCCACAGGGTGGAAGAAAGCATCCTGAGCAGGAATTTCTTCATGTGAACACTCAGAATATTCTCTTTATCTGCGGTGGTGCATTCGAGGGAATCGAGCGTAGGATAGCTCAGAGACTTAATACTCAGGTGATAGGTTTCGGTGCGGCTAACAAGCAGCAGATAGATAAGGATAATCTTCTGAAATATGTTGAGGCTCAGGATCTTCGCTCTTATGGACTCATTCCTGAGATCATAGGAAGACTTCCGGTCATTACCTATCTCGACCATCTTGACAGGGCCGCTCTCAAGAGAATACTCACTGAGCCGAAGAACGCACTGATGAAGCAGTATGAGAAAATGTTCGATCTGGATGGAATCAAGCTCGTCGTTGAACCGGAAGTGCTTGACCTTATCGTTGATACATCCATCGAGAACAAGCTGGGAGCCCGCGGACTCCGATCTATCTGCGAACAGATCATGACTGATGCTATGTACGAGGCTCCGTCTTCTTCAGAGAAGATATTCAATCTCACTCTCAAATACGCAAAGGAAAAACTTGCCAAATAATACCACATTATGAAACAATACATTGAAACCAATAAGGAAAGATTCTTTGAAGAACTTTTCTCTCTTCTGAGAATTCCTTCAGTCAGCTCGCTTGAGCTGCACAAGCCAGATATGCAGCGTTGTGCTGAAAGACTTGTCGAGCTCCTTATGGAAGCAGGTGCAGATGAAGCTGCCGTATATCCGACTAAAGGTCATCCGGTCGTATTCGGACAGAAGATCATCGATCCTGCACTTCCTACAGTGCTCGTTTACGGCCATTATGATGTGCAGCCCGTCGATCCTATCGGACTCTGGCATTCTGATCCTTTCGAGCCTGAAATCCGTGACGGAGCTATCTATGCACGTGGAGCAAATGATGACAAAGGACAGCTCTTCATGCATATCAAGGCATTCGAATTCATGGCTCGCGAGGGCGCGCTCAAACACAATGTCAAGTTCATCCTTGAAGGCGAGGAGGAGATAGGAAGTCCATCGCTTGCTGCCTGGGCCTCTGATAACAAGGAGCGTCTTGCAGCTGATATTATCCTTGTTTCTGATACGACAATGATCTCAGAGTCAGTTCCTTCCATCAATTGTGGAATGCGTGGACTCTCATATGTGGAAGTGAAGGTTACCGGTCCTAACAAGGATCTTCATTCAGGGCATTATGGTGGAGCTATCGCAAATCCGATCAATGTACTCTGTGATATGATTTCATCACTCATAGATAAAGACGGACATATCACAGTCAAGGGATTCTATGATGATGTCGTTGTACTTTCAGATGAGGACCGTGCAAAGCTTTCACGTGCTCCATTCGATCTCGAAGAATATAAGGAGTTCCTGGATATCAAGGAGGTTAAAGGCGAAGAGGGATACAGTACTCTCGAGCGTACAGGTATCCGTCCGTGTCTGGATGTGAATGGTATCTGGGGCGGTTACATCGGTGAAGGTGCGAAGACTGTACTTCCATCCGTAGCGCATGCCAAGATTTCCATGAGACTTGTTCCAAATCAGGATAGCGAAACGATCACAAAACTTTTTACCGATCATTTCCTTTCAATTGCACCTGATTACGTGAAGGTGGAAGTAAATCCTCATCATGGTGGTGACGGATTCCTCATTCCGATTTCCTCTCCGGCTTATAAGGCTGCAGAGAAGGCCATGACTGAGGTCTATGGCATAGAGCCGGTTCCTTCTCGTGGAGGCGGTTCAATTCCGATCCTCGCTGATCTCCAGCGCATTCTCGGTATCGATCCTCTTCTGATGGGATTCGGTCTGGAGAGAGATACAATCCATTCACCGAACGAGAGCTACCTCCTGAAGCAGCTCTTCGCCGGAATGGAAGCAATTGCGTTATTCTATAGATATTATTAGGAATTAAAGCAGAGAGCTCAATATAAATTCTAACAATTATGAACAGAGAACAGTTATACCAGCAGATCCAGGCAAAGAAGAGTATGCACTGTGTAGGTCTGGACGTGGATTTCAATAAGATGCCTGAGCATATCAAGGCATTGGCTACCAAGGGCGAGCTCGCTATCAAGGGAGAACTTTACAAAGGCAAGGCACGCTCTATTATCGAGTTCAATAAGGCGATCGTTGATGCTACGGCGGCTCATTGCGTGGCTTACAAACCTAACCTTGCATTCTACGAGTGCTATGGAATCGAGGGACTCCGTGCTCTGGATGCGACAGTCGATTACATCAGGACAAAATATCCAGAAATCTTCCTGATTGCAGATGCAAAGAGGGGAGATATCGGAAATACAGCAAAGATGTATGCAAAGGCATTTTTTGAAGAAATGGATTTCGATGCAGTGACAATCGCACCGTATATGGGTGCAGACAGTGTTACTCCATTCCTCGAGTATAAGGATAAATGGGCGATTGTACTCGCATTGACATCAAACGCTTCCGCATACCAGTTCCAGAATGCTCAGAAGGATGGAATGCCTCTTTATCAGGCAGTTATGGAGGAAATGATGGAAATCTCCACACCCGACAATATGATGTTCGTGGTAGGTGCAACCAAAGCTGACAAGCTTGAGGAACTCCGCAGCTTCTGTCCGGACAATTTCTTCCTTGTGCCGGGAGTAGGCGCTCAGGGAGGTTCTGCTGAAGAGGTCATTGCTCACGGATCCAACGATCACGGCGGTCTTCTGGTCAACTCTTCACGCGGTATTCTCTTCGCCGACAGTACAGAGGATTTCGCTGCGGTGGCAGGAAAAGTTGCTGCTCAGACAGCTAATCTTTAGTCAGATAAAGACTGCATAAAGAACAGGGTACGCATTCCACGGGTTATTTCGTGGGATGCGTATTTTGTAGGATGATGTCGTGGATCGACATCTGTGAGGTCACAGACATATAGACGGTCGATGAGCGACAGGTACATCTTGGAATATTTCAGATCCAGATGGCGCTGCAGATCGCTTGTGTATTCCATTGTGAGAATCACTTCTTCCTCTGTCAGATTGTCTTTACAGAATATGTATAGGCCGTATTCTTTGAAGTCACCGTAGAATCCGGAACCAACCTTGCTGATCTTGCTTTCGATGATGCGGCGCAGAGGTTGTGCAAGATGCCAGTATTCATACTCGATCTGACCTATATATCGACCATCCTGGAGACCATATCCGTAACCGCTATTGATGATACGGTCAACTTCCTCCTTGTCTTCTGCGTGGACTTCAAAGCCAGCCATTTCACTCAGAAGGTCTTGTGCTACATCTTTTCGTGGTTCCATTGCGCGGGTGACCTCGATGCCGAGACTATGGTCTGGCTTCTGAAGGTCCGGCCTGTCTTCATTTACCAGGTCGGCATATTTATCTCCAAGAATGGTTTCCAGACATGTCTGAGCATAGCGCTCAAAGAAACAGGTGTCGAATTTTCGTTTTCCCATAGAGTTATCTGTTGATTATGGTGCTGTCTCTGAATTTCTTAGGTGTCATACCAGTCTGACTCTTGAAGAATTTTCCAAAGTGTGACGGAGTCGAGAAGTTAAGGTCATAGCTGATATCCTGGATAGTATAGTCTGTACTTCTGAGTAAGCGCTTAGATTCAAGAAGTACATAATTCTCAAGCCATTCCGATGGATATTTTCCGGTAGTTTTCTTTATTACATAGGCCAGATGTTTGGCCGTGATTCCTATCTGAGTCGCGTAATCTTCCACCTTGCGTTTTTCTCTAAATCCTTCTTCCACCAATTGAAAGAATTGATTGGCGATATTTCTTTCCTTGATTTTCGGCCTTCCGTCACTATATGTGTCATCCAGAATATGACAAGCTTCATATAGGAATATCTTTACATATTCGAATACGATCATATCCCTATAGAAATTATTTCTTTCCTTTGTCATCACCTTCAGATATGAATGGATGATGTGGAACATCATAAGTTTCTTATTATTGATATTATTTGTCGGGTGCTGGATTGTCAGTTTATCAAGGCGTTTTTTCAGAATCTCGTCATATGACAGGTCAAATACAGAATCTCCTACGCGTACAACATCGATTCTGAAGTCTTCGCTGTTTTCAGCAATATAGAACGGCACGTTTGCTCCGATCAGGAGATAAGAACCTCTGCTGATTTCATATTCGTGGAGTCTTATTCGGAATATTGCCCTTCCTCTGAGACATATGATGGTCAGCAATGAATCACACATCTTGTACGTTCCGTCAATCTGAAAGAAATTGAAATCTCGTGCAGCTCCACTGTAATTGTCATATACCGAAATGTCCATAGACTGTAAATTTATGGCAATATTACTAAAAATCCGACAATAATGACAGAAATGACTCCTGAAATGATATATGGGGGGGGTAGATGTTACTATATTTGCATAGTTCCTGTGAAGGAACATTCTTTAACACACACAATTCAAATTTTCTTTTGGCGGGATTCTCCTCGGAGATCCCGCTTTCTTTTGAATTGTATGTGCCTTTGCTATTCGAGAGCTTTGGCGAGTCCGCCTTCGCTGGTCTCTCTGTAGATAGGTGGCAGGTCTTTGCCAGTTTCCTTCATAACCCTCACTACCTGGTCAAAACTTACTCGGTGCAGGCCGTCAGTATAAAGCGCATAGATACCGGCATCCATTGCTCTGGCTGCAGCATATGCATTTCTTTCGATACATGGAATCTGGACAAGACCGCCTATAGGGTCACATGTAAGTCCGAGATGATGCTCCAGTCCCATTTCTGCTGCATATTCTATCTGTGACGGGGTTCCTCCCATAAGCTGTGCTACTGCAGCAGCAGCCATTGCACAGGCTACTCCGACCTCTCCCTGGCATCCTACTTCAGCTCCAGATACCGATGCATTGTGTTTTACGACACTACCTATAAGGCCGGCAGTGGCGAGGGCTCTTATGATGCGGCTGTCACTGAAATTGTATCTTTTCTTCATATGATAGAGCACACTCGGCATCACACCGCAAGAACCGCATGTCGGTGCTGTCACGATGGTGCCTCCGCATGCATTTTCTTCACTTACTGCAAGTGCGAATGCAAACACGAGTCCTCGGGTCTTGAAGGTGTCACCCTGGCCGAAGGCTCTTGTGTGATAGCTGACTGCCTTGCGTCTGATATGAAGATGTCCCGGGAGTGCTCCCTCTGCCTCGATTCCACGCTCGACAGCTTCCTGCATCACTTTCCATACCAGTTCCAGATGCTCCCATACTCCGCTGTTCTTTCCCTCAGTCTCATCTACATATTCCCAGAAATTCTTTCCTGTAGCATTGCACCAGTTCAAGATTTCTGTAAGAGTCGTTTTTTCATAGATGTCATCATTGGCTTCTCCTACGAGCGGACTCTCCATGCAGATTATGTCACCTCCGCCTATGCTGTAGTATGTCCATCTGTCATACAGGTCGCCGTCTTCATTGACTGATGCTATCTTCATTCCGTTAGGGTGAACCTGAAGGAATTCCTTCGGCTTCCATTCGATCGTTACATTTCCGCAGCGTCTGTTCTTGCATTCGAGTGTCTCCTTGTCTGTGAAGCACCATGTCTCGAATGCTTCCTGGATAGCCGTATCGGTAAGATGGCCTTTGCCTGTGGCAGCGAGGGATCCGTAAAGCGTAACATGCAGATGGTCAGTATCTTCGTGACTCTCGAGATAGTGTCTTACTGCTTTGAACGGACCCATTGTATGACTGCTTGATGGGCCTTTACCGATTTTATATACGTCTTTGATTGATTTCATATTTTCTACCTTAAAACTTTATTCCACATTAAAAACTCATCACTTTTTTCGGAGGTGATTCTGTTTCTCATTTCTTTAGCCTGAAGCGATCAGATAAATCTTAGCAAATTTAGAATAAATATGGGAACAAAATCTCTGTTTCGACCTAAACGAGCGAGAAAATATCAAAAACTTGCTTTTAAATAGGAGCAATATACATGGTACACTATCTTTTCATATCGACTAGCGAGGTGAATTGTTATATCTTCATAAAGATAGTTCGAAAGTACAGAATGAGCAGTTTTTGTGCTTTCGAACCGTATCCATATGACTATTTAATGTGGCATGCAGAGGTCAGCAGGTCACGATGCTTTAGAAAACCGTTCATCAAACTATGTGTAAACAGCAGATGATGTTCAGCCAAGCCGATGAGCAGGTGATTCATACCATGATTTATGAGAATACCTTCGACGCTCATTGCCATCGGTGGTTCCGGGCATATTAATTGTCATTCCGGTGGTTTAGCGGAAGGATTCCTTGCAGCCTTTCCGATTACACTCTGTACCAGAAGTCAAGGGTGACAAAAGGAAGAATTACGACCATACCGGCAATGCTGACCGATAAGTGAAACTGATATGATAAGAATGATATGAAACGCTATATTTTCATTATTCTGCTGACGGTAATGCTCGGATGGAGCATGACTGGCCAGGAAAAAGAACAGGTGGATTCTTTTCCTCGGCCGATCCCGAATCTGCTTTCGCCTCAGCTTTTTGTGCCGGCTGAGTATTTGAGCTGGCTCCTGCCTTGGAATGCAGCTCCGCTCCTGAAGCCGGTTTTCCATGTCTTGCCAGTTTATGGTTTCGATGGAAGCATCGGATTCGGTGAATTCAATATGGACCATCCGGAGAAGTTTTTCTCGAATCTTCTGAGTTCCAATTATATAAATGTTCCTCAGCTATATATCTCTGAACAGAAGATGATAGGAAATACGCTGAAATTGGGCGGAAACTTTTATTTCCTTTCAGGAATCATGTATGGAGCTCAGATGGGGGTCAGCGGAAATAATTGGGGTATGGGAACACGTGAAGGCATCCTTTATCGTCCTTCCGAGAATCTGTCCGTGGCTTTCTGGAGTCAGTATTTCCAGTCTGTGGCTGTATACTCGCCTGTGTTGTTTCCGCGCACTGATGGAGATATGGCGGCAATAAGAATGCCTGCGACACCGGAAGTATATTCCTTTGGTGTGCAGGCATCGTTTGTCGTAGGGGAATTCATTGTAGGAGTCGGAATGTCTGTGGCACCCGTGCCATTCCAGGACAGGCATCATTCCGAGTTCCGCTACAAGTAGTCCTCGAAATACATGGAAATCTTATCGTGCAGATGTACTCTGTCCTTGCCCATGACATTATGCTCAGCGCATGGATATGGGAAGTAATCCACCTGGACATTGTTCTTGATGCACTCTCTGATGAAGCTGAGGCTGTGCTCCCATACCACAACAGGATCGATCGCGCCCTGACAGATAAGGAGCTTGCCCTTGAGATCCTTAGCCTTGTTTATGAGGCTGGTCTTTGCATAGCCTTCAGGATTGGTTTCAGGATTGTCCATATATCGTTCTCCGTACATTACTTCGTACCATTTCCAATCGATCACAGGTCCTCCGGCTACACCAACCTTGAAGATCTCCGGATAATTGGTGATGAGTGATATTGTCATAAATCCTCCGTAGCTCCATCCGTGAACTCCGATGCGGTCCTTATCGACATAAGGAAGATCCATCAGCATTTTCACACCCTCGATCTGGTCTGCCATCTCCGCCTGTCCGCACTGACCGTGGATAGCCTGTTCGAACGCGATACCGCGGTTTTCTGTACCTCTGTTGTCCTGGACATATACGAGATAGCCTCTCTGAGCCATATACATTTCCCATCTGCGGAGCTGTGCAAGATAAGTGTTCTGTACCATCTGTGAGTGAGGACCACCATATACATAAACGATTACCGGGTACTTCTTTGAAGGGTCGAAATCCTTCGGCTTGATGAGACGGTAGTAGTTGTCATACTGTCCGTCTGCGCTCTTGACTGTACCGAGACTGATCTCCGTATAAGCATAATCCAGTGTCGGATCTTCTGCAGTAAGAAGATTATCGAGGATCTTACCGTCTGTTGTACAGAGGTTTACGACCCTTGGGGTGCATAGTGAGCTATATGAGTCAATGAAATACTTGAAGTCAGGGCTGAGGTCGATACTATGCCATCCCTCAGCAAATGTGAGTCTCTGAGGCTTGCCCAATGATGCCTTTGCCACTCCCTTTTTCAGATTCTTCATCTCGATTCTGAAAAGATGATTCTCGACAGGGGATACCTCCGCTGAAGTGTAATAAACATATCTGCCGTCGTTACCTGCGTATTTTACATCTGCATCTACGGAAGTCAGACGACGGATGTTTCCTTCATTGTCGCAAAGATAAAGATTGCGGTAGCCGTCACGGTTAGCTGTACGGTAAATGAAAAGATTCTGTCCCTTGATGAAGTACAATGGGTCGAAAGGTTCTACATATTTCTCATTGTCTTCGGTAAGTATGGTCTTGATGAAAGAACCGGTCTTTGCGCAGTATGCATTGAGTCTCAGATGTTTCTGACTTCTGTCAAGAACCTGGATATAAACAGTGCTTGCGTCAGGTGACCAGGTGATATTGGTCAGATATCTGTCATAACCGAAGTCATCCACTGCAGCATATACAGTCTGTTCTGATGCAAGATCATATATTCCGAGCTGCACGTTTTCAGAATCCATTCCAGCCATCGGATACTTGATCTCCTTGAGAGAGCCTGTGCGGGTCGTGATGTCCAGAAGAGGGAAGGATGTTACCTTGCTCTCATCCTTGCGGTAGAATGCTATCTTGCTGCTGTCCGGTGCCCAGAAGATACCTCCGTCGATACCGAATTCGTTACGGCTCACGAAGTCTCCGTAGGTAATCTGGTCGTTTTCGCTTTCTGCTATGATCTTTTCAGTTCCGTCAGGATATGACAGATATAGGCTTCTATTCTTTACTCGTGCCTGAATTCTGGAGTACATATTGCCTGAAAAATCTCCTTTCTCTCCTGTAGTGATGTTGTATGCCTGCCATTTACCATCCTTGAGTGTCACGAGAGTACAGTCATTCTCCCATAATGCATAGATATTGGCAGGAGACAGGTCTCTAGAAAGGATTGTTTCCTCCATTGTGAGGATCTTTCCGTCCTGAGCGTTAGCCTCTCTTGTGGTTATAATGCCTGGTTGTGCTGACAATGTCCATCCTAAGCAGAAAACGCTCAGGATTAATGATAATTTCTTCATATATTGCTGATTTTTATTCTCTTACAGATACGATTCCATCGACTATATACTTCTGCTTTCCTCTCCATGGAAGTGTTCCGAGGTACTCCTTGTAGCGGAGTTCCACAGTTTTTCCTCCACATCTCATCAATGAGTCCGCAATAGCCTTGTCAGTGATGGAGAAATCGAATTCATATGACTGGATCATTCCGGGGTTTGTACCTTTTCCTTTACCGAATCCGGCCTGTATCACACGACCTTCATAAGTCTTGAATACATAGCCTTTGTAAACTACGAAATTCAATTCTCCGGCTTTTACACCCTCCCCGAATACGAAATAGAATTTGAAGTATATGAATCCAGCAAGTGCCAGTGCGGCAATGAGTGAGACGATGGCAATGATCTTTTTCTTCATAGTCTTATTGCTTTCTTGCAAAGTTAATCAATATAATCAGTATATTAGCATTCAAATTCAATTCCTATGAAGAAATCCATTATGCTTTTGCTGTCGTTTGTGTTCGGATTATCCGCAGCAGTAGCACAAGACAATGATTGGCAGGCAGACAAATACTCGATGTTCATTCATTTCGGACTCTATTCCCACTTCGGAGGTGTCTATGACGGAGAACCGGTCAGACAAGGTTACAGCGAACAGATTCAGTCATTTGCAGGCATATTCTCGGATTGGTATGCAGAAGAAGCCCGTAATTTCGATCCCGATGCTTTCGATGCTGATAAGATTGCGGAACTGGCCAGGGAAGGAGGAATGCGTTCGATTGTCTTTACCTCTAAACATCATGACGGATTCTGTATGTTCGATACAAAGACTACATCATACAGCAGCGTTGAGATGATGCCTTCCCACAGGGACTTCGTAAGGGAACTCTCCGAGGCCTGCAGAAAGCATGGTCTTCGATTCGGACTGTATTTCTCTCTCATCGACTGGCACTATCCGCATGCATATCCTATCTCAAGTCACAATGCTGATTTTGTCACTCCAGAGCACCATGAATTCAGCAAGGCTCAGGTCAGGGAACTTCTTACCAATTACGGTCCGATATCTGAACTATGGTTCGATATGGGTTCACTTCTTCCTCAGCAGAGTCGTGAACTGTATGATCTGGTGAAGGAACTTCAGCCTGACTGCATGGTAAGTGGCAGACTTGGAAATGATGTATATGACTTCGCAGTGATGGCAGATAACAAATTGCCTGAGAGTGCCTTGCATGCTCCGTGGCAGAGCGCGGCTTCGATGTTTCCTGAGACTTGGAGCTACCGCAGCTGGCAGGAAAGAGGAAGTGTGGAGGACAAATATGCCGAGAAGCTGCGCACGCTTATCAATGTCGTTGCCCACGGCGGCAATTATCTGCTCAATATCGGACCGGCATCGGACGGAAGTGTGGTGCCTTTCGAAGATGAAGTGATACGTCGCATCGGAGGATGGCTCAAGGACAATGGTGAGGCGGTCTACGGTACATCTTCATTTCCACAAGGACGTTTTGCCCATGAATACGAATGGGGGACTGCAACAGTAAAGGACAATGTCGTGTATCTTCTCTTGACCGGTAGATACCCCGAGCTTGACATCATGCTCCATGGTGATGAAGGACCTGTCAGTGTCGAGGGCGCAGAGTGGAAAGATTATAGGGGAAACACATTTATTTATACTACTCCGGATATGTATGCCGGTCCGGATGTGAAGGTCATAAAACTGGTTTATGCCAAGCCTGTTGATCAAGTCTTCTCTGCATTCAATTCGTATGATTCTGAACTTACATGGAAGAATGCAGTCAAGCAGTACAGTTATTCTTGCTTCGATTATTACAGCAACTATAGAAGTACAGTCGGATATACATGGAATACAGGTCTGAAGCATCCTGTTTCAGCAGTTGAACTCACATACACAGAAGAAGAAATCGGTCGTAAGATACGTCTGTCTGTGGGAGATATGGAGGTGGATGTTACTTTGGACGGTGCCCGGGAAATCCTTCTGTCTCAGAATATTGCTCTCGATAGTCTCCGCTTCGGAAGAATGCGTGGCGGTACTTTTGATAATCCGATATCCTTGGAGAAGTTCAACGAATGGAGTGATGCTGTTCAAGGCTCACTGCAGTTTGATTCTCCGTCTTTCTCCAATTACTTGATGGCAAGCAGTATATGGGTGGATAAACCTTCCAAGGTCATCTTGGATGTCCGTTCTGGAAACGCAGTGGAACTGATGGTGGATGGAAAGACAATGACCAAGCATCTGAACCCGTACAGGACGACTGACAGGACAGAAAAGGTCATGCTTGATCTGAGCAAGGGAAAACATCAGATTGTTCTGAGGTCTTATAACAGATTTGAGGATTCGGCATGCATCGGTCTGGCAGTTGCAGATGATCAGAAGGTATATAAGATGAAAGTCACTCTCCCTCATAGATTGAACGATGAAGATGTAAAAGTGAGCATTGTACCTCTGGACAAGCCTTCGCCACATACAGACTGTGGCCTTCACAATGTCAATTTGAGGCTTGTGAGGCGGTAGTTTTGGCGGTTTGGCATATAATTGCTATATTTACAAAATCGGTAATAAGTCACACACTTTATGGAACAAGATAAGCTCAAGATTGAGGTACAGTCGGAAATTGGCAGGCTGAATGCAGTCCTTCTGCATCGCCCGGGTGCTGAGGTGGAGAATATGACCCCGAGAAATGTTCAGAGGGCATTGTACAGCGACATTCTCAATCTTTCCATAGCTCAGAACGAGTATGAACAGCTTTCAGGCGTACTTTCAAAGCTTGCCTGCGTATATGAAGTCCGTGACCTTCTGGTCAAGGTTCTGGATCAATGGAAACCTCGTGCCGACCTGATTCACAGGATATGTGTCGCAGAGGATGTCGTTCCATATATTGACACTCTTATGGCAATGGATTCCGCCGAGCTCGCTCGTGTTCTGATCGAAGGACTCCCTGCGAGGGTGGATACATTGACCTCATATCTGCGTAATGAATATTACGCCCTATATCCTCTATATAACTTCTATTTCACCCGTGATGCAGCAGTGACGATCGGAAACCAGGCTCTTGTCTGCCGCATGGCCAACAAGGTCCGTATGCGCGAGTCTCTGATCATGGATGCCATATATCGCTTCAGCGGAGCATTCGAGTGCGGTGTGGTGGATGCAAATGATGCTCAGCCGGAAACCTCGAAGATCATCATGGAGGGAGGCGATATCCTGATAGCCAGAGAGGATATACTCATTGTAGGAAACGGAGTCAGGACCACCCCTCAGGGAATTGATTTCATTGTCGACCGTTTCTGTAAGGCTCATCCATCCGGACAGCTACATGTCCTGGTACAGCAGCTTCCTTCGCAGCCGGAATCATTCATTCATCTGGATATGGTGTTTACACTTCTTGATAAGGATAAGTGTATGATCTTCAGACCTCTTATAATGCAGGCCAATCAATATCAGACCGTTCATATCACGATAGAGCAGGGCAAGGTGGCATCGATCCGACCAGTAGCTGGCCTGCTTCCGGCTCTCAAGGCATTGGGTATGGATCTGAAGCCTCTGATATGCGGCGGTGAGGATGAATGGGATCAGGAGAGAGAACAATGGCACAGCGGAGCCAATTTCTTCGCATTTGCTCCGGGAAAGGTACTGACCTACGCCAGAAACATACATACATTGGAAGAACTGGATAAGGCAGGATTCAATATCGTTAAGGCTGCGGATTTTATAGCCGGGCAGCAGGACGATTCCGTTTATGGCGAGAAACCTTGTGCAATTACGATCGAAGGATCAGAACTTCCGCGAGGCGGCGGTGGCGCGAGATGTATGACAATGCCGCTGTCAAGACAGAAAGTAAATTGGTAAACTTATATAATTATAATCATTATGGAAAGAACACTTGTAATTCTTAAGCCGGGATGCCTCCAGAGAGGCCTTATCGGTGAAGTTATCTCAAGATTTGAGAAAAGAGGCCTCAAACTCGTTGCAATGAAGATGGTACAGCTCGACGAGGAAATCCTGAAGGTTCATTATGCTCATCTTCTCGACAGACCATTCTTCCCTTGGCTCCGTGACGGTATGATGGCAGCTCCTGTAATCCTTTGCTGCTGGGAAGGTTATAGTGCAGTTCAGGTAGTACGCGATATGGCAGGTGCCACAAAGGCAAGCAAGGCTGTTCCAGGAACTATCCGTGGTGACTACAGCCTCAGCGCCCAGGAGAACATCGTCCATACTTCAGACTCACTTGAGAATGCAGAGATCGAGCTCAAGAGATTCTTCGTAGAGTCAGACTACTGCGAGTACAAGTCTCCGCTTGATCCTTTCAAGTACGCTCCGGACGAATATTAATATCAGTCCGATATATAAAACAAGCCTCCTGCATCTGAAACAGCAGGAGGCTTTGTTGTATGGATTCCGGCAATTATGCCATGAATGCTGCTACGAATGCAAGGATAGCGTAGAGCTCAGGAAGCGCACCGTAGATAAGGGTCTTGGTGAATACATCGTGACCCTGTGAGATTCCGATGATACCGTTAGCACAAACCTGACCCTGACGAAGTGCAGAGATGAAGAATGCTGCACCAGCTGCGAGGCCGATCGCAAAGATAGAGAGACCGTCAGCTGCGAAATCCTTACCGATCCACACGAAGAATGCTACGAAACCGTAGAGACCCTGTGATCCAGGCATCGCTGAAAGTACCATGTAGTTTGTCGCACCATCCGGATTCTTCTTGAGAGCGCCTTCTGCTGCGTTTCCGGCGATTGTTGTTCCGATCGCACTGCCGACAAATGAAAGACCAAGCATCAGAGCGAGGCCAAGATAACCGAGTAACTCAATTGTGTTCATAATATTAAAATTTTAGTTATTTATAATTTACTTATTTGTTTGTTTTAAGTGGGTTGTAGGCTGCACCCTTTCCTTCATATCCAGCGTTCTTGAAATACTCCATGAAAGTAAGTCGCATCGGATGTACGAAAGCTCCAAGTCCTGAAAGCATGATGTTCATCACGTGACCTATTATAAGGATAAGAACAAATGGAAGCCAAGTTATGACACTGTCTCCGCGTACGGATAGAGCAAGGTCATTGAACGCCTGTCCGAGCATTCCGCCTGCAAGTCCAAGTGCGAAGAGACGCAGATAACTGAGGACATCACCAAGGATACCTGTCGCCATATTGTATGTGTCCCAAAGGCCCGCTCCGATGTTGATCAGAGGATTTCTTCCTGGAGTATTGAAAATGTAGATAGCAAGTGCGGAGATTCCGCCGACAGCTATCACGGCCCATTTCATAGCTTCTGGCGAAAGGATCTTACCGACTCCCAGAAGTGCAAGGATTACTCCTCCGACAATGAGCAGGAGCCATCCCCAGGTAGCAATATTCTCCTTTATTCCAAATCGCTTGGTATAGCATATAGCCTTGACTGTCATTGCAAGACATATGTGGAAGATACCGATTCCCATGGCGAGGATCATCTGTATGTTCAGAGTTCCGATGCTTGGAATGTCAATGTCTCCGACTATCATGCAGCTCTTCATCCACTGAGGCACCCAGGCTGCATCGAAGAGGCTTGTTCCGAAGAATGTTCCGAGGATTGTACCTACGAGCATTGTTCCGGCTCCGAGGATAGCGATGATGCTGCCAAGTCCGTCGAACATTCCGATCTTCATCCAACCTTTGTTCAGCATGATTCCCATCAGCAGAAGAATGATTCCATAACCGGCGTCTCCCATACACATTGCAAAGAACAGCAGGTAGAATGGAGCGACTATAGGTGTAGGGTCGAACTCTGTATAGACTGGCATACCGTACATTTCTGTGAACACCTCGAACTGGCGGGCGAACCAGCCGTTCTTGAGCTTGATAGGAGGATTATCCTCCTGTACAGCTTCTTCCTTGATGTACAGAACACCCATCTTGTCAAATGCCTCGATCAGATCAGCATCGTTCTCTGACGGAGCGAATCCTGTGAATACAGTGATCAGGTCCTCTGCTGCGCCCTGGCCGGCCTCATTAGCAAGATAACGGTCAAGTTCCACAAGGGCATCGTTGCTTGCTTCTTTTATTGCAGGGATATAGTCCTTTGCGTTAAGAAGTCCCGCCTTGCAATTGATCACCTCGGCCTTGAGACGCTCAAGCTCAGCTGCAGCTTCTGCATAAGTTCCTTCCGGAGCGGCTGTTTCCTGAACAGGGAAGCTATATGCTTCACCTTTTGGAACTACTGTTACGAACCAGACCTTCTTTCCGTCTTCATAAACGACCTGAAGAGGGTAGAGCTCGCCCCAGGCCTCATCGTACCTCTTTGCATCCACACTGTAGTAGTGCACAGCATATCCGAGGTCAGAGAGCCCGTCCACAGCTTTCTTGTCATATTCTCCCCAAGGGAGTCTTGCGCTTAGCTGCTTATTTGCATTGGCAATCGCAATGTTAAGCTCTGTAAGCTTTGCTCTGCACTCTTCAACGAAATCCACTGGATTTCCTTCAATATCGGCAGTGGCTTTTGCAATTGCTTCAGCATCAGCGTCTTTTGAGTAGTCGATGCTCTCAAGGAATTCAAGAGTCTTGCGGGCTCTCTCGGCCTTGTGGAACATCACGGAAGAGTCGGAATCAATCGGCTTTACAGAACGGCTGATGTCTACGACTCCGAGCTCCTGAAGCTGCTCCAGGAAACCCTCCTTCTCTCCAGTAAGGAGTACGAAGGAATATTTTGTCATTTTAGTTATCATTGTTCTGCTCCTCCTCTTCTTCAATAGCATGTCTGCTCTTAACGATCTTGGAAGCCGCCTTGGAGAGATTCTCCTCGTCCTCCATGTATCGTTTGATCTTTCTGATGGCCTCCTGATATCCCGGGATCTGCACCTTCTCATAAAGGTTTACCTTCTGAGTGGTCTTCTTTCTCTGGAAATCCAGAATACGTGCTTTCTCGAGATATACCTCCGACTCGATTCCAAGCCTTGAGAGTTCCTTGAGGATCGCAACTCCGTCAGCATACCACGCAGGGCAGTTGAAGGCATTGAACTCATGGATCTCATACTTGATCTCTCCCAGGGCCGGTGTCTTTACTCCGGCTACCTTTACTGTATAAAGGTCGACATCCACGATGGAGATCAGGCTTGGCTGGAACTCGTTCCAGAGAGCTGCGAGATAGTCGTATTTCTTAAGGGCGGCATCAAGATCTTCAATAAGCTTCTCTGAATAATCCTTGGCCTTCTTCACCTCGACGCGCAGTGCCGACTCCTTGTTCTTCAAGGTAGGGAGGGCGTTCTTACGCATCTTGAGCTGCTTGTTCAAGTTGTTCAGAGACGTCTTATTATATTGAAATTTTATTGCCATAATTATTAGATTTCTCCACTACGGTCGAAACGACAGTGTGTTACTTTTTCCAATATGTATCAATAAGCTCCTGCTTGATACCGGTTTCGGCCTTTGTGAAGTATGTGCCGAAGAGCCCCCAGGCTGTGTCAAGCATTTCGTCGATCTTCAGGTTTACGTCGATTGCGAGAAGTCTTGTTGCGTATGCCTTTGCATAGTCAAGACACCTGAGGTCATAGTCGCTGAGGTCGAAACCGTTCTCGAGCTTTGTCTTAGCGTTCTGAGCATCGGCATAAAGACGAACTGATGCAGTCATTACCTGACCGTGGTCCTTACGGGTCTTCTTACCCTGTACGAGCTGTTTCAGACGTGAAAGTGAACGGAACGGGTCGATGATGACCTTACCAGAATCCGGGTCGGTACGGAGGAAGAGCTGTCCCTCTGTGATATAACCGGTGTTGTCCGGAATCGCGTGTGTGATGTCTCCGTCGTTGAGAGTGGTCACCGCAATGATGGTGATGGAACCTCCCTCAGGAAGCTGTACGGCCTTCTCGTAGATCTTTGCGAGGTCAGAGTAGAGTGAACCTGGCATAGAGTCCTTTGAAGGAATCTGGTCCATACGGTTAGATACGATCGAGAGCGCATCGGCATAAAGAGTCATATCGGTAAGGAGCACGAGCACCTTCTCGTTCTTCTCTACAGCGAAATACTCGGCAGCTGTAAGAGCCATATCCGGAATCAGGAGTCGCTCTACAGGAGGCTGCTCGGTAGTGTTCACGAATGAGATGATCTTATCCAATGCACCTGCTGCCTCGAACTCATGCTTGAAGTAGAGGTAGTCGTCGTTTGAAAGACCCATACCGCCGAGAATGATCTTATCAACATCAGCACGGAGAGCCACCTGAGCCATTACATTATTATAAGGCTGGTCAGGGTCTGCGAAGAACGGAATCTTCTGTCCTGATACGAGTGTGTTGTTGAGGTCGATGCCTGCGATACCTGTAGGAATCAGCTGTGAAGGCTGCTTTCTCTTATATGGGTTCACTGAAGGACCACCGATCTCCACTGTCTTTCCTTCCACTGCCGGGCCGCCGTCGATAGGCTCGCCGTATGCATTGAAGAATCGTCCGGCAAGGTCGTCACTGACGTTGAGTGTAGGGGCTCCGCCGAGGAATACCACCTCTGCGTTTGTAGGAATTCCCTCTGTACCAGAGAAGATCTGGAGGGTAACGAGGTCTCCCTTGGTCTTAACCACCTGAGCAAGGCGGCCGTCTACGAGAGCGAGCTCGTCGTTTGATACACCTGTCGCCTTAAGCGATACTGTAGCCTTTGTGATGGC
>JAZLCW010000052.1:0-16444 GCA_045614445.1 Candidatus Cryptobacteroides sp. | reverse complement strand
TAGAATGAGCTTCGATCAGGATGCTTTGGAAGAGCTGGCTGATTCGATAAAGACACTTGGCCTGATTCAGCCTATCACTGTACGCAGAAGGGAAGGAAACAGATATCAGATCATAAGTGGTGAGCGTCGTTTCAGGGCATGCAGGCTTGCAGGAATGGACATGATTCCTGCATACATTCGTGATGCAAACGATCAGGGAATGCTGGAAATGGCCATCGTGGAGAACATCCAGAGGGAGAATCTCGACCCGATCGAAGTGGCGATGAGCTACCAGAGACTTATCGAGGAGTGCAATCTGACTCAGGAACAGATGGCCATCAGAGTGGGTAAGAAGCGCGCATCAGTAACAAACTATCTGCGTCTTCTCAAGCTTCCTGCAAAACTTCAGCACGACCTTAAGGTAGGTCTTCTGAGCGTCGGACACGCAAAGGTTCTTCTTGGAGTAGATGACCTCAGAATGCAGGAATATCTCTGCGACCTTGTGATCAAGGAAGATATGTCTGTACGCCAGCTTGAAGATAAGATCAAAAAGCTTACCGAGCAGAAGCCTGCAGAGACGCAGGAGGCACAGGATCTTCCTGAGGAGTACTTCAAGGTACTGGAAAGAGTCGGCAAATATTTTGAAAGCAACATCAGCCTGAAGCGCGCCAACAACGGCAAGGGAACAATGACCATACATTTCAGCTCAGACGAAGAGGTGAAGAATTTCCTCAAAGCACTTGAGGACTCGAATTTTTAAGTTCACGACATCATACAGATGCATAGACAATTCATTAGATATATATCCTTATTGATAATCTGCCTTGCAGGGTTCGCTGTCAGAAGCGAGGCCCAGTTCAAGGAAGAGGCCTTCAAGCAGACCTACAATGCCGACAGTACATCCAAGGCTGACACTGCTGACAAGATGTTCTCGATCAGGGATTTTGCAGGCGGACTCGCTCACAAGAACAAGATGAAGATCGGAACAATGTTCATCGGCTCTGTAGTATTGCCAGGAACCGCTCAAATATACAACAAGGATTATTGGAAACTGCCTGTAATATACGGAGGGATCGGTGCTTTGGCCGGTACCGGAGGCTATTATCTTTATCAATACAATCAGACTCAGAACCGCTACGACAAGTGGTTCAACGAAAAGACAGCCTTCGAGACGAAATACAACATCGAATACCCGTTCGACGCACCATATGTAAATACCAGAGCCAGACAGACCGGTACCTGGCTATTAGCCGGTGCCGCCCTCGTTTATTGGGGCTCGCTTCTTGATGGTGTCGTATGTTACGAATCGGACAAAGAGCCCAATCCTGGAAGGGCCACATTATACTCACTCCTGTGCCCTGGCTTAGGTCAGATCTACAATGGAGAATTCTTCAAGATCCCGATATACTGGGGAGGTCTGATGGCATCCGTTCACTTCCTCACCACAAACAATCTTAACTACAAGAGATTCAAGAGAATACATAACGAAGCTACGACTCCGGGAAGTGGATATAATGAAAACATATCAGCAGAGACCGCCAAATGGTACCGAGATGTTTACCGAAGATACAGGGACTATTCGATTGTCGCTACCGCAGCTGTCTACCTGCTTCAGGTGATAGACGCCAATGTATTTGCATATATGCATGATTTCGAGATTACAGACGATCTGACTATGAATCTCGAGCCAGCGGTTATTTCACCATATAATGCCTATGCTATCAACACCCCGATGCCGATGCACTCCGGACAAAATGCTATCGGAATGAGGCTGGGCTTCACTTTCTGATAAATCTAAACATAAATCGACATGAAACCATATAGAATTCTGGCAGCCTTGATGACTGCCTTATTAATTGCGGGGAATGCTGCAGGAGCAACTTCCGAGCAAAGCAGAAAGGATGAGAGGACACGCCTGAAGCTGAAAGAGCAGAACCGTCGTCTTCAGGATCTGGTGGATTCACTCCAGTATGAACTTGAAAGATGCAAGTCTGACCTTCATTATACAGATAGTATCGCCGGAGAGATGATGGCTTTATACGAAGAAAACGAAGACAAGAACGCAGCCGGACTTAACCCGGAGGATTATACCGTGGAGGTATCCGACAGTCTTCTGAATATCTGGTACACACATATGGTGGCTTCTGATGACGAAACTGAGGTATACGACATGGACTCGGTCAAATTTCAATCCAACGTACCGGACGAAGTCTATATCGAGAGACTTAAGAACATGAATTCTTTCATATCATTGCCATATAATGATATCGTAAAGAATTACATCATTCTTTATTCTGAAAAGATGCCTACCAAGATGTCACATATCCTGGGTCTGTGCAGATACTATATGCCTATCTTCGAGGAAACATTCAATAAATACGACATTCCTGAAGAGCTGAAGGCAATGGCGATCATTGAGTCTGCGCTCAATCCTTTGGCGGTTTCCAGAGTCAACGCCAAAGGAATGTGGCAGTTCATGTACTCTACAGCCAAGATGTACGGTCTTCATATAGACTCATTCGTAGATGAAAGATATGACCCGGTAAAGTCTGCAGACGCAGCAGCAAGATATCTTAAGGATGCATACAAGATATTCGGAGACTGGAATCTTGCCATTGCTTCATACAACTGCGGAGCGGGAAATGTCAATAAAGCCATCAGAAGAAGCGGAGGCAAGAGAGGATTCTGGGATATATGGCCATACCTTCCACGCGAAACCAGAGGATATGGTCCTGCTTTCGTAGGTGCATTATACACATTGACTTATTATAAGGAGCACGGTCTCAAGCCTGAAGCGGTAGAGATACCTCTCCATATCGACACACTTAAAATCACCCGTCAGCTTCATCTTAGACAGGTAGCAGACCTCACAAAGGCACCTATCGATGAATTGAAGAACCTGAATCCACAGTATCATCACGAAATCATACCGGGAGGTAGAGAATACATACTCAGGATCCCTTATGAATATACCAATGCATTCATCGAGTATGAGGATTCGGTATATAGGCATAAAGTCGACGAATATTTCAATCCGGCAGCCATCAAGAAGATCAAGGACGAAGGTGACGGAGAACGTATAACATATAAGGTAAAGAGCGGTGATACTCTCGGTAAGATTGCAGGTCAATATCGATGCACAGTAGCTCAGATCAAGAAATGGAACAATCTTAAGAGCACTAACATCCGCATCGGCCAGCGACTTGTCATCTACAGGGGTGGAAGAACATCAGGTTCTTCTGTTTCATCTTCAAGCTCTAATTCATCCCAGTCCTCATCGTCTGCTGCAACTACATCAGGAGCAAGCACATACACCGTAAAGAGCGGAGACACACTCTCTGCAATTGCTGCAAGACACGGAGTCAGCGTAGCGGACCTCAAGTCATGGAACGGTCTCACCAGCAACAACATCAAAGTGGGTCAGAAACTTAAGGTGAAAGCTTCTTCTACATCACAGCAGACTGCTGCATCAAGCTCAGGAGAATACACCACTTACACCGTCAAAAGCGGCGACTCATTTTACAGCATTGCAAAGAATTATCCGGGAATAAGTGCTCAGAATATCATGGACTTCAATGGTTTGAGCAGTTCAGCCCTCAAACCAGGAATGAAGATCAAGATTCCGAACAAGTAATCAGATCCTGATTTCAAGCATAAGTTTAAGCTCGGCTTTGCCGGGCTTTTTCCTTTCCATCCAAGGATATTGTGTCAGTGCACCTCTTATATATACACTCCCCCATCTGGCGAACTTCCAGTTTCCTGCAAGAGAGGTCCAATACCCTCGTCCATAAAATGAGGGTACATTGAATGAGCCTGGAATATCCCTCTCATATGCATATATCCTGTCATCCCAATTGTCGACAAGAAAGACTCCGGATCTGATGGAGATTCTCACAGACTTGGGCTTGAAAGTTCCTTCTGCATAGAACAGAAATGAGGTGGAGACACAGTTTACCAAATTAGCCCTTATGTTGAAATCGATAAATCTTGAATAACAGAAAATATCCGTTCTGAAATCTGTACGGAAGGGTTGCCCCCAAGTCCTTATGCGTTCATCCACACGCCATTTCAAAGCGACTGACTCATTGAGCATCAGCTTGATTTCAGCAATGGATCTGAACTGAAGCGACTTTCCGGAATCTGATTTGGCTACAGGGAGATAGGCTCCATCCATACAAAACATGCCTTGAATTCGCCTGACAGATGACCCGAAACCGTCTTGACCTTTTATACTGATCCATTGACCTGCAGAAAATTCCCCTGATGAGGATGCTGCATATTCATTGGAACATCTGGTCAGTGAACGGGCCGCAGCACTGTAGGTAGGATTGAAAACAGAAGGATAATACCTGAGCATTGAGGCCAAACACAGATTTTCACCTACAGGGAAAACCAGACCGGCCAGGAAGGCTGGTACAACTGAACCCCAATCATATACTGCCTCTGCAAAGAAGTCTACTCCCCTTGCTGTCAAGGCGATATCAAAAGAAGACTTCATATCTGGAATATTCATACCAGTCAATGGGAATCGGAAATCGGCATAATGGGTCATGCCGACTTGCCCGCTGTGCCATAACCAGGAAATATTTGCAGCAGGCAGGACTCCGACATCGGATTTGGACCCGCTCAATGCCGTCAGCAATGTCATCCTCACATCTCCTGCCATTATCTCCGCTGCCAGACCCGTAAAAGCATAATTTCCAGTATATGAACTGGATGGTGAAAGATTCGACGACCGCTTCAGGTAAGTGGAAGGCTTGTTCAGTCCTGATATGCTCATGCCGTTCCATAATGCAAGTCCCTGTCCGAAACGGGCATTGAAATTTCCTACCGCCACCTTAACACTCTGTCTTCTGGAATTCCAGAATAAACTTCCTGTCACGGCGTCCGGGCTTTTTGAGGCCAGAGATTTGGAAAGAGCAAGAGACGTTCGGATGCTGTTTCCGGCCTCTACTCTATATTTCAGAGCATACTGTTCTTCATGTCCATCATTGATCCGTATTCCTCCTTTGATTTGCAATTCCTGGTAAAGCCTTCTGGAGTCAGATGCTCTCTGTCCGGGATTACGATAGGTTTCCAATGAAATGAAAGGAGCAAGACGCCTGACAGAATCCAGGCTGAATCCATCCACAGCGGATAACTCAGTCAAGGATATTATATCGCCGTGACGACTGCGATAATCCAGAAGAGAGGCTATCTGAAATGGAGTGAAGAGGCCGCTTTCCCTGATTCGGGACACATTGGCAGAATTTATTCTTATGGGATGCCTGATAAAGTTCTCCAGTCTTTCGATCTCTTCCGGATCTGCATCCTCCGCCGTTTCATTCCCCATAAACTCTAAGATAACTGCAAATGAATCCACCTCCTGCGCCCCGGCATCCAGGCAGACTGTCAGCACTATCGCCACAATCGATTTCCATCTCCACATAAGTCCAGCCATTAATTTTACCAAAAATATCACCAGCATTACGATTTATCGTTGTTTTAGAGAAAAACAACTGAAGATTTTTCTTTTTTTTATGTCTTTTATATTAAATTTGTGTGATTAAAAGAAATGCGCATGAAAAAAGTCAAGCTTTACGACAAAACTTTCAGGACTTTCATTCCATACGAAAAGATAATGACAGCCATTGACGAAGTAGCTGCTAAGATCAATAAAGACTTCGAAGGCTGTACAGATATTCCTATTCTTCTTTGCGTTCTGAACGGATCCATCATGTTTATGGGAGAACTTATGCAAAGACTGAACTTCAATTGTCAGACAGTATCCATCAAACTTACATCATACGAAGGTACCAACAGCACAGGTTGCGTGAAACAGGCACTTGGTCTCACTGCTGACATCACAGGCAGAAGGGTGATCATCGTGGAAGACATCGTAGATACTGGAAACACAATCGTGGAGCTGAAGAATATCCTGGCAGAGAAGGGTGCCTCAGAATCAAGAATCTGCACATTGCTTCTCAAACCGGATGCATATAAGAAAGATATCGCCCTCGATTATGTAGCGATGGAAATTCCTAACGACTTCATCGTAGGATTCGGTCTGGGTTACGACGAACTCGGCCGTAACCTGAAAGACATTTACGTTCTTGATAATTAAACATAATTAATCATATGAAATATTTTATTCTTTTCGGCCCTCCAGGTGCAGGTAAAGGCACTCAGGCCACAGCAATGGTTGAAAAATACAATCTTCACCATATATCCACTGGTGCCCTGCTCCGCAAGGAAATCGCTGCAGGAACTGAGCTTGGTCTCCAGGCTAAGGCACTGATCGAGAAAGGTTGTCTTGTTCCGGATGAAGTTGTAGAGGGTATGATAGAAAGCGAATTCAAGACTGTTACCGGAGTGGAAGGATTCCTTCTTGACGGATTCCCACGAACTCTGCCTCAGGCTGAAGCACTTGATCAGATTCTTGCAAAGACTTCAGAAGAAGTTACTGCTACCGTCTCGATCATGATCCCAGATGAGATGATCATGGAAAGAATCAAGGGACGCGCACTCAAGGAAGGTCGTGCAGATGACGCAAGCGAAGACATCATCAACAACCGCATCGTCACCTATCACAACCAGACCGAGCCTATTATCGAGTACTACAACAAAGCCGGCAAATACAATGAAATCGACGGCGTTGGCAGCATCGAAGAGGTACAGGAGCGCATTTTCAATGTAATGGACAAGTTCTGATCATATCAGACATCATATCAAGGCAGGAAAGTCGATATTGGCATTCCTGCTTTTTTTCATATCATTAATTTATGTATCTTTGTAGATTGGAACAACATATAGGCTCAATTTTAGATGAACCTATTAAAAATTAATACAATATGGCAGATTCGAATTTCATAGACTATGTGAAGATATATTGCCGCTCGGGCAATGGAGGTGCGGGTTCAACGCATATGAGGAGGGAGAAATATGTCCCTAAGGGAGGCCCAGACGGTGGAGACGGTGGACGTGGCGGCCACATTATCCTGAGAGCGAATCCGCAGTTCTGGACACTGATCCACCTGAAGTACCGCAAGCATATTATGGCAGAGCACGGTGGAGCAGGAAGCGGCCAGCTACAGAAAGGAAAGAACGGTGAGGACATTTATCTTGATGTCCCTCTTGGAACTGTTGCTAAGGATGCAGAGACAAGAGAAGTCCTTTTCGAACTGGTGGAGCCATATGAGGAAAGAATACTCGTGAAAGGTGGACGTGGAGGTCTTGGAAACAACAATTTCAAGACTGCAACCAATCAGACTCCACGTTATTCTCAGCCAGGTGAGCCGTTCGAGGGAGGATGGTTCATCCTCGAGCTCAAGCTTCTCGCTGACGTGGGTCTTGTAGGTTTTCCCAATGCAGGAAAATCTACACTCCTGTCGACAGTCTCAGCAGCAAGACCTAAGATCGCAGATTATCCGTTCACCACACTTGAACCGAACCTCGGTATCGTAAGCTACTACGATGACAAGTCATTCGTGATGGCAGATATCCCAGGTATCATCGAGGGTGCACACGAAGGCAAAGGTATCGGAATGCGCTTCCTCAGACATATCGAAAGAAACTCCATCCTTCTGTTTATGGTGGCTGCTGATCAGGATGATATCAGAGAAGGATATGAAGTGCTTCTGAACGAGCTTAGAGAATATAACCCTGAGCTTCTGGTGAAGGATAGAGTGCTTGCCATCACTAAGTCGGATATGCTCGACGAGCAGCTCAAAAGCGAGATCGAGGAACAGCTTCCGACAGACATTCCGCACGTGTTCATTTCTTCATTCACTCAGGAAGGAATCAAGGAACTGAAGGATATGCTTTGGGAAGCACTGCAGAAAGAAACTCCAATAGAAGACGAACCTGTAGTACTTTTCCCTGGAGATGATAACGAAAAGCAGCTATAGCATATGACCTGGCAGGATATTCATCAGTTTGACCAGAGAATCACTCTGGAAATAAACAGTTGGGACTCCCCTGTTACAGATCCTATCTGGCAGTTTTTTTCCAATATCCCGGTGTGGATTCCGATGTACGTCCTGATAGTAGCAGCACTTATATGGAGACTCGGATGGAAAAAGGGTCTGATAATGACATTGGCAGCTGCTGCAACATTTGGTTTCTGCGACCAGTGTTCGAATTTCATCAAAGAGCTCGTTTGCAGAGTGCGTCCGCTGAATGATGCATATATGCTGGAGAACGGCCTGAATGTTCTGGAGCATGCTAGCAGCAGTTTCAGCTTTTTCTCCGGACATTCGGCGAATTCATTCGGACTTGCTACCAGTACAGTAATAGGATTCCGACTGGACAAACGATTGAAATACAATGGCTACGCCACATGGATGTACTTCTGGGCATCAATGGTTGCACTCAGCCGGATCTTTGTAGGAAAGCACTACCTGGGAGACATTCTGGTCGGCGCGATGATCGGAGCCGCCGCAGGCTTCCTCATTGCTTCCATCGCAAGAAAGATCATCAGAAGCTATATCAGATAAAAGAATTGCTGACATACGGGCGAAATCTCACCTATATGTCAGCAATTGCTTTATAATGACAGACTACTTATCGTGGTGTCTGTGATGCTCCTTCATCTTATCCTCCTGCCTCTTCATATCTGCCTTCGCATCCTCGATCTGCTTATCAAATTTTGCCTTCATCTGCTCCTTGGTCAAACCCTTGGTCTCACGCTTATGCTGATCATCTTTCAGCTTATAACGGACCTGATTCTTGAAAAGTTCGACATTGTCATAAAGTTCTGCTCTTTCAATAGCATCTCTGTAATGGCGTAGGGCGCTCATCTGGTTAGGGAAAGTATAGACTCTTTCAGCAGCTACGCAGACATCGCCATCAAAGGTATAAGCCTTTACATCGATGATTCCATCATAGATATGGGTGTAAACGAGAGTACTGTCTATGACATCCACCCTCATGACATCCGGGCTATGCTGCTTGATAGCCTGACGCATAAACTCGCGCTCCTGCTTGAACGGCTCGTCCATTGCCTTCTTCTCCTGCTCTGCAGTGCTGTTGCAACCTGTCATTGCAGCTATCAAAGCCGCACAAGACACTACTAACATAATTTTTTTCATATCACTAATAATTTAAAAACACACTGCCTCCGGCTAAGTCAATTTCTGTGCCTTATTTATTAAATTTGCCTCCCAAATCGAATTGATATGAACAGTAACAGCAATATCGGAGGACATCTGGCATGCTTCACAGCTTATGCCATTTTCGGGGTCAATATAATCGTATGCAAGGACCTGACGAGCGGTCACCTGATATCACCGATAACAATTTTCACTCTCAGATCACTTGGAGCAGGTCTGATGTTCTGGATATTATCAATGTTCCTTCCATCAGAAAAGGTGGAGAAGAAAGATTATCTGAAGATATTGGCCGCAGCATTCCTGGGATATTTCGTCACACAGCTTACATTTCTCGTGGCAATTCCTGACGTCACACCGATGCATTGTTCCATAATAAGTTCGATGTCACCGATTTACACAATGTTCATCGCGGCTGTTGCACTGAAAGAGCCTTTGAGCTGGAAGAAGGCTGGAGGTGTTGCGCTCAGTCTCTGCGGAATATTGTTCCTTATATTCAATAATGCTTCCGGCAACTCTGGTGTGGCTGAAAGCAGACTCTTCGGAATATTCATGATGTTTCTTAACAGTCTGAGCTTTTCATTATATCTTGGAATATTCAAGCCGGTCATCTCTAAGTATTCGGTAGTCACATTCATGAAGTGGATATTCCTGTTTTCGGCATTGATGTCACTTCCGCTGTCATTCCGCGAAGTCGTGTCATTGGAATGGACAAGAATTCCGTCTGTACAGATGTGGGAACTGGGATTCCTGATCGTATTCGCGACCTTTGTCAGCTACTTCCTGATCCCGTTCGGCCAGAAACGCATACGTCCGACTCTTGTCAGTATGTACAGTTATATACAACCGATCATTGCGACCGTAATCAGCATCATACTTGCCATGGACATACTGACATGGCAGAAACTCCTGGCCGCATTCATGGTTTTCGCCGGAGTATTCATAGTCAGCCGCAGTCGTGCAAAGGCATAATATCAGCGGCAGACAGATATATAGGTGACATGCCACCCCCGGCTAGGGGGTGCCTCTCGATGGAGAGGCGGGGGTCACCGGAATATCTGCCTGCCGCTGATATATGCTGTCGGATAACAGCTGAACTATTAATACTGATCCCAGCTCTTGATCTGGATCTCGTCAATGCTCATCGCGCAGAATGCACGGATGAACGCAGTAGCAAGACGCGCGTTGGTAATCAATGGAATATTGAAGTCAACTGCTGCTCGACGAACGTGATATCCGTTAGTCAACTCTCTGTGTGAGAAGTTCTTAGGGATATTGATCACGAGGTCAAGTTCCTTATTTGCAAGCATTTCCATTGCCTGCTTGTACTGTCCTGCAAGTTCAGGATCCTGAGCCTCTGTTGGCCAGATCACACGCTCCGCAGGAACGCCGTTCTCATTGAGATACTTAGCAGAACCCTCTGTACCATAGAGTTTGTATCCTCTCTCGTGGAGAAGCTTGCAGGCGTTGAGAAGGTCAGCCTTCTGAAGAGCGTTACCAGATGAAATAAGGATATTCTTCTTAGGGATCTCGTAGCCTACCGAGAGCATTGAATTAAGGAGTGCCTCGTTGAAGTCATCACCGATACATCCTACCTCACCTGTAGAGTGCATATCCACTCCGAGGACTGGGTCAGCCTGCTGAAGGCGTGAGAATGAGAACTGTGAAGACTTGATACCTACGTAGTCAAGATCGAATGCAGACTTGCGAGGTGCAGACGGTTTGAGTCCGAGCATTGCCTTTGTAGCGAGCTCGATCATATTGATCTTGAGAACCTTAGATACGAATGGGAAGCTTCGTGATGCACGGAGGTTACACTCGATTACCTTGATGTAATTGTCCTTTGCAAGGAACTGGATATTGAATGGACCTGTGATCTCAAGGGCAGAAGCGATCTTCTTTGCGATCTTCTTGATGCGGCGTACTGTCTCTACATAAAGCTTCTGTGGAGGGAACTGGATGGTAGCGTCACCTGAGTGAACTCCGGCAAACTCTACATGCTCAGAGATTGCATAAGCGATCACCTCACCGTTATCAGCTACAGCATCGAACTCGATCTCCTTGCAGCGCTGCATGAACTCAGACATAACGACCGGGTGTTTCTCAGACACTTCCGCTGCAAGTCCAAGGAAGTTGCGAAGCTCCTCGTGATTGTAGCATACATTCATCGCTGCACCTGAAAGCACATATGATGGACGGACAAGAACAGGGAATCCGACCTGATCGATGAACTGATCCACCTCGTCGAAATTGGTAAGTTCCTTCCACTTAGGCTGGTCTATACCGAGGGCATCCACGATTGACGAGAACTTGTGACGGTCCTCAGCCTTGTCGATTGATGTAGCCTTTGTTCCAAGGATATTGACTCTGTTCTGGTCGAGACGAAGGGCGAGATTGTTAGGAATCTGACCACCTACTGAAACAACTGTTCCGTGCGGATTCTCGAGATCGTGGATATCCATCACACGCTCGAATGTGAGCTCGTCGAAATAGAGACGGTCACACATATCGTAGTCAGTAGAAACAGTCTCAGGGTTATAGTTGATCATCACTCCCCTATATCCCTGATTACGGATGGTCTGAAGTGCATTTACAGAACACCAGTCGAACTCTACCGAGCTACCGATACGATATGCTCCCGATCCAAGTACGATTACAGAGTTCTTATCGTGCTTGTACTGAACATCATTGAAGTTACCTCCATAAGTAAGGTAGAGATAGTTGGTAGCTGCAGGATACTCAGCTGCAAGTGTATCGATCTGCTTCACGCAAGGAACGATGCCGTGAGCCTTACGGAATGCGCGGACGATATCCTCGGCCATCTCGCTGTCCATACCTTTATATAAAGCATTAGCAACCTGTACATCAGAGAAACCCTGTACCTTGGCCTTTCTGAGAAGTTCAAGAGGCATCTGCTCGCAATTGTCATACTGACGCATCTCCTTATGAGTATTGACAATACCCTCAAGTTTATTGAGGAACCACTTGTCAATCTTTGTGAGAGCATGAATCTGGTCAACAGTGTAACCAGCCTGCATTGCCTTTGAGATCACGAAGATACGATTGTCTGTAGGCTCATTGAGCGCTTCATCGATATTGTCCACCTTGATGTCCTTGTTGCCTACAAATCCGTTGGCACCCTGACCGATCATTCGGAGACCCTTCTGGATGATTTCCTCGAAGTTACGGCCGAGTGACATTACCTCACCGACAGACTTCATTGAAGATCCGATCTTGCGCGATACGCCTGTGAACTTCGAGAGGTCCCAACGTGGAATCTTAGCTACGACATAGTCGAGAGCCGGCTCGAAGAATGCAGGAGTCTGCTTGGTCACAGAGTTCTTGATATCGAAGAGACCATAACCGAGACCTACCTTTGCAGCAACGAAAGCGATCGGGAATCCTGTCGCCTTGGAAGCAAGTGCAGATGAGCGGCTGAGTCGTGCATTCATCTCGATCACATAGTATTCCATCGAATCAGTGTCGTATGCATACTGCACGTTACACTCACCGACGATGCCGATGTGACGCACCATCTTGATGGCAAGGTCATGGAGGAACTGGCACTCCTTGGCACAGAGTGTCTGTGTTGGAGCTACCACGATAGACTCACCGGTATGGATTCCGAGCGGGTCGAAGTTCTCCATATTACAGATAGCGATGCAGTTGTCATAGCGGTCACGCATCACCTCATACTCGATCTCCTTCCATCCCTTGAGAGACTTTTCTACGAGAACCTGTGGCGAGAATGAGAATGAGCTTTCGCAAAGAGTCACGAGCTCTTCTTCATTGTTACAGAAACCTGAACCGAGACCACCGAGTGCGTATGCTGCACGTACGATAACCGGATATCCGAGTTCCTTGGCTGCCTCCTTGGCTGCATCGATTGTCTCTACTGCGTGTGACTTGATGGTCTTCACATTGATTTCCGCGAGCTTCGCATTGAAGAACTCACGGTCCTCTGTATCCATGATGGCCTGTACCGGAGTACCGAGCACCTTTACATTATATTTCTCAAGTACACCTGCCTCATAGAGATCCACACCGCAGTTCAGTGCTGTCTGACCACCGAATGCGAGAAGGATACCCTGTGGAGCTTCCTTCTGGATGACCTTCTCTACGAAGTATGCTGTCACAGGAAGGAAATAAACCTTGTCAGCTACCTGCTCAGATGTCTGGACAGTAGCGATGTTAGGGTTGATGAGGATGGTCTCGATGCCTTCTTCCTTGAGGGCCTTGAGAGCCTGTGATCCTGAATAGTCAAACTCTCCGGCCTGACCGATCTTGAGTGCTCCCGAACCGAGCACCAGGACTTTCTTTATGCTGTTGTCAATCATAATCTTGTCAATCTTTTCCCACCGTAGTCCTGAGCGGACCGAAGTGGATCCGAAGGATCTCCTTCCTATAATTTAGTAATGAATTCGTCGATCAAAGTAATGTTCTCAGCTGAGCCAACGCAAACCTCAGGATTGAACTGAGCTCCGGCAAACGGCTTTGTCTTATGTTTGATACCATCTACTGCGCCGTCATTGAGATTGGTGAAGTATGCCTCCCATCCTGAAGGAATCGAAGCCGGCTTTACTGTGCATGCAACATTCTGGGCTGTAATGTAAGTACGGTTGCTTCCTTCCTTGCGAACAGGCTGATTGGCACTTCTGTGTGGTCTTGCGAGCTTTACTGTCTCGCATCCTGCAGCCTTTGCCACGAGGAGATAACCGAGTCCAAGACCGAATACAGGCTTGCTACCTTCGAGTACCTTCTTCAGATTCTCGATCGTCTTTTCGCAGTCACAAGGGCATCCGGGACCATTTGAAACATATACACCGTCGTACTCAAGTTCAGTGAAATCATAATCGAAAGGAACTCTGATCACCTCTGCTCCCCTGGCAAGAAGGCCTCTGATGATGCTATGCTTCACTCCACAGTCCACAACAACGACTTTCTTTCCGTCTGTAGTCGCAGCCTTGCTTCCATTGGCATTTTCCACATCCTGAGCCTGCTGTGCAGCATATCTGATCACTTCCTTGCAGCATACATCTGCTGGAGTAGCCTTTACAGCATCTTCTGGTTTTTCAGAACCTTCAGGAAGAATAGATGCCTTCATCGCACCCTTATCGCGAAGAATCTTTGTAAGCTCTCTGGTATCAATGCCGTAGATACCTGTCAGTCCCTGCTCGTTCATCCACTGCTCAAGGCTCTTTACTGCTTCCCAGTTACTGTAATCCTCACAATAATCAAAGATTACGAGGCCCTTAGGATGAATTCTGTCAGACTCAAGATTCAAAGAAAGCTTCTCGGCCATAAGTTCCTCAGAAGGAACACCATAATTACCGATCAGAGGATAAGTCAGACAGAGAATCTGACCGCTGTAGGTCGCATCAGTAAGCTGCTCGGGATAACCGACCATGGAAGTATTGAAGGCCACCTCTCCGCTCACAGCCTTTGCACAGCCGAACGAATATCCGTGGAATTCCATACCGTTCTCCAGTCTAAGTGTTGCTTTTTTCATTCTATATCAATTTAAATTTATTATTTTTTCTTCAACTTGGCCGCCGTGTATATGAAAAAACGACCATTTCTCGATTAGAGAAAATGGCCGACAATCATAGTAAAAGGGAAAACGAAAGGCTGTGCATTATCTGGTAATGCGTTCACTCTCAGATATGTACCGACTGTTGATCGTTTACACATAGCGTTTTCCATTTAAATTTATAAGCAAACATCCCTTTCAGGACGCCTAAATCTTTGCGAAGGTAGGAAAAATTCTGCGTTTTTCAGCAAATAAATTTCTATTTTTGCATTACAATTATTTCAAGACATGTACATCAGAAACGAAGATACAATATGCGCACCGGCGACAGTGCCTGGAACAGGAGCGATTTCGATAATCAGAGTCAGCGGCCCGGAGGCATTGGAAATTGCCGACAAAGTGATCCTCTGCCGCAAAGGAACGATCTCATCAGCCAAAGGTTACACCTTGAAATTCGGAACAGTCTCAGATGCTTCCGGATCAATCGTTGACGAAGTTCTTGCAAGTATATTCCGCGCTCCGCACTCATACACCGGTGAAAACTCCGTCGAAATTTCCTGCCACGCATCATCGTTCATTGTTTCTACCATAATGGGCCTTCTCTACGAATCGGGAGCAAGGGCAGCAGAACCCGGAGAATTCACCCAAAGGGCTTATTTAAACGGCAAGATGGACCTCGCTCAGGCTGAGGCTGTTGCCGACGTCATCGCATCACAGAATGCCGCAGCACACAGCATAGCTTTCAAGCAGATGAAAGGAGGCTTCTCATCCGAGCTCCGCGACATGCGAGGCGAGCTTCTCGAACTGGTTTCACTTATGGAACTTGAACTGGATTTCAGCGAAGAGGAAGTCGAATTCGCAGACCGTTCACGACTGGATTCCTTGTTGTCCCAGATCATTTCGCACGTAACCAGGCTGATCGACTCTTTCCGACTCGGCAATGCCATCAAGAACGGAGTGCCGGTCGCAATAGCCGGAGCGACCAACACAGGAAAAAGCACACTTCTTAACGCCTTGCTAGGAGAGGAGCGAGCTATTGTATCAGATATCCACGGAACCACCCGCGACACGATTGAAGAGACATTGAATATTGACGGAGTCCTATTCAGATTCATCGACACAGCCGGCCTTCGCGAAACCTCCGAAATCGTAGAACAGATCGGTATCAGCAGAACCTTCAAGAAGATTTCCGCAGCATCCATCGTCCTTGGAATGGTCGACCTGACAAGGGATCTCGAAAGCACCTGTGAAACCGTAAACTCAATTATCGAAAAGGTAGATTTCTCGTGCCAGAAGCTGGTCTTCCTGCTCAACAAGACCGACATTTCTTGCGAACAGAACAACAGCGACATCATTAACTTGATTGTTTCCCTACTTGACAGCAAAGGAGTTAGCACCGACACCCCGATAATTCCGATTTCCGCCAAACAACGAACCGGTATCAACGACCTCCGCTCATTCCTATCCTCAAGTCAGCGCGACCTCCTGGCAGACAGCGACACCACACTGGTAACAAACCTGCGTCACGTCCAAGCCCTCACCGACGCCCGCACTTCCCTCCTCCGCGTCCGCGAAGGTCTCGCCGCCGGCCTGCCGACCGACCTCGCCGCCCAAGACATCAGAGAGGCAATCTACCATCTTGGCAGCATCGTCGGAGAAATTTCAAGCGACGAGGTGCTGGGGAATATCTTTGCGAATTTTTGCATCGGAAAATAGCCCGATATCAGCATATATCGTAAAGTTTACCTGACTCCCCTCTCCATCTGCGTCAGAAATACTTACTGACTGTCAAAGGTCTGGCAGCATGCAAAGAAATCAAAGGTGCATTTAAATATTAAAATTGAAGCCT
>JAZLCW010000051.1:0-16329 GCA_045614445.1 Candidatus Cryptobacteroides sp. | reverse complement strand
GATTATCGATTATGCCTGCTGCACTTCCACAGCAGGCATTTTGCATAAAAGCCTGTATATCAGCAACTTGTACACCATCTTAAAATTTACGAGTTTTTATGACACATTTTGTACATTTGTGCGTCATATAGGCAGAAATGGAACTTAACGGAAGAAACATATTCGGACAGAAGAGGCTGGACTTCATGTTCAGACTGGCCTGCAGCATCCTCGGTCGGAGCGATGAAGCTCAGGATATGATGCAGGACGTAGCCGAAAGAGTTCTTCGGAAGCAGGAAAGTCTGAATGAAGTCGAAAACATCGATGCCTTTCTGACCCGGTCAGTCCGGAACGCCTGCATCGACCGTCTGCGCCGCCGTAAAGACACCACCCCGAAAATCCCGGAAGTTCCTGATGAAAAAAGCCCTGACAGGTGGAGCGACAGGCAGCTCGTTCACAGAGCCATTGCCCGGCTGCCTGAAAAGCAGCGTCTGGCGGTCCACCTGAAAGACATTGAAGGCTATTCCGGCAAAGAGATAGCGGGAATCCTCGAAACAGACGAAGCCAATGTAAGGACAATACTCTCCAGAGGCCGACGGGCACTGAAGGAGATAATAGAAAAGGAGATCGGATATGGAATATGACATCAATAAGATACGCATGCTCTGCGACAGATACTTCGACGGAGAGACTTCTGCTGAGGAAGAGCAGATGCTTAAGGAGTATTTCAGCTATGCCCAAGACATTCCCGCTGATCTGAGGTCAGTGAAAGTAATGATGACAGGAATGTCTGAAGCTGCGGCAATGACATACTCACATTCCGTCTCCAGACCAGAAGGGATAGTAAGAAAGATAGTATGGGGAACAATCTCAGCTGCAGCAGCCATCAGCCTTTTTGTCGCACTTTCCGGCCGTGAAATCTATGGATATGACGCTGACGGCAAGGCAATCAAAGATCCGCAGATAGCTCTTGAAAGCACTAAATACCTTACATATCTGAGCCAGCTGGAAACCACTATCGACATAGCTCAGATGCTCACACAGGAAATGGAAAACAACAACTGAACAAATAGACCATGAAACGTATCATAACCCTGCTTGCCTTGATTGCGATAGCATCAGCAGCACACGCACAGACAGATTCTCTTGTGATATTTGACACACAGGGAGACAACCTTGGCATCAGCATCGCCGGATTCAACATCACACTCGAAGGGGAAGCCAAGGTCGAGAAGCCTAAGGTGAAGAGAGTCACCACTAATTTTGTCAGTGTCTACCTTGGCTACAACGTATTGACTCAAAAGCCTAATTACGGAAACTGGGCCGGGGAACAGAACTTCATGACAGACAACACTCACGGATGGCGACTTGGCTGCGAACCTTTCAGCGTGCAGGTTTCACTTGACCGAAGGAAGTCAATCTTCCTGAGAGCGGCACTTAACACCTATGTGGACAATTACCGTTTCAAGACTCCGATGACCCTGATCAATGATAAGGATGGAAATCTTCTGACTCAGGACATAGAAGGAAAAGTAAAGAAGTCCAGGATAAGTACAGGCTACATAGGACTTTGCGCCGGGATGGGATTCAAGATCAGCCGTTTGCTGCTTATGTTTGATTTCAATGCAGACCTGCTTACGAAATCCGTTGCAATGTATAAGAATCCTAAGAAGACCATGTACGATATCAGCGGATTCAACAACCTCAGATACAAAGTCGGAGCCTCTGCCACTGTCAACGGATTCGGCATATATGCAGATTACTCCCTCACTCCTCTTTACAGAGAAGGCATCGGCAACGACGGATCGTTAATATCATTTGGTGTCCGCTGGGGTTTCTAAAACTGCATCACTATGAAACGGATATTGATTTTATTGATATTGGCCCTGGCTTCTTTAGCCGCATCAGCGCAGAGCAGCATGGACCACTTCTTTGAGAGGCACAGCGGTGAGCAAGGATATCAGACCGTCGTCTACGGCAAGCGTATGCTCGATATGATGAAGGAGAATGCAAGCGCAGATGTCAGATCGCTTCTGAACAGGATCACTAACATACGCATCATAAGCCACGAAAAGCCACAGGACGGAATCATTGATCTGGCAAGACGCGATGTGAAGAACAGCCGCAAATATGAGACAATCTCACTGATAAATGAAAACGGCAGCATTTCCGAGTTCTATATCTCAGAAAATATAGGCAATTCGAAGAATGTTTCATTCGTGATGATCGTCAGCGGACCTCAGGGCTCGGCAGTAATGGAGATCATCGGTAATTTCGATGTAAAGGATATCTCCAGACTCTCGGTCATCGGACAGAAACGATAAGCATTATGCAACAATTCTGACAACATATGCATCTATTGGCTGTAACTCTTAAACTAATGACTATGCTCAAGAAGGTTATTATGGCGGTTGCAGCCATTCTTGTGTCTGCACTTGCGGTTTCCGCAAAGACATCAGGCCCTAAATTCAAGCCTTATAACAGATGGATGGTGGGAGGGCAGATTTCCTACAGCGCAAACTATCATCCCGGCATAGGAGTGGAGGCAATATATGGAAGACAGTTTTCTGAAATTGTATTTCTGGGAGTAGGATTCGGAACGGACATGTTCGTAAGCGAACATTCAGGCAGAAGCATCACCACAATCTATCCTGACGGCACTCAGAATGTCAAGATATATCTTCCGTACGAATATGATTTTCTTATTCCGGTATATGCAGACTTACAGATCAATTTTTCCCGCAAGAGATCTCCTTTCTTTGCTGAATTGAAATTAGGAGCTGCGGTGGATGTGGCTTTGGAAAGAATCACCGGTACCAAAAGATACAATGAATGGGATCTTTGGGGAGGCGGAGTCCTTTTCGGAGCAGTTATAGGAAAAAAATTCGCTCTCAAGAATGAGAGCGAAATCGATGTCAACTTGGGCTGGGACGGTATCCTCTGGCCTTGGTATATAAATACGCCTGTTTCCTTAGGAGTCCGTTACTGTTTCTGATACTGCTTCCACAGTTTCTTTATATCTGCACTGATCAGGGCGACAGCCGGAGCCAGCACGGTTCCATGGTTGAAACCCTGCATTTCGTATAATACAGAATCATGCTTGAAGTGCTTCAGAAGGGCCTGGAGATGGAAATTCTCCTCATAGCGTGCAAGCATTTCGAGGTCACGGTCACCTGAGATGAGTACCATCGGAGCGCCACCTCTTGCAGCGTGAGTCATCGGAGCATACTCGTCGATAACAGGAATTCCGTCAGGGAGTCCTCTTTCCTTTCTGATTGTATAGTGAGTGACTGTCTGACCGCTTACAGGATATGCCTTGGCGATATTGTCCGCATTGAATCCATATTTTGCAGTATATTCTTTTGCGAGAGCCACCATCAGGGTGAGGTAGCCACCGGCAGAATGGCCTGAAACATAGATCTGCTCCTTAACGCCGCCATACTTCTCGATATTGTCATAAGTCCAGGCAACAGCCATTGCAGCATCGTCGATATAGTCAGGACATTTGCATTTTGGGAAAAGACGGTAGTTCACGCTCACCACTGCAAATCCCTGTCTGCGGAATCCTTCCAGAAGTTCCTTGTTGCCGCCTTCGAGGCCGCCGCCGTGGAACCATACGAGGGTAGGAAAACCCTTGTCTGTCTCCGGATAGTAGATGTCAAGCTTACAGCGTTCCTTGCGATACGCATCTGTCTCGTCAGCTGATGTGTAGGAAACATTCTGAACGAAATTGTAGCCTTTGTCCTGCGGATGAGGCTGGGCTGATGCCGAGAATGCGGCGAAGATGATAAGAGCCGCGATAAGGAGTCTTGATTTCATAATATTGAGTTTGGTTTATAATCTTTTTTATTTGCACATCACCAGATCTGCCAGCACGATAGCCGTCATCGCCTCCACCACCACAGGGGCACGAAGGGCGAAGCAGACATCGTGACGTCCAGGCACCTCGAGGGTATCCATCTCACCGGTGAGGAAATTGAAGGTCTGCTGGGCCTTGCGGATGCTGGAAGTCGGCTTGAAGGCCACACGGAAGGTCAATGGTGCTCCGTTGGTGATGCCGCCATTGGCTCCGCCTGCTCCGTTCTTTACAGGTCTTCCATCAGGTCCTATAGGGTCATTGTGCTGAGAACCTTTCATCCTTGCAGCCTGAAATCCATCACCGAATTCGATTCCACGGACACCGGGAACGGCAAACACAGCATGTGCGATGAGTGACTCGACACTATCCCAGAATGGCTCTCCATAGCCGGGGTCAATATCAGGAACGGCACATTCGATGACTGCTCCAAGGCTATCCCCTTCCTTGATGGCCTGATCGATGGCCGCCTGCCAGTTTTCGTCATTGACTGATGCTTCCATACCACCGAGCTCGACAATACGGGCCTGTACTGCCGTCACAGGAGTATCATCCAGCATTGTCGCATCAGCGAGCATTTTCTTGGCAACTACTCCGGCTGCCACAACCGGCAATGTAAGCCTTCCCGAAAAATGTCCGCCACCACGAGGGTCCTGACAGTCATCCCATTTCAGAGCTGCAGTAAGGTCAGCGTGACCCGGACGAGGCATAGCAGCAAAAAGCTCATAATCTGAGGAATGCGTATTGGTATTCTTGAAAGTGATCGTTAGAGGTGCTCCTGTGGTATGTCCTTCAAAGACTCCGCTCACGATCATCGGACGATCCGCCTCGATACGAGGCGTAGTACCCTTTGCACCACTCTTTCTGCGGAGGATATCCTGCTCGAAATCCTGCTCACTGAGCTCCAGACCGGCCGGCACACCGTCCAATACGACTCCGATGAGTTCCCCATGGGACGCTCCGAATATGCTTACTCTGAATTTTCTACCGAACGAGTTCATAGTTTTTCAAATATTTCGTGAAACTGTGGGAAAGATTTTGCGACGCACTGCTCGTCATCGATGACGACAGGAGAGTCGGCTCCGAGGGAAGCGACCTTCAAGGCCATCACCATACGATGGTCGTGATGAGAAGTATATCGGCCACCTTTCAGAAGAGAATTTCCCAGAAGCCGCTGAGCAAGACTCTCTCCTTCGATAACCATTTCGTCACCTTCCACTACGGCCTGTACGCCCATCTGCTCCAGCATATCCAGAATAGCCTTGGCCCTGTCACTTTCCTTATTGGCAAGACGGCCTACTCCAGCCAGACGGCTTGTGCCCTGGCAGAATGCGGCAAGTACTGAAATGATCGGGAAGAGATCCGGACAATTCGATGCATCCACACGGAATGCCTTGAGCGGAGCTCGCTGGACAGTGATATTTCCCTTGTCCCCGTCGAGCTGTGAAAGGCTTGCACCGGCGTCCATCAATATATCCATGATCGAGAGATCAGCCTGAAGCGAAGTGGTGTCAAGTCCCTGGATCTCAGCTTTTCCGAAAATTGCGCCTGCTACAAGGAAATTGGCTGCCGCGCTCCAGTCACCCTCAAGGTCAATATCTGTCGCTTTATATTTCTGGCCACCCTTCACCTTGAAAACCATCTCGGTGCAGAGGGACCAATCCCCGTCTGAGGCAAGGAAATCCGGACCACCGAGCATATCATTGCCGATCTTGATTCCGAATTTCTTGAGGACTTCGAGGGTGATGAACATATATGGAATGCTCTTTGGCTCATGCACAATGAGAGAGCTGTTCTTTTCTGCAAACGGAAGAGTCATCAGAAGGCCTGAGATAAGCTGGGAGCCGTGTTTGCCGGAGATTTCTGCACGTCCGGCCTTGAGAGGTCCTTTCACTGTCAATGGGACAGTTATGGAATCTATTTCGGCTTCAAAGGCCTCCATTATCTCTTTAGCTCCGGTAAGAGGACGACCGAGAAGAGTCTTTTCTCCGGTAAATGTAACAGGATCCGGGCTTAGCTGAGCCATGAGAGGGATCAGCATACGGGTAAGCAGACCGGATTCACCCATATGAAGTTCAGGAAGATTGAGAGTGCCGAGCTGTGCGGATATTCCCTTGATTGTCACCTCATTGCCATTGACCTGTACTTCTGCGCCGAGATTCCGTGCCACCTGAAGAGCGGCTTCATTATCCCCGCAAGGAGTGTAGCCGCGAAGGTGGGATGTACCGTCGGCAAGGGCTGCTGCGATGATGGAACGCTGGGCGAAACTCTTGGAAACCGGCATTGACAAGACTTCCGAATCAATGAACGGAAAGTCTCCGTACACCGCCTTACGCATAGACTCCGTCGTCCATTGGCCGGGAGCTGCCGCATCCTCTTTTGTGAGGGCGGCATAGGTGTAAGGTGCGCCGAGTTTCAGACAGTCCAGACGCGAGCTGCGGCCTTCCTCGCCCATACAGAAGGCTATCAGGCCTCCGTCCGCAAGTGCACCGATCCTCTCATTGCCGGAAATCTTTTCATCGCGGCACCATTGGTACAAAGCCAATATCTTGTCAATATCAGCCTCAGACTGGGCCAGGGTAACGATCTTGACCATGTCCGCACCGTGATAGACACATTTCTCCACAATCGCCTTGAGGGCCTCGAGCGAGTCGGTACCCTCGAAGTCGTGGTACGACCTGATGAATATTGTTCCGTTTTCATGAGCAGCCTGACGTACCCTCTTGGACATCTGCTTCTGAGCTTCGATCTCCACATCCACATATCGCGCGCCCGCCTCGATAGCTCTGATCAGGCGTTTTTCAGTGATCTGCATCGCCTTTATCTCGCGGCTCTGCGGCGTCAGGTCCTTGAAAGAAGGCTCTGTTGAAGCGATTTCGTTTATGCGACAGGTAGCCACCAGAGGGATGTCCGAGGTGAAGAGTTCATCGGTCTCCTTGGCTGTGAGAGTGCATCTGTCCAGACGGATTTCCGCCATTTCGCACTGCTGGAGAGCAGCAAGGATCTGCTCGTAGTTTTTGTTCTGTATGGTTGTACAAATCATAGACTTATAATTTATTTCATCAGGCGGCAGACTTCTTCGACGGTAAGTCCGACAGTCTCTACTTCCCCGATGGTCTTAGGCAGGACGAAATGAATCTTTCCGCCCTCGGCCTTCTTGTCCTTCTTCATTATTTCAGCCATCTCCTCGATGGAATATGGGCAATAGCATGGGATGTCACAATCCCAGAGTTCGGTACTGATCTTCGCTTCCAGAGCTGTCGTCTCATTGAGGTCATTCCTGTAATAGCGGTCTGCGAGTCTGGCAGAGAGCACGAGCCCCATTGCTACAGCCTCACCATGGGTCACGCCATCAGGAAAATGCATCTCTTCTGACGGATGCCCGTAGGAAGAAGCGTCCATCCGAGTGGAAGCTTCGCGCTGAGCAAGGGTCTCGATCGCATGAGCGAAAGTATGGCCGAGATTCAATTTCCTGCGCTCCCCCATCTCGAACTGATCTCTGGAAACCACTCCAGCCTTCACGGCAGCCGCTGCCGTAACGAGCTCTGTCAGAACTTTTTTATGCTTTCTCAGAAGCGTCTGCCACTGGGTCTTCTCGTCCTTTCCGAACATCATCACTTCCATGTGGAACTCGCTCTGGATGTCGAAAAAGAGATCGATGGCCTTCTGATAATTACCATTGTCCTCGATAATGAAGGTCTTGAGCATCTCGGCCGCTCCGGAAAGAAAATCGCGCTTAGGCAGACTCTCGAGCATCTGCGGGCAGATGTATGTGAAAGCCGGCTGACGGATTACACCTAAGATATTCTTATACTTTTCGAAATTGACACCGGTCTTGCCTCCGATGGCCGCATCCACCTGTGAAAGAAGCGTCGTAGGCACATAAGCGAAACGGACTCCCCTCTTATATATGCACGCTGCAAATCCAGTCATATCTGTCGTGATGCCACCACCTACAGCCAGGATCAGCGCGTCCCTGTCAGCACCGTTCTCCAGCAGCCAGCTGCAGATATCCATCACCGTATCAAGGGTCTTGGCATCCTCTGACGGAGATATGCTCCTTATCTTCGCTCCCTTGGCCTTGAGTGTTTCCATCAGCTGAGCATTAACAGGAATGTTTCTGTCGATCACAGCGAATATGCTCCTGTACGGTTCCAGACAGGGCTTCAGGTCCTTGATGCTGTCCGAGGTCACTATGCGGCTGATGGCCTTCTTGCCGGAATATATATTGATATGCTCCATAGCGGTGCAGTTTGGTGGTTACATCCTACAAAGATAACATAATTATTCAGACTTCCACCCGTATAAGCACACGAAGAGGGACGCCTGCTCCCAGGCAAAGTTTTGACCCGGAATAGCCCGAGCCGCATGGAATGAAGAATTATTATTTTGCATTTTCCAAAAAATCCAATACCTTTGCACTCCTAACCAGAAGGTCTATCCTTCACGTGCCTCTTTCAGACCTGGAGACAGGCTACAGAAAAGCACACCAGCCCGGATGGCGGAATCGGTAGACGCGCTGGTCTCAAACACCAGTGGAGCAATCCGTGCCGGTTCGATCCCGGCTCCGGGTACAGAAGCGGAGTCTCAGTATCAACTGAGGCTCCTTTTTCATTAAAAAACGGCTCTCTACCCATCAGAATTGCGATTATTGGATTGAATTCAGCGGTTCGACATTTTCCATTCTCAAATACCATTTTCCCACTCAACATCGAACCCAACACATCCATTTTTACAGACATTTCAACTGATGAAAGGCATCGTTCTATATTGTTAATGAATGACATTGCATACGCCATCTGCGGTTCGACAACACTTCGGTTCGGGGTTTTCAATATCTCCATCTGACTTCTAAGAGCATATATCTCATCGTTATACCTCTGTCGGATTTCCTTATAATCATCAGAACTTATTTCACCATCCAAGAACCTGTCCTGTAGCCTCTGCAAACGAACCTCAACCTTTTTCACATTCTCCTGAATTCGGTTCTTCTCCTTATTTATCCCCTTGAATTTCTCAGTGCGTATATCGTTGAGGACTTCTTCATACAAATCTAAAACAGCCTTGCAAGGGCGTATTTGACGGATATGTCGCAATATATCATCATTCATCTGCTGAGCAGGAACTCGATATTTCTTACAATGATTACAATGATAATATGCGTATGTTTGACTTCTTCCCTTACTATGAGAAGCACATATCTTTGCTCCACAAATAGGACATTGCAAGAAAGGATAAAAATAATAATCCTCGTGAGGCAGTTTGACCACCTTTGCCCTCATCTGCTTTTCCTTGCTCCTATTTCGTGGGTTAACACTATTAAGGCGGTTCTGCACCTTCATAAATGTTTCTTTAGTAATCAACGGTTCGTGCACTCCCTTGACATACTGGGCTGGCTCATCAAGATACTCCGGAACATACACTTCACCACAGTAAAAATGATTCCTAAGCATTTCGAAGAATGATGACTCAGACACCTTAAGACCTTTCTGCTGAACCTCTCGCCACACCAACGAAGGAGTCTTTGTACCTTTGGCAACCTCTTCGAAGGCATATCTAACCAACTTGGCTTTTGGTTCATCTATGGCAATATATTTATCCTTACCACCATTATTTACATTCTTATATCCTCTTGGAGCCTTGTTAGGCCATTTACCCTTCAACAATGTGCCGTGAATACCATCCTTTGTTCGCCTCGAAATCTTCACATCTTCAGTATGTGCCACACCGCAATATATCGCCATCATCGTAGGCCACTCTGTTCCCTTGAAGTCTATAGGCGATTCTATTGTATTCAGCTCCACGTCTAACTCATCATAGAACTTTCTCTTATATGCAAAAGCAAACTCCACATTCCTAGAATACCTATCCCAACGTAGAAATAGAACCTTGTTTACCTTTCCCCTATGCTTACGGCAATAATCATAAATCTTCTTCATTTCAGGGCGGTTCATATCATAGTACTTCGCAGAATAATCCTCATAATATACATCTACGATATTATACCCGTTTCTAGCGCAGAAGGAACGCAACTGCCTTTCCTGCTCATCCAGTGAACAACCTTCTGCCTGCTCGTCACTGCTCACCCTGCAGTACAAAATCACATTCAGACTTTCGTTTCCTCGTTTCATCACGCAACCATATTTTCAAATTTATTATTCTCTGCCTCACATTCAGCTTCAACCTGCAATGTGGCGATATTGTATAGAAAATCCCTCAACTGTCGGATTTCATCTGTTTGAAGTTCATAATCTGCCGACTTCAATACTTCTCGGCATCTTTCAAGACTAAGCATCCTAACTTAGTTTAGACACGGCATAGCTCACGCTATACTCTTATATGCGCATCATACGACTCTTCCTATGGTCATCAGACCGAATAGCAAGACTTCTGCTCGTCAAGGTAACGCGCTAGACCTTTGTCCTTCGTGGACTATGTAAATATGGAATCTGTTTCGTAGAATGGAGTGCCCATCTCTCCGGACAAGTATTAGCGGGCCATTATTCTATCCTTCTGTAAGAAGTCATTGCAAATATAGCAAATCTTTGGAAGAATTCCAAATTTTCTAGACCTTTTATACTTGAGTATCTGAAGATTATGAGTAAATCAGTTTCCAAATATATCATCTACGCATAAAACTGAAACCTCAACATATACAAATATGGTCAACTTCGCCCAAAAACCTCAACAGGAGCACCCAGAAAGCATTTTCTCTGGTTTCACTTCTGTTATTAGTGAAACATTCAACGATTGATAACAACCCAGACGGTTCTGGTGGTATGCTTGGTTTGTATAATGAATTTGCCGACATTTGCCGTTCAATGCTCCAAATGAGTGTTGTTCGTTATCGGGAATTTCTTACCTTTGTAGTTGCTGAACATTCAGCACATACATATTGGAAAGTGTTTTCTGAACCTTAGTCGAAAATGTGGTAGTTTTCTATGCAGAAGGTGACGGACAGCACTCATTCTTGGTATATTCTATTGTGAAAGGGCATAGTGTTCGCCCTTGTCTCACATATATACCGAGTGTGGGGCATTGGGCGTTTATCTCTGCATGGGTTTTACCACAACCTTCGACTTGGTGAACGAATCGGCCTCACACTTTTCTTTTATACTAACCTGCATCATTAGGGGCTGTGATGTTCAATACCATAATGATTATGAAATTTGGACTCCCCAAAAACTACAGTATTCCTAATCCTTGATGTAACAAATCTTCATTGAGATATATCGGTGGTAATCCATCTATGACAAAGTGTGATAAAATTTCGAAAAAAGATTAGTGAACATAACAAAGTATAAGAAATATGGGTTTTGCAATATGTACAATCGGCGCGTTGATGACAATTATTGCGCACTTTTTAGAGATAAATTTAGACAATCCAAGCGAAAGCACCCTTGCCATTACTTCTTTTTTACACAAAGCAGGTTCGGCTATAGTTCTAGTGGGCTTAATTTTAACAATATTCTTTTAGTTATTGCTTATGAAAACAAATACAATTAATTATTTAGCATGCATCCTAATTAGTTGCATAGCAGTTTTAGCAACATCCTGCGCATCAAAGGAAGAGATACTTCTTGAGCGCGGGAAAGAGTTCATCTTAAATCAGGTAAACAGCCCATCATCAACAACATTCTTAAGTACAATCCCTATGGATAAGACAGAAGGACTGCTAAGGCAATGGGGTGTGACACTTGAAGAAAAACACGATGCTCTGATGATTGGCTTTGAGGCTACTAATGGATATGGAGGAAGAGTCAGTAAAATCTGGTGCATTTTTTTCGTAAATGGAATGCCAATTGATTACGCAGACGGCGACTATCTCAATAGTGCAAACGTACATCAATACATTTCGGCAATGAAAGAAAAAGGATGGTAATCTAAACTTCACTTAATAACCAGAAATATGAAAAAGAACATTCTAAGAACCTTATCATCAATCACATTGATAACAGTTGTCCTTCTTTGTGTATCTTGTTCATTAAATCCACAGATAACTATGAACCCAACAAAAGACGCACAAACCTGCATCAAACTTTATGAGAAGGACCCGACAAAAGGACAAGCATATATGGAGGAGGTAATTACAACTTATTATATGCAGGGAAAGAATTCTGAATGTGACAAGTTTTCCACTATCGTAGCCGAGAAGATAGCAGAAATGTCTTTCAAATAAACAGACTAAATTACTAGGATTATGAGGAAATTAACAGTAGAGATAGACAAAGAACTCCTTAATGATGCAGAAGTTCTGGGAGAATTAGACAAACTCACCAGCGAACTTGAAGTATTTCTTAATGACTCACAAGCTCAGGAGTTATTAATTATTAAAGTTAATAATTAACTACATCAACATCAGACTACAGACTAAGGCAACCCTAGCATCTATCGTAAGGGCTGCCTTTTTATTAGAAATCCAACAAGTCGTAAGTTTCCAGTAGCTCTGACTGGCGAAGCCCTAGGTATCTGCGCGTTGTCGCTATATCGCGGTGATTGAATAATTCAGACAAGCGAATTAGCGCCATTTCCGCATCAGTTCCAGCAGTTTCGACCACCTTCCGACCAAATATTTTTCTGAGCGAGTGAGTGCTGAAATTTTCAATTCTAAGGGCATACTTACGCTTAAATTCTTTAAATCGACGATTGATATACTGTACACTATATACCGTATTATAACGACTAAGAAAGCATGGCTGGTCATCATCTACTATCTGGAGTGCATCATGACAATCAGATATGTGACGAGCGAACGAAGGATTAATCTTAATGACCCTATGTTTGCCGGTCTTTTTCTCGGTTACTGTGAAGGTCTCTCCAGCCTGCAACAACTTCCAATTGAGGGTAAGAAGGTCAGAAATTCTCAGACCGAAAAATGCTCCACATCCGATAAGAAGCGACATCCTATATTCTCCATCACGGTACAATCTACGGACAAGATTCAGCATTGAATCCCAAGCAAGATAATCCGCCGTTGTTCTACTATTCTTTGCACTCATGGTCAGTAAGATTAGTCAACGATTCTTATAAGCGACTGAGGTTGGAATGAACGCCAAGCGCCTTTCCTGACGTCGAAAAAGGTAACAACCTTCCTGTCATCACCTGACAACCCTGTACCAGTAGTTGTTGCAATCGCTAGACTTGGAGATGTTGTTCCCCAACGTCTTGTCACTTCACCATTCTTCTTACAGAATTCAAAGCACACTACTGAATTCATCATTCGCTTCTTTAACTCCGCGACCTGTGCGACCAAAACTCCGGTAAGGAAAGAGTCACCTATACGCGATGCTATTACCCTTGCCATTCTTACATCCTTACTTGTCATTGAAACGATTGCCATGTTTTCCATAATTACAACTTTTAATGTTTTATCACTCATTTTCTACGACAAAGATAGTGCTTTATTATGAATTTTGCAAATTTTATTAGTGGTCTAACACTAATTTTTAACACAAAATCTATACTTTATCATATATTTCCGTATATTTGCCCAAAATTCAGAATATGTTAGTCACAAGGATAAAGCAAATCGCCAAAGAAAAAGGATTAAAGATGAGCGACATCGCTCATGAAATGGGAATAAACCCAGTTAACTTCTCTGCATCAATAAACAGAAATCCGACACTTGGTACATTGTATAAGATTGCCAACGTGCTTGATGTAGATATACACGAACTATTTATGTTCAGAAGACCTATCCAAGAAGTAACTGGATATCTTGAAGTAAGAGGAGAAATCATTAAGATAAACAATCGTTCTGATATTCTCCGAGCATTAGAGATGTTAGATAAACTGCAATAACATCATCGTTGAGTATTTCTTTTGTTTTGTTTGGCAATCTCTTAGGGGTTGCACCCCTGCCGAATGCTCTTGGCAACCCTGCTTTACTCCTGCATAAGTGCAGTCGTAGGGGGTGTTGTTATCATACCCTACCATTGCATAGAATTTCGTTCCATTCCATCTTCTTTCTTCCCTGAGTAAAACGAAGTAAAGCAGATATATGGTACTCATACATAGCATCCAAGAATTTACTATCAGACAGAAGCGCTATATCCTGAACTACTTTAACAACATTGCGACAATAGTCCTTGATTTCTTGGTTGTTGAGGTGCACTTCTAGGCGATGCAAAGTCTTTGGATTTCCATAGTATTCCCTAATATACTCCTTGCCTGACGACTTATCAATTTCACTGCCTTTATCATAGGCACACATCGTTAATCCCTTAGTCTTGTCTTTCACCGCCTTTGCTTGTTTAACCGCGATAGTAGGATTTTTTAGGCGGGTAAAATTTAGGGAATAGACTAACATCCCTCCTGAAATATCCTTCTTTTTATCTATTGCCTTACCGTTCACTATAACTGTTACTGTATCGTCTTTGGCAACTTTCCTAATCTTTTGCACCACATTAAATTTATAGTCACGCGCAAGGTCGATTGAAGTAATGTGGCAAAATACCAAACCAAGCATATCCGGCAACGATATCACTACTTTCAGCATATCCTCATCATAGAGTACGACATTTTCTATACGATAGTACACATAAGACGACTGTTCTTGCTCACCATAATGCCCAAAACGTAATGTTGCGACTTTTATTCGCCTTCCTTCATCAAAATCATAAAAGACATCAAAACCATACTGGAAATGCTTGCTAACAACCCGAAAGAGAGAGAATTCAGCATAATTCACCCACTCACCAATTTCAACCGCTGACAGGTCCTTCAAAAGTTCTTGCTCCGCCTCATAGCAGAGCTTTAACTCATCAATAATTGTTCTTCCAAGATTATTCTTTGCCATTGTAAGGGGTGTTCTCATCACTATTATTCTGTGAAGGAACGCCCTCCCAATAATTTTTGAGACCTTGCGATATAGCTCTACAATGCTCTATGCTCTTCGCTCGATTTTTTAACGAATTTCGAATCTTCATTTTCGTGATTTCATCTCTCTCACGATACTTTCTTTTGTAATTCTTTTCCATGTTCAATATTTTTTACATAATTATTATTCTTCTACAATAAATATCACGGTAGGATTGAAAAAATCACTACGACTGGTAAGATGTTACGAATTTCTTGAAAAAAGTAAAGAAAATGTTTACGACAAACTGATATAAACCTATCATGCCTAGTTTTAATAGGTTAAACAAGAGGGCGCTTACACTCATAACCGTCTCTGTATTAACAGCATGTGGAGTTAAAATGCGTAGTTTACCATATAAAAGGTCCCTTTTCCGACCCTCAAAAAAATTTAGAAATTACTCAAACGACGGAAAATATTTCCTCAGTTGATAAATCCTACCTAAATCTTCCATAAACTGGTTCGAAAACAGGTAGTCCTCCGGGTACAAGAAAAGGCCCTACAGACACCTGTAGGGCCTTTTTATATAAAATTTTCCCCACATCTGCCAAAAATCTTACAGATGGGTCATTAAAACATCATATTTTTTTCGAAGAAATTTAATTTTTCTATCCCCTTTTATTCATGGGTAAAAACATAAAAAAGATCGAGGCCAACTGACATCACTCAGCTGACCTCGAATTTTCATATTTGACATCCTAAATTTTCTTATCTCCCATTGCAGGATTGAGAAATGTTCGTACCTTTGTCCCATCATTGATTAAGGTTTGCTACAACCTTTTACAGATTAGACATCACCCCAATGATGTCTTTTCTTTTTTCTAAGACTCTTACAGAGGGGCGTACTCTGAACCTCCCCGAATCGTTTTCACGAGTAGCAAACAATTTAATCAATGAAAAAGAAAACGAATTATGCGGAGATTCGGGTTACTATCAAGATGGTTTACCCGATACTTGTCAAAGTAAGAGCATACACACGTATCCGCTTTGGTAAGAAAGAGAACGTTCGTTCACACTATCGTTTGTATTGGGGTACTATATGATAGTTAATGCACGGACTGTGCCCTAGTCGGCAGACTGTTTTGTCCCCTCTGTTTTATAAGTCATCAAACGATGGGAAATACTTTCGGAGACTATATATTCGTCCCAAGTCTTCCATAAACTGGTTCGAAAACAGATAGTCTTCTGTGTACGACAAAAATCCTGTAAATAATTGATTCTCAATGCCTACAGGATTTTTCTTTTTGCCAAAACCTCAAATTTGGTCACTTTTGGTCACCATCATATTGTTTCTGCATTTCAATTCTTGTGGTAAACACGAGAGATATCATCTTCCAACGACTACCATCCTGAAGATAGATTTCAGTAACAAAGAATGGATTGACGATTTCATTACCACCTAAAACGGTTGTCATTCTTATTGTACTGCATTCTCACTACATTCTTGTCTGCCATCCAATGCCATTTGTCGTGAGACAACTTGAGCATAGACTGCTCTTCATGGCTATTTCTTCTCTATTATTTTGCTGTTCTTCCGTCCCTGAAACTCGTTGGTGATTCTCCCAAATGTCGTTGGACATATCTGCTGAAATATGATATTGAAGCGAAGTGGAAACTTTCAGCGATATCAGTTATA
>JAZLCW010000050.1:0-18071 GCA_045614445.1 Candidatus Cryptobacteroides sp. | reverse complement strand
TGATCAGGCTGTAAAGGCTGGCAACATCCTCGTTCGTCAGAGAGGTACAGTTCACAACCCAGGTCTTAACGTAGGTATGGGTAAGGATCACACTCTTTACGCTCTTATTGACGGTAAGGTAAGCTTCCGCAAGAAGGCTGATAACAAATCTTACGTTTCAGTACTCCCATTCGAGAACTAATTCTTAGGGATACGGAAAAAGTATTATAAGGCAGTAATCCAAACGGATTATTGCCTTTTTATTTTGTTTAAAAAATTATAACTTTGCATGATGTGTTCAAAAGCAAGTTAAAAATTTAAAATCTATATATTATGCTTACTCTTAAATTACTTCGTGAAAATCCTGAGTTTGTGATCACGAAGCTTGCAAAAAAGAATTTTGATGCAAAGGAAATCGTAGAGAAGATCAATCTTCTGGATCAGAACAGGCGTGCTCTTCAGACTGAGCTTGATGCTTGTCTCGCTGATCAGAAAAAGAAAGCTGCTCAGATAGGTGGCTTCATGAAAGAGGGCAAGAAAGAGGAGGCTGAGGCTGTAAAGGCTGAGGTGGCTGCTCTCAAGGCTCGCTCCGCTGAAATTGAGAAGACATCAGAGGAGAACAATGCAGAACTCAATTCGCTTCTTGTTCTTCTTCCGAATATTCCTTGTGACCAGGTTCCTGAAGGAAAGTGTGCAGAGGACAATGTTGTAGTCAAGATGGGTAACGAGATTCCTGAACTTGGCGAGAACAATCTCCCGCACTGGGATCTTGCCAAGAAGTATGATATCATTGACTTCGACCTTGGAGTAAAGCTCACAGGTGCCGGATTCCCTGTATATAAGGGTAAGGGCGCAAGACTCCAGAGAGCCCTGATCAACTATTTCCTCGATCAGAATACATCAGAGGGATATCTTGAGGTGGAGCCGCCTGTAATGGTTAACGAGGCTTCTGGTTTCGGTACAGGTCAACTTCCGGACAAGGAAGGTCAGATGTATCATGCCACAGCTGACAATTTCTACCTTGTGCCTACCGCAGAGGTGCCTGTAACCAACATTTATCGTGATGTAATCCTCGGAAACAATGATTTCCCTGTAAAGATGACTGCTAACACTCCATGCTTCCGTCGTGAGGCTGGTTCTTATGGTAAGGATGTACGTGGACTCAACCGTCTGCATCAGTTCGACAAGGTGGAGATCGTACGTATCGAGAAGCCTGAGGAGTCATATGCAGCTCTGGATGAGATGATCGCTCACGTGGAGAAGCTCGTGTCAAGTCTTGGACTTCCATACAGAATCCTCCGTCTCTGCGGTGGCGATATGAGCTTCACTTCGGCCATAACTTACGACTTTGAAGTATATTCAGCAGCACAGGGTCGCTGGCTCGAGATCTCTTCGGTTTCTAACTTTGAATCATATCAGGCCAACCGTCTGAAACTCAGATATAAGGATGCAGAAGGCAAGGTGCAGCTTGCACATACTCTCAATGGTAGCTCGCTTGCTCTTCCACGCGTGGTTGCAGCTCTCCTTGAAAATAATCAGAAGGCAGACCGTATCGAGATTCCTGAGGCCCTTCGTCCATATACCGGATTCGATTATATTGACTAAGAATAAAATCATATTAGGAATAGACCCCGGAACCAATATCTTAGGCTTCGGGGTTATTTCTATTGACTCAAAGGGGCCTCACTACGTGGATATGGGGGTATTCGACCTTCGCAAGATCAAGGATCCTTTTGAGAAACTGGCCAATATCTTTGCAGGAGTAACTGAGCTTATCGAAGAGCATCATCCTGACGAGCTTGCAGTGGAATCCCCATTCTATGGCAAGAACGCTCAGGTCATCCTTAAGCTTGGCCGAGCCCAGGGAGCGGCTCTGACTGCTGCAGTGATGAAAGGAATTCCTGTCGCAGAGTATGCTCCCAGAAAAGCTAAGATCGCAATTTGCGGCAATGGTGCGGCGTCCAAGGAGCAGGTGGCGCTGATGATTCAGAAAACATTGAAGGTGGAGCTGGATCCGAAGTATCTTGATGCTACCGATGCGCTTGCAATTGCTCTGTGTCATCACTATCAGATATCAAATCCTCTTGCGGGAATCGGAGGGAAGACCGACTGGAAGAAATTCATTGAAAATAATCCGGATAGGGTAAAAAAATAAGTCAAAGGTTTGGAAAAAGTTCAGCTCTTTCTAAACCTTTTTCGTATTTTTGCATCTTATTAAGATGGTGAAGATGTGCTCGATGTACACTTTACTTATATGGTAGTGTAACAGATTGATAACTAAACTCTTACTATGAAAGGAAAATATTTTCCTCTTTTTCTCAGAACTCTTCTGAGCATTGCAGCTGTTCTTATCGGGCTGACTGCATCCGCCCAGGCTGCATTTACTGTCAAGTTGAAGCTCGTCGATGCAAAGACCAGTGAACCTGTTTCGTTCGCTACAGCCTCACTCACTGTCAAAGGAGAGACTACTGCAGCGAAATATGTCCTTACAGATGCTGATGGTGCTGCTTCATTGACCAAGGTGAAGAAGGGAACCTATGTCTTCAAGGCAGAGCTTATGGGATATGTAACCCATCAGCAGGAACTTGTGGTAGAAAAGGATATTGATCTTGGCAATATCAAGATGGAAGAGGATGTTAAGGTCCTTGATGCGGCAAGTGTTTCTGCTGTAGGTAATCCTATTGTCGTAAAGAAGGATACCATTGAATATACTGCTTCGTCGTTCAAGACATCTGACAATGATATGCTCGAGGAGCTCCTCAAGAAGCTTCCTGGAGTCGAGGTGGAGTCCGATGGATCGATTACTGCGAACGGCGAGACCATCACGAAGATTATGATCGACGGAAAGTCTTTCTTCCTTGATGATCCTCAGCTTGCGTCAAAGAATATCCCTGCGAAGCTCATTGAGAAGGTCAAGGTCGTGGAGAAGAAGTCGGATCAGGCACTCTTTACCGGTATTGATGACGGTGAAGAAGAGACAGTGATCGACCTTTCGCTCAAGCCTGGAATGATGGAAGGCTGGTTCGGTAATATTATGGGCGGTGGCGGACACGATGTGCCAGGAGCCGGATCTGATATGAATGATATGCGCTATCAGGGTGCTGCAATGATCGGAAGATTTACCGATAAAAGCCAGATCAGCGTCATTCTCAATGGAAACAATACCAACAACCGTGGTTTCAACGATATGTCCGGCAGCATGATGCAGGGAATGCGCGGCGGCGGAATGGGTATGGGAATGGGAATGGGAATGGGCGGCTGGGGCCGTGGTAATGGTATCGCCACTTCCTGGATGGGAGGTCTCAACGGTTCGTTCGACCTCTTTGACGGTGATATGGAACTTGCCGGAAACTATATGCACAGCGGCAATATCAGGAATGTAATCGAGGAAAGCTCCAGAATCACATATCTTGATGATGGCAGCCGTCTTCTGAATGACCAGAATGGTACAAATCAGACACGCAGTACGGGACATCGTCTCGGAATGAGACTCGAGCACAAGTTCTCCGAGAATACATCTATCCTCTTTGAACCTCGTGTGAACTTTGGTAAGGGTTCCTTTACTGAATTCTCTGATTTCCAGACACATACTGAGAAAGATGGCACGAAGCATCTCACCAATGACGGTTATACCAGCAATATAGGTGATAATGATAACTGGCAGGCAAGCGGTTTCCTCCTTTTAAGACAGCGTCTGGGAAAGCCAGGCAGAACCCTTTCTGCCAACATCCGTTTCAGCTTCAGCAACAACGAACTCAACGGATTCAATCAGTCCCTCACCAGAGTGACTGAAGTCGGATCGGATACTCCGAAAGATGAGATCGTGAACCAGCTCTTCGACCAGAACTCCCGCAGCTCATCATTGAGCGGTCGTCTGGTATATACAGAACCGATTACAGAACATTTCTTCTTTGAAGCGAATTATCAGTACAGCTGGAGCAGAAACACTTCTGATAAGGATACATACAACAGCGGCTCGAATCTTATGGATGAGAACGGAATGCTGATTTTCGATCCTAAGGGCCAGGCAATCGACGAAAGATACTCGAACAATATCCTGAACCGCTCTATCACACAGAGAGCTGGTCTGAACTTCAGCTACCAGAAGGAAAAGTTCCGTGCCCAGCTCGGTGTATCTGCCAATCCTACAGATACTTACAATGAGACTACTGGCCACGACGCCTATCGTAACAAGGTGGTCAACTGGTCGCCGCAGGCAATGCTCAACTACGAGTTCAATGACAACTCACACATGCGTTTCTTCTACTTCGGACGTTCGGCACAGCCTTCGACTTCCCAGCTCCTCCCTGTACCGGATAACTCGAACCCGTTGAACATTTCACTCGGTAATCCGAATCTCGATCCTTATTTCAACCACAGTATCAGAGGTGTGTTCGGTTATACCAATAAGGAGACATTCACTTCTATCAACACGCGTTTCGGAGCGAGCCTTGTGGAAAACGCCATCACAAATGCTCAGTGGTATGATCCTGCCGGAGTTCAGTACTCTATTCCTGTCAACGGACCGGGAACCGGTTCTGCAGATTTTCGAGTAATGGTCAATTCTCCGCTTGGTACAGACTCGGGATTCTCTATCTTTTCGATGACAAACGCAAGATATAATCAGTCGACCTCTTATATCGGAAAGGGCTCTCTCGATTCAGGCAAGTATTATGATGCTGTGAACGCAAGTTTCGACTACGGAAAGTTCAATACCGACTTCCCGGATCTTGGAGAAAGCGACCTTTTCGTGAATAACAAGATTCAGACAATGAACTTCACACAGAGACTCAGAATGACATATCGAAACGACTTTGTAGAGCTTACGCTCGGTGGTCGTACCAGAATGTCAAAGTCTTGGTACACAATGGAGAACTCTAATCTTCAGGCTACCTGGAGCAATCAGGTGGACGGATCGATGAACTGGACTATCCCAGGAGGTATAAACCTTATCGCTGATGTCGATTACAACTGGTACGAAGGATATACTACACCGCAGGAAGATGAGATAATCCTTAACGCAGAGATCACAAAGCTTCTTTTCAAGGATAAGTTCACCCTCGCACTGAAAGCCTACGATATCCTCGGTCAGTCTAAGAACCTTTCGGTAACAGATGCGTCTAACTACCATCAGGAAACCCGTAACAACACTCTCGGCCGATATATAATTCTTTCATTGACCTACCGTTTCGGAAATTTCGGAGGAATGAGCGGTGGTAGAGGTCCGGGTGGCCCAGGCGGTCCGATGGGTTTCAGAAGATAATCCGAATAAATTGATTCTTTATTCAAGATTTTCTGCACATTTTCTAAACCTTTGAACAATTAATGTGTCTATATACACGGTGGCATTTTAGTGCTGCCGTGTTTTTTGATAAAAAGTCAGTATATATATGCATTCAAGAATTTCAAATTCTCTTTTAAAAGCAGCGCTTTTGTGCGTCGCAATGATTTTCAGTCTTTCTGTTTATGCTCAGAATTCACTTACTGTAAAGGCAAAGCTCGCTGATGAAAAGACAGGCGAGCCTGTAGGCTTTGCTACAGCATCCCTTACCGTAAAAGGTGAAAAGGAACCTGCGAAATATGTCCTTTCGGACAGTGAGGGAAATGTTAACCTTCAGAAGGTTCGCAAAGGCACCTATGTGTTCAAGGCTGAACTTATGGGATATAAGCCTTTTACAAAGGAAATTTCTGTAGAGAAAGATCTGGATCTTGGAATTCTTAAGATGGCAGAGGATGCAGAAGTTCTGGACGCAGCCAATGTATCAGCTGTAGGTAATCCTATTCTTGTGAAGAAGGATACCATCGAGTACAATGCCGCATCATTCAAGACATCCGACAATGATATGCTGGAGGACCTCCTCAAGAAACTTCCTGGTGTGGAAGTTAATTCAGATGGAACCATCACAGCAAACGGCGAAACCATCAACAAGATCACAATCGACGGAAAGACATTCTTCCTTGATGACCCTCAGCTTGCATCTAAGAACCTTCCTGCAAAGATTATCGAGAAGGTGAAAGTCGTGGAAAGAAAATCCGAGCAGGCTCGTTTTACCGGAATTGATGACGGTAATGAAGAGACTATCATTGACCTCTCTGTGTATAAGGGAATGATGAACGGATGGTTCGGAAACCTTTCTGCCGGTGGCGGACATGATGTACCGGATCAGGGATATTATGCTAATGGCAAGAGTGCGCTCAAGGACGGATGGCGTTATCAGGGGGCCGGTATGGTCGGTAACTTCAAGGAAAACAGCCAGATCAGTGTGATCGTGAATGCGAATAATACCAATAACCGTGGATTCAATGACCTCGCCGGTGGAATGATGATGGGAATGCGCGGCGGTGGCGGCGGAATGGGTATGGGAATGGGTGGTTTCGGTGGCGGAAACGGTATCACCAGTTCATGGATGGGCGGTCTCAATGGAGCCTTTGACCTCTTCGACGGTGATATGGAGCTTGCCGGAAACTATCTCTACAATGGTTCTGACAGATATGTGGAGGAAGAAAGTTCCAAGACGACCTTCATGGAAGACGGAAGCCATATGATTACTGACAATACCGGAAGCAGTACCAATGCTTCGCAGGGACATCGTTTCGGTGTGCGTCTCGATCATGAGTTCAATGAAAATACATCGATTCTCTTCGAACCTCAGATCAATTTCGGAACCGGAAACTACTCAGAGCGTTCTGATTTCTCTACAAGAACAGCCCGTGGTGTCGATACGACATTCACTAACCAGGGTTTCAATGACAATAGAGGTGACAACCAGAACTGGTCGACAAGCGGACGTTTCCTCTTCCGTCAGCGTCTTGGAAAAGCAGGAAGAACATTCTCAGCAAATCTCGACTATAACTTCAGCAATAATGAAATGACAGGTCTGAATCAGTCCCTTACTCAGACAGACTTTGATCAGAACGGCCAGTTCGACAACGAGATCGTGAATCAGCGTTTCGACCAGCTTTCGAAGAATTCTTCATTAAGCGGACGTTTCGTTTACACCGAGCCTCTTGCCAAGACACTCTTCCTCGAAGCAAGCTACCAGTATTCATGGAATGTAAGCAAGAGCAGCAAGGATACATACAACAGCGGAAGCGATGTCTTCGATGCTACTCATATGATATATAATCCTGAAGGAGAAGTATATGACCCTACATATTCGAGCTCGATCCTGAACCGCTACATCAACCAGCGTGCAGGACTGACCCTCAGCTGGCAGAAGGAAAAGATCAATGCCCAGGTAGGAGCTCAGATCAACCCTACCAACACTCATAACGAGACCAACGGCGAGTCTTACGACAGCAAGGTTGTAAACTGGTCACCGGAAGCCCGCATCAGATATATGTTCAATGACAATTCAAACTTGATGGTCAATTATAACGGTCGTTCGTCACAGCCTTCGACATCACAGCTGATGCCTGTTCCGGACAATACCAACCCGTTGAACATCTCTCTCGGTAACCCGTACCTCCAGCCATACTTCACTCACAATATGAGGGCTAACTTCCGATTTACGAACAGAGAAACCTTCACATCTGTAAATGCAAGTGTAAACGGAGGACTCGTGCAGAATTCGATTACCAATGCACAGTGGTACGACCAGTCAGGTGCTCAGTACTCCATCCCTGTAAACAGCTCGGGAAATGGAAATGTGAATGCCCGTGTAATGGTCAATTCGCCTATCGGAATGTCGAACTTCTCGATCATGTCCAGCACGAATGCCCGTTACAATCAGTCGCTTTCATATATCGGTACAGGCTCGCTTGCTGCTGATAAATACTATGATCCGGCAAATGCAGAATTCAATTACGAACTCTTCCATAAGGATTTTCCGGATCTTGACCATACAGATGCATTCACCAGGAACAAGATCCAGACAATGGGCGTTACCCAGATGCTCCGTCTGACTTACCGTAATGATATTGTCGAGCTCGTAGCTGGTGGCCGTACTAATATGTCCAAGTCTTGGTACACAATGAATACAGCCAATCAGAAGGCGACCTGGAACAATAATGTATCATTTGAAATGAACTGGACACTTCCTTTCGGAATGAACATTATCGGTGACATGAATTACAACTGGTACAACGGATATACTACTCAGCAAGAGCCGGAGTTTATCCTCAATGCGGAGATTACACAGCTTCTGTTCAATAAGACCTGTACTCTCGCGCTCAGAGCATACGACCTCCTGAACCAGGCAAAGAACCTCTCGGTTACAGATGCATCCAACTATCACCAGGAAGTGCGTAACAATACTCTCGGACGCTATGTTGTGATTTCGTTCACATACCGTTTCGGAACATTTGGCGGCGGACGTCGCGGACAGGGACCTGGCGGAATGCGTGGCGGTCCTGGCGGTGGCCCGATGGGTGGTGGAATGCGTGGCGGAATGATGGGTCCTCCTCCTGGTATGATGAGATAATAAGGTAATATCCTCGGCTCAGCCGAGGATATTTTTTTTGAATTGACCAAAATATATGTAAATTTACAGAATCAAAGACAATCCAATACCACAATAACAAACATTATGAAACTAAGATCAATTTTATGCGGCGTGCTCGCGATCGCGGCAGCCGTGGCATGTAAGCCGGATGATGTTGTCGAGACTCCGAAGCTGGATGTCGACAAGACAGCCGTTTCAGTTACCGCTGAAGCAGGCCAGGCTACATTCAACGTAACAACCAATCAGGATTGGACAGCCTCAGCAGATGCCGACTGGGTGTCAGTTAATCCAAACAACGGTAAGGCTTCAGACAAGGCTGTAGCAGTGAAGGTGACAGCTGAAGACAATGCGACTGAGGCAGAAAGAACAGCTACCGTGACAGTGAAGGCAGGAACCCTCTCAAAGACAGTGAAGGTGACTCAGGCTGCCAAGGCTGCAGAGCCAACTCCAGAACCGGAACCAGAGCCGGAACTTAAGCTCTCTGATTGGGCTATCGTAGGTTCATTCACAGGCGAAGGCTGGGGCTGGGATCCTGCAGCAGGTATTCCTCTCTATATTCTCAATGACGAGTACTTCGTAGTATATGGTCTCGAGATTCCAACAGACGCACAGTTCAAGTTCCTCCAGGGCGGCGCTTGGGGCGGTGCAGAAGTAGGAGCGGACAGAACATCAGTAGAGCCTAATACAATCCAGGCCAAAGGTGGTACCAACATCTACCTTCCTGTAGGTGGAACATATGATATCTATCTTTCAGCAGATGCTACGAAGTATTATATCATGTCAGTAGGCAAGACTCCTGCAGAGGCGACAGAGCCAGCTCCGGCAGAAGTGACATATACAGTTACCGGCACACTCCAGGGTCAGAACTGGAACAACATGGCAGCCGAGGGTCTTATGGCTAAGGAGGGCAATTACTATGTAGCTAAGAACGTACCTTTCGTTACTGCGGCGACTCTTTACGGCGGTGCAGACCAGATCGAGTTCAAGATCTGCAACACAGGTTCATGGGACGGCGCTTACGGTGCAGCAGTTGCTGGAACTTATTCGGCAAATGAAGCTATCGCTGTAGCAGCAGGTGCTGCGGATAATATCGCAGTAGCAGCTGCTGAGGGTGCTTACGATGTATATTTCGACAAGGAAAATGCTACAGTATGGGTGATGACTCCGGGTAGCACTCCTGGTGATGCACCATCAACTCCTTCACAGCCTCAGGTTACTGAGCTTTATATGCTCGGTGGCGCTTGTGATACAGGATGGTCACTTGATTCTATGACAGCATTCACATACAACGGTTCAGCTTGGGTATGGGAAGGCAACCTCAAGATCGATGCATTCCGTTTCCCACTCCAGAAGGTTTCTAACCAGTGGTGGCCTTGTCTCGTGCCAAATGCTGATGGAACAGCTGTTACTTATGAGACAACTGACGTTGACAATACTTACAGAGTGCCTGCTGAAGGATATTATAAGGTAACTGTAAATCCAGAGACTTATGCTCTGACTATCGAGCATCTCGGTGACCGTAGAGAGCCTGCAGTGAACGTAACAGAGCTTTATATGCTCGGTAGCGCTTGCGATACAGGATGGTCACTTGACGACATGACTGCATTCGAAAACAATAACGGTATCTTCACTTGGATCGGTAATCTTAAGTCAGGTGAGGAGTTCCGTTTCCCTCTTCAGAAGGTTTCTAACGGATGGTGGCCTTGCCTTATGATCAGCGCAGATGGTACTCAGCTTGTTTATGGCCAGAGCGACAATGACAAGGTCGTTTACCATGTACCTGCAACTGGCGTTTACAAGATCACTATCAACCTTACCGACTGGTACAACCGTTCTTTCACTATAGAAGAGTACACAGCTCCAGAGACTCCTGCAATGCCAGAGATCCCTGCTGATTATACAGCAGCTACACTTTGGGAAGGTTCCAAGGATATGGCATGGGGTACAGCTATGCAGGATCTTGCTTACGGTGGATATAACTGGGCAAGCTGCAAGGCAGGACAGTTTGTGAAACTCTATGTAACTCCAACAAATCCTGAGGCTGATTGGATAGTACAGCTTATGTATGCTGATGATGCTTATGCTTGGCAGGCTATCCCTTCTTTCACAGATTATCATAATGTGAATGAAATAGTGTTCGAGCTTACACCTGAAGTCCTTGCTCTCTTTGCTGCTCCTAACAATGGATTCATCATGCAGGGTGATAACGCTACTGCTAAGAAGGTTGAGCTCTATCGCGCTCCATCAGGTCCTGCAGGTTATGCTTTGACAATGACTAATGAGACAGCAGGAAACGGATGGGATACTCAGGTATGGTACACTCTCGACGCTCCTTTGAAGGCTGGTGCTCAGTATGAGTTCAAATGTGTAGTGAAGTCGACAGTGGCACGTGACTGGTGCAGCGTTCTCCTTCAGTCAGCTGATGGAGCAGACCAGAACTTCAACCACGGAATGAATCTCTTTACAGAGTGGACTCCTACCACTATCGTATTCTCACCAGATAAGGATACTTATACAAAGGTTACTTTCAATGTAGGTGACTTTGTAGGAGTAGTTTCTATCGACAACGTATCGATGAAGGAAGTAGGTTCTGATGTTGAGCTTATCAAGAACGGTAACTTCGATGACGGTTCACTCGCAGGATGGGGCAGCTGGACTAATGCTCAGGGCCTCGGTGAAGGTTATGCTGAGTAATCTGACCGCCAGATCAGAGTCAGATTCTATCTGAATACAATTGCCACCCTATCGGAAGATCAGGGTGGCAATCTTTATTTTCTGGTGATGAATCTGACGGCTAAAGCCAGCAACAGAAGCATGAACACAAATGTGCAGACTCTTCCGGTGATGTCGCCGTGACAGACGAAGAATGTGAGGTCATTGCGAAGAGGAATATAGCTGTTAATTACAGCCGGCTCCCACCAAGGGGTCGGCTGAATTATTTTACCCGAAGGGGAGATGATGGCGCTGATTCCGGTGTTGGCGCAGCGGGCTATTGCGCGGCGGGTTTCGATTGCCCTGAGGCTGGCGTAGCTGAGGTGCTGTCTGTAGCCCGGTGTATCACCCCACCATGCATCATTGGTGATGATAGCCATTGCCTGAGCTCCTTTGCGGATGTAGTCGGTGTAATATTCTCCGTAGACTGATTCGTAGCATACGGCGCTTCCGACAGGAATTGTCTGTCCGTCAGCTCCGCGCACATTCAGGAGGGTCACTTCGTCCTGTCCGACGCAGCGTCCCATCACACCGCCGAGCATATCATCGATCTTACAGAATATTGCTGGGTACGGTGTCATTTCTACTGCTACCACGAGTTTGCTCTTATGGAAGATTTCTGTACGTGCTGTGCCGTCGATCATCAGAGCGGAATTATGCGACTCCACCCAGCGGCCGTCACGCAGCTGTCTGGCTGTGTGGGATGGCTTTACAGGTGACTCGAAATAGTCGTAAGAGGATGCTCCGAAAAGCATGTTGACTCCCGGATATCGGCTGAGGAAGTCTGTGAAGCGTCTCCATGTGCGGCTGCGGTCATATTGTCCGCAGATGATGTCGTTGGTGAAGGTTTCCGGTGCGACGACCAGCAGCGGCTTTGCCGTGCTGTCCGCGAAACGATGGCTGAGTGCCTCTGCTATCTGATTTTCCAGCAATGAGTTCTGCTGGTCCTGAGTCATTGCCTGGAATTTGTTGTATGGGTCGATATTCGGCTGGACGATAAGGACTTCCAGACTTTTGACAGGATCATCCATCGAGTCTGTATAATTGCTTCCGATTGCTCCTGAAGTAATCAGAGGTGCTGTGAAAAGCAGGATGATTCCTGCGAAGGTAGCTGCCTTTGCCTTATTGTTCCAGTAGAAGAAGCTTCCGTCGGAAAGTGATACGAGAAGTCCGAAGATTGAAAGGTTTGCAGCCCAGATCCAGAGCGAACCTCCGAGTGTTCCGGTGATTTCGTACCATTGGATAGCCCATGTGGTGCGGGCAAAAGAGTTGCCGAGTACAAGCCATGGCCAGGAAATTTCTGCGTCGAAATAGAAACGCTCCCATGCGATCCATGTGACCGCCAGGAAGATATACGGCAAGGCTCCGCTGAATTTCTTCTTGCTTAGTCTGAACAGGCCGAATACCAGGGACATCTGTAGAGAATTTGCTAGTATCGCGAATATACCTCCTCCGACGGTGGCATTGCATACCCAGAAGGTTGTGAAGGTATTCCAGAGCACGAAGGCGCTATAATGATATATCCATATACGTTTCTTTCCCAACTGGTCTGCTATACGTTCCATAGCAAGAAGCGGCAGGAGTCCGAATAAAGCTATAAGACCTGTGTGCGGTATAATGAAAGGTACGGACATCATCAGTGCAAAAAGCACCACCAGTCCCCATAGAAGCATATTTTCCTTTTTCATCGTCTGTCGAAGTTATTCACACGCAAAGATATGAAAATTATTACTACCTTTGTCTGATTACAGACTTATAAAAGCGTCGGTGTTATGTTGCTGGATATGTTCAAGGGATTTCTTGTGGGAATATGCGCGTCGGCTCCTATCGGACCGATAGCCATACTTGTCGTGCAGAAGTCATTGAGCAAAGGACATAAATCAGGCTTTGTATCAGGCTTGGGGGCAAGTGTGGTGGATACAATGTATGCGATCATCGCTATTTTTGCACTTGCATTTGCTCAAAAGTTCATAGAGGACCATCATAATATCATTCTTCTGGTGGGTGGAGCAGTACTCATGATTGTCGGTTTCAATATGTCTCTGTCTGATCCGTTCAGAAAGATGAAGGCTGACGGAAGCTCTTCTGTCTCGCCTAAGGACTTCGGCCAAGCCTTGGCTGTCGGTCTTTCGAATCCGATGGCGATATTCGTGATGTTCACTCTTTTCGCCTTTTTCGGTATTGCGAACGAAGCGCCTCGTGACTGGCACATCGCTCCGATAATCCTCTCTGTGAGCCTGGGTTCCGTTACCTATTGGTTTACAATGTCATGGCTTTTGAGCCGCTTTCGCAAGTCATTTAAAATGAATACAATACTCTGGATCAGCAGGATCACAGGAGCAATAGTAGTAATAATCGGCATAGTCCTCCTCGGACAGGGACTGTTCAATGTCTTGTTCAAGGGACAGCCAGTAGTATAACATAGCTATGGAAAAATCTAAAGTATTCTTCACCGATCTCAGGACAGTTCCTGGAAACGACCTTCTTACCAAACTTGAAAGGCTCATCAGAAGAGCTGGTATTGCAGATATTGATTTTGACGGTAAGTTCACAGCCATCAAGATCCACTTCGGAGAGCCAGGCAATCTGGCATATATCCGTCCGAACTATGCTGCCCGTGTAGTGGACGTTATCCGCTCTCTTGGAGGAAAACCTTTCCTTACTGACTCGAATACCCTTTATACAGGAGGCCGTTCCAATGCTGTGGATCATCTCAATGCCGCTATGGAGAACGGATTCAACAGGATCGGAGCTCATGCTGACGTGATCATTGCCGATGGTCTTAAAGGTACCGATTACAAGGAAGTGCCATGCGGAGGTACTTATTGCCCTTCTCCAAAGATCGGTGCTGCTATCGCTGATGCTGATATCGTGATCTCTATGAATCATTTCAAAGGACACGAGCAGAGCGGTTTCGGTGGTGCCCTTAAGAATCTTGGAATGGGATCGGCCAGCGTAGGTGGAAAGCTTGAACTTCACTCTTCGTCTCAGCCTATGATCGATGCGGAGAATTGTATCGGATGTAAGGTTTGTGAGAAGTATTGCCGTCATGATGCTGTGAAGGTTGTTGACCGCAAGGCTGTTATCGATTACGATAAGTGTGTCGGATGTGGTCAGTGCGTGGCAGTGTGCCAGAAATCTGCTGCTGTGGTGAAGGATTATGAGACTTCAGAAATGCTTAACAGCAAGATTGCCGAGTATGCTTATGCAGTGGTGAACGGAAAGCCTTCTTTCCATATAAGTTTCATTATGAATGTTTCACCTAACTGCGACTGCTGGGGACATAATGACGCGGCTCTTGTGCCGGACATCGGAATCGCTGCTTCATTCGATCCTGTAGCTCTCGACTGTGCTTGCGCTGATCTTGTGATCGCTGCTCCGTCGCTCAAGGGCAATGCGATTTCAGATAAAGATCATGAGCACTCGGAAGAGTGTGGATGTGGACATCATCACAAGGGTGATGACAAGTTCCGTATCGTTCATCCTGATACAAACTGGCAGGCTGGTGTAGAGTATGGCGAGAAGATCGGACTTGGTCGTCGTGCATACGAATTGATAAATGTAAGATAAAATGGCAGAAAAGACACAGAAAAAAGGTTTTTTAAATCATTGGATAGTACGCAATCTCTTGATCTGCATCGTATTGGTGGTCGTGATGATTGTCGGTGCGGTTGTTTTCCTTAATGTGGTAACAAAGCATAATCAGGAACTTGTCGTACCGGATTTTTCCAATATGACTGTAGCTCAGGCTCAGGAAACTGCTGCTCTGGCGGGAATGAGGGTCGAAGTGACAGACTCGGTGTTTGTAAAGAGAATGAAGAGGGGAGCGGTCCGAGATCAGAATCCATCTCCAGGCGCTAAGGTGAAGGAGGGACGTCGTATATCGTTGACGATAAATGCTTTGAATGCAAAGAAAGTTACAATGCCGAATCTTGTCGGCCTTTCTATGCGTCAGGCATTGGCGGAACTTCAGTCCAGAGGTCTGACTCCGGGTAAATTGATCTATGTGGAGGATTTGGCTACTAACAATGTGCTTCGTCAGCTCCGAGGCAACCGTGAGATCGAGCCGGGAACTATGATTGAAAGCGAGACCGTCATAAATCTGGTTCTGGGACTTAATCCTGATTCAGAAGCGGCTACATTTGTACCTGATCTTTTAGGGAAGCGTTATATGTCTGCTGTAGATCTTGTACACAGGCAGTCGCTCAATATCAAGACACTTAGATTTGATGATAGTGTCAAGGATTATGATGATAGCCTTAATGCTGTGGTCTATAAACAGTTACCGGATATATCCGAAGAACCTGTGTCTTTGGGAGAAGAGGTTTCCTTGTATTTGACAATGGATCCTGGCAAAGTTCCGGTAAGAGAATCTGATAAGAATGAGTAAGGAGGTATTTTTTGATTTCAACGAGGATACTGTTGAGGATTTCGATTCTGTTCAGGGAGGTGACGAAGTAGCCTATGAGGATGAGCAGCAGGAAATGTTCGAGCATTACCGCTTCGATATTTCTTCTGGTCAGGTACCGATGCGTGTGGATAAATATCTTGCAACGCATATGGAGTACACTTCCCGTCATCGAATCCAGCTGGCCATAAAGGCTGAATATATCAGGGTCAATGATAAGATAGTCAAGGCTAATTATATAGTACGTCCAGGTGATGTCGTAAAGTTCGTGATGCCATATCAGCGTCGCGGTCTGGAGATTCTTCCGGAGGATATTCCTCTCAATATAGTTTATGAGGATGATGACCTTCTCGTACTCAATAAGGAAGCCGGAATGGTAGTTCATCCAGGTCATGGCCATTTCTCAGGTACTCTTGTAAATGCATTGGCGCATCATCTGGGAATATCGCAAGGCCCTGATGCCGAGGATGAAAGAATGGGTGTACTCGTTCATAGAATAGATAAGGATACGTCAGGACTTCTCGTTGTGGCCAAGAATGACGAGTCTCAGCTGAACCTTGCAAAGCAATTCTTTGTTCACTCCATCGAGCGACGTTATGTGGCGATTGTCTGGGGAAATCTGAAGGATGATCAGGGTACGATCGTAGGAAATATCGGCCGCGATCCTAACGACAGGATGAGATTCAAGGTTTTCCCTGACGGTGATCATGGAAAGCATGCGGTGACTCATTATCGTGTTCTGGAGCGCTTCGGCTATGTCACTGTGGTAGAATGCCGTCTTGAGACCGGACGTACTCATCAGATCCGAGTGCATTTCAACTGGATCGGACATCCGCTCTTCAATGACAGCCGTTATGATGGTTCGGAGATCCGTAAAGGAACAATCTATGCCAAGTACCGTCAGTTCATAGAGAATTGTTTCAAGTTACTCCCGCGTCAGGCATTGCATGCTAAGACTCTCGGATTCGTTCATCCGAGCACAAAGAAGGAAATCCGTTTTGATTCGGACCTTCCGTCGGATATGCAGGCTTTGATCGACAAATGGCGTAAGTATTCGGAGAATATGACTCAGTTCCTCGAAGAAGAATAAAAAGGTGGGAAGCTAATCCAGCTTCCCACCTTTTTCATCATAAAATTCATTCTGCAAGACTGTGAAATCTGTGGTCTCCACGATATCTATCTTACATCTGTACTTCTTTTTCCATTTTCCCACTATTGATGAGAAGATGCCTCTGGTGAGGTAGGCTCCAAGGATAGGGTTGACCTTGAGGGTCAGGTTCGTGATTTTCTTTTCAGTCACATAATAGGATAACCTTCTCTCGATAGCCTCGTCGATTACTACGCTTGAAGTGATCTTTCCAGTTCCGTTGCATACCGGGCACACCTCTGAAGTGTTTATCTCGGTAGCCGGACGTACTCTCTGTCGGGTGATCTGCATAAGTCCGAATTTGGTCAGAGGCAGCACATTGTGCTTCGCCTTGTCGGACTCCATAAGCTCCTGCATCTTCTTGAAGAGGGCATTCTTGTGCTCGTTGTTGTCCATGTCGATGAAGTCAACGATCACGATTCCACCCATATCTCGAAGTCTGAGCTGTCTTGCGATCTCCTCGGCTGCAAAGCAGTTGATGTCGAATGTGTTCTGTTCCTGCTCCTTGTTCTTGGAACGGATACCGCTGTTTACATCGATAACATGCAATGCTTCCGTGTGCTCAATCACCAGATATGCTCCTTGTTTGATCGGTACTACCTTTCCAAAAGAACTCTTGATCTGTCTCGTTACTTCGAAGTGGTCAAAGATCGGTGTCTTGTCCTTGTAGAGCTTGACGATCTTTTCCTGCTCCGGTGAGATCAGCGAGATGTACTTGCGGGTCTCTTCGTAAATATTCTCGTCATTGACATAAATGTTATTGAACGAGTCGTTGAGGAGATCCCTGAGGATGGTAGTGGTCTTGCTGTATTCAGTGAACAGCAGCTGCACATCCTTGGATTTTGCCAGTTTCTTCCATGAATTCTCCCATTTTTCCACGAGTGACATCACTTCCGCATCCAGAACTGCTGCGTTCTTGCCTTCTGCGGCTGTGCGGATTATCGCTCCGTAATTTCTAGGAAGAATGCTCCTTACAAGCGTTTCCAGTCTTCTTTTCTCCTCCTTTGAGGAGATTTTCTGGGATACACTCACCTTTTCTGCAAAGGGGAGGAGTACAATGTTTCGTCCTGCCAATGAAATTTCTGCAGTCAGTCTCGAACCTTTGGTCGAAATTGGTTCCTTTACGATCTGCACGATGACCATCTGTCCTGGTGTCAGCACATTCTCGATGCGGCCTTCCTTCTCGAGGACTGGTCCTGGCTTGATGTGCTTGTAGATCCCCTTGGCATCGGTGTTGGGATTCATTCGCTTTACGAATTCATCGAAAGCATTGAAATAAAGTCCCAGGTCAAGGTAATGGACAAATGCCTGCTTTTCGTCTCCGATATCGACAAAGGCAGCGTTCAGGGCTGGAAGAATCTTCTTCACTTTTCCGAGATGT
>JAZLCW010000049.1:0-3397 GCA_045614445.1 Candidatus Cryptobacteroides sp. | reverse complement strand
GTAAGAGTTCCTATCTGATTCAGTTTTATCAGGATAGCATTCGCACAATTCATATCTATGCCTTTTTTCAGATAATGGATGTTTGTCACGAAAAGGTCGTCACCGACAAGTTGACATCTTTCACCCAGTTCCTGCGTCAGTCGCACCCATCCAAGCCAGTCATTTTCTGACATACCATCCTCTATTGAATCAATAGGATATCTTTCGACAAGACTTTTAAGGTATTCAATCTGCTCCTCCCTGTTCAGCCTCTTTCCCTTTTCGCCTTCAAATATCGTGTAATCATACATTCCATCCTTATAGAATTCTGATGATGCGCAGTCTAGGGCAATGGTTATATCTCTGCCTGGAAGATAACCAGCTGAATCAATGGCCATCATAATCAATTCCAGAGCTTCTTCAGTTCCGGACAGTTTTGGTGCGAAACCACCTTCATCTCCTACAGCCGTACTCAAGCCTCTTTCCCTCATGACTCCTTTCAAACTATGGAACACTTCCGCTCCCATTCTGAGACCATCGCTGAAGGTCGATGCACCCACCGGGCGAATCATGAACTCCTGAAAAGCGATAGGAGAATCACTATGCGAACCTCCATTTATGATATTCATCATAGGTACTGGAAGAACATTAGAATTCGGAGCTCCAAGATAATGATACAGAGGCACTTTCATACACGATGCAGCTGCATCTGCGACAGCGAGCGAAACGGCAAGAAGGGCATTGGCACCAAGGCGGGACTTATTATGCGTACCGTCCATCTCACACATCATACGATCGATAGTCATCTGCTCGAAAACATTATGGCCTACGATTGCAGGTGCAATCACTTCGTTCACATTTGCTACAGCCTTGAGCACTCCTTTACCGAAATATCGCGAAGGATCTCCATCGCGAAGCTCGATTGCCTCATTTTCACCGGTAGATGCACCGGAAGGAACGGAAGCAGAACCTCTTGCGCCTGAATCAAGTATAACTTCAGCCGCCACAGTGGGCGTACCTCGCGAATCCAGGATTTCGCGAGCATGTATCTTATGTATCTTCATTTCAATATTCTTTAATAAACTTCTTTAATAGTGCAAAAATGATTCCATGTTATCTGGATATCGGCAGAACTATATGCGAAGGAGCATCTTTCTGATGATAAATTGTTATCTCAGAAGATCTATAATCCTCAATTCCTGCATCGTATATATTTGTCAGATAAGTATGCGGATTAATATTGACCAAAGGGAACCACGTACTCTGAATCTGGATCATCATCTTATGGCCAGGTAATACCCAATGTGCAATATCGTTCATCGTGAAATCAAGATGGACGATTTCCCCTGGAGTCGCTTTGACAGGAAGCTCGTAACCTTTCCTATATCTGACAGGGAAAACATCACCCCTGACAAGCATCTGATATCCGTCAGGGTGAACATCAATGAATTTCACAACAATATCGGCATCCTCGGATGATATGGACAGATCAAGGTTGACGCGGAGCGGTCCCTGAAGTTTCAAGGTTTCTTCTAAAGTTTCAGATATATAGGTCAAAACGTCAGGACGTCTCGATGCAAAGAACTGATCTGCAACCATATACGAGTTATCTCTTCTGCTTGCATCCTCCATGAAAGGAACTGGAGAAAAAGGATCTGAAAGGTAAGTATCAGATGACTGAAGATGAGATGGAGACTCGTAAGAAAGGGAATGATCATCTGAAAGATATAGCGGACAGTAGTCAATTTCATCTGCTGGCCATTTCTCCATAACCTGCCACTCCTCTGAACCAGATGCAAAGATATAGACAGGTTCCGGCCTCTTACCCTTTCCTTCAAGATAGTATCTAAAGAACGGATATTCTATCTTCTCCATAAAATATTTCGAAAGATCCGTTCCAAACTTCCTATCGCCAAGTCCCTCATATTCAACATTATGCCATCCCCCATGAGTCCACGGACCATAAACAAAATGAAGATCGGTCTGAGGTGAATTTTCTCTTATCAGCTTGTAGGTATTCAACGCACCGTAGCAGTCGTCTGTATCGTATTCGCCTCCCACGACAAGAATCGCCGGATCGATCTCATTCAGGTGTGGTTCCAAAGACCTTTCTTTCCAATACTCATCATAATCCGGATGATCGAGAATCTCATTCCAAAACTGCAATGTATCCGGAAGTGCCGCAGTCAGAGCAGCAGGAGTCAAATGTTCAAGGAACCATTTATACGCATCGTCACCTATCGGAGAAGACAATCCATGATCCTCCTGCAGAGGATTATCATGTTTCTTGAACATATAAGGTGCAAATGAATATATATCCATCAGCATGAGCGCACCATTATGATGTACATCATCACCTTTGAACCAATCAAGGATAGGAGCCTGCGGGGAAACCGCTTTCAGAGCTGGATGATCCGACAATGCTGCCATAGTGGCATAAAAACCTGGATATGACATACCAGTAACACCTACAGAGCCGTTGTTTTCGGTATTTGCAAGCAACCAGTCAATTGTATCATAAGTATCAGAAGCTTCATCAGTTTGAAGATCTGATTTATCAGGATTGAAAGGTCGGACATTTACATATTCACCTTCACTCATATAGCGTCCGCGGACATCCTGGAAGACAATGATATATTCATTTCTTAGAAATTCAGACATATACTCAGCCAGATCGCCTTTCCAACCTTCTCCATAAGGAGCACATGAATAAGGGGTCCTGATGATAAGCAAAGGTCGTTCATCTGCATCAATTGGCTGATATACAGAAGTATACAACTTCACGCCATCACGCATCGGAATCATCACCTCAGACTTGGAATAATTATCCTCAAGCCATTTCACATCAATGACAATATCATTGGTGCATGAGGTCATCAGCACCAAAAGAAGTATATACAAAATAAATCTGCGCATATCTCATCAATATTAGAATCAAACACCCACAAATATAATAAAAAAGAATCTCATAGGGTCATTTAAACGTACTCCTATGAGATGTCATATCAGTTGTAGGAGGCCAGAATGCAGATAGACTCACTCAGGAGTCCCTCCAAACCACTCTCGTGAGAGCTGGAACGAAGCGATGGCCTCTTCAGAGGCCGTGGCCGGGTCCGGCCGCAGCGCAGCGAAGGCGTAGGACGCAAAGGCCACCCGACCGCAGCGAAGCGAAGGGAGCCATGCCCCACCGGGGCTGTCCGAACCAAAGTGAGGACTGGGGGTGGACAGCTGCCACTTTTGCATACGAAAACACCCCGTCATCATAAGATGACAGGGTGTCGTATAAGAAAGTGGCAGCTACCTACTCTCCCACCTGGTGGGGCAGTACCATCGGCGATGGTGAGCTTAACTTCTCTGTTCGGAATGGGAAGAGGTGGATCCTCACCGCTATAACCGCCACAGTATGTTTCTGAGAAAA
>JAZLCW010000048.1:0-13400 GCA_045614445.1 Candidatus Cryptobacteroides sp. | reverse complement strand
ACAGTGGTTATCTTCGACCGTATCCGTGAGTACAAGGAGCTTCATCCTAAGGCAGACTTCCGTCAGAACGTGAACGAGGCCCTCAACAGCACTCTCTCACGTACAATGAATACATCACTCACTACTCTCGTGACAATGCTCGCGATCGCAATCTTCGGTGGTGAGGTGATCAGAGGTCTTGCAGTAGCCCTCATCCTCGGTATCGTGATCGGTACTTACGCTTCTATCTTCATCGCTACACCTATCATGTACGATGTAACAAAGAAGGCAGCAGCAAAGAAGGAGAATAAGTAATTAATTTACTGTTGATAAATTTTCCCCCTGACAGTCAGGAACATGACTTCAGGGGGATTATTATTTTTTGACGGGCTGATGCCTTTTTCATATCTTTGTCCTCCTTAAAAATCACAGTCATGTCCTTCGTCCACCTACACGTACATACACAATATTCCATTCTCGATGGCCAGTCAGCCATCGCCGACCTTTTTGCACGCGCTAAAGAGCTGGAAATGCCTGCATTAGCCATCACTGACCATGGAAACATGTACGGTGTGAAGGAGTTTCTGAAGGTAGCCAAGAAGTTTCCTGAAGTAAAGCCTATAATCGGCTGTGAGATATATGTAACCAGACATTATGACCACAGACTGAAGGACAAGGACCACAGAGGATATTATCACCTTATCCTCCTTGCAAAGAACTACAACGGCTACAAGAACCTGATGAAGATCGTGTCCACCGGTCACATCGAAGGAAAATACTACGACAGACCGAGGGTTACACACGAGATCGTGGAGCAGTATTCCAAGGATTTGGTGTGCTGTTCTGCCTGCATTGCAGGAGAAATTCCGAAGGCTATCATAGCAGGTGACATGGAAGCAGCAGAGAAGGCCGTGATGTGGCATAAGAGAGTGTTCGGAGATGATTTCTACCTCGAAGTCCAGCAGCACAAGACCTTGATTCCCGGCCAGTCTCAGGAGGTTTACGAGCATCAGCTGGTAGCCAATGAAGGTATATACGAACTGGCGGCAAAGACCGGTACCAAGGTCGTGGCTACAAATGACGTGCACTTCGTACGCAAGGAGGACGGACCGGCACACGACCGTCTCATCTGTCTCACCACAAACGCCAATCTTGACGATCCCGACCGTCTCAGATACACCCAGCAGGAGTACCTCAAGAGTGAAGACGAGATGCTTGACATGTTCTACAAGCATCCGGAAACTCTGAGCAATACACTCGAAGTTGCGGACAAGATCGAGATATTCAAGGTCGACAAGGATCCGATTCTTCCTAAATTCGATCTTCCGGAAGAATTCCTTGCTGATATTGACACTTATCTTGAGAGATATAAGGGAATCATCGACGAAGGACGCTGCGACAAGAGTGGAAACGAACGTGGAGAAGAGTTCTGCCGCTCTGTGGCGTATCTGTGCCATCTGACATACAATGGAGCACATTGGAGATACGGAGACACTCTCTCGGACGAGCAGGCCGAGCGTATAGAATTCGAGCTCAAGACCATCTGCAAGATGGGATTCCCGGACTACTTCCTCATCGTCCAGGACTTTATCGCTGCGGCACGCTCTGAAGGCATTTCTGTAGGACCAGGTCGTGGTTCAGCAGCCGGTTCAGCAGTAGCTTACTGTCTGAAAATCACTAATATAGACCCTATCAAATACGACCTCCTCTTCGAGCGATTCCTTAATCCGGACCGTATCAATATGCCCGATGTGGATATCGACTTCGATGATGACGGCCGTTACCGCGTGTTCCAGTACATCGAAGAAAAATACGGAAAGGAGCAGATATCCCACGTGATCACATACGGTACAATGGCAGCCAAATCAGCCATCAAGGATGTGGCCCGCGTAAGCCGTATGTCCATCGATGAGTCCAACAGACTCACGAAGATGATTCCGGACAAGCCGATCGTACAGATGGAGGATGCAGAAGACCCGTTCAATGAAGGAGACACTCTGGAAGAAGGACAGAAACTGATCGAGAAGGAAGTGGAGATCGATGATCCGGAAAATCCAGGCAGCAAGATAAAGGTAAAGAAACAGTTCAAGAAGTATAAGAAAGAGGTTTCCTACAAGCCTAAGCTCAAGAACTGCTATAAACTGATTCCTGAGCTTAAGGAAGAGCTTACCAACGGTTCTGAAGAGACCAAGGACGTTCTGAACTACGCCGCAAAACTCGAGGGATGCGTACGCCAGACCGGTGTCCACGCCTGTGCGATGATCATCGGACGAAGCAATCACACCGAATATATACCTATCTGCGTGGCCAATGACAAGCTCACTGGAGAGGAAGTATGGGTGTCGCAGTACGACGGACACTACATCGAGGAGGTAGGTATGCTCAAGATGGACTTCCTGGGTCTGAGGACCCTGTCCATCATCAAGGAATGCCAGGCCAATATCAAGAAGCGCTTCGGAATCGAGTTCGATATAGAGAAGATTCCGATCGACGATAAGGAAACATACGAGCTTTACAGCCGCGGAGACACCACGAGTGTATTCCAGTTCGAAAGTCCCGGTATGAAAGAGTGGCTTATCAAGCTCCAGCCTACCCGATTCGAGGACCTGATCGCGATGAATGCCCTCTACCGTCCTGGTCCTATGGACTATATTCCTGATTTCGTAGAAAGAAAGCAGGGACGCAAGCCTATTGAATATGACCTTCCGGCAATGGAGGATATCCTTCAGGATACATACGGAATCACCGTATATCAGGAGCAGGTGATGCTTCTGTCGCGAAAGCTTGCCGACTTCACCCGAGGTGAAGCCGACACTCTCCGTAAGGCAATGGGAAAGAAGATCATCGACCTTCTTAATTCATTGAAGGATAAATTCATAAACGGAGGTATAAAGAACGGACATCCTCAGGAAATACTTGAAAAGATCTGGAAGGACTGGGTGAAATTCGCCTCATATGCCTTCAATAAGTCCCATGCCACCTGCTATGCCTGGGTAAGTTACCAGACAGGATGGCTCAAAGCACACTACCCTGCCGAATTCCAGGCAGCCAACCTTACCAAAAATCTCTCCAACATGGAAGAGATCAAGAAGATAATGGATGACTGCAAGAAGAACGGTATCAAGGTGCTTAATCCGGATATCAATGAATCCGATGCGAAGTTTACGGTGAACAAGAACGGAGATATCCGCTTCGGACTGGGAGGAATCAAAGGATTCGGTGACAATATCGTGCGTGCAATCCTCACAGAACGCGAGGAAAACGGCCTGTTTGCCGATATCTATGACTTTGTGGAGCGTATGTCCGGAATAGTGAACAGAAAGGCATTCGAGACCCTTCTGCACTCCGGAGCCTTCGACAGTTTCGGTATCTGCCGCAAGCAGTTCACCCAGACATGCAAGAACGGAGATATTTTCCTCGACACCCTTCTAAGATATGGAGAACTCTATAAGAAGGACAGTATGGAAAGTGCTGTTTCACTGTTCGGAGAAGTGGAGGAGATGAAGCCTGAAAGACCTGAAATACCTCCGATGGTGGGAGATGAAGACATTCTTGAAAGACTTCAATACGAGAAGGATCTGGTAGGAATGTACCTGTCGTCACATCCTCTGGATCAGTATGCATTCGAGCTGGAGAACTTCACCACCTGCCCGGTCGGAGAGATTGAATCACTTGTAAGTGACTGTGAGTCAAAGAAGATAAAGCAGAAGGCCAATATTGCCGGCTTCATCACTTCGACCCAGCAGATGACCACAAGAACCGGTCGTCCTTGGTCGAAGACTATAATCGAAGATTACAGCGGCAGCTATGAAATCGCTCTTTTCGGTAAGGATCACGAGAATTTCATGAGCTATATGCAGATGCATAGCGCAATATTCATTGAAGGAGAGATTGAAGAGAAATATTATCTCAAGCCGGAAGAAAAGGCACAGGGCAAGACTTCTCCTTATGCATTCAAGGTCAAGAAGATAATGCTTTTAGGAAATGTTACTGATACATATATAAAGGGATTCGCAATAAAGATTTCCACTCCTATGCTGACTCAGGAATTCAGAGATTCCCTGGTCAATATGATAAAGAGGAACAAAGGCAATGTTCCATTGTCAATGTTCCTCCATGATCCTGAAAAAGGATGGAATATCGAATTCCTTTCCCGTAAGTTTCGAGTAGCTGTCACAGCACCTTTCATCGAAGAGCTGGACCGCCTGAAAATCGGTTATACAGTGATTAAAAAATAAGAATTGCGCTGATAGGATAATGATCGGAAACGAATTTCCTGTCAGCGTATTTCTTTGTAATAGTCTGATATTCAGGACATGAACTGAATCCTGACATATAAATATAGTCGATCACGCCTTTTCCCTTGCCCCAGCCGTTGTATGTATCATGATTGTCTGTTTTCTGTGCAATCTTTCTGACACTCTGCATCCTTGAGTCGAGTTCGGTGAGGTTTGCATTGTCCGGAGTCATATTGAAATCACCGGTAAGTACCATCGGATATCCTTCCGGATTGATCGCGTCTATCCTGTCTACGATAAGCTTGAGACCGTTCTTCTGAGCTTCCTTGCCCTTGTGGTCGAGATGTGTATTGACGAAATAGAATTTCTTTCCTGTCTTCTTATCCTTCATAAGAGCCCATGTTGCAGTCCTGTAGCATGCGGCATCCCAGCCCATTGAAGGCTTCTTAGGAGTCTCTGAAAGCCAGAAAGTACCCCATTTGATCATTGAAACTGTCTTCTTGTTCCAGAAGATCGACATGAACTCACCTTCTTTCTTTCCATCCTCACGTCCTACGCCTACACTCTGATAATTGCGGAAATTTTCCTCGATAAGATAGACCTGATAGCCGAGAGCTTCCTGCACTCCGAATACATCCGGAGCCTGGTCCTTGATCATCTCCAATGTAGCCGGATAACGCAGCGGCCATGCATTGGTACCGTCATTTGCCGAACCGAGCCTTATATTATAGGACATAACCTTAAGTCCCTCTGCTCCGTCATTGTTCTTCTGGGCTGAAACAGCCTGCGGCAGCATAACCAGTACTGCCATAATCATAAGTGCAAATCTTTTCATAATCCGTTTTCTGAATATCTGCACAAAATTAGTCAATTTATTGTATTTTTGCATAAATACGATTCAACTATGGCAGAAGAAAGATTCTCAGACCTCGGCAGAGTCGAGGCTATCGCAAAATTGTTCGAAGGAACCCCCTACAAGCCTTTCCAGAGCAGCTGGTTCGAGACATCGGGCAAAAGCTATATAAGCTCACAGTCGCGCACTTTCCTTGAGGGAATTGACTTCGATCTTACATACTTTCCATTGAAACATCTCGGCTACAAATGCGTTACGGCAGTGACAGGAGAACTTTACGCCGAAATGTCCCACCCGCGCACAATGGACGTACGCCTGGGAATATCATCGAAACTGGATTTCAAACATATAAAGGAAGTGTGGGAAGGAATTGTCGCAGCGGCCAAGGAACATGGTTACAAGCAAGTGACCCTCGACCTGGTTCCGTCACCTAACGGACTGGCTGTCAGCATTTCATCTACAGGAGAGACCACAAACCTTATGGCAAAGCGCCGTCCTGCGGCAAAGAGCATGGACCTTATCTGCATTTCAGATAATATAGGTGCTGCATTCATGGGTTTCCAGGTTCTCGAAAGAGAAAAGAGAGCTTTCGAAAAGAGCGGAGATGCAGTGGCTCAGCCTAAGCTGGATGACTACAAGAATCTTGTAGGAGCATACCTGAGACCTCAGATCAATCCTCAGATAATAAACCAGCTGGAGGAAACCGAAATAATGCCGTCATACGGCTATCTCGTCACCCGCGGTCTGGCAGATGCAGTGAAGAGACTCGTTCGTGACAGCGGTCTGGGAGCCAAAATATATGTGGACAAGCTTCCGTTTGCCGGCAAGACATTCGATCTGGGTAGAGAACTCAATATTGACCCTATATCAGCCGCCCTCAACGGCGGAGAGGACTACAGACTCCTTTTCACCATCCCTATCGGCAAACATGAGAAATTCCGTCACGATTTCCAGACATTCGACATCATCGGACATCTCGCGAAGCCGGAAGTCGGTGCTGTCGCAGTTACTCCTGACGGGGTGGAACTCCCGCTCAAGGCTCAAGGTTGGAATAATGAATAATAAAATCATATGACTATGAGAACAATTTTAAAATCAATCATCATTACAGCAGCAATATGCCTTGCTGGCAATACGGCATCAGCCCAGACACTGAAGGATCTTCTGGGAAAGGTTGCAAACAACTCTACAGTCAATGAGATTGTCGAAAAGGTGACAGGAGTGAATCTTTCAAAGGGAGATATCAAAGGCACCTGGAATTATACAGGATCGGCAGTAAAACTGGAAAGCGAAGATCTCCTTAAGACAGCGGCGGCTGGAGCTGCAGCGACACAGATAGAGAAGAAACTGGACGAATATCTTGCAAAAGCAGGTTTGAAAACCGGTACATTCAGCTTCACATTCAATGAGGACAATACATTTGCCACCACAGTAAAGGGTAAGAGCTTCAACGGAACATATACCCTCTCAGAGGATGGTACCACCATCAATCTCAAATACGGCAAGAGTCTCGGATCTACCGGCATCACAGCGACAGCACAGATCAACGCCAGCACTTTCGAACTCCTTTTCAAGGCAGACAAACTCCTTGATCTTATCGGAAAACTGACTGCGAATACAAACAATGCCACCCTCAAGACAATCGGATCGCTTGCGGGTCAGTATGACGGATTGAAAATCGGACTTGAGCTCCAGAAATAATTTAAAGATACCTGTCATTGGTCCAAATTTTGGTCGATGGCAGGTATTTTTTTATAATTTATATTGATTTTTTGTTGTTTTTCGTAAAAAACTTTATTACTTTCGCAACATAAACATATAAAACACACGAACTATGACTGAATGGTGGACCTCACTTGATCTATTTATGAAGATACTTTGGTGCATCGCCATCGCTTCTTCCCTCATCTTCATCATCGAGACAATACTCACTTTTATAGGAGCTGACGTCGAGATGGACATGGACACAGACTTCGACATGCCTGACGGCGGATTCGAAGGCGATCCTTCAATGAATCTCTACACCTTCCGCAACCTTGTGAATTTCCTTCTGGGAATGAGCTGGACAGCTATTCTCCTGAACGGCCAGATCGCCTCAAAGGCATTGCTGATGGCGATTGCATTTGCAGTGGGAGCAATCCTCGTATTTGCAGTAATGATGCTTTTCAAAGGCCTCAGCAAGATGCAGCAGAGCGGAAATATCAATGTTTTCGAATCTGCCGTAGGATGCAACGGAAAGGTATATCTCACTATACCGGGCGAAAGAAAAGGCATAGGAAAGGTACAGATCAATATCAATAATTCCGTAAGAGAATATGATGCCCTCACCGATTCAGAGGATGATCTTAAAACAGGAACTTCCATTAAGGTGACAGAGGTAATAGACGCCTCTACACTCATTGTGGAAGAAATAAACTCACTGATAATCTAACAACCACTTAAAAATAACGAACTATGCAGACTATCTACATCATCGTGATCGCCGTTCTGGTGTTCGTAGTGACACTTGCGGCCATTCTCAGACGCTACAAGCGTTGTCCTTCCGACAAGATCCTCGTAATCTACGGAAAGACCGGCAAGAACAAGGCAGGCGGAGTCTCATCTGCACGATGCATCCACGGTGGAGCGGCATTCATATGGCCTGTTTTCCAGAGCTATGCATTCCTCGACCTCAAGCCTATCTCCATCGAGTGCAACCTTACAAACGCTCTCAGTAAGCAGAATATCCGTGTCGACGTACCTTGCCGATTCACTGTAGGTATCTCGACAGAGCCAGAAAACATGACCAATGCTGCTGAGCGACTTCTCGGACTCACCATAGAGAACATCCAGAATATTGCTACAGATATCCTCTTTGGACAGCTCCGTCTGGTCATCGCTACAATGGACATTGAGGAAATCAACTCAGACCGTGACAAATTCCTCGCAAACGTGAGTATGAACGTGGAGGCTGAGCTCAGAAAGATCGGTCTCAAACTCATCAACGTAAACGTTACCGATATCCGCGACGAGTCCGGTTATATCGAGGCTCTCGGTAAGGAGGCTGCAGCAAAGGCGATCAATGACGCGAAGAAGAGCGTTGCCGAGCAGAACCGTTTCGGTGAGATCGGTAAGGCAGAAGCAGACAGAGACAAGGACATCCGTATCGCAGAGACTCTCAGAGATACACGTATCAGCACCGCAGACGCCAATGCAAAGGCCGTAGAAGGAGAAAATAACTCCAAGATAGCCATTGCTGCATCTGATGCAAAAAGACGCGAAAAAGAGGCGGAAGCAGCGAGAATTGCGATAGCTGCAGAGAAAGTGCAGGCCGCTCTCGCCCTTGAGGAGGCTTATAAGTCAGAGCGTGACGCCGAAATTGCCCGTGCCGAGAGAGAGAAGGCTACCCAGCTTGCCAATGTAGTGGTCCCTGCTCAGATCGAGAAGGAAAAGGCCATAATCGAGGCTGAAGCTGAAGCTGAAAAGATCCGCAGAATGGCTCAGGGAGAGGCTGACGCCATCTACGCGAAGATGGACGCACAGGCACGAGGTATCCTCGAAGTGCTCACCAAGCAGGCAGAAGGATTCCAGCAATTGGTCAATGCAGCTGCAGGTGATCCTCAGAAGGCAGTTCTCATGCTCATCGCAGACAAGCTTCCTGATCTGGTCAAGACTCAGGTGGAAGCTGTCAAGGGCATAAAGATCGATAAGGTGACAGTATGGGACGGAAACGGCCAGGGAGCCGACGGAAAGACCGCCACATCAAACTTCATCTCAGGAATGATGAAGTCTGTTCCCCCTCTTGAAGAACTCTTCAATATGGCTGGAATGAGCCTCCCATCATATCTTAAAGGACAGGAAAAAGCAGAAGAACAGACAATCGAAAAGTAATGCCGATCATAGTTAACATAGACGTAATGCTTGCCCGCAGGAAAATGTCATCCGGCGAACTTGCGGAAAAGATAGGTCTGTCAGCTACTAATCTATCCATCCTCAAGACAGGCAAGGCCAAGGCTATCAGATTCAAGACACTGGTCGCCCTCTGCCAGGCTTTGGATTGCCAGCCCGGTGACCTGCTGGAATACCAGGAAGAACAATAAGATATTAACCAGTTAAAGCTATAAATGAGCGAGATTTATCAATTTTCTCGCTCATTTATAGCTTTTTGCTATTCTACGAGCGAGTTTTTTTGTTTTATACCCCTATCACTCCGAACGAAGCACTGATTGTAAAGAACGAAGTAATAACTCTAATGAGTGAATAACTTATTGTAGCATTGAAAAACGAAGCCTTGATTGTCATTCTGAGGTCGCGAGCGAACAGCAAATAGTCCAATGGACTTTTGCAGCGAAGCAGCCTGCGGAAGCAGGGACGGGACAAAGCGACGTGACAATCTTTTAAACAAAAAAATATGGAAAACACATTACAACCACTAAAAATCGAATCCCTGATCCACGAAATCAGAGGACAGAATGTAATGCTGGACAGAGATCTGGCGAAGCTTTATGGAGTAGAAACCAAAGTTTTGAACCAAGCTGTTAAAAGAAATATTAAAAGATTCCCAGAGGACTTTATGTTTCAGCTGACTATGGAAGAGTGTTTAAGGTCACAATTTGTGACCTTAAACACCAAGCAAGGACATCATTTGAAATATATGCCCTATGTATTTACAGAACAAGGAGTTGCAATGCTGAGCAGTGTATTGAGATCTGACACGGCAATTGAAATTAATATTAGAATTATGCGAGCTTTTGTCGCTATCAGAACTCAAATCTACACTATGAACCAGTTTAGCTACGAACTCGAAGCCATCAAGACCAAGCTCGAACTGCTGGAACGCAGCGACGAAGACAATCTCGAAGCCATTAACGACCTTTCAGAAGACATGCGCAAAGAAATAGACACCATCTATCAAGCCATCGCCGCCCTCTCCGTTAAAGACACTTCGACAACACCACTCCACGCCCGAGAATAGGCTTTAAAACCCAGAATAATCAATAATCAGGTTAAGCACAGCGACCGAAATATACGGCACTCGGAGAGAACACCGTAGGTACACGTATAGAGCAATATATGCTCTCACACTCACAAAGATCAATTAAAGCCAACTTACCTATTATGGTAGGTTGGCTTTTGTAATTATATTTTTACTATTATAGTATTTTAACGATTATTGATTTCTGTTTTATTCTTGTACGCACCGTATTCCAGATGCATTTGCATGGTAGCCACCTGAATATGAATTTCCGAAAGAACCGCCACTAGAACAATATAAAGTTTGTCCATTGCCACCCCATGATGTGGAACTCCAATAACTACATGTCGAATTTTGCCTAAAATTTGAGCCACTACTATTGGACCCATATCCATTAGCAACAATGAATATCTGAGGGGCATTTTCACTATAAGTGTATAAGCCACTAAACCAATATCCATTTTTGTTATTAACACTAGTCCACTTTGAGTGATTCACAGATAATTTACGGAACTCGTCCTGCGTAGGTATTCTCCATCCTGTTGGGCAAGGATCATATTCTGTTTTTACAGGATTCTCTTCTGTTCCAGAATTCCAAAGAGTGTCGTCAATATGCAAAGCCCAACTATATGGGGAATTTGAGCAGCTATAAAAAATATTTGCATTTTTCACGTCTTGACCTTCACTAATTTTTACAGGGCCCTCTACAATATCAGCAACAGTTTCGTCATAGGTTGAAGAGAGGCCTTGACCATATTTTCTGCCCCACTGATAATATTTTCCCATAGGATAGCCCTTGCTTTCACTTGTGCTTGATTTATATCCACAATTAACAGGAGCCCAAACTGTATTTCCAATTACGATTCCTTTGCCATGGTTAATGCCATATTCATCAATATAGTCTATAGATGCCTCTTTTGTTGAAGTAATCACATCAACCTTAACATTAGCTGAGACACCACCTACAGCTACAGTTGTAATTGTAGTAGAACCATCTGCTAGTGCTGTAATTATTCCCAATTGATCAACAATGGCTACCGATGGATTTGATGAACTCCAAGTTAGCTTTGTATTTGTTGCGTTGACTGGATAGATATCTGTTTCCAAAGCAATTGATGTATTAGGAGCCATAGTTAATTCAGATCTATCGATGTATATTTTACTTACATAGATTTGGTCTGGATTCTCGCCATTAGGTAAATCACCTAATTTAAAGGCGGGCATAACAAGAATCGATGATCTCAAAACAGTATTAGCAACATCTGACTCAACTGTATATGTCTTTTCATCTGTATCTATCACGTTTACTATAAATCCCTTGCTGAAAAGTACAGGAGGAACGGCTATTATAAATTCTGTTACTGTGCTTTCATTGAGCTGAACGCCAGAGCCACAGTTGAGAGTCACTGTCGTAGAAGCACCTGATGTCATTGTGATGGCAGGCTTGGTATTGTCCGTATACGCAGTTACTACAGCGAATCCTGATAGTTTTTCATTATTCTTTCCTTCTACCTTAATAGAAGTTACTTTCTGAGTACCTCTAAGCTGAAGTTTGATTCCGCCAAGGATATTCTTGAAGGTGATATTATTGTCTTCACTAACGGCTACCATTGCCATAGAGCCATTGGCGAAGCTTTCAGGTGCATAGGTCTGTTCAGACGGGAGAACAACATCGAGAATGTAGTTAGGACCTGATTTTACCACCTCAACGGCATCTGAGTATGGATAATAGACTACATTGTGATCCCATTCTATGCCAGCATTTATATTGCCGTTTGAATCTGATATATTTTCAAATGAAGCGTAGGTCTTGCCCACACTTGAAGGAAGGATCCTGTACTTTAGACCTAGAGAGGATTTCATAAAACCTACGATCTGGTCGCCTTCTGACCAACGGATATTGTTATAGGCATCCATATAGGTCTTGGTGTCTGTTTCCTGTTCGATCTGAGCAGTGATGATATCAGTATTCTGTGATGAAACTGAGGATTCTTCTTTGTTGCAAGCTGAAAGTGCTGTAAGAAGTGTAATAAAAATAAAGATTTTTTTCATAATGATTGATTTAAAGATCCCTCGACAAGCTCGGGATGACAATGAATTACCAGATGCCTTCGTTTTCTTCGAATTTTTCTGTTCCTAAACTGGAGCATAGAACTCCTTCAGAATAAAGTTCAAGCACTTCAATCATGGGTTTTTCATATTGATTCATAGGCTTTTATTATACACCCAGCTCCGAGATGATAATAGATTAAACAAAGAAAGTGTGGAGCTGACTTCGTTTATCTTTCTGAAGGTTGTGGAAAGACCCTGGTAGAGATAACGATACAATACCCCACACTCGGATAGATATGGGATATCAGGACACGCAGAATGTGTCCTTCCACAGGTATCTATACGAAGTGAGTGTTGTCCGTCTCATCCTTCTACCATAAAAACTTCCACATTTTCAGAAAAGGACTTGCGAAAAACACTTTCACAAATATGTAATGTCAGATGGGTTTGCCAAATGACTTTACAAATGTCGAAAAAGTTTTTCAAACAGACAACACTCACTATGGGGTATTGCAAGTAATAATAAGGATATACTCAAACAGCAGCGGTGCGACAAGAAAGTAGTGATTCTTGTCGCACCGCTGTTATAGATAATCACCAGAACCTGAAAAAGTTCTGATGAGGATGTTTTACTTCAGTTTCTTAAGGATGTTGCTGAGGTTAACTTCCTTAGAAATGATTGCGTGGAGATCCTCGATCTTTACGCGCTCCTGCTGCATTGAGTCACGATGACGGATAGTAACGCAACGGTCATTGAGGGAATCGTGGTCGATTGTCACGCAGAAAGGAGTACCGATGGCATCCTGACGGCGGTATCTCTTACCGATTGAATCCTTCTCGTCATACTGGCAGTTGAAGTCGTACTTGAGTTCGTCCATAATCTCTCTTGCAAGCTCTGGAAGACCATCCTTCTTGATGAGCGGAAGCACTGCTACCTTGACTGGTGCAAGCGGTGCAGGAATGCTGAGAACAACGCGGCTTTCACCGTTCTCGAGCTGCTCCTCCTTATATGAGTTAGAAAGAACTGCGAGGAACATACGGTCTACACCGATAGATGTCTCCACTACATATGGAACATAGTTCTCTCCTACCTCAGGATCGAAATACTGGATCTTCTTTCCAGAGAACTTCTGATGGTTTCCAAGGTCGAAGTCTGTACGAGAGTGAATACCCTCAAGTTCCTTGAAACCGAATGGGAAGCGGAACTCGATGTCTGTAGCTGCATTTGCATAGTGTGCAAGCTTGTCGTGATCGTGGAAACGATAGTTCTCGTCACCCATTCCGAGAGCCTTGTGCCAAGCCATACGGTTCTCCTTCCATTTAG
>JAZLCW010000047.1:0-1630 GCA_045614445.1 Candidatus Cryptobacteroides sp. | reverse complement strand
AAGACACTGTCGCGAGATACTGTCTTTATTTCCATAACTTAACAGATAGACACAACGACTAAACATAACTGGCGAAATGGCATTATTCAACATATTCAGAAAAGGCAGCAGCTCATTCATGTCAAGCATACTCAATGTGCTTGGTATGGCTGTGGCTTTCGCAGCATTCTACATCATACTTGTTCAGGTAGATTATGAACTGAACTTCAACAAGGGCATCAAGGATTCGGAGAAAATCTTTGTGATGTCTTCCGGCAGCATGGACGGAGACGCTGACAAGAGACAGCTGAACTTCTGTCGTCCTCTGGCCGAAATCATCCTTGAGGCATCTCCGAATATTGAGTGTGGAGGTATCGTGAGTTTCAGCGGCACTGAGAACTCGAGATACTGGATTGAAAGGGATGGTGTAAAGCAGGATATTGACCTTGGTGTCACCCGTTTCACTGGAACAGCTTTGGAGGCTTTGGGATTGGAAGTCGTGAGTGGCTCGATTGAAGATCTTTCTGATACGAAATCGCTTGCCATCAGCGAAAGCATCGCCGAAAAGTTTGACCTCGAGATAGGAATGAGCCTTGGTTATGAGGGATATGCCAATCTCAGGACCATCAGAGCCATCTTCAAGGATCTGCCGAAAAACTCTCATTTCAGAGATGTGAAGGTCCTCAGGAATATGGGTGATGACAGCATAACCAATTTCTCAGAATGGGGACATCATTATTTCATTAAGGTTTACGATCCGTCTCAGATTAAGGATATGGAGGAGAATCTGGCTTCGGTTACCCGCGAGTACCTGATGAAGGATTATTTCGGCAATTTCCCGTCTGCTGAAGAATTGGGAATGACTCAGGAAGCGATGGACGAGGCAATCAATTCATTCGTATCGAATGCAGAAGTCGAGTTTATACCTTTAGAGGAACTGTATTATTCCACCAACGTCTCCACCCCTATTGAAAGAGGTAGCAAGACTACGACCGTCATCCTTATAATTGTAGCCCTGCTTATCGTAAGCATCGCTTTCATCAACTACATCAATTTCTTCTTCGCACAGATTCCTGAGCGTATCAGGGCTGTCAACACCAAGAAAGTACTCGGCTGTACACGTCGTGAACTCATCATCAGCACAGTTGGAGAAAGCGTAACCCTGATTCTGCTAGCACTCGTCCTTGCATTTGCATTCGTGATGCTTTTCAACATGAGTCAGCTCACTCATCTCATCAGTGCAGACAGTGCATTCGGAGCGAATATCGGAGTATCTGTACTGACTGTAGTGATTGCTGTTGTCATTGCAATGGTATCGAGTTTGTACCCTGCGTTCTACATCACATCATTTGAGCCTGCCCTTGTTCTGAAGGGATCATTCAGCGGCACCAAGACCGGACAGAGGCTCCGTTATACCCTTATCGGTCTTCAGTTCGTTATATCGCTTGTCCTCATAATCTGCTCAAGCTTAATCTTCCTCCAGCGCAGATATATGGTCGATTTCGATATGGGATTCGACAAGGAGCAGCTTCTCTTCGTTCATACTACTGAATATATCGGACAGAATGCAGAAACTGTAGAAGAGCAACTCAAGGCAAACCCTCAGATCCTGGACGTCAGCTGGGCGGCAGGTAATCTCCTCGCATCGACA
>JAZLCW010000046.1:0-103594 GCA_045614445.1 Candidatus Cryptobacteroides sp. | reverse complement strand
AAGTTCCTCTGCAACACCGTTTACGCCTGGACCATAGATGTCATAAAGGCAGATGTTTGGAGTAAGGCCGAGCATGAGAGCTGTCTGAGCCATGTTAGATCCGATAGCGCCACCGGCACCTACGATCACGAGCTTGTCGTTAGTCAAAAAGTTCATAATTGTTTTATTGTTCTATAATGTTAACACTTAGTTTTCAAATCTTGGCAAATATAATAAAACATATCCTGCAAACGAGCGAGTTTTTGGCATTTTTACGCTCAAAACTCATTTTTTAAGTGAAAACGAGCGAGTTTTATCGATTTTTCCGCTCAAAATGCTGAAGCTTTCCCCCGACAATTACTTCAGAAACATTGACATCATTGTCAAAAATGACAATATCGGCGTCAAAGCCTTCCCTGAGCGAACCTTTGCTGCCGTCCACGCCCATTATCCTGGCAGGAGTCTCGGTCGCACTTTTCACGATCTGCGCCAATGGCAGGGCGGTCAATCTCCACACCGTCCTGACCACGAAGTCCATTGTCGCCACGCTTCCGGCCAATGTCTGAGAATCAGCCAGTCTGGCCATTCCCTCAGCCACCCTTATCCTGAGTCCGCCTTCACCCAGTTCATAATCCCCGTCAGGAAGTCCTGCAGCACGGATCGAATCTGTGACCAGAGCGATCTTGTCCGCACCTTTTATCTTGTAGGTCATCTTCAGCATAGATGCCGGAACGTGGATGCCGTCACCGATCAGCTCCACAGTGACATCATCATTGTAGTAGCCATATTCGACTGCTCCGGCCCGTCTGTAAATACCGTTTCTGGATACCGTGCTCATTCCCGAAAAGAAATGAGTCATATGGGTGAAACCGGCATTGAATGCATCCTCACATTCCTCGAAAGACGCATTTGTATGCCCGTAAGCCATCAGCACTCCCCTTGCCTTGAGAGTCCTGGCCATATCGTGGGCACCTGGAAGTTCCGGGGCGAGGCTCCACCTTGCCACCTGACCGTCCGTCCGCCTCATTATATCCATATATTCCTCAGAATCAGGATTTTTCAGATAACGAGGATCCTGAGCTCCTCTTTTGGATGCAGAAAAATAGGGGCCTTCCATATGCCAGCCTCCCATAGCCGCGCCGTCTGCACCGAGAGACTTCACCTGCTTGTAAGCTTCTATTGACTTGTAGAGCGAGTCGGAAGAGCCGGTCATGGATGTCGGATAAAGCAATGTCGTGCCGTGCGAGCCGTGAAATGCAAGGACCTTTCGGAAGGCCGCCACCGTCCCGTCTCCGAAATCGGCACCGCCCCCGCCGTGGGTATGAAGGTCAATGAATCCCGGTGCGACGTATTTCCCTGCGGCATCTATGATTTCTGCGGGCTGGTACTGGTTATCCTTTTGAGCCCGGGATTCCCCGTCCTGACCGATATAGGCGATCTTTCCTGCGCGTACCACCACATCCGCCCGAAACTCAGTGCCTCCGGTGAGAACTGTTCCTCCTTTTATGATCATTGTATTCATCTGCCTGAATGCTTGATTTCCTTTAGATTCCATTCTGCTTCACCCCGCGTCCATATGACTTCGGTGTACAGCCCCTCCGAAAGTCCGACATAAAGTTTTCGTCCTTTCTTTTTATAGAAACGCTCGACCATTCTGATCGTCAGACTGTCTTCAGGCGAAATTATGACCCTGATGTCCGTCAGGCGTTTCTCTTTTCTGAAATTGCGTTTAACGCTGCCGTCCATAGGTATGACGCGCTCATCGTCGATGACAGAAGGCGGTCTGTAACCCGGAGGGACTTCATCGATATTGACATAAAACGGTCCGGAAAACTTATATTCTTCTTTCAGATATCGGATATGCTCTTCAAGTACCTGATCCGCAAGTCTGTGCACCGGTACCCATGGTGTGTAACACAAGGGCGAAAGCTTTCTTGTCTTTATCTTCATATAGAGGCTGTTCTCGTTCTTGAGAGCCCTCTCGATGCGTTGATATTTACTTTCTATCGAGCAACTGCACAGACAGCACAGAAGCAACAGTTTGAATATGGTTTTCATAAGCATCGCGATTTTGTCTGCAAGTTAGCAATAATTCAGGAATAAATTAATTTTCAGATATCAAAAGTCTTTACTATCTTTGCAGCCTAATTATTAGTGATTTAGACCGTGGAACCTCCCAGTCCTATAGTAAATAATCAGCAGATCAACGCGGATCAGACTTCTGACGATCCGTTGTCCAACAGTGTATTTATGGTTATGGGCAGTACTTCTGACGAGAGTCAGGAGGTGTTTTCTGTGTGTGCCTGGTCGGCGCGCACGGGGTTGTCGTATATAGGCACGCCAAGTTCCACACATTCATAGAACATTATTGATATATGGCACTATATTTAAGAAAGAAACTTGAAAACAAGGCGGAAATCGCCGTATGGCAGGTCACGGAGACCGAAGATGAGCTGCGAAGTCTGGTATCGGTACCAACGGACGAGATGGAAGAAATCTCGCTCTACAGAAATGAGAATCACAGAAAGCAGAAACTTGCGGTAAGAGCACTTATCAACGAGATGTTCGAGGAAAAGATGTACCTCAACCATCACGACAACGGAAAGCCTTACCTCGAGAACAGTGTGACTAACATCAGCATCACTCACACTGACAAATATGTTGCTGTGATCATCAGTGATGACGATGAGCTCGGAATCGACGTAGAGTCTCTTGACAGGGATTTTTCCGTAGTGGAGAAGAAGGCTCTTTCTGAAGATGAGATCGACGATCTGGAGAAGGAAAAGAGAAACGAGCAGCTTGCAATCTACTGGTGCGCGAAGGAAGCTATCTTCAAGAGAATGTCCCAGAACAGAGTGGATTTCGCCGAGCAGATCGAAGTGGAAAAATTCAATGTCCGCAAGGAGGGAGAACTCGAAGCTACATTCATCCACAAAGACGAACACGAAGAGGATTTCGAACTTGAATACATGATATTCGACCGCCATGTGCTGGTATGGCTCGTCGGATAGCAATTTTTAATATTTAAAATTTATTAACACCGTAACACCTTGACAAGCAAAGACTTGCCAAGGTGTTATTGTTTTTGTTAATAACTTCCACTTGACTGATAAGAAGATTTGACATATATTTGTCTGACCGTCTGAGAACGGCCTTCATCAAAGGAAACTCCCAAGTATAAATATTAAAATTGACGGGGCTCTTGACAGAGGGACCCTGTCGGATTGACACTCATACAGTTATGGTAAAGCACGTAGTTAAGCGCGACGGTAGGATCGTGATTTTTGACAACAGAAAGATTGTTGATGCCATCCTCAAGGCAATGAATGTTACCGAGGAAGGAGAGGACATCGTACTTGCTGCCGAGATTGCATCGGCCATTTCCAAGATCAATATTGACAATATGAGCGTGGAGGCTATCCAGGATCAGGTCGAGTACGAACTGATGAACAGCCCGCGCAAGGAAGTGGCGAAGAAGTATATCGCATACCGCAACCAGCGAAATCTGGCAAGAAGCGCTAAGTCACGCGAGATCTTCCAGGAAATCATCGACGCCCAGGCTACTGAAATCACCCGCGAGAATGCAAATATGAATGCCGACACTCCTGCAGGAATGATGATGAAGTTCGCTTCGGAATCGACCAAGTCATATGTGGATGAGTGCCTGCTTTCCGAGGACGTCAAGGAGGCCGTAAAGAACAATTACATCCACATCCACGATAAGGACTATTATCCGACCAAGAGCCTTACCTGCATACAGCACCCTCTGGACAAGATTCTGGAGGACGGATTCTTTGCAGGTCACGGCGAATCACGTCCTGCAAAGAGAATTGAGACAGCAAGCATCCTCGGATGTATTTCATTGGAGACAGTCCAGAACGAAATGCACGGAGGCCAGGCCATCCCTGCATTCGACTTCTATATGGCTCCTTTCGTAAGAAGAACATTCCAGGAGGAGCTGGACAAGATCGGCGAGATCAACGGCGAGAACTATGCTCGTCTGTACGATGTGAAGATCGACGATTACCTCAAGCGCGATCTTGTAGGAATACAGGGAGACGACCGTGTAGTACAGCACGCGATCAATATGACAGTAAGCCGTGTGCACCAGTCAATGGAGGCATTCGTACACAATATGAACTCCATCCACTCACGCGGAGGTAACCAGGTGGTGTTCAGCTCGATAAATTACGGAACAGACACTTCGGCAGAAGGCCGCTGCGTAATCCGCGAAATCCTCAACACCACATATGAAGGCGTGGGAAACGGCTCTACAGCCATCTTCCCTATCCAGATCTGGAAGAAGAAACGCGGAGTGAGCTACCTTTCGGAAGACCGCAACTACGATCTTTACAAGTTTGCCTGCAAGGTGTCAGCAAGACGCTTCTTCCCGAACTTCGTGAATCTTGACGCTCCATTCAATCATCACGAGCTCTGGAAGGCAGACGACCCTAAGAGATATCAGTGGGAGGTGGCGACAATGGGCTGCCGCACCCGCGTATTTGAAAACCGTTTCGGACCTAAGACATCCATCGGCCGTGGAAACCTCTCGTTCACTACCATCAATATCGTGAAGCTCGCTATTGAATGTATGGGCATCGAGAGCAAGGAAGACAGGATCCATGAGTTCTTCAAGAAGCTCGACTGGACACTCCAGATCGCCGCAAGACAGCTTGACGAGAGATTCAATTTCCAGAAGACCGCACTTAAGAAACAGTTCCCTCTCCTTATGGGTGCATTGTGGCTGGACAGCGAAAAGCTTTCAGACAATGACACCATCGAGTCTGTGATCAATCACGGAACTCTCGGAATCGGATTCATCGGTCTTGCAGAGGCACTTATCGCCCTCATCGGAAATCATCATGGAGAATCAGCAGAAGCCCAGGAACTCGGACTCCGCATCGTGACCTTCATGCGCAGCAAGGTCAATGAGTTCTGCGAGACATACAAGCACAATTACAGCGTTCTCGCCACGCCGGCAGAGGGCCTTGCAGGCCGCTTCACACGTGGGGACAAGAAGAAATTCGGCATCATCCCGGGCGTGACTGACAAGGACTACTACACCAATTCGAACCACGTGCCTGTATATTATAAATGTACTCCTAAGCACAAGGCGGAAATCGAGGGACCTTACCATGCTCTCACAGGAGGAGGACATATCTTCTATGTGGAGATCGACGGAGATGCCACTCACAATCCTGAGGCGATAATGAACATCGTCGATCTGATGGACAGATATGACATCGGTTACTGCTCGGTAAACCATAACCGCAACCGCTGCATGGACTGCGGATTCGAGAATGCAAAGCAGGGACTTGAAGAATGCCCTCACTGCGGCAGTCACAACATCGACAAGCTCCAGCGAATCACCGGTTACCTCGTGGGAACCACCAGCCGCTGGAACGGAGGAAAGCTCGCCGAGCTCCGCGACAGAGTAGTACATGAATAAAACTCATATAACACTCATTATCAGGACGATGCCCGTAAAGGCATCGTCTTTTGTTTTATAAGGTTGAATTTCTGTCATATCGGATTTGTTAAAGATTTAACTATTTCAGATAAAATTTCCACCCTAAGAGATATGCTTGCAGTCTAAATTTGTGAAACACGTAATTAACCAACACAAATAACCGCATTATTATGAAAAGAACCAGAATCTTAATGTTGTTTTTAGGAACTCTTTTGTGTTCTATTCAACTCTTTGCACAATCACTGACTATTCAAGGTACAGTGTATGACGCTTCCGGTGAAACTCTCCCCGGAGCAAGTGTATTCATTAAAGGTAACAGTTCAGTAGGTACCGTTACCGATCTTGACGGACGATTCACGCTTAAAGCAAACAAGGGTGACGTTCTGATAGCTTCATTCATCGGTTTTGATGATATGGAATATATCGTTACCGATAATCCTTCAGTTGAAATAAGATTCAATCAGTCATCAGTTATTCTTGACGAAACCGTCGTAGTAGGTTACGGCGTTCAGAAAAAGAGTGTAATGTCTTCTTCTGTCAGCCGCGTCACCAGCGAAGATCTCGATCTCGGTAACCCGACTACAGTACAGAATGCCCTTCAGGGTAAGGTGTCTGGAGTATCTATCATTTCAAATTCAGGTCAGCCGGGTTCGGACTCGAAGATCCGCATCCGAGGCGTAGGAACCACTTATGATTCAGAGCCTCTATATATTATAGATGGTATGCCTTCAGAGAGTGGAATCAATCACCTGAATCCATCAGACATCGAATCTATCGAAATCCTCAAAGATGCCGCATCTGCCGCTATCTACGGATCCAGAGGAGCCAACGGAGTAGTTCTCGTGACTACAAAAGAAGGAAAGTCAGGACAGACTACTGTAAATTACGAGTTCACATACGGAATTCAGAATCCGGCACACGAAGTGGAGCTTCTTAATTCGGAAGAGTACCAGATGCTGATGAACGAAATGGCAAAGAACTCCGGAAAAGATCCGTTCTTCCCTACAAAGTCGAGTGTCGACACTGACTGGCAGAAGGAACTTAGAAACCAGAATGCACCGATAATGAACCACAAGGTTTCAGTAAGCGGAGGCGGAAAGAATTCGAATTACTACCTTTCTTTCGGATATGTAGATCAGGAAGGTATCTATGCGAAAGGACATTCTGACTACACCAGATATAATGTCAGAATGAAATATAACAACACATTGATGGACACACAGGATCGTGACTGGCTCAACAAGCTCACTTTAGGAACTTCAGCTCACTATTCAAAGTCTATATTTACAGGTAGTACCATCAATAACAGCGAGGCTTCCGGTCTTATTACATCGATCAACGCTCTTCCTCCGACAGAGCCTGTTTATCAGACTGACCCAACTGTTCTTGCTCAGTATGCGTTAATGTATCCGAACCATGTGATAGCACCGAACGGTCAGGCATACAACATCGTGGACATGCCGGGTATCAGCAACCCTCTTGCAGATATGCAGGTGAACAACAACGAGAGAAGGACACCACAGAATTTCGGTGCCAACTTCAACCTCGCACTCAACATTCTTCCGGGATTGACCTTCAAGACCACATACGGTGCTGACTGGGTTTACAATTCTACAAAGAAAGTAGTTCCTGTATATGAGCTCAATGCTTCTAACAGAAACGCATCATCATACGTAAGGGACGTCAAGAGCGAATCAAGCCATTGGCAGTGGGAAAACATCCTTTCATACAACCAGAAGTTCGGAAAGCATAATATAGGTGCAGTCCTCGGTACAAGTATGTCTTCTTACCACTCCTCAAGCCTTACTGCTACAGACTACGACCTGCTCGTAGTAGATATTGACAAGGCATATATCGACACAGCAACAGCTCCGGCAGAAAATTCAGATGTTTCCGGAGGAGCATACGACCACCGTATCGCATCCGTGTTCGGACGAGTAAGTTACAATTACGATGAGAAATACCTGTTGGAGGCAGTCGTGAGACGCGACGGATCATCTAATTTCAGCCGCAAACATCAATATGCTGTATTCCCATCTGTATCAGTAGGTTGGGTGGTAACCCGCGAGCCTTGGATGGAGTCTGCAAGAAGCTGGATGAATCTTGCAAAGGTTCGTTTGAGCTGGGGACAGAACGGTAATGAGAGAATCGGTTCATTCCGCTACACATCAATGATGTCACAGGGTAAGAATACCGTCATCGATGGAAATGTCTATACAGGTATGCTCCCAAGCGGTTATGCCAATGCCGACCTCGTATGGGAAACATCGGAGCAGCTTGATTTCGGTCTCGACTTCAGATTCCTGAACAATGCATTGACTTTCACAGTGGACTACTTCGAGAAGTACACAAAAGACATGCTTATGAATATGCCTATTCCTCGTTACACAAGTTACGGAAGCATGATCGTGAATGCTGGTACAGTGGAGAACAAGGGTGTCGAGCTCGAAGCTTCTTACAAGTTCAATATCAGACAGGTGAATTTCGCTATCGGAGCAAATGCCACATATCTTAAGAACGTAGTGACCAATCAGGGACCGGACAGAACCGGACTTGACAATGTAGGAGGTGGTATGGGTGGTACTGTAACATATGCAGAAAACGGCAGACCATACGGATTCTTCTACGGATATGTTCACGACGGAATCTTCCAGAACCAGCAGGAGATCGACAGCTACACATATGTGGACGCTGACGGAAATACACAGCTCAAGCAGCCTAATGCGAAGCCAGGTGACATCCGTTTCAAGGACCTCGACGGCAAGAACGGAATCAACGCCGACGACCGTACCATGATCGGAAGCCCTATTCCTGACTGGACATTCGGACTCAACCTGTACGTAGAATGGAAAGGCCTGGATCTCAACGCCTTCTTCCAGGGAACACAGGGTAATGACATCTTCAAGCTTTATCGCCGCTCGAATCTCGGTTATGCAAACTGGGACAAGGCTTGGCTGAACCGTTGGCACGGAGAAGGAACATCTGACTTCATGCCTCGCGTAGTTGAAGGTGATAACGAGAATTACAGAATCTCTGACTTCTTTGTCGAGGACGGTTCATACCTTCGTCTCAAGGTTCTCCAGGTGGGATATTCATTCCCTAAGAAGTGGATGGACAAGATACATGTGAAGGGTATGCGCGTATTCCTCCAGGGAGACAACCTTTTCACTATCACAAAGTATAGCGGCTATGACCCTGAGGTCGGAACCCGTAACGGATTCGACGGAGGTACATATCCTCAGGCCCGCACTTTCTCTGTCGGAGCCAATATAACATTCTAAAGAAATTGTTTTATTAATCCTTTAAGAAAAGAAAGTTATGAACAGAATATATAAAGCGTTTTTACTTGGAGCGGCTCTTATAGCCTTTACAGCTTCTTGTTCTGACTTCCTGGAGGTCAATCCTCGCACACAGGTATCAGAAGCGGAATTCTATTCAGACGAAGAGTCATTGATGAAGGGTCTGTACGCAGTGATGAATGAGGCCCAGACAAGACTTCCGGAGGTATGGTCATATTCATCACTTCTGGGTGACGAGTCCGAGACCGGAGGAGGTATCGGTGAAGGACAGTGGAAGTATAAATGGGACAACTTCACTTATACTCCGACATCATGCTTTGGAGAATGGGATTGCGGATCATGGTGGAATGAGTGGGACTACGGTCTTTACAATGGTGTGATTGCAGCATGTCTGCTCATCGACAAGCTCGAAGAATGCAGCCTGCCTGAGACATTTGTAGCGCCATTGATGGCAGAAGCAAAATTTTACAGAGCATTGTTCTACTATTACCTCTGGATGGGTTATGAAGAGCTTCCTCTGATAAAGAACTATATCAAGGCAAGCGAAATGTACAACATTCACAAGGGAACAAGAGATGAGGTATATGACTTCATGCTTTCTGACCTCTCTGACGAAAACACAAAGCTTCTCCCAGGCAGACAGGCTACATTACAGGGTAGAGTATGCCGTGAGACAGCAAAGCTTCTCCGTGCCAAGATCATTCTGTTCCACAGAAGCGAAAAGGACTATCAGATGGCATACCAGGATATGACCTCCATCATCTCAAGCAATGTATTCAAACTCCATCAGGATTATACCAAGATATGGCTGAAGGAAGGCGAATGGTGCGACGAATCTATGTTTGAGATTTGCTACGCCGGAGGAAATGCAGGTGAAGGATTCAACCTTGCACATTCTCTCGGAGGAAGAGATATCGTGGATCCGAGAAGCGCCGAGCAGGGTGGCCTCTACAACGGATACGGACAGAATACCATGCCAAGCACAGTATATAACATGTTCGCTGAAGGCGATACACGAAGAGAGGGTACCATCATTGTCTATGCGGACGAGATGAAGAAAGTGGAAGAACTTGCAGCAGCAGGTGAACTTCCTGCAGGAAGTACATTTGTAGTCAGCGACAAGCAGGAAAACTACGAAGGACTCGGTCACTATAAGCTCCATCCGAGAAAGGAAAGCACATCATCTGTGAATCCTGACAACAACCATTTCAACTCATGGAGAATCTTCAGATATGCAGACGTTCTTCTCCTCGCTGTTGAGCTGGAGGTCAAGATGAACGGATCGGTAAGCACCCAGGCACAGGGATGGTTCGACCAGATTCGTGACCGTGCATTCGGTGACACAAATCACAGAATCAATCTTTCAGGAAAGTCTAAGGAGGAGCTCCTCGACATCATTTTCGACGAAAGAGGATATGAGTTCATCGACGAGATGCAGCGCTGGTTCGACATCATGCGTTTTGACAAGGGAGAAGAACTGCTCAGCAGCAAGGGATGGACAGAAAAGTATCGTTACTTCCCTATCTGCCAGTCAGAAATCGACAAGTCAAAGGGCGGTCTGACACAAAATGACGCTTGGTTATAATCAAAAGTCTTATACTTTCAGGAATAATCGCTACCTTTATAAGGATGATTGATTTATTCACATATACTGCTGCCGTCATCCCAATGGAAATCCATTGGGATACGGTGACAGTAATAGCGATTGGCACCATCAGCATCTTGCTATGCATACTATCCATCATAATATTGAGGAAACATCACATTGCTGTAAAGGCCATTAGAGATAAGGATGAACTGATACAGCAGCTTCTCGAGACCAGACAAGCCCCGACAGCCGTTGCCAACGGACCCGTCAAAGCAGATCAGATACTGCTTGTCGATGAGGATGAGGAAGTACTTGATGCACTGGATAAAAGTCTTTCCGAAGAATATATGATAATCAGGACCAGGAATGGTAACGAAGCACTTACCATAGCGCAGGAGATGAACCCGGACATCATTATCTCCGATGTTGTACTCCCCGGTCTTCAAGGTGATGAACTATGCAGGATTCTCAAATCGTCTGTAGCGACATCACATATACCTGTGATACTGCTTACAGCGATGTCTGCAAGAGAAGCGATTGTCCACGGACTTGAAGCCGGAGCCAGCGACTACATAATCAAGCCGTTCGACATTGTTGTTCTCAAGGCCCGCATCAGAAATATCCTCAAAAGACGAGACTCTTTCAGAACAGACCTTCTTCACGTGGATCCTCGAGCTGAATCAGCAGATTATGCCGGACAGATGGACAAGGAATTCGTAAATAAGGTGATGGATGTCCTCAATGCGGAAATATCGAATTGCGATTTGTCTGTAGATGATCTATGCAGAAGATTGGGAGTCAGCCGTACGGTCCTGTACAACAAGCTCAAAACCCTTACCGGACAGTCTCCTAATGATTTCATCAAGGTAGTAAGACTGAATCGCGCTAAAGACCTGCTGGAAACCCATAGGTATATGATATCTGAAGTGGCTGACATGGTCGGATTTTCAGATCCGAAGTACTTCAGCGTATGCTACAAGAAGCAATTTGGAATAAGCCCAAGCAAAGTATAAACACTGACTAATACTACAACACTATGAATACTTATCTCGGCCTGGATATGGGAGGAACAAAGCTCCTTATAGGAGAAATTGATTCCTATGGTAATATTCTCCAATACAAGAAGTATGACACCGGATACTTCAACCAACAGGATGCCCTGACCATCATAAGAGCGTCACTGGATGATTATATCCAAACCGTAGGATGGTATGATCAGAAACCTGTTGCAATGGGAGTCGGAATCATCGGTAGAGTAGATACGACTAACGGCATCTGGCTGCAGATCGACCCTCATCGCACCCAGCAGATATTTCTAGCAAAGGAACTTACGGAAATCTACGGAATACCTTGCCACGTGGACAATGATGTTAAAAGTGCCACACGAGCCGAACGCGTATGGGGCTACGGAAGAACATCACGTAACTTCCTTTATATCAATGTAGGAACCGGTATCGCCGCTGGTATTGTCGTAAATGGCAGACAGATCAGAGGAAGCCATTTCAATGCAGCAGAGGTCGGACATATGACCACCAATGTATCTGTAGGTGTACGATGCGGATGCGGACGAACTGACTGTGTGGAAGCCATTGCATCCGGAATCGGATTTGACGCATGCGCACGACTTCTTCAGGATCGTTACAAGACATCGCTGAAGATATGTCCTAAAGGCACACCTGTATCGACAAGAGAGATATTCTCTCTTTACAGTCAGGGGGACCCTCTGTGTATGGTACTGGTAGAAAATGCAGCTGAAGCCATTGCCCAGCTCATCATGAATCTTGTAAGAGTCACAGACCCGGATACGGTAGTACTGGGAGGAGGAATAATATCCGAGACGTGGTTCTTTGACAAGGTTCTGTCAAAACTCAATGCGAATACTATGAGATTCGTAAGCAACGGAGTAGTCATCACGCATCTGAATCCTGACTTTGTAGGCTTGCTCGGAGCAGGAGCAGTTGCTATGAATATGTAGGGTTATGATTACAATTACTGATAACGAAAAAATCTTTGATGAGACTGCAGCCTCCAGAGTGATCGATCAGATACTGAGCAATCCCGAATCTGTGATCGGCTTATCGACAGGCCGCACAACAGGAAATATGCACAGGCTGATAGCACAGCGTTATAAAGAGGAAAAGTTCAATGTTTCCGATGTAACTTTCCTGGGCGTGGACGAAATAACAGAAGTACCGAAAGAGTATTACGGAGCATGTTACACTATGATCCGGTCGGAAATGCTGGATCAGATGGATGTGAAGGATGAAAACTTCCTTATGTTTCCGACCTGCTCTGACGACTTTGATCTCGCCTGTAAAGATTTCATCAGAGAAATCGAAGCTCGAGGAGGTATTGACCTCCTGATTCTCGGATTAGGAGAAAACGGACATCTGGGCTTCAACCAGCCATACTCGCCTTTCGAAAAGGAAGCCTGGGTCACTGATATGAATCCCGAACTGCTGGACAGAGTCAGAAGAGAGGTCGGGCCAGAAGGGAATTACAAGGGTATAACTCTCGGCCTCAAGGCTATCATGCACGCCAAGCGTATAATTCTCGTAGCCAAAGGAGCAAATAAGGCCATCGCTGTCAAATGTATGCTCAAGGGTGATGTTTCGACTGAGTTTCCGGCATCAATCCTCCAGATGCATCCGAACTGCGAATTTCTCCTGGATTCAGCAGCAGCTGTATTATTGAAGGAATAACCCATTCACAAAACAACACATTATGAATCAAGGGACAACCTCGAAAAGCACGAATTACCTAGGACCATTCATCACAATGGTCTTCCTGTTCTTCATTGTCGGCTTTCTGACCACTGCCAACACTCAGTTCCAAGGCCCACTCAAAGAGGCGTTTCTGGCTGATGCCGGAAAACTGAAGAACACCTTGGCCACACTGATTACCTTCTCCTGGTTTCTCGCATACCCGATAGCGGGCGGAACAGGTTCGAAATGGGTAGCCAGATACGGATATAAAGGCACATTGATCAGAGGTGTCGCAGTAATGTTTGCCGGACTGTTCTTTTTTTACCTTTCATCATTATTTACTGTCCGTTTCCCGGAAGCTGACATCGTCATGTCCAGCAGCAGCATTCCTGCAGGATATATAATATTCCTGATCGGTTCTTTCATTGTCGGTGCATCTGCTACCATCCTTCAGGTGGTATTGAACCCGTATCTGTCTGCTTGCGACGTAAAAGGCACACAAGCGGTACAACGTCTTGCAATAGGCGGTTCCAGCAATTCAGTAGGTACGACGATTGCACCTTATTTTGTGACAGGTATTGTCTTCGGAGGAGTTGCGATGAGCGACGTTACCGTAGATCAGCTGATGATTCCTTTCTTATCACTTATGGCAGTAGCTGCTGTGCTTTACATTGTGATCAGAAGGCTGTCATTGCCTGATATTGAAGGTACCCGCGAGGAAAACGGCGAAACTCTGGAAGAAAGCATTTGGTCTTTCCGTCATCTGACCCTTGGCGTCGTGGCGATATTCTTCTACGTAGGTGCAGAAGTCTGCATAGGAGCCAATATCAATATGTATGCGATCGAATTGGATTTCCACGCCCCGGCTCTTCTTGCCACATTATATTGGGGAGGCATGCTTATCGGACGACTTGTAGGCAGTTCCTTGGGAAAGATTTCTCCTAAACAGCAATTGATATTCACCACTTCCGCAGCGACAATCCTATTGATTTCATCCATACTGCTGAACAATCTATGGCTGCTTGCTGCAGTAGGTCTCTTCCATTCCATCATGTGGGGAGCCATATTCACCCTGTCAGTAAACCGATTGGGTAAATATACCAACACTGCATCCGGAGTATTTATGATCGGAGTCATAGGAGGTGCTATTTTCCCACTTGTACAAGGTCTCATCGCTGATCTTGCAGGAGGATGGAAACTATCATGGCTGATTGTCATTGTGTGTGAACTGTATATGTTGTACTATGCCATCTGGGGTTCAAAGGTCAGAAAGGCAGCAGAATAATGAGAATATGAAGAATCTATATGCAGTAATACTTTTCCTGTCCATACTTACCTCGTGTACAAGATATGAGGTGCTTGTCCTGACCGAAAGAGGTGGACAACACGAAAGTTTCACAGCAGCCGGACTTGAATGGCTGGAGGAAACCGGAAAAGAGATGGGATTTTCCATCACGGAAATAAATTCTACGGATCCGATTGACAAAGAGTATCTGGACAAGTTTGAACTGATAATACAGCTGGACTTTCCTCCGTACACCTGGACAGACAAGGCAGCAGATGCCTTCATATCATACATTGAAGAGGGCAAAGGAGGATGGATAGGATTCCACCATGCCACCTTGCTGGGAGAGTTCGACGGATATCCGATGTGGGAATGGTTCTCCGATTTCATGGGAGGTATCAGATACCGGAACTACATTGCGGAGTGCGTCGATGGAGAGATTACAATAGAAGACCCGGCTCATCCGGTAATGAAGGACGTGACCACTACCTTCATCATACCTGAAGAAGAATGGTACATATATGATATGTCACCAAGAGAAAATGTAAAGGTATTGGCTTCAGTGGACGAGGACTCATACTCGCCATCGTCAGAAATACGAATGGGAGACCATCCGGTAGTATGGGTCAATGAATCAGTAAAGGCGAAGAATGTGTATTTCCAGTTCGGTCACAGCCAGATACTGTACGAGAATGAGGACTTCGTCAGAATGTTCAGAAATTCACTGGAGTGGATGCTTGACAAGTAATAGAAGAGTCTGATGTTACGACATAATTGGTTAGTGTTAATAATTAGTGTGGGCCTGTCAGGACTGGCAGGCTCACTTGGATGCCAAAGAGCTGACTGCTCAGATGAAACGATGCAGTCAGCATTGGTCCGAAGCGGGTATCTGCACGAACCGCTGTCATTGCCGGAAGATAATTCATACGAGAATCTGACTGTAAGGGAAAAGGATGTCATTTCCTCAGCACAGATACCTGGAGAATGGACCCTGCAGCTTTTGAACGACACAGGAACCCGTCCTGTAGGAAGCCCGGATGATCCGGATTATGCTACCTATGGAAATTTCCACATAGAGATTCCCGTACCTGAAGAAATAAAGAATGAAGAATGGAACCGTATAACGTTCATGGTCTATCCGGATTGTGAAGGTATGGGAGTGACTAATATAAATCTGACACTCCCTGACATCTCCCACCTGATAAATCTCAAGAACCGCCAATGGAACATATGCAGCCTGGAAGCGGATCCGGAGACCTTCAGCAAGACAGACAAGATACGCATATCCTCTACTGCACGAGGAAAGGATATGACATACGGAGACCACGCTGTCTACAGAATCGACAGCATACGGCTTGAGAAGGTCTCGCAGCCATATCGCGAATCAGGATGGATTCCGGACAAGGGTATCATTTCCTATTCGACAAGCGGATATCTCATAGGCTATGAAAAGACTGCGATAACTGCCTCTGAAGGAAATGAAATGAAGTTCAGGCTTGTCAGCAAGGACGGCAGGACAGCATATAAGGGCAGATGCGAAGATATCGAGACCAGCATAGGAAAATATCGCATAATCGATTTTACCGGATTTGACAAAGAAGGAGAATATGCCATTGAATACAACGGCAGCAAGACACCTTATTTCAGGATCGGAAAGGATGTCTGGGACAATTCTTACTGGAAGGTTCTGAATTTCATATTCTGTCAGAGATGCGGATACAATGTAACAGGAATCCATTCTACCTGCCATACGGACCTTTATTCGGAGCATAACGGGGTGAGGATACCTTATTCCGGAGGATGGCATGACGCGGGTGACCTTTCCCAGCAGACCCTTCAGACTGCAGATGTGACCTTCTCCCTGTTCGAGGCATACAACAGAATGAAGAAGGAAAATCCGATACTGGCTTCACGACTTAAAGAAGAGGCCAGATGGGGACTTGAGTTCATCCTCAAGAACAGGTTCGGTGATGGCTACAGAGCAAGCAGTATGGGACTTCTGCATTGGTTGGACGGAATCATCGGTTCCAAGGATGACATCACGACAGTCCGTATAAACAACCTGCCTTTCGACAACTTCCTTTATTCCGGATATGAGGCATATGCAGCCCTGACATTGAAGGATGAAGACAGAAAGACCTACGACTATCTGGTAAAAGTGGCCGCAGAAGATTATGAGTTCGCGATGGAGAAATATCTCAAGGACGGTTACGCAGGATTCGTACAGCCTTACGAACACACTTACAACACTTCCGAATCACTGTTCATGGCGGCTGCATCCTGGGCTTCCAGCCAGATGTACAGCCTTACAGGAGAGGAAAGATATGCGGAAATGGCTGTCAGATTCATCGATTATGTCCTGGACTGCCAGCAGACTGAACATATAGGCAAAGAAGAAATAAATGGATTCTTCTGGAGGGACACATCCAGAAAGTCCATTGTACATCACATCCATCAGTCGAGGGAGCAGTTCTATATGATGGCTATGGAAAGCCTCTGCAAGACGCAGTCTCAGCACGAAGACAAGACCAGATGGGAGGAGTCCATCCGCCTGTATGCCGGCTACACTTTGGCCATCATGGATTACACTGCACCATACGATATGATCCCGAGCGGAATGTATCATATTGACGAGCCGGAAGACACCGAAGCATTCTATGCCCTCCATCTTTTCCCTCCTGCAGACGCACGGGAACGATATGATGAGCAGATCCGAAAAGGCATAAAGATAACTGACGAATTCTACATCAAACGCTTCCCTATATGGTTCAACATATTCAATGGAAACAATGCAATAATCCTCTCGACAGCCAAGGCTGCGGCCATCTGCGGTAATTACCTGAATGACAGGAGGCTTACAGAGATAGCGATATCCCAGCTTTACTGGATAGCCGGAAGAAACCCGTTCAACCAGTCGATGATCTACGGAGAGGGAGCATATTATCCGGCAATGGACAGCTTCTCTTCTGGAGAAATAATAGGAGCTATTCCGGTAGGAATCAAGACAACGGGAGACGAAGACATACCTTGCTGGCCTCAGGTGACCAATGCCTGCTACAAGGAAGTCTGGGTTACATCAGCCGGCAAATGGCTATCATTATTATCTGAACTATAACACTTAAACAATAGAAATTATGAAACGAATATTCCTGATCGTGTCAATTGTAGGTCTGTTTGCATCCTGTGCTTCCGGACCTCAGACAACCACTGCTCCTGCAGAGCCTGACGGATACCCCGGTAACTATGCGAAAGCACCACGTTTCAAAGCAATCGTATTCTATTCGACAACAGCCGAAATCGCTCATGTACAGTTCGGTGAGCAGACTGTAGATTTTTTCGAGCGTCTGAACTATGGTGACGGATACTATCTCGACATCGCGACAGATTTTTCCGGCTATGACTACGAGAAACTGAAAGAGTATAATGTCGTTGTGATGGCCAACACAGCTCCCGGGACACCGGAAGAAAGAGCAGCCTTTGAAAAATATATGGAAAATGGCGGTGGATGGGTAGGATTCCATGCTGCTGCATATAATGACGTAAGGACACAATGGCCATGGTTCAACGAATTCCTCGGCTGCGGAAAATTCCTCTGCAACAACTGGCCACCTCAGCCGGCACTGCTTGATGTAGAGGTAAAGGATCATCCTGTTACCAAGAATCTTCCGGACTCGTTCGTAGCCCCAGCCAGCGAATGGTATATGTGGGAAGAAAGTCCACGACTGAATGAAAATGTAGAAGTCCTGCTGTCTCTTTCACCTAAGAACTATCCGATAGGCATCAAGGATGTGATCAGCTTCGGAGACTTCCCTGTAGTATGGACCAATACAAACTACAGAATGATCTATCTGAATATGGGCCACGGAGATGTAGAATACCTTGACGCAGAACAGAATCTCCTGTTTGTCAATGCATTCCGCTGGATAGTAAGCAGGGATCCTGCTGGAGACCCATTCCTGAAATAGGCTTAGTCAGCCAAGATTATTTATAAGGAACAATCGAGACGGTGCCCGCAATGGCATCGTCTTTTTGTTCTGTGAGATGGATGATTCTCTGATTCGAGCTGCCGCGGAAGTGGAGCTCCGGATCGCGGAGCGACTCGATGAACGGGCCGTCCACGAGTGTATCTATATACGGAAGGAGCTGGCTCAAACGTGGGTCCGCCAGGATCTGCTCGTATGTGAATCCGGTATAGCACCAGATATTCTTGCCGGTCTCCTCCTTGATGCGGCGGGCAAGCTCGGTAAACGCCTCGACCTGGTAGAAAGGATCACCGCCGGAGAAGGTGACGTTTGAAAATTCATCTGCCTTCACAACTTCAAGAAGTTCATCGACGGTCACTTCCCTTCCGCCCAGGAAGTCCCAGGACTGCGGGTTGTGACAGCCTGGACAATGATGGGCGCATCCTGCACAATAGATCGATGTGCGGAATCCCGGCCCGTCGGCCATTGTCTCTTCCAATATATCCAGTATCCTTATTTTCATAAAGTCTTGTCAAGATGACCTGGGCGGACATCATCCCAGGAACGGATAGCATCATACGCCTCACGTGATCCATAGTAAGCGAGGAATTTTTCCTCATCATTCTCCACCCACCACTGGGTTCCGAGTCCCTTCTCGAATGCAAATGGCTTCATGAACATCTTCACGGCCCAAGCCGGTGCAAGGAAAGCCAGCTTATAGAACCAAGGCAGCTTGGACTTCATTGATGCAAAATATTCATCGACCGGAATATTAGCCCTGAAATGCAGGATTTCATCCAACCTGTCCGCATCCTTGTACCACATTCCGTGGAAATTCTTAAGAGCAAACCACTGAGGTTCGAAGACTTTCTCCGCAGAAGGCAGACCGAGTGAAGACAGCATGCGGTTCATGAACTCATAGTTGGTCATACGGTACTGCGCGCCGCTGCTGATATTATAAGCCTTGTTCCAGAAGTCTTCAGGAACCCAGTCCTCGCATACATTGGCCAGAAGGCGGCCGGAATCTTCAATGGTAGCCCACTCGAGGACACCTCCCATAGGAACATGGAAGGCAGTAGGATTCACTACGCTCAATATACCCGGATAAAGGATTCCGCTCTGTCTCAGCGAAACCCATCTCTTCAGTCCCGCAGAGGCAAATATTTCCTCTGAACGAATCTTTGAAAGAGCATACATATCGAAAATAGCGGGAGTCTGTGGATCATCTGCATCTCCCCAATGATGAGGAGGATTCCTATCGCCGTATTGGGCTACAGAGCCTATATAGACCAATCGTATATCTGATGAATCAGGCTGTGCTTTAACAGCATTGGCCACATTTTCTGCGGCACCGACATTGACCTTCAGAGTCTTTTCCGGATAATAATCCGCTGCAGGGGACACCATACCACCCACATGGAGGACATAATCGGATCCTGTCACTCCTTCCAGGACATCATGAAACTTCATCAGGTCACCCCAGACCACTGTCACAGACGGATCTTCAAGATAAGGGGCAAGCTTCTTCCTGTTCTTCTTGCTGTCCCTTGCCAGTATCCTTATATTGAACCTGTCCTTGCGTCTATACAATTCCTGAAATCCGGCCCAACCCATATTTCCTGTCGCGCCGGTAATGAATACCGTTTTCTTCATCGTTATCTTAGCCATTGCTCCGGATTCTGAGGAGCACTTCCTTTCCAGACCTCGAAATGCAGCTGTGTCTGACCATTAATAGTATCAATTGTTCCCAAGTCCTGTCCGACAGTCACCTTATCTCCGGCTTTGACAGACAGAACCTTCATCTTGCAGTACAATGTGAAATAATTGCCGTGCTGTACAAGAACACACTGGTTATATCCCGGCATCACGAATACTTTGCTGACCACTCCGTCGAAAACAGCCTTTACCTGCTCTCCCTTACCGACGGCAATATCGATTCCATTGTTCTGAGGCAGCTCAAGACTCTTATATACAGGGTGATACTGTTTTCCGAAGCGACCTACCAAAGGTCCCTCCGCAGGCCACGGAAGCTTACCCTTGTTGTTTGCAAATTCGCCGTCCAGCTTCATATCCACCTGAGGTTTCTGCTGGTCCTTCTTCTTCTGGTCATCAGTCTTCATTGCCTGCGCGATGATCCGGGCGATTTCCTTGTTGAGTGCATTGACCTCCTTCTTCTTGGCCGCGAGCTGATTCTGATATTTCTTCTTGTCCTTCTGCAGGCGTTTCACCACCGAATCGGCCTTGGTCTCATCCTTACGAAGCTCATCGACCTCCTTCTGACGCGCATTCTTGACAGCCTCTGCATCCTTCTTCATCTGAGAAAGTCTTTCCTTCTTACGTCCGAGCTCAGCCTGCATATCCCTGATCTGCTGGGCCTCATCCTTCATCTGAGAAGATAGATTGCGGAAATATCCGAAACGGCGGAAAGCCTGACCGAGGTTTTCACTCGCGAACATATACATATACCAGACACGGGCATCTCTGTTCTTGTATGCACTCATGACCAGTCTCGAATAATGGGAAGTAAGGGTATCGATCCTCACTTTCAGGCGATTTATCTCTCTGTTGGTCAGATAAATACTGTCATTATAGAGTCTTACCTGCTTGTCAGCCTCAGCCACAAGAGCCTTTCTGTTGGATATCTTCTTGCGGATAAGGGTAAGATCGGAAAGCATAGTGTTGCTCTGGGATGCATTCTCGGCGAGCTGGCGGTCAATGATCGCTATCTCCCTCTCAAGCTTTGCCTTCTTCGCTTGCTGAGTGCTTACATCCTGAGCATGAGCTCTCCCGCCGAATGTCAGAAAAGCAATGAGCACCAACGATATTTCAATAATACGCCTCATCATTTCTTCATCGACTGCTTCCTCTGTTTCACCTTCGCCTCCAGATCAGGTATATCTCCGTCATTCTTCTTCAACGCCATATTCCAATACACCATCGCAAGGTCATATTCCTTAAGAGCATAGAGAACCTCAGCATAATGATCCATGATCACCACGCTGTCCTTGCCACCATAAAGCATCGCATGCTTGAAGAAAGGTTTGGCCTCCAAAGGCTTGCCTTGCAGGTACAATATCCATCCGAAAGTATCCAGATATGTGGCGTTATCAGGCTCAGCCTCGATGGTGCGCTTGCTCATAGTATAAGCTTTCTTCAGGCTCTTGCCCTCCACGCTGAGGTAATATGCATAATTATTAAGGACATAGATATAATCAGGATTGATCTTCAGAGCCTTGTCGTAGGCCTTGTATGCCTTCTTGTTGTCTCCAAGCTGATGATAGATATCTCCCATTGTCGACCAGGCCCTCAATGTCTTTGAACTGTCACGCGGAGCGACCTCCAGCACCTTGTTACATATGTCCAGCACCTTGTCGTAAGCTTCGAGATTGTAATCTCCTACACTTGCCATTTCGAGAAAGCCGGTCTCCTGAGGAAATTTTTCAAACGCCGCACGGCCTTCGGCAGAAAGTTCCTCCCAATCCTCTGCATACATCAGGAATTCCACATAATTGGCTGCAGCTGAAAAACTCTCCGGCCAGGCCATGATATTGGCCTTGAAATGCTTCTTCGCCACATCTTTCCTGTCTGTCGAATAATAATATACAGCTGCTGTCTGGAGCACCATGCTGTCTGTCGGATGCACCTGAAGGGCAGTGTTCATTACCGAATCGATCTCTGTTCTGAACGATGACAGAAACTTCGGCTCAGTCCTCTGTACGACGGCCATAAGATAATCACTCTTCGCCACTGCAGGTGTCTCAGGATCAGCCACATATCTGCCCAGAATGTCGAAATATTCATTATATTTTCTGGTCAATCTCAATGTCTCAGCCTTACCGAGCAATGCCGGAGCATAGTCCGGAGCCAGATCCAGAGCCTCGTCATAATAAGCAAGGGCAGTGGAATCATTATACATGGACATCTGATAATCAGCCAATGTCGAAAGCACATATGGAGACGAATACTCCTTATTATATTCTTCCAATGAAGCAAAGGCTTCCTCCTGCTTGTTCAGCATACGGAGAAGGTTGAAGCGGTACATTGCGATCGACTCTGTCATTCCGAAAACCGTCTCGATTTCCTTCAATGTATCCAAAGCCTTCTGGAATTCACGCTGAGAAGCATACATCTCTACCAGGTCGAAATACAATTCACTCTTCTTCGGGAAATCCTCAAGAAGCTTTTCATACATATCGACAGTCAGTTCCGGACGGGAAGTCAGGGAGTAGAGTCTGGCCAGACGGTAGCGGTACCAGAAATTGTCAGGATCGAGTTCGGACGCCATTCTGAGGGCCTGCTCTGCCATTTCAGCATCATTCTTCGCTATGGCACATTGTGCGATATAGTACCACGCAGCATCATCTTCCGGATTTTCGGCCACCGCCTCCTTCAGAAGATTCAATGCACCTTCGATATCTCTTTCATTGTACCTTTCTACGGCAGAAAGGATCATATTGCTCCCTTTCGCCTCGGGCCTTACGCTCTGTGCCTGCGCGATTACGGCAGAACAGAAAAGCACAACGGCAGAAAATATTGCATATATTATATTTCTTCTCATTTCATCAGTTTCTAAAGAAAACATACAAAAATAACATTCAATTTCGGGAAATTCCATATTTTTGGGAAAAATGTGCCTGTGATGCAACATTCATGGTCCCACCTGCATCTATTAAAGGCACGAACGATAGAAAAACCTTCGGGACCCAAAAGAGTGAACCGTGGCTGAAACCATTGACTTACAGATTATTGATTTGTGCATAAAAGGAGATCGAGCGTCCCAGAAGGTTTTATACGACCGTCTGGCTCCCCGTATGTTCCCTTTATGCATACGATATATCGGAGACAGGGAAATGGCGGAAGATGTGCTGCAGGATGGATTCATCACATTGTTCACCAGACTGCAGGACTACAAGGGAGAAGGCTCTTTTGAAGGATGGGCAAGAAAGATCTTTGTAAACACTGCACTTATGAGCCTTCGAAAGAAGGATGCATTGAAGATGAGCGAAGAACTGGAAGCTGTAAGAGGCATGAAGGATGATCTGCCGTCACAGAATCAGAACATCGGATACAAGGAGCTTATGAAGCTGGTGATGGAGCTTCCTCCGGGATTCAGGACCGTATTCAACATGTATGCAATCGAAGGATATTCTCATAAGGAAATCTCAGATATGCTGGGAATATCGGAGACGACGTCCAGGACACAGCTCAGCAGAGCGAGAGTCTGGCTGCAGAACAAGATAAAAGAGAGAGAAAATGTTTGAAGAAAACGATAAGATAAACGAATTCGACCAGATGATGAAGTCAATTCTGGATGAAGGACAGGAAGAAGTTCCTGCCCGCGTCTGGGATGCTGTGTCTGAAGGTCTGGACAATGCTGTGCGCAAAAAGACCGTGGTGCTGTGGTTCAGACGTGCCGCCGTAGGTCTCGCGGCCGCTGCAGCCATTATCATTGGCGTTGTCTTCAACATCAATCCAGAAACAGGCCTTGTGCCTGTAGCTGGAGACAGCGGACTTATCGCGGTGGTAGAGCCGGAGGATGCTGGTATTGAAAATACCGATGCTCCGGAAAACATTGAAATTTCAATAGCGGAGGTCAAGTCTGTAAAGAAACAGATCCGACCAGTAAAGTCGGCTGTTGTTCCTTCCGAAGAAATTATTCCTCATACGGCCTCAGAGGCAATGAAGATATCGGATGCAGAGCCGCATACTCCTGCAGAAAACATTGAGTCTGAACCTGTTGCAGAAAAGATAGAAATACAGAGTCCGAAGCCTCAGACACCTGTAACTTATTTCTCGGAAGATTGGGGTGAAGAGGAAACTGCTGTAAAGAGAGACATTTCATATGTGGTCTCAGGTCTGGCCAGCACAAACAGCACTCAGAGCAAGAACAGAATAGGCCTGATGAAGGCACCTACCGTGACTTCCGCTCCTGAGCAGACAGGCATCACAGAGACCAGTACCAGCTCCACTTACGGACTTCCTGTCTCATTCGGAGCCGGAGTGAAGGTCGGTCTTTCCAAGAAATGGTCAATCGGAGTCGGAGCTAACTACACTATTCTCACCCGACAGTTCTACGGCAAATATGTCAAGGTAGATGACAATGGCAACATCCAGAAGTCCACTTCATCTGACATCCGCAACACCCAGCATTATGTTGGAATACCTGTCAACGCTTATTATGACATCGTCGATAAAGACAGGGTGAATCTTTACGCATATGCCGGAGGTACCGTGGAGAAATGCGTCGCCGATAATTACAATGTACTGAGCACATTCATCCGCCACACCGAAAAAGTACCGGGCATACAGCTTTCAGCAAATGCAGGTATCGGAGTGGAGTTCATGCTCGGAAAGCATCTCGGACTATACCTCGATCCGTCTGTCAGATATTATTTCGATTGCAACCAGCCAAAGAGCATCCGCACAGTGCAGCCTCTTATGCTGGGATTTGAAATGGGTCTGAGAGCAAGACTTTAGTCTATTTTCCTTCTATGATATTTCTCGCCAGAGTATTGGCGCAGACGAAATCCTTCAGCTGCTGACAATCAGGCTGAAGGATTGTTTTTTTATCCCCCTGCCAGAGCATCCTTCCCTGATGGATGAAGCCGATCCTGTCTCCTATTTCGAGGATGGAGTTCATATCGTGTGTATTGACCACTGTAGTCATGTTGAACTCCTTGGTAAGATCGCTGATAAGGCGGTCGATAAGGATGGAAGTATATGGATCCAGACCGGAATTAGGCTCGTCACAGAACAGGAATTTCGGATTAAGGGCAATTGCGCGGGCGATTCCTACACGTTTCTGCATACCTCCGCTGAGTTCGTTCGGATATTTGTCATCCGAACCGATGACATTGACCTTCTCCAGACAATATTGCGCCCTTTCCCTTCTCTGCGCCAGTGACCAATCGGTGAAGAATTCCATCGGGAACATCACGTTCTCGATTACCGTCGCGAAATCGAAGAGGGCGCTGCCCTGGAAAAGGATGCCGATATTCTGACGAAGCTGACTTTTCTCGTTGTCATCCATCTGAGAGAGGCTTCGGTCTCCATATATGATCTCTCCGCTGTCCGGCTCCAGAAGACCGATCAGATTCTTCAGAAGAACTGTCTTTCCGGAACCGCTGGCACCGATTATCATATTGCATTTTCCCTGCTCGTATGTCACGGAAATGTCTTTCAGAACCTGTACTCCGTCGAAACTTTTGTTGAGATTCTCTACCTTGATCATTTTAGTAAAGCATTAACTGTGTGACAATAAGGTCTGCAAGCAGGATAAGGATGCTGGTGACCACGATAGCTTTAGTACTCGAACGTCCCACTCCGAGAGAACCTCCCTTGGCATAATATCCGTTGAATGCCGAGATGGAAGATATCATAAAGCAGAAAAGGGACATCTTGAAACAGCTGTAGAATATATAAAAGCCGTTATAGAAGGCCTTGATTCCTGTGATATATGAGGCTGTAGGGATAATCTGCGTCGTCTCCACCACGATATAACCGCCTATAAGGCCCAGCACGAGACTCAGCAGCATCAGAAGCGGACTCAGAAGTGTTGTTGCAACGATCTTAGGAAGCACAAGGAAGCCAGCCGAATTCACACCCATCATCTCCATTGCATCGATCTGCTCTGTGATACGCATACTTCCGATTTCCGAAGAAATGTTCGAGCCCATCTTTCCTGCCAGAATCAGAGCCACCATCGTAGAACAGAACTCCAGGATGAGACTCTCTCTAACCATATAGCCTATATACATTTTATCGATGATCGGATTCTCCAGGTTAGAAGCGGTCTGGATGACAAGCACACCTCCGATAAAAAGAGAAATAACTCCCACCAGAAGAATGGATGAGAGAATGAGCTTGTCCGACTCGTTGATGAACTGTCTGAAGAATATCCTCCATTTCTCCGGCTTTCTGAATACCTTGTTCAGAAAAAGAAGATATCGTCCGACCGACTCGAAAGAGTTCTTTATCATAATCATTTCGTTTTGCCCTGCAAAGGTACAATGTTTTTAGCATTTCCATCCTCTCATCATGCTAAAAGCAGACTATGAATGCACTTGAATAGCATAAAATAAATTTAAGGTGACTTAAAATATTTTTTATGTCATGAATTTCACCACATTTTTCTCTTTTGTAAATACGGTTTCGGATTTATGGAGGACATTTGGGAAGCAGGAATTCAACTAAAATCAACACATTATGCTGATAAACATTCATTGTGCGAAATGCGTCGGAATCGACGCGATACCGGTAATCGTGGAGGTAGATGTCGCAACCGGGATCGGGATACATCTGGTGGGACTGGCAGACGCAGCCATAAAGGAAAGTCTGCTAAGGATAGTCACATCGCTGCAGGCATTGGGATTCAGGATACCGGGAAGGAAGATTGTGATCAATCTGGCTCCGGCAGACATGCATAAAAAGGGCAGCGGATATGATCTTCCCATTGCCTTGGGAATAATTGCGGCCTCTGCCCAGCGTGACCTTCCTCTTCTGGATAAATTCTTGGTAATGGGAGAATTAGGCCTCGACGGGACTGTACGGGAAGTTCCGGGAGCACTGCCTACAGTGGAACTTGCCGCCAGGAACAGGATGATGGGATGTATCCTTCCGCGACGGTCTGCTCTTGAGGCTTCGGAATACAATATCATAGACGTCTATGGCGTGGAAACAATGGAAGAAGTTCTGGATATTCTTTCCGGAGAAGTGGTCAGGGATGACCTCCTGGCCAGGAATATCTGCACAGATGTAAAAGTCGAAGAAGGGCAAGGCCTGTCCGGAACAATGGATTTCTCTGAAATCATCGGACAGGAAGGTGCTAAGAGAGGACTGGAAATCGCTGCTGCGGGAGGCCACAATGCCATACTGATAGGTTCTCCGGGATCAGGTAAGAGTTCGCTGGCCAAGGCAATGTCAACTATCCTTCCACCTCTGAATTTCCAGGAGTCACTTCAGGTAAGTAAGATCTATTCCGTGGCAGGAAAGGGCAATCCTGCAGGAGGTCTGATGAAGCACAGACCGTTCAGATCTCCGCATTACAGTGCCTCGATAGCTGCCATTCTGGGAGGAGGGTCTGACAATATCATGCCCGGGGAAATCTCACTGGCTCACAACGGAATCCTGTTCATCGACGAGTTCTGCGAAGCACCTAAGAAAGTCCTGGAAGTACTTAGAGCCCCGATGGAAGACCGTAAGGTAACGATCTCGCGTCTCAAGGCAAAGGTGGAATATCCGGCTGACTTTATGCTGATAGCAGCCACAAATCCATGCCCTTGCGGCTATTACGGAGAAGGTGACCGTTGCAATTGTACACCATCGCGAAGACTTGCCTATATGTCCAAGCTTTCCGGCCCTATAATGGACCGTATAGACATACAGCTATGGATGCATCCGATAGATGCAAGGAAACTGGTGGAGAGAAAGCCTGCCGAGCCAAGCTCGGTCATAGCTGCAAGAGTAATGAAAGCCCGGGAGATACAGAAAAAGAGGTTTGCTGAAGACGGTATATTCTGCAATGCTTCCATGAACAACAGATTGATAGGCAGATATTGTCCTCTGGATGCCGGATGCAAAAGACTCATGGAAAGGATCATCGGGAAAATGGGGTTGTCAGCCAGGGCCTGTTCCCGGATTGTCCGGCTTGCCCGTACCATCGCAGACCTGGAGGGGGCGGACAATATCAGAATGGAACATATCTCCGAAGCTGCCGGGTATCGGTTCCTGGATAAGCAGAATATTCTGGAGTAGTCGGGATAGTTTGGCCTTGGCAAGGATTTTACATATCTTTGCCGTATGAAACAGGAAATAATCATCAGAGGAATTGAGGATCTCGACAGGGCAGCCCGAGAGTTCCTTGAAAAGATAGGAAACAATACACTCATAGCATTCTTTGCTCCTATGGGCTCGGGAAAGACTACTTTCACCACTGCCATCTGCAAGGTACTGGGAGTGACCGACCCTGTAGGCTCACCTACATTCGCCATTGTGAACGAATATATGAGGGCTGACGGTGATCCGATGTATCATTTCGATTTCTATAGAATCAACAAGCTCTCGGAAGCCATCGAGATAGGCCTTTACGACTACCTCGACAGCGGATGTCTATGCATAATGGAATGGCCGGAAAACATAGAGGAACTTCTGCCGGAAGAGACTCTGAAAGTGCATATCACCGTGAATCCAGACCAGTCCAGAGCAGTTTCCTGGGAATCATAACCATCAGAAGACGCTTACGGAAGCAATATATCCGCATACATCCAGAGGCTCAAGATCTCCATCCTTCCACATCATCGGCTGTTCTCCTTTCAGAGAAGACAGGCCGATATGAAGAATTCCGTTAACCACTGCACTGCAGCTGGTTCCCATTACCGCATAGTCCCACGGCATAAAGAACTCCTCACCGCCACGATATATGACGCCTCTGAGCGAGGCAGGATTGAATGCACAGCAGATTCCGTCTCCTGACACGATACAGGAATTAGCTACCATCCCGTCTTTAAAAGAAGTGAATTGACCCGGACGAAGCCATAGTGCACTAGCAACAGTATTATCCGAAGCTATGAAAAGACCTTCCCAGAAGAGGTGCTCTCCCCCAGTCATCATCCTGAAGGACAAAGGTTCCGTTTTTTCAGGCATCACCAATGCATTCATTCTACCCTCCATAAACAGGACGGGCTTCTCCACTCCCTTCAAAGAAGCGATATAGCAGACCTCTCCATTAAACGAAATAATATCCCAGACCTTTTTCACATCATCGCGCACGGCCGTCTGTACAACATGCCCGTCCGCACAATGATAATATCTTTCAATAGTTTCCTTCTCAGAAATCACAGGCTCTGTGAAGGCAAAACAGATACGGTCTCCCTCATATTGAAGCCGCCCGAATGTTTTTCCGGATGATCTTTCCAGAACGATTTCACCATTCTTTCTGTAAATGAACCCTTCTGCATGACGAGGATGGCCCAATGTGTAAAGAGTATCGTCTTTAACGACCATTCCACAGATGTTTTCACTGCCGGCATATCGCAGAATGGTCTTTCCATCCTTCTTGATGACAGTCTCGAATCCCGCACAATAATCAGTATACAGGTGCCCGTCGATCATCCTGTGCATATCAGGATCAGGACTTACCTCATATGCATCTCCCACCGCAACCTTCATCATAGGAATACCGTCTGCAAAAACTACCAGAGAACATTTCACGCTGCCTTTCTCAGGATCCGCCCGCCAGTCATAGCCATCAGGATAGTCGAGACAGGTGACATAACATACTTCTTTAGAAGTTGAGCCGATATGCATCCCTGGCCCTGTCCACACATCCTCACGGTTGATCTCCTGCCTTCCGTTCACTTCCTCTATACCACAAGAGGCAACAGCCAACGCTGCCAATCCCATCATACACCAATCTTTCCTCATAATCCTTTTTGCCCCAAAGGAAGAAATAAATCCCGGAAAGCACCTTCTCTTTCACCCCATATCCCGGCATCTCGTCACCTTTTTCTTTTTCTTATCCTTCTTTAACTTTTTTTATGTTTCCTTCTGTTCGTTTTAAGGCTCCGAGACAAAAACAAAACAGGTGCCTGTCATAGTATTTTCGACAGACACCCATTATTTTATTCGACGAATGAAATTTACTTCCTGTAAAGTGCGAAAAGAGCCGAACCGGAGCCGGACATCGAGGCATAGACCGCACCCGAGTCGTATAGCGAACGCTTTATGGCCGCCAGTTCAGGATATTTGGCAAAGACAGTTTCCTCAAAGTCATTGACAAGAACTCCATCCCACTCATCCACAGGCATTGTCAGAGCTTCCCTGAGAGGAACTTCTGGAAGATGAGGCCTGATTCCGCCGTAAGCGTCCTTTGTAGATACGGCAATACCTTTCGGAGTCAGGACCTGAAGGTCATATTCCGACAGATCGATCTCATATTCAGTGAGAATTTCGCCCCTTCCCTCTCTGATCATAGGACGGTCATATATGAAGAAGGCGCAATCGCTGCCGAGGCGGGATGCATATTCTGCAAGCTTCTCTTCCGAAAGCTGAAGATCACAAAGTTCATTGAGCATCTTCAGTGCAAAAGCTGCATCTGCAGATCCTCCTCCCAGACCTGCTCCCACTGGTGATGTCTTTTCCAGGAAAATCTTCACTGGAGGCAGTTTGAAATCCTCTGCAAGTATATAGTATGCCTTAGCTGTAAGATCCTTCAACGGATCCCAATCCACACCTTCCGCACGAGCTATGGTAATCATCAGCTTACCGTCTTCCGAGATTCCCTGTACCAGCTTAGGAGCGGTATCTTCTTCCGTTTCCACTCCGAAGCATCCTTCAGGCTTGACACTGCCCTGAGATGCAGGAACAGATGACCCATACTTGCTGAAAAGAATCGCAGAAGTACGGCTGTAATCATCTCCTATGATGATTTCAAGGGTGTCACAGATGCCGGAATACGGAACAAAGAGAGTCTCAAGGTCATGGAAACCGTCCTCACGCTTACGCAGGACATTCAGGCCAAGGTTTATCTTAACATTTGGATTTGTAATCATAACTTGACATCCTGAATTGTCGGAGGAGATATTCCGTGACCCCCGCCCTCTGCGAGGGCACCCCCTAGCCGGGGGTGGCATGTCACTTCCATATCCCCTCCGACAATTCAGACTTTATGTATAATATTTCTGATTTCTGACTCGAACTGTTCTCCAATGGCTTCACGCTGTCCCGGATCGGAGATATTGTCCAGCACCGGAGCTATGAACGAAATCATCTGCAGAACCTTTGCATCCTCGAGGGTGATACCGCGTGAACGCATATAGAACTGCTCCTCTTCATTAAGCCTGCCGATAGTGGCTCCGTGAGAGCACTTCACATCATCAGCATAGATTTCAAGCTGAGGCTTGGTGTCCACTTTAGCATCATCCGAGAGCAGGATATTGTGGTTTTCCTGATATGCCTCAGTCCTCTGAGCATCCTGGGCCACAATGATCTTTCCATAGAAATCCACCCTGGATTTTCCTCCTGCGATACCCTTGAAAAGCTGACGCGAATTGCAATGTGGCAGATCGTGATGCATATCTACAGCGATCTTCACCCTCTCATCGCCTCCGCACACATACGCGCCATAGATATTAGCCTCGGCGCCCTCACCTGCAAGAGTCACATCCAGGCGGATGTCACAGCTCACACCGGGATAAACCAGCAGGACCATATCCTTCCTCTGACCGGCCTGTACTTCTATGTCACGGGCAAACTGTCCCTGTGAAACTATAATAACTTCAGTCATGATGAAGTCCTCCTACAGATTATCGTAACCCTTCTCCTCGATCTCAGCCACGAGCTCCTTGCCGGCGGTCTTCACGATCTTTCCATCTTTGAGAACGTGTACCACATCAGGAACAATATAATCCAGAAGTCGCTGATAATGGGTGATTACAATAGCTGCCTTCTCCGGAGTATGAAGCGCATTGACACCATTTGCAACGATTCTCAGAGCATCCACATCAAGTCCGCTGTCAGTCTCATCAAGAATAGCCAGGGTAGGATCCAGCATTGCCATCTGGAAGATTTCGTTACGCTTCTTCTCGCCACCGGAGAATCCCACATTGACCTCACGCTTTGCGAACTCCGGCTTCATCTGCACGAAAGCCATCTTTTCACGAAGAAGCTTCAGGAAATCACCGGCCTTAAGCGGCTCAAGTCCCTTGCCGGCACGGTGTGCATTGACAGCTGTCTTCATAAAGTTCGTGATGGTCACTCCTGGTATCTCCACCGGATACTGGAACGAGAGGAAGATTCCCGCCCATGCTCGTTCTTCAGGAGACATTGCAAGAAGATCCTGTCCGAGAAACTCGATGGTTCCCGCTGTGACAGTGAACTGAGGCTTTCCTGCCAGAACAGCCGAGAGAGTACTCTTGCCGGCTCCATTCGGACCCATGACAGCGTGAATTTCACCCTTGCGGATGGTCAGATCCACACCCTTCAGAATTTCCTTATCCTCCACAGAGGCCCTCAGGCCTTCAATTTTCAATAATATATCGTTTGCCATATTGCTATGTTTTTCCGTTTATAATTTTTCCAGCTTCGGTTACGCCTCATTGATCCCAGATAAGCGCACTGCAGCTGACAGGTCATGCATTCTTTCTATAAAGTTTATACCATGTGAACAGCGACCAGATTCCGTTCACAAGGTAGAGACAGCTGACAATCGGCATGAACACCAGACCTGCCTTCAGATAAAGCGTCAGGTTCGCAATGTTCACAAACAGCCAGGCAATCCAGCAGTCCCATTTCTTCAGGGCCGAAAGCAGCTGAGCTGTCAGTATCAGCACCGTCACGCAGCAGTCCAGATAAGGAAGAGGATTGGCAGGGAAATATCCCACGAACCAGCGTGTTCCCATCATGCTCATCAGCCATCCCCAAGCAAGGGCCAATATCAAAACAAGACCTACGATCAATCCTCTCTGTGGCCAGGTAAGCATCGACACCTTCAGCTCTCCGTTTCCGGACGAACTCTCTTCCGACTTCTTCGGATGGCTCCAGCGATATTGACCCAATATATTGATACCTAATGATATAGGCTGCAGAATCAGATTGGCGTACAGATTCTTCTGCCAGAACATAAAGAAGAGTAACGCAGTGTACATATAACCCACATAGAAATTGCTCTTATTGTTTCGTCCTGCCAGAAATACCGTAGTCAGACCGAACACCGCCGAAAGAAGATCGATCAGCAGCACCGGCTTTCCTCCAAGTTCAAACAATATGATATTCCAGAATCCCATCATCCTACAGAACCCTCAAGCGACACCTGCAGAAGTTTCTGAGCCTCGACAGCAAACTCCATCGGAAGCTTAGAAAGCACCTCCCGGGCATATCCGTTAACAATAAGACCCACCGCCTCTTCCGGACCGATTCCCCTCTGGTTGCAATAGAAGAGCTGATCCTCGCTGATTTTCGAAGTAGTAGCCTCGTGCTCCACAACGGCACTCTTGTTCGCATTCTCTATATATGGGAAAGTATGAGCTCCGCATCTGTCGCCGATCAGAAGGCTGTCGCACTGGGAGAAATTGCGGGCATTGTCTGCACCCGGAAGCATCTTCACCAGTCCGCGATAGCTGTTCTGGCTGCGTCCGGCCGAGATGCCCTTGCTGACGATACGGCTGCGTGTATTACGTCCGATATGGATCATCTTAGTACCAGTATCTGCTTGCTGGAAGTTATTGGTCACCGCCACTGAATAGAACTCCGAAGATGAATTGTCTCCCTTCAGGATGGTCGAAGGATATTTCCATGTGATAGCCGAACCGGTTTCAACCTGAGTCCACGAAAGATGGCTTCCGGAACCCTTGCATATACCTCTCTTGGTCACGAAATTATAGATACCTCCACGTCCCTCCTTGTCACCAGGATACCAGTTCTGGACTGTAGAATACTTGACTTCGGCATCCTTTTCCACGATGATCTCCACCACGGCAGCGTGAAGCTGATTCTCATCACGCATCGGAGCGGTACAACCCTCCATATAGCTGACATAGGAGCCCTCGTCCGCCACGATCAGAGTCCTCTCGAACTGGCCGGTTCCTGCCGCATTGATACGGAAATAACTTGATAGCTCCATAGGGCAACGCACACCCTTAGGGATATATACGAACGAACCGTCACTGAATACGGCAGAATTCAATGCCGCATAGAAATTATCACCCACCGGCACCACCGAAGCGAGATATTTCTTCACCAGATCCGGATGCTCCTTGACGGCTTCCGAGAACGAGCAGAATATGATGCCCTTCTCAGCCAAGGCTGAACGGAATGTAGTAGTGACCGACACTGAATCGAATACAGCATCTACAGCCACTCCGGCAAGCGCCGCTCTCTCGTGAAGCGGAATACCGAGCTTGTCGAAAGTCTTTTCAAGCTCAGGATCTATCTCCTTCGGACGGTCCTCATCCTTCTTTGGAGCCGCATAGTAGATGATATCCTGGAAGTCGATCTCAGGAATATCCAGATGAGCCCAGGTCGGCAGCTTCATTTTCTGCCATCGGCGGAAAGCCTCCAGACGGAACTCCAGCATCCACTCCGGCTCATCTTTCTTAGCTGAAATCAGACGGATTATGTCCTCATTCAATCCTTTGGGTATGAACTCCTGCTCGACATTGGTCACAAAGCCGTGCTCATACTCCTTTTCGGTTATATTGTCTAATATTTCTTTATCCTTACTCATAGTCTGTCAAAGATTGACACGGGCCTTTCAAAGCCTCGTGATGACAATTGGTCACTCTGCTGCAACAAACAGAAACTGCTATCACGCAATGTCCAGGCCACAGCCGGCCTGAATATGCAAAGATAGCAGTTTCTTATTATATTACCGATATAACGGAAGTACTTTTTAACGGCTTCCTTCAGAATGATTATTCGTTGCTGAATACGACAGGAACAGTCATTTTCACGTTCCTCTTCTCTCCGTTATGCTCACCGGGTTCCCACTTCGGAGATTTGGCGACAGCAGCCACAGCTGCATCATTAAGAAGCGGATTCGATCCGAATGCAGCATGGACGTCCGATACAGTTCCGTCCTTAAGCACCACGAATTCCACAATCACCGTCCTCGAACCATCTCCCAAGGATACAGATTCAGGATATTCCACTCTCGAATTCACCCAAAGTGCGAAATCCTCTACGCTTCCACCCTGGAACTTAGGGCTGATAAGGCCGGCCTTTTCCCTCATACGGATATTTCTCTCCTCCCAGATAAGCTCAAGTTCCTTCAGGAACTCTTCCTGCTTTCTCTGGAAATCCACGCGAGGATACTGCGGCTTCTTCGGCACTCTTGCCAGATCCTTGACCTCGGCAATCCTGTTCTTGAGCTTTCCGTTCTTGAACTTTCCGATTATCATGGTACCGTCAGACCTGTACAAAGTGTCGATACCGTGATATTTTCCGTTCTTGTACTCACCAGCCATCACAATGCCGTTATCTCTGTAGATACGGCCGTTACCCGTGGCCTTTCCTTTCTTGAAATCTCCCCAATAAACTTCTCCGTTAGGAAGGTAGCAGACACATCTTCCCTCAGCCTTGCCCTTGCTGAAGGAGCCGATTATAAGTCCGTCTTTATAGGAATATAGGATTCCCTCTCCATGAGGCCACTGACCATCATAACGGTCGTTTGTGTAATCTGAAGTGCTGCGCTGATCCTGCGCAAAAAGGGACACTGACGACAGCATCGCCACCACCAATGTCAATAGAGTGAACTTCATTTTCATAGCATTGGTCATTAGAATTTCACGAGTCACCTGAGCAACTCCCTACAAATATAATGATTTTCCAATAAGAAACATACCTGCTCCCTGTATTATTTTCAAAAGAATACAATCTGACTTGTCTGTCCTTTTGAGGCCGTTTTTCGTCATCAAAAGCATAAAAAGGACCATTTTTAGGCTTTTTCAGCACTTTTTTCAATATTTTTTGAAAATTTTTCGAAAAAAGTTTGGAAGTTTAAATTTTATGCGTACCTTTGCAATCCCAAACGAAAAGAACGGGTTTAAATGCGGAAATAGCTCAGTTGGTAGAGCATAACCTTGCCAAGGTTAGGGTCGCGAGTTCGAGTCTCGTTTTCCGCTCCAAAAGAGTCAGCAGAAATGCTGACTTACTTTTTGAAAAATCTACCTGACGAGGTATCTATATATTCGGTCGTTCTCTTACAGAGACGACTTTTTTGTTTATATATCGCTCCCCTAAGCACCTGTGGCAAGGTTATGCTCTACCAACTGAGCAAAAACAGAAGCAGGAAGCAAGCAATAAACACGAAGCAGATGAAGCAAAGCAAAATAGAAGCAAACATCAATTTGCGACTGATTTGCGACAGAATCTGCGACAGATTATCAATATCGCTAAAACAGCAGTCGCAAGAACTCGTGTAAATGTTTAATGTTTAATAAATTACACGATTATGAACACTACTTCATCTATCACATTTTACTGTCGCAAAAGCAAAGTTAACAACGCTGGTTTAGCACCTATTGAAGTTTGCGTCACGACAGGAGGAGAACGAATCACCTCTACTCTCCCCAGACGATGTTCCCCTGCAGAGTTCCGGAAAATGATTCAATCACGTAGTCAAAATCCTATCAAGGAATACACATCAATCGTTGCAAACAAGATTGAAGAACTCAAAACAAAATGTATTCTGGAAGGTAGAACCTTCACTAAGGATATCCTAAGAACGAACATTCAACTGGGATTCGTTGAATATCACAGTACAGTTGAGGATTTATTCGATGCTTTTCTTAATAGTCAGATGAAGAAGGTGGATGCGAAGTTATCTACGTTCAAAAATTACAGAAAGTACGAGATTGTTCGTGATTTATTCTTCGAGCACAGTGGTGTCAAAAGAGAAAACATCGTCCTCTCTCTTCGCCAGAGACATATCATAGACTTTAACACGAAGTTGATGGAACTTTACGACAGCACCACAGTTGCAGGAATGATGCAGAAGTTAAAGAGTATATTCATATACGCCCTAAAAAACAAGATGATTCATGAAAATCCATTCATGGGATTCACGATATGCAGGAAAGAGAAGGAGGTAGAGTTCTTAACTCAGGAGGAAGTAGACAGAATCAGGCAGATACATATACCCACACAACATTTAGAGCGCGTTAGGGATTTGTTTTTGTTCCAGTGCTATACTGCACTTTCATATTGCGACATGTCTGCATTAACCCCTTCGGATTTCAAGAATAATGAGTTTGGTTATATCTACATTGAAGGCGAGAGAAAGAAGACGAAAGTAAAGTTCATTGCAATACTCTTCGAGGATGCCATCACCATTGCGCAGAAATACAAATATAAACTTCCAACTATCACAAACCAAAGATATAACACCAACTTGAAGATAATCGCCAATCTCTGTGGAATAAGCAAACCCCTGCATACACATATAGGTAGGCATACGGCAGCATGTTATCTTCTTAACAAAGGACTATCATTAGAGATTGTATCACGAATCATGGGGCACTCCACCACTAAAATAACCCGGCATTATGCAAAACTTCTGGATAAGACAGTTTTCAAAGCGGTTGACAAAGTGATGAGAATGTCACATGATGAGGGCATCAATTTTTGCACCCCTACCCCTTCCAAAATTACAGACATATAATAATATAATAAGTTATAAGGACAGACTACCCTAAGGTAGTTCGGTCCTTATAACCACTAAAACTAAGGGTTTTCAGCAAAAATCATGACGTTAGAAAAGGATACTATTTGAGAAAAATATGATATGTTTGCACTTCATGAATATCACATGTATTATATTGTATAACAATAAGATACACGCACTTGCAAATCTCCCAAAATCAGCACAATTTCCCTGTCAAAACCCCCCTATCCCGGCATGAATAAAGAGACGTTATCGTAAGCGCTTATAACCATTCCTACCGGGGGTACTTATAGTAGGTCGCAAACTGTTTGTCATGAATATTTTTTCCAGTTTTTTACACATTTTATAGCGACCTTACCATACTTCCTGAACCTTCCTGATATTTATATAGAAACAGGAATGAAATGGTACAGAACAAGAATTACAAACGACAGACAAGACAACTTAGTGATGCTACTAAGCAGAAGATTTCTCAGAAGTTAAAGGGGCGAATGAAAAGTCCTACTACCTGTGCTCGGATTTCATCGAGCATGAAAGAGTACTGGAAAACCGTGGAGAGCAACACAGACACAGGAGAAAACATTTAACTGAAGAAATCGGATAACCTGGTATAAACCAGATTATCCGATTTTTTTAGTTTATTCTTCTGTAGTAGATGAATGGATATGCGGACAAAATAATCTCCGGAGTTTTGTTTCTAAACTCGAACTCCACCTCCTCTCCTAAGAGCACCATCTCTTTTTTATTAAGTGTTTTTATTACATATCTATCACTGCGTCCAATTTCCTCCTGCAAGAAAATATTTTCATCTTCTAATACATACTTTACTTCTTCGGATGGAAATCTATCCCCAAGACATAACGCTATATGGGTGTCGGTAATCTCTAAAGTATGCGGGACATCTATTTCATGATATTCACTTTGACTGTCTGCATTTTCAATAAAATTAGTCTTTTCTCCTGTTTCAGATAGTTCATAAAACTCAACTTTGACGTATTCCCATTTGCCGATAATATTGTTTGGAGAAACGACATTATTCTCTTTTTGGCAAGCGCAGAGGAGTCCCAATGTTGCTAATGCAATAATAAAAATGTTCTTCATGTTTTAATTGTTTTAATTATTTGTTTTCTTACCCCTATCTGTTTTAGTCGATATCAACACACCTTCTTTAATTTTCACTTTAGTATTTGTATATGGATGTTCAGGCGTTACACCATAATTCCTCAATGCCCCATAACCAATACCAATATCCTCTTTGTCAAACATTGAAAAAATTGCCGAGAGTGAACCGAAGTAATAATCTTCTCCATCTTTGTGGAGATGTATAACCTTCCTATCTGCCATAACTTTTAGTTTAGACCGCAAATCTAATAATTTATGACAAATATTCAAAAAATGTCATAACAACTATTGCATATATTAAATATATGTCATATCTTTGTACCAGCAAAACGAGGCAAGGATATGACAAGGACACTTTCAAATGGATACACTTACGAAATCGTTCAGAACTTCTTTGGTGGATACAACATGTACTACAAGGATTCAAGAATGCCTGAGTTCAAGAGAAGCACAAAGTCATTCAAGAGTATACAGGAAGCAGAGGAGTGGTTTGATAAGATGGAAGCAGATATGCTTGCAGCGAAGAATGCACCTAAGAAAGTATATACAATGCCTGCTTCGGGTTATTACAGCATTACTGGATACTACGGAGACTAACATTTTAGAAGTTTAACAGATTAACAACATACGCTATGAACACAATCATCACCACAGCGACAAACAATGCACTTGTAGCAGCACATATCAATGCTATCACAGTTAAGACTGGTTCTGCCTTAATGGGAGCAAGCAAGGCACTTCTTATTGAGGAAGCAAAGAGACAGATGAGGAATGGAGTATGCCATTTCGTTTATATGAAGAAGAACGGAGAATGCAGGGAAGCATTTGGCACTCTCGCCAAAGCGGTTCTAAATGCCACACTTAAAGGCACAGGAGAAAGTCCAGAAAACTGGGGATGTTGTTTTTACCACGATTGCATCAAGGGTTCTGCTCGAAGTTTTCGTTGGGAAAACCTCGTAGCGGTGCTTTCGTAATCACACCGGGAGGGTGAAAATCCCTCCCATAGATATCCAAACCAATGAAAAGAACAGTCGGCACACTCACGCTAATATCATATACTCAGGGATTTGATTGGGAAGTATATGATGAAGATGGAGAGTTTCAAGGTCAGTTTTGTGGAGATATTGATAACACCTCAGAAGAAGAGATTTGGCAAGGGTTATAAGGTTATCTCACATTTAGAATATAGAAAAATCAAACACGCCCTCAAACGAAACATATAAACTGTTCAAAAACATTAAAACCACTAAAAATGAGTCTAAAACATTCATATACGACATCAGATTATCTTCCTTGGGATACAATGCTTAATCTCGTTAGAAGACTTTATAAGGATGGCAATTACCGGATGAGTTTGCTTATAGGAACAGGGTGTTTCGTTGGACTTAGAATCTCAGATTTGCTCACCCTTACATGGGATATGCTGTTGGACGGAGATTGCTTTATGCTTAGCGAGAAGAAAACGGGTAAGAGAAGGATTATCCGAATCAACGAGGGATTTCAGAGGCATATACGAGATTGTTATAACGCTCTTGGCATTCAGGATAAAACCGAAAAATGCTTCCTGAGCAACAAGAAGGTTGTTTACTCAGTACAGCGAATAAATGTGCTTCTAAAGGATATTAAGGAGAAGTACAATCTAAAGGTAGAGCATCTCAGCACCCATAGTTTCCGTAAGACATTCGGTAGGCGAATCGTGGAGCAAGCAGGAGAGAACTCGGAAATGGCACTTATCAAGCTCAGTGAATTATTCAATCACTCAAGTCCACAGATAACCAGAAGATATTTAGGATTACGACAGGAGGAACTTCTAAAAACCTATGAATTATTAAGTTTCTGAAATATTAGGGTAGTCCTTTTTGAGGACTACCCTACAAGATTAATTCACCGAATAATCGTATCCGACTATTTTATCTGCTACGCTATTCCATGCTTGTATGTAAATATCTTCAGAACCTAATGGCACATAAATGTGCACAAGTGAGGCACAATTATCAAAAGCATGTTGGCCATAGATGTCTAAAGAATCAGCTTCTATGTAAACATTCTTAAGAGAGCTACAATTATAAAATGCACAATAACCGATAGAAGACACATCAGAATGTATTCTAACATCATTTAAAGAAGAGCACCCTATAAAAGCATGAGCCGGTATATCAGTTATACTATCTGGGATATCTATAGAAGTTACTCTATTCCCATTAAGATACAATTCAGCACCTGCTTCAAGCGGATTAGCTTGGTATGAATTTTCAGTAAAGTCCATTAAAAGCCATGACTCCAAATCAGTAATATAAACGCTCCGAATGTTACTACATCCATCAAAAGCAAACTGCCTAATACTCATCAAACTTTTAGGAATCGTAATTGATGAAAGATTCTCACATCCATTAAAAGACGCGTCAATAGTCGTTACACCCTCTCCTAAAACAACAGTTTCAAGATTTTTACATTGATAGAAAGCCCAAGCGCCCAATGTTGAGGTTCCACCATCCTCAACATAAAGGGTTCTTATGCTATTACAACCTCTAAATGCACACGAAGAAATATGCGGGTTATCTGAGGGTATTACCAAATTTTCAACCAGTAAATCGTTTAAATATAGATTTGCACCATTAGCCAATGGATTAGCTGAATAATCATATTGCTCATATTGCATAGTACTCCACGATATTATGTCTGAAATCATAACAGTCGATAACGATTCACAACCATCAAAAGCATATCTGGTGATGTAATTCAAAGATGGAGGTAGTGTTATTGTGTCCAGATTGCAACATCCAACAAAAGCCCCTTGGGCAATTTTTGTCACTCCATCTGGGATTATAACATTTTTAATAGAAGTTATATTATTAAAACAATATGCGTTAATTTGTGTTATATCGCTTGGAATAACAAGTGTCTCTACCATTTTATTATTTAAATAAAGAGAAGCGCCATTACACGTCGGGACTGATGTTCCCCAAGTACCTGCATTACCATAAGTCCAAGAGAACGAAATATTGCAGTATTTGTATAGATTTGTAATGTATACTTTTGATAGACGAGAGCAGTTAGAAAAAGCCTTCGAACCAATAGAACTAACTGTCTCTGGTATGTTAATGCTTGTAAGCATTTTACAACCCTCAAATGCTTTTTCACCAATATTTTGCAACCCTTCCGGCAAAGTTATTTCTTGAAGTTTGGATGCTTGAAAAAAACAACCAGGAATCTTTTTCACAGAAGTAAAATATTTAAGCTCAGTGAACGAAGTAAATGTTTTATTCGATAATTCCATTTTGCTCAAATCAGTTACTGCCTCCGCCTCCTCAAACGAAAGCTCCCCATCGGCATTAGTGTCGAATGCTTTAACACACGATTCTTTTATTATATTATCTTCAAATACTATATTATTAGCACTTTCAATTATTGGCAGATTAAGTATAGGCATCTTCAAAATTGACGAACGATTAATTCGATTTGAAGCAGCTGCTTTTACTGATGTCTCATCTCCATCTGCATCTAAAATAATCAGTGTAAATCCCCTAATAAAATTCACAGGAGGTATTGCTATTATAAAGTCTGTTGGTGTGGATGAATCAAGGCGGACTCCTTCACCACAATCCAATATAATACTCTCACTACCGCCATCCATCATTGTGATTTCCGGCACATCTGTGCCATTATAAACAATAATTTCTGCCTCACCAGCAAGTACCTCATTATTGTTTCCAATCAATTTAATCGACTTAACCGTACATTCTCCACACAATTGAATTTTCAAAGCTCCGAGAACATTCTTAAATTTTAAGTTATGATTATTTATAGATTCCGTCACCGCAATCATTGTGAATGTTCCTTGTGGAAATGAGCCTTTTACGTAATCTTGATTTGAAGGAATAGTCACATTTGAAATAGTATATTTTGATGTCTCTGTGTCGTCATTTGCGATAACTGCATCTGTACATCTTACATCATCCTCATATGGATAGATAGCAATATTTACAGGTATCTCCATTCCAGATGAAAAATCTCCATTAATATCATTATTATCACTAACGAGCGAGAATGAGCCTTCAGATTTGCCGTGACAACCATCTTTTACTTGATATTCATCAGCAATGTTTGCACCTTGAAATATTGCCAACTTATCACCTTTACTCCACACGATTCGATTATCAATCGTTAATGTAGTTTTGGTTTCTGAATTAAATACTTCTGTGGATGCAATAAAATCAGACAGGCCCTCAAATTCTGATACATCTATCATATTGATTTTTGTCTGACATCCCCACACTAATAATATTCCGAAAAATACCAAAGAAAATAACTTTTTCATATATTCTTTAATTTAATATACTACCATCCCCAATCCCCTTCGTTCTCATCTAACGCTTCGGTTGCACTACTACATAACACTCCCTCTGTATTAATCATTAAAATTTCAATGTCAGGAGTTTCATATTCTGATAATCCTTTCATATTCATAAAGACACTTGTTTATTAATTAGGCAATTATTCATCAAATATAGTAATTATGGTTAATAACAGAAAACAGACATTATAGTTTTTCTCACAATTAGCTTCTCCCTATATTCACTATTCGCAGAAGTGAATATTGTGCAAATGGGATAAAGCACTGATATTCTGTCAGTTATAACCAAAACATAGGAGTAGAAATAAGAGTGGGATTCACTTTCATCCATAGAAGACATAAGTGAATATTTAGATACTATCGGAAAACTTGCTTTTGGCAAGTTTTTCTTGTTTATACGAAATGTTTTATCTCCTTACCCTTGTCAAGGGGTATCAAAATTGAGGGGGTATCACTATCAAAAGTAGGGACATATAATAATATAATAATATACGAGTTATAATGGATATGACAACCTTAGGGTTGCTATATCCATTATAACATTCATTATTCACATATTAACTCACAGCTCATGAAGATTACTATTGAAGAAGATGGCTTCATCTTTTCCTGAACATTTGAAGAACATCCCGCTGCCGAAGAGGCAGTCTTCGCTTCCATTTATCTACTAACCAAGATTTATCCGTCCGACAAGATAAAGAAGGGACTGGATGAGGCGAAAGAAGACATCTAATGTTATGACAGGACCCTAATTCAGGGTCCTGTCATCTTCACATACTGTTGTTGCATCACATTGATTACCTCACTTATAGCTTCTCTCCTCCCTTTAAGGGAAGAAATATATCCCAGAAGTTCCCCCGGTTCATTAGTAATGTAATACCCTTTCCCGGTTGCCATCAAACGAGGAACGAGATTATGAGTTCGGATGTAATTTACGATTTTCCTTACCCTAACTTCGCCAACATCATATCCCTTTGCTCGCAACTTACCGCAGATTTCCCGGTTAGTTATCGCCCTATCTGCTCCAACATGGTTCTCAAATCCTTGTATCATTAGCGGAAGCAATACATCTTCCTCATACTCTGTCAAATCCTTTGTCTCTTTTTCAAATCCGTTTAACATAATCACTCTTTTATCATAAATATCTGAGGAAAGAGTAATAGGCATAGAAAACTTAAAAAGAATGATAAATCTCGTAAATATGTTATCTTTCTCCGCATCAAACATATCATTTAATATCATGATACATTTTTCCGGTTTTGTCCCACCGGTAGAAAGCGGTCTAAATGACACATTGAAGATATCATTAACACATAGAGAGAATTAACACATCACAGGGAGAAGCGCAATAAATTTCCATTAAATTTCGGTACGAATTTTTACAAATCTAAGTTATTCTCCACCTTTGCATCAACAAAACAAGAGAATACGTGAAATAAAATTTAGGACCAAACTCTGGTGGTTTGCTTGGAATAACGAGAAAGACCCCTCATCTTTGCATTAACAAAATACGAAACAGAATATTGATAGAGCATCTGCTGTCAATGTTCTGTTTTTTGTTTAAATAGGTTTAGAACTAATTGTTACTTAAGCATATACACACAGACAGAACTTGAACGATAGACAAAGACATTTCGTCAGGCAGGAGTACCAGACGATGCTACCTATTCGATGCTGAACATTGTGTACACCATCGCTTCGATAGCAGTTTATATTACAGCGTCAAAATCAATAAAACTAAAAAGACATGGCAAAGAGCAAAATATCGAAAGGTGAAAAGGCGATACTTGACATGGGGTATAATATATCACTTCCAGTGAACCTAAATATACTCCTTACTCAGAGTGAGAGAGATGTTCTGAACATAATCCGGCATCGCATCAATGTCAAGCATCCTCATATTAGTATGAGCTTGTTCTCCCTGATGACAGGATTATCAGAAGGAACCATCAGACGAGCACGAGATTCCTTGTTAGATATGGGAATCATCGAAGCGAGTGAGGAAGGAATCAGCATAGGTAAAGCATATAAAGTTAAGTATGACATCCTTATGCCAATGATAACAGCACTCAACGAAGAGAAAAACCCCGTCAAAAGATTAAAACTTGCCGATAAACTCAGAGGCAAAGGACGGGAAACACACCAGAAACTGATTGAGAAGTTTCGAGGTAGTGAGTTCAATTATTAATTTTTAAAATATTAACAACTTATGAGTAAAAACATTTTCAATGGCAATCTGCCATCCGTCCTTCCGAAAGGACATCTTAAAGAGCGAATCAAGACGATTCGTACCAATGGTCTTCCACAGGGATTTTTCACAGGCGTCAACAATCTTGATGATGTGTTTAGATTCGACAAAGGGAGGTTGATAACAATAACAGGAGTTCCTAACTGTGGAAAATCCGAGTTCGTGGACTTTTACACAGCAACGTTGAATAAGCGTTATGGGTTAAAGACACTCTATTTCAGTCCCGAGAATCAACCATGCGAGTTGCATCTCAGCAAACTCATCTCAAAGTACACAAACAAACCAATCGGCGAACTCTCCACTGTTGAAGTCGACACGGCAATGGAATACATCTGCAATAACTTCTACTTCTGCAACTACGAGAAGGTTAAAACGCTCGATGACATTGAGAGGCAAGTCGAAGAGTTAAACTCGACTAATCCTTTTGATATCCTTGTGCTGGATGCGTACAATAAGATTGAGTCTGACAAACCGGCAGGAGAAGTCGAGACAGAGTTCATCAGCAAAGTTCTGGATAGACTTTGCGACATAGCAATCAGGTATAACCTTATGGTTATCCTTGTTGCCCATCCTCGAAAGATGGATTGGAAAAATAGCGATAGAGTCGCACAGTGCCCGACTGCATACGACATCAACGGTTCTGCAAACTTCTATAACAAGAGCGACTATGTTTTGGCAGTACACAGAGATAGAGATGAGGAGAATGAGACTGTTACCATCAGAGTAGATAAAGTTAAGTTCGGTCACTATGGGCGACAGGGTAAATGCTACTTAAAGTACGACAAAGATTCCGGAAACTACTATAATGCTCCTGCACTTAGTTGGGACGACGATGAGGATTCTTGCACCTACACTCCAATCCCATTCACTCTCCCAGAACTTCCGGCAAAGAAAGAGCCTCTGGATGTCATTGTGTCTATGTATAATGGCAAAACAGACAGCACTGGTAAGGATATTTGCCTCAAAGATTTTCTTCTTACAAACACACACAAGAGCATAGTAGACCAAGTTCGCCAGGGGAGAACACCGGAAGAAAGAAAGAGCATCAAAAAGGAGCTGGAAAATCATATTCCAAGTGTAGCTATCAATGGACGATTCTCAAAAAGAGGCAACGATTATATGATAGAGTCATCAGGACTAATAAGCATTGATATAGACTTGAAAGACAATGGGATAGAAACAATGCAAGCCGTTCCATCCATCCTGCAGAAACTGAAATATATCGTATTTTTCGAAAGAAGCATTTCTGGTGATGGATACTTTGCCATTGTTAAGTTAGAGAATCCGAGTCATTTAAAAAAGCACTGGTTGGTGCTTCAACAGGAGATGAAATCTTATGGAATCACAATAGATAAAGCTTGCAATGATTTGGCACGATTGAGATATGCTTCATACGATACAGAGCGTTACTACAATCCAGACGCAACTACATACTACTGGGAGGTTGATACAACTAAACCTCCTAAGGTAAAGAAGCAACAGTACACCTCGTCATCTACTATGTCTGACAAAGAACGAGTAGTTAACGAACTTAACTTCATGAAAAATCAGAAAATTACTATCAATGATGATTATGATACCTGGTTCAAGATGGGCATGGCCCTAAACTCTTCATTTGGAGAAGAGGGACGAGGACTATTCCATCAGTTCTCGCAACTCTCTAACAAGTACGATGAAGTAGAGTGTAATACCCAATACGACAACATCGTAAGTCGTTATGATGCGGATAGTGAGATAACACTGGGAACACTATTCCACATCATCAAGGAAGCAAAAGACAACCATGTAGTTTCAAAAAAATCTTAATATAATGGAAAACATTATTTTTAGAACGCTTAGGGCGGATGAGATTGAAGTTCGCCCTTCGCATATCAAGGATGGCAAAGCAAACCTCCTTCTTTACATCGACTCAAGAGCAGTAGTTTCGCTTCTCAACGAAACAGTTGGTAATCTAAACTGGCAGAGTAAGTTTTATGAAGCCAAAGGACAGTTAATCGGTGAGATAGGTATCTACGACAAAGAGAAAGACATGTGGATATGGAAGGGGGACACAGGTTCAGAATCCAACATAGAAGCACAGAAAGGACTTGTCAGCGATGTTTATAAACGAGTGCTCTCTCGCTGGGGAATAGACGAACTATATTCCAGTCCTCGAATACAAGTTCCGGATGACGGATATGGAAACTCTGGATATAGAGTTGCTGAGATTGAATATAACGGGCAAAGGGAGATTATCCACTTAGTTATTGTCAATCGTTTTGGTAAAGAAGTATTCCGCTGGGATAATAATCAATCTCCTTCAAAGCAGGTACCATCATCACAACAAACAATAACGCCTATGAATAACACCGTTACCATCCTTCAATCCCTTCGTAATTCTGCAAATGCAGAATATTACAAGGAAGGAACGAATCAAGAAGAACTAAAAAAGTTTGTCGCATTCTATACGGAAAAGATTGAAATAGAAGGGTGGGGTGGCAAGTACTTCGACTTCGATAAACTCTTCGCATCATGGATGTCGAGAGTTAGAAATGAAGCAAGTTAAACAATCTACAGTTTCGATATCCATGCAAAGTCCTTTGAGAGCAATAACCAAAGGGCTTTGCTTTTATGCTTGCATGATTTACATAAAACTTGTACATTTGCGACGAGAGTTCTGTGATGTACTGGATAACGTATTGAAATATAGTTGCTTGTTTGGAGCGAGTTCGAGTCTCGTTTTCCGCTCCAAAAGAGTCAGCAGAAATGCTGACTTACTTTTTGAAAAATCTACCTGACGAGGTATCTATTATATGCAGTCGCCCAATTATTGAGGCGGCTTTTTTGTTTATATGCCATATCTTGGCTCTTCCAGAAATCCTGCTTGTATTGAGATAATTATAACGCAAAATGCGAATGGTGGTACAATATTGATAAGTAGATTTGCATTTTACAAAGAACCGCTTGCAATGAAGATGATTTATCACATTCTGGTCGCATTACTGCTCGGCCTTTACAGCTGCGACACACCCGATCAAGGTTTTATCGTGCCTACACCTACACCGGACAATGACAAAAAGGAGGAGGTAGAAGAAAAACCGGAACAGCCGTCCGAAACACCTGTCCCTACTCCGGAAGGAGGAAACATCATAGTGGGATATGTAACATATTGGGAGACCAGAATACCTGACCCTGCACTTCTGACACACATCAACTATGCTTTTGCCCTCATCAAGGACGACTTCGAGACCCTTGACATAAAGAAACCGGCAAGACTGCAGCAGGTGGTGGCACTGAAGAATCAGAAACCCGAGCTTAAAGTCATGCTTTCTGTCGGAGGATGGGGAGCAGGCAATTTCAGCGAAATGGCCGCAGATGCCAATCACAGAAAGAAATTCGCAGAAAACTGTCTGGACGCCGTAAACAAATACGGTCTGGATGGCATAGATATAGACTGGGAGTATCCGACCAGTTCATCTGCAGGCATCTCATCATCGCCTTATGACATCACCAACTTCACATTGCTCATGAGTGACCTGCGTTCGATACTTGGCCCTGACAAGCTCCTGACCATCGCGTCATATGCAGGTGTGAAGTACTATGATTTCAATAAAGTCACCCAATACCTTGACTTCGTCAATATCATGACTTATGATATGGGAAGGCCGCCATATCACCATTCCGCACTCTATTCATCATCAAAGACAAAGAACAGCTGTATAGAATCAGTCGAGAAACATCATCAGGCCGGAGTTCCTTACGAAAAGCTTGTTCTCGGAGTTCCATTCTATGGAAAGCCAGCCGAAGGTGAAAGCATTGATTACATTGACCTTGTTTCAGAACATTACAGCACATATACCAAGCGTTGGGATGACGCGGCAAAGGCCCCATATCTGGCAGATGCCGGTGGCACAATGGTAATCAGCTATGACGATGAGACTTCTATTGGATTGAAGGCAGACTATATAAAGAGCAAAGGTCTGCTGGGTGCAATGTACTGGAGCATTGAGGCAGATGATGCATCATGGACTCTTTCCAAAGCTCTTGCCTCACGTCTGCTTGACAATGCCTCAACTCCTGAAGATCCAGAGGATGCCGATTTGGAAACATTTCAGGTAACTCATCCTTATATGCAGGATTTCATGGAAAAGGTAACTTATAATGTCGATTATAAAGACAAGACGACCTCACTGATCAAGACTTTCCCAGGTGGCGGACCTGGTGAGGCAGACATTCCACCTTCGGTGCTTCTCGAATGGGACCTCAAAGGTTATACAGGGAAAACAACTCTCAAGGTGTGGGACGAAGAATGGAGCCGCGAATATTCATTGGCTGAGGGGGTATGCACACAGGAACTTCTTAATCTTGTACCAAATACCAGATTTTACTACTCCGTGACCGGAAGCGATAAGACGACAGTGGCAGAAGGAGCATTCAAGACCAAAGGATCGATCCACCAGGTATATTTCTCACACAAGGTACGTAACGCCAGAGATCTTGGAGGATGGAAGACATTGGACGGAAAGACAGTGGCCTATCGCAAGCTTTATCGCGGAGGAGCTGTCAGAATCGACGATGAAGGCAAGAAAGAATGGAGAGCTGCCGGCATCAAGGCTGAACTTGACCTCAGAGAAGCCGGATCTGCATCAAAATCTCCAGTAGGCAGCGACATTGACTTCATCTGCCCTGGATTCCCACATGGTTACAAGAGCATGATGACAAATTATGCAAGCGGAGTGAAGGATTGCTTTGTATTTATCGCCGAGTGCCTTAGAAATGACAAACCTGTATTCATTCATTGCTCAGCCGGTCGTGACCGTACAGGCACAATCGCCCTTCTTACGCTCGGACTTCTCGGTGTTTCCGAGGGCGATCTTGGAAAGGACTACGAACTGACTTACTTCTCTCCTGCTGATTGGAGTATGTCCGGAGAAGGAAATGATCAATTTTATGATCACACCCGCAATGTCAGCACCTTCAGAGGAGCATGCGAATATGTTTGGAGCTTCAAAGGGAAGACATTTGCCGAGAACGTAGAAAAATACCTGCTGTCGATCGGAGTCAGACAGCAGGATATCAATGATATTCGTTCAGCAATGCTGAAGTAAGGTATTTCTCTGAATTTTAATTCAATCCTCTTTATTTATCCAGTTCGATATTCACTCCACTGACACCTGCACAGCAAGTGACAGTCTTAGTCTGACCTGGAAGAAGAGCAAAGAAGTTATCGCTCCAATACGCCGGAACCACAAGATTTCCTGCAGCATCCTTAGCTTTGAGGATATTCATATAAGAAATGACCTGAGACTTATTGACGAGAGTTACGGTATATGTTCCGTCATTCTCAGCTACAGTCATTTCCACTTCAGCCTCAGGCTGAGCGAACGCAAACTTCAGATCTGTATACTCTACCACAGGAGTGTAGTACCATGTGTAGTCCTCCCAGTTATAAACATTAGGCTTGGCACCGATGCAGTAGAAGTTGTCAGCGATGAAATTGCCTTCAGCATCTGTAATCTCAAGTGCGACAAAGTGACCTGCGCCTTGGAAACGGCTGAGATCGAATGCCTTTACAGTATTGCGATATGAAGATGCAAAAGTCTTCGTATCCTCGAAAATGAGGCCCGATCTTTCATCATAAACCTTGACAGAAGCTACAACATCCTTTGCCTCTTTGCCCTCGTTCACTGCATACACATTGTAATCCTTGTAGTTGTAGATAAGTTGGATAGGCTCGCAGGCCTTCTTTGTACCATAGTATGCTGCGGCAGGTACTCCATAGTAGTCATAAAGCTGCCAATAGATAGAAGGCCATGCGGAATTGAGCATCCACTGGACGATACCTGTCGATACAGGAGTATTTACGCGGAACGCCTCGAACATGGCACGTGTAGCATCATAGTCTACAGCATGTGCCTTGCGTACATAGTCAATAAGTCCATCAGCCTCGCCATAAAGTCCATTGACGGTACGGGTAACCTCATCCATCGAATTCATGGCAGTTGTAGAAGTGGTACAATGCATATCCCAGATCTTTGAGAGAGGCCAGAGCTGATCTTCCGGAATCATCTTCTGCAATGACTCTACCTGAGGAATATTAGCTCCGATGCCTGTTTCTGTATTGAAACCGAACGCACCTCCATTCGTTGTATCGATATACCAATAATCAGGGCCTACATATTCATACGGACCAGCCATCTTGCTGCCTGACCATCCTGTAAGCTCACTCTTGAGGCTCTTTGCCGAGCTGATATACGGACGATATTCATACTTCTGATATGTTTCCATATAACGCTTCTCGAGGTCATAGATAGGAACACAGTCACTTCCGGTCATCCATGCGATTACTGAGGCGTGGTTGTGAAGTCTGATCACCTGATCTTCGAAGTATCTTGCAGCAAGGTCAATCTCCTTAGGCTCATAAATACATCCTACGTGATGAATCTCCGGAATACCGCAATAGCTTTCCCACTCCCACTGACAGCTCCATCCTACGAGTGCGAGTACACCAAGTCTGTCACAAAGGTCATAGATTGTATCATCCTTGCCCCAGATGTTCTCGAAACGGATAAGGTTCATATTCATATCCATCACATAACGCACCTGTCTCTCAAGGGTCTCAGGTGTATCTCTGAGGAAGATGTCATCAGTCCAGCCAGCTCCCTTGAGAAGGATATCCTTTCCATTGAGAGTGAACTGTCTGTAACCATACTCATTGAGATAGCTCTTGATTTCTCTGATACCGAAGGTAACATCCTTGATATCAGAAACCTTTCCGTCTGTCTCTACCTTGACATTGATATCATAGAGTTCAGGATTACCAAGATCATAGCTCCACCATACACGAGGATTCTTTACGTGGAGGATGGCAGCCTGCTCAGGAGTAAGTGCTACGATAGTCTCTTCGCCGGCAGCAAGTTCGACAGGAACGCTGCAAGTTCCGCAGTCCTGAAGGTCAAGGACAATATTTCCTGCCACAGGATAAGTCTCATTATTCTTAAGGGTTACGCGTACCTCAAGGTCTGCATCAGAGAAATCCTCGACATCAAGACTTGGAATCACGTACACATCCTTTATAGCCACCTGATTGGAAGCATGGAGCTTTACAGTCTGGATGATACCCATACTTTCATCAAGAGGTCTTGGGTTCCAGTCTACGAAACCGATGTTAAGGTCACGTGATACAGCTCTTCTGACTCTCACCTCGAGTTCGTTCTTATCATGAAGAAGTCTGGTAACATCGTACTCTCTCTTGATGAACACACCATAAGTAGTGTCAGAAGAAGCGATCTGAGTACCGTTGAGGTAGATGTCAGCATAATAGTTTATACCATTGAACACGAGGTCATAATGCTGTCCTTCCACAACATCAAGATCAAAATTGGTCTTATATGTCCAAGGAGTATCGAAGATGCTCTTATCCACAGAGTAATAATTATCACTCTCAAGAAGATTCTCTCCGAGAACTCCCTGATCACAAAGCACTCCGGCAACAGTAGAAGGCACCTCCACATCATATGTCTTGGCAGAACCCTCCTGACTGAGAGTCCATTTTTCTAAAGAGTACTCCCCGCCACCGTTAAGAACGACAGGTTCGGTACAAGCGCAGATCACTGCTGCAGCCGCAATTAGAGTAAGTGTCTTTTTCATTACTATTCAGTTTATATGAAGGTTTCGGTTTTTCTGCAAAGCGGTGGCCGGGTATTATCCGGTCACCGCAAATATACATATATATTCCTACTAAACTATCAATCCCAAGAGAATGGTTCTGTATAATCATACCATTCGCAGATCGCGCTACCGGTATAACAACCGAAATACATACCGATTTCCTTCTGCCATGTGCACTCCATAACGGCGTTGTCGCCCGTATCGAATGCCTGGAATTCCACACCGTCGAGAATGAACTGAACATGGCAATACCCCTCGTTTATTTCACTCGGCGTGAACTTCACGGTCATCTCGTGAGGAACATTCATATCTACACCTTCCACATTCACGAAATCAGAATCAGGACCTGAAGGAGATGTAGAAATCTCGGTATAACCTGTTCCGTCGCCGGATCCTCTGAGGTTATACTTGATCTCATTGTTGTTTCCGAATGTCCACCACAGACGTACACGTGCATCAGCAGAGAATGTATGCCAACGGAATGTATGTGTACCCATAGGCATGCCGCTTCTGTAAAGACGGGCATATACCGAACCGGAAGAAGTCGCATTGAAATATGTTCCTTCTGCACCGAGGTAAACAGGATCCACACCCTTGTCTGACTTCCAGTCAACCATCTCCGCATCGTTAAAGACTGTGCGCTCAGGAATCTGAAGATATGCCTGTTTGAGAACAACCTCTCTCACTACTACTGGTTCACCAGGACCTGCAATTGTAGTGATCTTGATTGTGGTCTTGCGGAGTGTGGTTCCCTCGTTGTCGTTCATTGAAATGCGAAGAACTGCCTCACCTGTATTTTCAGGATTCTCAATTGTGAGCCACATTGCCTTCTCGTCAGTCTTCTCAGCCTTCCATGAAGCATTCGACACCACATTGAGTTCATATGCGCCCTGGTTGTGAGCAGCACGGATCTCGAATGTAGCAGGGTCAAGCTGCACACCATTCTGAGTAACCTTTACGACAACCCTCTCCTCGCCATGACGATCGAGGACAGATACTGCGCCGTAACGCTTCTCACCAGTATTTTCCTCAGCAGAAAGAACTACCTTTCCGTCAAGTGTTCCAGTCTGGCCGGAAGTGACGGACAACCATTCAGCGCCTTCAATGACAACAGCAGACCAATCCTGGTTAGCAGAGATTGCAAACTCGAGCGCTCCGCCTTCCTCGCTGATTTCGAGGGATTGCTCCTCATCCTTTACATCAAGGTAGGCATTACCCTTCTGATAAACGGTAATGAGTTTTCCCACCCAATAGTCACTCTTGATCTCAAGAGTATCCACTCTGTCATCAAGCTGAGCGTTATCTCTATACTGTACGGTCACAGTATAGGTCTCCGCCTCATTGATGACAGGGTTTCCTGTACCTTCAGCAGGGGTGATGGTACACCAGTCCGGATTGTAACTGCGTACAGTCCAAGGATCGGTGGACTTCACCAGGAAGCTGAACGCTTCAGGTGATTCCCAAGGAAGGGAGTAGCTGTCCTCCGCACGATAGCGAAGGTCGACCCACTTCATCGGTCCCTCATCCTTCTGCTGGCAGCCGCCAAGCCCTGAAACCAGGGCTAAGGCTGCACAGATTGTTAACAAATATCGTTTCATGATAATTTTCATTATTCAGCGATAGGAGTGATTGTGCAAGAGTCGATCACGTAGTATGTACCGTCAGATGTAGCAGAGTTGAAGCCGATGTACCACTCGAATGCTGCATCAGTTCCTGCAAATGGACTTGCCCATGAGTGAGACTCGACTGTAGTGTCGTTTACAGTGAAGATGAACTTACCGTTACCTGGAGTCTCTGCATCTGGAGTTACAGTGAACTCATACTTAGTCATTGTATTGAGGAACTCAACTGACATGTCATCATCGTAATAAGTGTTGTCGTAGTTAGAAACTGAACCGTTATTTGTACGGAGTCTGAACTTACCTACTGTCATCCAGTTACCGAAGTCACCGTCTGTCTCACTGAAGAACCAGAACTGACCCTTAGAACCGAAGTTGATCTCCTTCACAGTAAGAACTGCATTGAAATAGCGGAGACCTTCCTTGATATTGATTCTTGCACCGTTTGCACCGTCAAGCTTCACTGATCCATCCTCAAGAACCTCAGCATTCTCAAGTTCATATGGAGTATCCTGAGAAATCTCAACCGATGCAGTAAGGCCATCACCTTCGATAGTAACGACTGCAGTTCTAGCTGCAAAAGCAGAGTTGGCAGCTGCTGTAGCCTTAACCTGTGCACCTACCTTCTCTACAGCAAGCCACTCAGCGCTTGAAGTAACTGTATAGTCCATTGATGCGTTTACATCGAGAAGAACCTCACCACCTGCATAGCTGAGCATCTCAAGCTCTACTGGGAGGAACTCAAGAGTCTTACCACCCTTCTGAAGAACTGTGAATGTCTCAGTCTCAGCACCTGCTGTTACAGTTACTGTAGTTGTTCTCTCTGTTCCAGGGTTCTCAGCTGCAGTTGCAGTGATTGTCTCGATAGCACCTGTTCCTACACCGCTTGTCTTGTCGAATGTCAACCAAGCGTCAGCTGAACGAACTTCCCAAGCAAGGTTTGTCTCGATTGTGAAAGCAAGTGAGTTTTCTTTCTTACCATCAAATTCCTCGGTGATAGGCTGAACATAGAACTTGCTCTTCATACCCTGAACAACCTGGATTGTCCACACCTTGTCGATACCCTCACCCTTGAGTGTAAGAGTTACTGAACGCTGCTCATAAGTGTCGTTAGGCACAGCAGTGAGAGTTACGTCTGCCGAGAGACTTGACAAAGCACTTGAAGCTGGTTTTACGCTAAGCCAGTCTGCTGCCTCATAGCCAGTGATTTCCCAAGGAGTAGTCGAGCCGATGCTGAAAGTAGCAGGCTGCGGATTTGTACCTGAGAAAGTATATGACTCGCGTACATCTGTCGACATCCTGGTCTCAACCTCTGGCTGAGTGTCGATGTATAACTGCTGGCAAGAGCCGAAGAACACAGCTGCAGTTGCAATTGCTAAACCCTTAATGAATGATGTTGTTTTCATAACGTTATTGTTTTTATAATTATTAATATTCTATGTGGTTTACCATCCGATATTCTGTGGATTGAGATTTGGATTGCTGAAAAGCTCCGACTTAGGGATTGGGTAAAGATTCATTCTATCTGCCCATGTACGCTTCTCCACCATCTTGCGTGAGTACTCTAAGCCTGAATTAGTCTCAACGATATTCACACCGTCGACCTGAGTCTGAGTTGTCGCACCGATATCCCAGCGACGTACATCCCAGAAACGATGATCCTCGAATGCGAACTCTACTCTCCACTCGCGGCGTACTGCCTCTACGAATGATTCGTAGTCATAAGCATCTACAGGAGGCATCTGTGCATTCAATCGCACCTGATTAAGCACATCAAGAGCAGACATTGTGAGTTCTGCATCGGTAGCTGCAGGATTCTTGAAGTACTCGTTTGCAGCCTCGGCATAAGTGAGGAGAGTCTCAGCATAACGGTAGATCACCCAATGATGCTTGTACTCTGCCTCGGCTTCAGGAATGAAGCTTGTAGCCTCATTGATATATTTTCTGAGATAGTATCCTGTGCATGTTCCGAGATCGCTGCGTGTAGCAGAATAGTCAGCACCGCCTACAAATGTCTCGATCTTAGTGCCTTTGAAGTCCATGCCGTTTGCAAGGATTGTACGTGCAAAACGTGGATCACGGTTATCATAAGGACGAGCAGGATCGAAATCAGGATCATCTGACACCCAACCGTCTGCGGTAAGAGTCACATCATAACCGTTGATTGTCTGGAATGCATCTACAAGGTTCTGAGTAGGATATGTACCTGACATATATGTACGCTGGCCCTCAGTGAATCTTACAGGGAAGTTGTATTCTTCGAAGCTGCTGCTCTCAGAATTCATTCTCACGAGGATATTCTCAGGAGAAGATGTCGTATTCACCTTCTCACCCGAATCCAGAACATAGACACCAAGATTGATCACGTCCTGAGCCGCAAGAGCAGCTGCTTTCCACTTCTGAACATCCATTTCAGGATTGTGAAGCTTGCTGGCTGCATAAAGAAGAGCCTTTGTCTTCACTGCCATTGCAAAACCCTTTGTAGCACGGCCATACTCATCGTCAAGCATGCCTATGTATGTAACAGGAAGGTTTGGAGCACACTCATCACACTCTGCTACGATGAACTCGATTACCTGATCGAAAGGTGTCTTCTCGATAGAGTTGGCCTCTTCGATTGTGAGCATCTTCATCGGAACAGGAATATCGCCATAGCGACGTGCAAGTTCGAAGAGATAGAATGCGCGAAGCACTCTTGCCTGATAAGGAAAGGTCTTAACATGCTCCATCTGTCTCTCATACTTTGAGTCATAGTAGTACTTCGAGAAATCGATCTTCTCGATTGACTCGAGGAACTCGCTCACGCAACGGATACCGTTATAGAGCTCCCAGCTGTCATCGACAGTGGAAACTGCAGACCAGTTGCCGTTGTTGAATCTCTGCACACTGCCGTCCGGATCGCCGAACTCGGCATCGTCCGATCCGCAGTCGCGCATCGCATCACCGATGGTTCCAAGATCCTGTGGCATGTAGCTGTAGATATTGGTCAACATCCTCTGAGCATAGCTGTATGTCTCATACATGTCATCCCTGTCGTAAACGCCGCTCGTCTCATCGAAATCGAGCAAGTTACAAGCCGGGAGGGCAAGGGCTGCTGCCAGGATTATATAGATAAACTTTTTCATTTCGTCCATGCCTTAGTTTAGAAGTTGAACTTTACGCCTGCCCAGAATACTCTTGTAGACGGATAAGCAGCCTCAAGCTGTTCCGGATCCGCAAACTTGATGTTGTCAAGGCTGAAGAGGTTAGTTCCGTTTACAGATACTGTGATATCTGAGAACTTGGCCACCTTCTTAGGGATTGTATAAGATACACCGAGGTTACGGAGCTTGATGAAAGAACCGTCTCTGTACCAGAGTGAATTCTTGCGGTAGTTGTTAGGGTTCTCAAGAGTTGTGAGTCGAGGCATTGTAGCTCTGTCAGCAGTCTCCGGAGTCCAGGTAATCTCACGTGCAAGGAAATTATTCGAGATGGTTCCGTTATTTACGAGAGGCTTGTACAGAGGTGAATCCAGGAGATTCACTGTCACACCTGTCACACCCTGGAAATCAGCATAGACCTTGAATCCCTTGTAGGCAACATTAAGACCGAAACCGAACTGGAAGAGTGGTGTGCTTGATCCGAACATCTTCACAACGTCCTCATCATTGATCACACCGTCACCGTTCTGATCCTTGTACTTGAGGTCACCTGGGCGGACATCACCGAATGTCTGCTTAGGGCTGTTATTGATCTCGTACTGATTCTGGAAGATGCCGATCACCTCAAGACCATAACGCTGTCCAATAGGATTGCCTGCATGGTAGAGGTAGTCATAGTTCTGATATGCCTGTCCGTCATTCACAACCTCAGTGAAGAGCCATCCGCCGTTTGCATACACTCCGTATGAGAAATCACCAGCCTTGTCGTTCCAAGCGACAGAAAGGTCTACACCCTTGTATTTGTTTTCACCCATACTCTGGTCCTTCACACCGATACCGATGACACCAGATACATTTGATGGAGAAATGAGGATATTGCTGCGGTTTTCAGCGAAAGCCTCTGCATTGATAGAGAGTCTTCTCTGGAAGAAGCCGAGGTCGAATCCTACTGTAGCCTTGGTTGACTTCTCAGGCTCGAGGAATGTCGCAGGAAGATCACCTTCCGCACGGCCTGAGTAGCTTGCAGCATTCTCACCGAAACGATAACCGCTTGCATTCGAGCTTCCGTAAGTCTGGAGGAAGAGTTCATGCTCCAGCTCTCCATCATATCCTGAGATACCGGCAGAACCGTAAACCTTCACATAAGGCTCTTTTGAAACGATGTAGGCAAGGCTGAGAGCCGGATAAAGATTGAATCTCTGTCCTTCTGGAAGATAAGCTGAACCTGAGTAGTTCACTGCGAGATCTGCAAAGAGTCTCTCATTCCAATTGTAGCTTACAGTTCCGAGGATTTCCTGAGTCTTCGAAGAAGCATTACGCTTGTTGAAGATGTAAGAACGCTGTCTGTATGCTGCGCGAGCTTCAATATGGTGCTTTCCGAAAGTTCTCTCCCAGTTAAGACGAGCCTGAAGTTCAGAACGCATTCCGAGACTATGGAAATACTGATCGTAGCTCATTGTCTTAGAGTCAGTACCATAATAAGTCGGAGTAAATGGGAAAGACAAATTGGCGATCTCAGCATATCTGTAGGTCTTGTAAGAGATCTCTGTCATTTCGCCAGTGTAGTCGAAAGCGACATTCACATCAGCGTAAAGGCCTTTGAGGAGCATACCGAGATCCTGACGGAGAACCATATCAGCAAGAACTCTTGTCTCAGCATAGAGATGGCTTCCAGAATCCTGGTGAAGCGCTACCGGGTTGTTTGCGCCATAGAGTCTGGATCCGCCATAAGTACCATCCTGGAGCTTGATAGGGAAAGCCGCAGCAGGAGTCTTGTAGATAGTCTCTTCAATTGATTCACCGCTGATATTCTCCCAATAAGGACGGTTGAACTCAGAAAGGCGAGCCATCACACCAAGCTTCATTGAAGTGGTATTGGTGATGTTCACATCCACATTTGCTCTGATACCCAGACGGTTGTCATAGGTATTCGCATTGTAGCGGTCATCTGAAGTAGGATTCACATAGAGTGAGTTGTCCTTCATATAATCAACCGCTGCAAAATAACGGAAGTTCTTGTTACCACCGGTGAATGTAAGTTCTGCACGATGGTTATCACCATGATTGCGGTAGATCTCATTCATCCAGTTTACATTCGCATACATATCAGGTCTCTGACCGTTTACGAAGTATGTGAACGCATCATTGCCATACATAGCTGGAAGACCGTCGAGAGCACGTGCCTCGTTGACCTTGAGAGCATATGTATATGAAGACGAGAACTGAGGAGCGCGGAACATCGTGCTGAGTCCGAACTGATACTTTGCAGACACCTTCAAAGGAGTCGCCTGACCTCTCTTGGTAGTAATCATGATCACACCGTTTCCACCCTTGACGCCATAGATAGCCGCAGATACAGCATCCTTGAGGACAGTGATGGACTCGATTTCAACAGCTGTGATATCTGAGAGTTCGCGAGGATAACCGTCGATGAGCACGAGCGGCGCGTGACCGTGCAGCTCAAGGCTCGACTGGTTGATTTCGCTTCTGCCGGTACCCTGCTCGACAAGGAGACCGGAGAACTGGCCGTAGAGGGCCTTCGCTATATCGACCTCCGGACTCTGCTGAAAGACTATGGCATCACGCATGATGTTACCATTGGCCTGCACCTTGAAAGGATTTGCAATCACAATGGAATCCACCTGCGAGAGTTCAACAGACTCCTGAGCGGAAACTGTCGCGCCTGCCAGCAGAAGAGGAAGTATAATGTATTTGCTAATTTTTTTCATCATCTGGTATCTTTAAGTTTTACCATCCAGGATTCTGTGTCATTCCATAACCCTTGTTGACCTCTGTTACAGGAATAGGAGCAAGATACCATTTTGTATCCCAATTTATCGCCCAACTTCTTGTAGCAAGTTCATATTTAGAGTATGTGAATGAATCAGGATTATCCGGCTTTCCTCCCTTGCCCTCAGAATAGAGGCCATAGAGCTGCTTGGTGAAATCTTCCTTGAGACCGTAGCGGATCATATCGAACCAACGGAACTCCTCGAAACCGAATTCACAGTCACGCTCACGAAGAAGAGCTGCACGGAACTGCTCCTTGGTCATTCCCTCTGCAAGTGGCGGAAGACCTACACGCGCTCTCACGCTGTTGACACACTCGTACGCCTGAGCTGTAGGTGCCGCTGCAGACTCGCTATATGCCTCTGCAGCGTTGAGAAGAATCTCAGCAAAGCGCATCAGCGACCAATGAGGAGGAACGTTCTCGCGATCTGCATCCTTCTGAAGAACATACTTCATAGCAAGGAAACCTGTTCCGTCCGCACGGTAGTTAGGATGGTTGATGTGAACCTTTGCCATATTCTCATTATCCCAGTAGTCACCAGGAACAGCGATGTTCTCATAAAGGCGTGGGTCACGTGTCTCAGTTCCTGTCACACAGTTTCCTGTAGTGAAGAATGGCTGAGCCGATGGATTCTCCCAGTCAAAGTTTTCAGGGAACTCGCTTCCGTCCGCCCATCCGTACTTGTTCACCCAGTTGAGAGTAGGACAGATGTACTCGGCCTTCTCGATCCAGTTATCATGATAATCAGAATCATAATCCTTTCTGATAGAGATGATTGACTCTGAAGTACCGCGTTCGTAATAGCCCTTACGATAAGCAAGTCGATAAGTTCTTGGAGTTGCTTCCGCAGCCTGAACGAGACCATAATGTCCGTTCTTTGCAAGCTCGTTCATAAACTCGTCAGCAGCATCCTTGGCTGCAGTCCAACGAGCTGCGTCGTAGTTGCCATAGCAATGGTACTCGTTCGCCTGTGGATGCCAAGCCACATCAGAATTGAATGTAGGACTGGCAGCAAAGCAAAGCACGCGAAGCTTCAGACCAAGAGCAGCAGCTTTTGTCATACGTCCGTCATCATTCGGATCATCATTTTTCCAAGGAAGGTCTGCCTTTGCCTCGTCACACATCCTTACGATGAAGTCAACTGTCTCGGCAAATGTGTTTCTTGGGTAGACCATCTCCTCTGTAGTGCTTACAGCGTGGTCAAGAATAGGAACGCCACCCACATAACGAAGCATATTTGCGTACGCGATAGCGATACATACCTTGGCCTCGGCCTTCATCTTTGCGATTTCTTCCGGAGTGGCATCCGGAATCTTGTCTGCATTCTCAATGAAAAGCCAGCCGTAACGGATAGCAGTATAATCTTTCTCCGAAGCGAAACGGTAAGCCTCACTGCCGGTATAAGTTGTCATACTTGCACCGAGTGCTCCATTATAATAAAGGTTCTTCGGGCCATCAGATCCGAAACCCTGGTTACTCTGAGCATGATCAGTGATACACTCGAGCACGTTTCCTCCCATCTTGGAATCAAAGGCACTTGTGATACCGTAAGGAAGATATGCATAAGCTGTGACAAGCACCTTGTCAGCGTCCTTCTTGGTTGCGAAGAGAGTTTCGATGTTGGCACCAGAAGTTTCAGGAGCCTGGCTGAGTCCCGCATCTCCAAGCTGGAGGGTCTCACACGATGACATCATGACTCCCAAAAGGACTGCTATAAATATATTTCTTGTTGTTTTCATATCAGACCGGATTAGAAGTTGATGTTAAGAGCAATGTTATAAGTCTTGACCAATGGATATACACCGTCGTTGTTCGATACGGTCTCAGGATCCTGGAATGTAAGACTTGTAAATGTAAGGAGGTTGTATCCTGTGAAGCTGATATTCAGACTGTTGATACCCATACGGTCGAAGAACTTATTACGTCCGAATGTGTATCCGAACTGAGCGCTCTTGAGTCGGATGTAAGAAGCATCACGGAGCCAGAGTGTAGATGGTGCCGAGTTCCACGCCTCAGACTTCTCTGCTGCACGTGGGAGTGTTCCATTCGGATTCTCGGTAGTCCAGCAGTCTCTGTAGAAATAGTCAAGAAGACCACGGTTACCTGAGTTGGTGAATGGAATACGGTACTCCACCTCGAGCATCTTGTTCACATTCGTAGCAGCGATCCAGTTGAGATTAAGTCCGAATCCCTTCCAAGAGAACTTCCAGTTAGAACCGAACATATACTCTGGTCTGTCAGCAAAGCCGTACACCATCGTATCGTTTCCGTCCACCTTGCCGTCACCGTTGATGTCTGCATACATACAGTCACCAGGATATACGGTTGCATTCGGCTGAGGAAGCTCAGGATTGAGTTTCTGAACACCATTCTCATCAATATAGAAGTCGTCGTAGTTGTAGAGACGGACGAACTTGTAAAGACCATCGTTACGTCCTGTCGAACCACCTGTCATGTTCTGATAGTCGAACTCACTCTTCACCTCATCCATATATACGATTTCGTTGCGCGCATATGTAACATTTGCATCGATGCTGTATCTGAACTCGCCGATATTATCCTTCCATCCGAGCTCGATCTCGTAACCCTGATTGTCAACGATACCGATGTTCATGTTAGGGAGCGAAGTCGCGATGATTCCAGGAGTAGAGTTTGGAGAAATGAGGATACCTGTTCTGTGCTCCTTGAAGATATCACCCGCGAAGTGAAGTCTGTTATTGAACAGATCGAAGTCGAGACCGACATTGTACTTCAAGGCTGTCTCCCAAGTCACTCCAAGGTTACCAGGAGTACCTGTAGTATAATAAGGAACACCGTTAGGATTGTTCACACCGAAGCTGTAAGAACCCGCCTCATCCCAGACGCTGTTCATATACATGAATCGTGTTGAAGTACCAAGGTCATTACCTACCTTACCTGCCGAAGCACGTACCTTCAGATAATCAAGCCATGTCACATCCTGCATCCACTTCTCTTCTGTAACCACCCAACCGAGTGACATTGAAGGGAAGAAACCGTAACGCGTCTTGCCTGGAGCGAAGTTCTCGGAACCATTGTAACCTGCACTCACGTCCACGAGATACTTGTCGTCATATCCATAAGTAGCACGGCCTACGAATCCCACATAACCTCTTGGAAGATAAGAATACTTCGAAGGATAGTAGTCACGAGTCTGGTTGTAAAGGATGAGACCTGAAACAGCATGCTTGCCAGCGAATTTCCTGCTGTAGTCTGCACGTGCCTCAAGATACCAGCTTCTGTCTGCACTTGTCGACTCGCTGTAAGAAAGAGGGGCCATTGTGCCACTTGGCTTGAACACATAAGTCTTGTCAAAGTCAGGGTCACTGATAGCAAGGCCGTCACCTTCCTGGAAAGACTTATAGTTGATTCTCTGCTCGAGAGCATCTGAACCCTTGTGCTGCTTCTTGATATACATATTGGTATCATAACCACCCTTTACACCCAGGCTGAGGCCTTCTGTAATGAAGTCGAGTCTCTGAGTGATCGAGAGGTCAAGGTTAAGCGCAGTATTGTACTTCTCCTCGTAACCCATATTATAATAGGTCATATAACCGCTTCGACGGGTTGTAGGAGGGGTAGGACCATCACCCACATAAGTAAGAGGAATACCGTTCACCATACCAGGGCTGGCGTTAGGTGTCACCCAGAGAGTAGTGAAGATCCATACATTGTCATCAATACCATCATCCTCCATCGGCTCGTAAGTCTTACCTACCACTCCGCTGATGTTCAGCTTCATGTCTGTAGTCTCGGTAAGCTTGAAGTCGAGGTTCGCACGATAGTTATAACGGTTGTACGAGAAGTTGTTGTTATATGATAGACCAGGCATCTGTCTCAAGATACCGTCCTGGAACATATAACCCATCGAAACGAAGTAACGCACCTTATCCGAACCACCGGAAATGTTGATATTGTTCTTTGTCTGAAGGAAGGCCTTGCGGTAAAGGATCTCCTTCCAGTTCGTATTAGGGAATACGAGAGGATCTGATCCTGTACGATAAGCCTCGATAGCCTCTGGAGCATAATAAGCCTTAGGGTCAGTCACACCATCATTCTGCTGCTTGAGGTTCCAGAACGAAGCGAACTCATAACTGCTTACCTGAGTAAGGAATGAAAGAGGCTGCTGAACACCTGTGATGCTGCTCACAGAAATCTTCGGCTTACCTGCATCACCGCGTTTGGTAGTAACGAGGATTACACCATTGGCACCTCGCACACCGAATACCGCAGTTGAAGCAGCATCCTTAAGGATAGAAAGACTCTCGATTTCGTTAGGGTCAATCGTATTGAGCGGACGCTCTACACCATCGACGAGGATAAGAGGAGACGATGCTCCGTCAGAAAGCGAGCTGACACCGCGGACATAGATGTCTGCATAGTCATCTCCCGGCTTACCTGAAACCTGGACTGTTGTTACACCAGGAAGCTGGCCGGAAAGGACATTCGAAATGTCGGCAACCGGGGCCTTCACAAGCTCCTTCGAGTCAATCGAAGAAAGAGCACCAGTGATCGTAGCCTTGGTCTGGGTACCGTAAGCCACCACGACCGTTGCTTCCAAGGACTCTGTTTCATCATCCAGGACAACGATCAGATTCTGTTTCTTACCGATTTCCACCTCCTTGGCAAGATAACCAAGAGCAGATACAGTAATGACAGAAGACTCAGATGGTACAGTAATCTGGAACTGTCCGTCCAGATCCGCAGCCACTCCGACGGTCGTACCTGAAATGGTCACGCCCGCTCCGATGACCGGCTGACCTGTATTGTCAATGACCTTACCATTGATGGTGATGCCATTCTGAGCGAAAGCATTTCCACCGATAGTACAGATCAACAGACAGCACATCGTAGCCAATCTCGCTAAATGGACTAGTTTCTGTTTCATTGTGTTGAGTGTTAGTAATTATATGGTTAGTATCTATTTTTCCGTAGATTCACTGCCGTAAATAGCCTTGCACAGGGCCTTTCTCAGGGTTCCCTGGGCGTCATCGTGACGATATTCCCAGAACATCGCTCCAAGAAGTTTCTTCTGTACGACATACTGTCCTTTGTATGTAACAGATTCTTCATCATCATATCCAAGCAGCAGGTTTCCTGACTCATCGACAAGATAAGGAACCTTTGCTACCGAATCCCACTTCCTTATATTCTTGCCTGCATATTTTGAAGAAGAGAATATCTGCTCCATTTCATTGAACTTCACATCCGCCTTGTAAGGATCGGTTCCATGGCCATAGAAAGGAACTCCCATCACCTGCCTGTTCAAAGGTACTCCTGCTGCAAAGTGAGCTGTTATCGACTGATCCACGCTGCGTTTCTTGGTAATGGATGCCGAATAGTATAAAGGTGCATTATGATAAGGAGGATCTCCCATATCGTATGTCATCACATTCACATAATCCATATAAAGCATCGCTGTCTTCCAGTCCACATAACTGGCACTTGCAGACGATGCGTATGAAATGATCTTAGTGTTACCGATGGTCTCTCTGAGTTCCTTCAGGACAAGATTGAAATTTCTTGTATCATCAGGATGCTTACCATTCTCAGAAGGTCCGGCAGTAGGATACTCCCAGTCGATATCGATACCATCAAGACCGTAATTGTCAATATGCTGCTTGCACGACTGGCAGAACTCGGTCCTCTTCCTGGCATCACGTGCCATTTCGCTGAAACCATCAGCCTTGTCACCCCAGCCTCCAATCATAAGAAGCACCTTAAGGCTTGGCTTCTGCTGCTTCAGAGCGATTATCTGCTCGAGTTTCTCAGGCTGTTCGATCCAGATACCGCCCTCTCCAGTCTCTTTATTGACAAATCTGCCGTGCGCATAGTTGATATGCGTAAGACAGGCAATATCAGGAAGTTGCGAAGAATTCTCAGTATAATATGCAATGATCATCGGCGTCTGACCGAGATCGTCAGGATTACAGAGGGACGCAACCGCTTGATCGGTCTGCCCTCCACTGCCATTCTGAGTTCCGTTGCCACCGTTGTTGTTTTCTATATTTTCCTTATCGGTATCCGGAGCAGGAACAACGAAATCCGGCTGATCATCACCAGTACATGACTGCATGCACATCATCAGTGCGCACGCAGCCATAACCTTAAATATACTATTGATCTTCATTTAGCTTATTTGATGAGATTCTTGATTTTCTGTGAGAGTTCAGCATTCTCATACACACCGATGAAATCTTCCGAGTGCGGACCCCAAGCATATACAGGAAGAAGGATTCCATTATGACCAGTCGTAGAGAAGTTCACTCTGATGCGATTTTCAGGAAGACTTCCGCTGAGCAGGGTCATACCTCCTGTAGCATGATCACCTGTCACGACCACGAGAGTCTCACCGTCTTTTGCTGCCCACTCGAGGACGAGTCCGATGGTACGGTCGAAATCGAAGATTTCCTCCATGGTATGTCCGGCCTTATTGTCATGACCGCCGTCATCGATCATGGAACCTTCAATCATAAGGAAGAATCCCTTCTTATTGTCAAGAAGCTCCAATGCCTTTGCCACTGAAGATGGAAGGATGTCACCTCTGTCAAGAGCGAACGGAAGTTCATAATCAGCCATCAATGCTACTACCGGACCTTCTTCCACTGCCATCAGTTCTTCCTTTGTAGATGCAAACGAATAGCCCTTTTCCTGAATCTCCGCAGTGATATCCCTACCGTCTTCCCTATCTTTCCAATATTTGATACCGCCACCGGAAAGGAAGTAGACGCCGCTCTCGGCCATCTGGGCTACAATACCCTCCTGATCCTTACGCGTAGGAGAATGGCTGAAGAAAACAGCTGGTGTCGCATCGTTCACTCTGCAGGTAACGGCAGCACCTGCTCTCTTACCCTTGCTCATGGCATATTCCGCAAGAGACTCCACCGCCACACTGTCAGGAGACATAGCGATCATTCCGTAATTGGTCTTCGAGCCTGTAGCCAAAGCCGATCCTGCAGCTGCCGAATCGGTAACCAATCTATTGACACAATAAGTCCTTTGGATACCTGTCTTTGTGAAATTGTCAAGGTTCAGGTGTCCGCCGTTACATACCCATGCCGCACTGATCTGTTCCAGACCCATTCCGTCACCGATCATGAAAATCACATTCTTCACCTTCTTGCCCTTAGGTTCGGTAACCGATACTGTCTGATATGTCTCGAGCATCGTATATTTGTCATTCTCAGCGAAGTTGTTGACCGCGTATTTGGATCTGTCTCTGTCCAGTACCTGAGAATAGGTCACTGTCACGAATCCCAAAACAAGAATGAGGGATGATATTATCTTTTTCATCAGGTTATCAAAAATATGGTTAGACACAAAGGTAGCAAGGTTTAATGCGCACTATGTGTCATTTTGCGTACATTATACCACAATTTGCGCATTAAAACCTCGTTTTACTGTCTTTTACGATAGTTGATGTCATTTTCTTCGTAGTATGGCATCTCACGAGAGACCACAGTGCTGTAATATCTGTCGAGTTCAGACATGAACACAGGATCATCCGCCTTGGTTGTGCCCTCCCATACCGGACTTGCATTCCAGGCTCTCTCGAACACGCCGCACACCTTAGGGAATACGTAGTATGTAAGATGGTCGAAGTTTCTGACTGTCTCTGTCCAGAGCTGAGCCTGAACACCGACGATATTCTCCTTGGCCTCAAGCTGGATCTTACCCTCCGGGAGTGTCGCGATGTCACGCATCACGGCATCATCATCCCAACGTACCGAACGATAGATATCGAACGGAAGGAGAGAGAAGCTGCGACGCTCATCCACGAAACCTCCCCATGAAAGACCTCTTTCGGTCTTGTCCGGAGTGTATGCGAAGTCCATATAGGTATTGGTCATATTCGAAAGGATTACAGGCACTCCGTCATTCGCATACTTGTATGGATACTCCTCCTGGCCGCTTCCTGTATGCCAGAAATTGATCGAATAAAGGTTCTTCTTCATTCTCTCATACACATGATCCTCGAGATCCATGACAAGCTCCTGCCATCCTGAAATCTTCACTCCGCGTGCCTCAGCGATATCAAGCACGTTCTCGATATAATATGACTTGAGCAGTTCGATATTGTCCCAACCTCTTTCCGCCATTATCTTCTGGCATGCCTGGGAACCTACCCACGCTCCCTCAGGTACCTCGTCACCTCCGACATGAATTGCAGGAAGAGGGACACCGGCCTCCTTGTGATATGCGATGATCTCGTCAAATACTGTCTCGATGAATCTGTAGGTCGAAGGAAGAGCCACATTGATGGCGTTGTCACGATAATACTGGACTGAGCAATACTCTGAAGCATCCTCAGGGTCACTGAGCAGATAAGAATCGTCTCCGGTACGCTCGGCATATGCCTGCATAGCCTTGATAGCCGCTCTCGAATGTCCCGGAGTATCGAACTCCGGAATCACCTGAATGCGACGCTCCCATGCATATTTGAGGATCTCGATATAATCCTCCTTTGTAAGATGGCCGTTTGCAGAAGAAGCCATATCCTTCGGATCGATGCTTCCGTTGTATGAAGGCATAAGACACTCTACCTCCACATACTCGCCTGCCTCATTCTTCTGAGGGAATGCATGATATGCACCATAAGTCACGAGTTCCGGAAACTTGGTGATTTCAAGCCTCCAACCTTCATCGTCTCCGAAATGAAGATGGAATACGCTTGCCTTGTAATGTCCGAGAAGATCGATAAATTTGAGGATATTGTCTTTTGTAGTGAAGTTGCGGGAGATATCAAGCATAAATCCTCTATATTCGAGATCCGGCCAGTCCTCTATCACCATATTAGGGATCTCATTGCCACCGACATTTCTCTTGAGATTATCGAGAGTCACCTGAGCATACCATGCGCCATCCTCATCGGCAACCTCCACCTTGCACTGTCCGTCAAGGGTAATTCTGTACCAGCCGGCAACCGGGGCAGCGACAATTTCTGCCTCAGGCATTTCCTCGACGAGAGTAACTCCCTGCGCAGGCTCGACCTTCTTAAGTGAAGGAACCATATCCCAAGCCTGAAGATCGACCTTGTTATACTCGAAATCAGGAATTCTCTCAGAAGGAAGGAAGACATACTCCACCTCGAGCTGGCGTACCTTTCCCTTGTATTCCAATGAAAATCCCTCCGGTGCCCAGCAATGACGCTGCAGAGGACGGTCTGTATAAAGCACGGTAAGATCCTTGCCGCTATGTTCGTAAGGAGTCATCTTATAAAGACATCCGTGGTGCATCTCGATCTTGCCCTCTGTTCCCTCGACTTCTCCGGCTGTAATATGATTCGATGTAAGCCAGATAGCCCAGTCTGTTCCTTTCGGTGCATTCACCACTGTAATTGTCTGTGTTGCACGTCTTGTCTGTGGATCGGTCTCACCCTCTGTCCAGACGATACGTACTTTTTCAGTACAGCCCACAAGCATGAGGGCAGAAAGCATGATTGCTGAAAAATAAGATTTCATATTCATTAAGTTTATATGTTTATTTCTATTGGTTTTCAATTCTTCTGGATGATGACAGATTTCACTCCCGGATGAAAACAAATATTCCGCTCCCGCTGCTGTGCAGGGGGCAGGAATCATGTTGGTCATTGCAGAAATGATAAAAGTCAGATAAGACATGTCGGATCCGAAAGAAGGTTCTACATAAGAGATGCTCCCAGAAGAGCATTTTCATCCTGATGCATAGGAATAATCTTCAGACGATCCAGAGATCTTGAGTATGGATAAGCTGCTCTGAGGGCTTCCATCATAGAATCTGCAAACAGATCATACGATCTTGAAAGGCCTCCGCCAATGATTATACAGCCCGGATCATAAGCGAACATGACCACCGAAAGGAAGGTACCCAGATGTCGACCGAATTCTTCAAACAACGCGAGAGCTTCTTTGTCTCCGGCAGCCACTGCCTTTGCAGCATCTCCACCGGTAGTACCCTTGTCAGCAAAGAATTTAGAAGAGCAGAAAGACTCATAATCCTTGCCCATATATGGAATGGCACCTATTTCACCTACACCGCAATTTGTGCCACAGAAAAGCTTTCCATCGTTCACCACACCGACTCCGATGCCTGTACCTAAGGTAACACCTACCACTACAGGATACTTTTCCTCAAGTCTGGAGGCTGCACCCAGAACATAGCAGTTCGCATCATTATTTACGATTACCCTTACTCCGAAACGCTCTTCAAGAATCGCTTTGAGAGGAACTTCTGTCCAGCTTGGAATATTGGCTGCATCGAATACCACTCCGCAGACTGAATCCACAAGAGTAGGAACTCCCACACCTATACTCTCCACTTCAGGAGTGATGATTTCCTCAATTCTGGAAATCAGATAATCTATGGTTTCATTCATGGAAGCCTTCTTATCGAACGAAGGCACACAGATCTTCTTGACAATATTAAAATCATCAACGAGGCCCAGACTTATGGTCGTGCCTCCTATATCAATACCAAGTAACATTATATTATGCGGTTAGTTAAATGCAAAGATACCGGATTACGACTCCATAGCCTATACTTTTTGCGTAATTATATACCCAATTTACGCAATTCATTCTTTCTGAACTCCGAAGGAGTACAGCCCTTGATAGCCTTGAATCGTCTTGAAATACTTTTAGTATCGAATTCGTCCATTCTCGCCGCAATTTCAGTGACGGAATCTTTGCTTGAAAGCAAGAGCTGGGCGAATCGTTCCATCCTCTGAATAGAGATATAATTATAGATGGAACAGCCGGTCATCTTCTTGAATCTCTGCTCAAGAAGTCTTCGTGAAAGAGGGACATGCTCCAGAACATCAGTCACCTGGATTCTACGGTCTACATTGGCCTGAATGAACCTCAACGCTTTGATAATTGCCTTATCATCTGTTGCAAACACCGAAGAGGATACTCTTTCCACCACATTCAGCGGCTTCAGAATGATGTCTTCGCCAAGATATGAAGGATCCTTTACCATCTTTTCCACCATTGCGGCAGTATCATAGCCGCCACGTTCGATATCCACATTGATTGTAGACATTGCAGGATCGGACATATTACAAAGAATCTCATCATTATCCACTCCTATTATGGCTACATCGAAAGGAATCTTAAGACCGCAGGAGTTGCATGCCTGAAGGAGGATATTGCCCTGATTGTCATCACAAGCCATTATGGCAATCGGCTTAGGCAATGAATGAAGCCAATCCGAAAGAACCGACTGGTCATAATACCACATATTCTCGATATGCTGCTTGTCATACATGTGGAAATTGTCACCGAACCCCGCCATCTCCACACGGCGACGGAATCCCTGACATCTTTCGTCCGACCAGCACACCCCATTGTATCCGAAGAATCCGAAATGCTTGAATCCCTTGGCAAGGAAGTGCTCGGCAGCCATACTGCCAGTCAGGTCATAGTCTGCTGTAATATTGGGAATCTGATCGAATTTACAGATGAAATCCTGGGCAAGAGCGACTATTCCGTTCTTTCTGAACAGAGTCACATCATCATCCGGCTCGAACTGGGCTATCACCACGTCAGCCTTCCATTCCTTGGCCCAGGCCACCACACCTTCAAGTCCAAGCTCGTGCTTATACGCAGGTGGCATCTTGCACACCACCCACTGCTCCGTTCGCAATGAGTAGTTGAAGATGCCACGAAGAAACCTATAAGCGAACTGCTCAGTAAAATCAGTAATGAACAGCAGTTTCATATAAGATTAAAGTGAAGTCTCGAATTCCTTGAGGAAGCGTAAGTCGTTCTCGAAATAGTTACGAAGGTCGCGCACCTGCCATTTAAGCATCGCAATACGCTCGACGCCCATTCCGAATGCGAAGCCGCTGTATTTCTTGCTGTCGATTCCCGATGCCTCGAGGACATTAGGGTCCACCATACCACAGCCCATGATCTCAAGCCAGCCTGTTCCCTTGCAGACGTTACAGCCCTTTCCTCCGCAGATGTTGCAGCTTACATCGATCTCAGCCGATGGCTCAGTGAACGGGAAGTATGAAGGACGCATACGGATCTGAGACTGAGCTCCGAACATTTCGCGAGCGAAGAGAAGGATAGCCTGCTTCATATCTGCAAATGTCACATTCTCGTCGATATAGAGTCCTTCCACCTGATGGAAGATACAATGTGCTCGGGCAGAAATCGCCTCGTTACGGAACACACGGCCCGGGCAGACGATGCGGATCGGAAGAGGCATCTTCTCCATCGCGCGTACCTGCACTGAAGAAGTGTGGGTACGGAGAAGAACCGGATTGTCGCTGTCGCTGATGAAGAAAGTATCCTGCATCTCACGGGCAGGGTGCTCAGGCGGGAAGTTCAATGCCTCGAATACATGCCAATCGTCCTCTACCTCAGGTCCTTCAGCCACGTCGTAACCGAATTTGCGGAAGATGCTTACAATCTCTTCGCGTGCAATCGACACCGGATGACGTGAACCCAGCTGTACAGGATCTCCCGGCATTGTATAGTCAAAAGAAGCTGCACCAGCTGCAGGTGATTCTGCAGCAGCCTCCTTCAGTTCCTCTATCTTTGCAGCAGCTGCGTTCTTAAGCACATTGAGCTTCTGTCCGAACTCTCTCTTGAGCTCCGGTGCCACTGTTCTGAATTCATCGAAAAGGGCTGTGATCTCACCCTTCTTTCCAAGAAGGCGGACACGCGCCTGCTCGATTTCCTGTTCTGTCTTGCAGGACAAAGCAGCTATTTCGGCCATGAGGGCCTCAATTCTTTCTCTCATATTTTTAAATTTTATCTCTTTATTCCATATCAGTCAACTTATTTCGCTAAGCAAGGGCCTAAAATATATCTACGTTACCCTCCTCCTAAATCCTCCTCGGGGGGGGAGGACTTGCTATCAGATTGGGGTTTGTCCGTATTTTTGGGGGTATTTACGGACAAAGCGACAAATTTGATGAGTTTGTCCGTAAAAAGCATACATTTTACGGACAAGAAAAACTACTTCGCAGATTCTTCCACTGGATAACCTATTGCGACTACGCAATATGGACGAAGGCCATCCTTGATACCCAGGAGCTCGCGCACATAATCCTCTGCCTTGGCTCCCTCTGGTTCATCCTTAAGACGAGGACGGCCGTTGCAATGCACCCAGCAGCTGCAAAGATCCATAGCAGTGACAGCCAGCTGGATGAAAGTAGCCGATATAGCACAGTTATCCACCCAAAGGTCGGTCTTGGTCTCGTCACCGAGCACCACGATCGCCGCCTGAGCACCGCTGAGCAATGCAGAACCATAGTCACGCATCTGAGAGAGAGCATCCAATGTATCCCTGTCCTCTACGATCATAAAAGCAGAACTCTTGCTGTTCCTTGAAGACGGAGCAGTCTCGGCCACCCTTACAATCGCATCAAGAATCTCTCTTTCCACAGGCTTGTCAGCATATTTTCTGACACTGTGCCTTTTCTCTATTACTTCTAAAAAATCCATAGTCTTATATTGGATCCCCGATCAGGTCGGGGATGACGGTTTCAATTGTTTCCCTGGTCGGGGATGATGGTTTGGATTGTTACTTTATTCCTTCGGCCTTTGCCTTGCGCTTCGCCCTGGCCTTCTGAGCCTTGGCAGCCCCCTGTTTCAGATACGCGGCCCATTGTTCTTCCGTAAAAATCTTCTGATATGTGGCATCGATCTGATCCATCCACTTGTCCTGTACGGCCTGATACATTGCGGTATTGGCCACCTTTGACTTCTGCAGTTCCTCATAATCAGCCATCATAGCAGGGAAATCGTGCTTGAGGGTAGAATCCACATAAAAAAGCTGCCAGTCCTCCAGATCCAGTACCCTCTGAAGTCTGTCAGCCTCCATTTCGGCCTGCTCATACACATCCGGCTTCTCCGGCTGCTGCTGCGCAGACACTGTCAGGCAGGTAAAAACAAGCAAAAATGCCAGTGACAGACAAAATTTACATTTCATATCTGACGATTTTTTTATAGTTTTGCAATATTGGGAAAAAGGCTTTTAAGCGAAAGCCCCTCCAAAAACGACACAAAAATAATTAATAATAATAAAAGAACAAAATGAGAAGAATTTCAGCAGCACTCATCGCTCTGGCGGCTGCAATGTTCACTGCAAACATTGACAGTAACGCCTGCACAAATGTCCTCGTGACAAAGGGAGCCAGCACAGACGGTTCCAATATGGTGTCATATGCGGCAGACTCGCATCAGCTCTACGGAGAGCTTTACTATGCCCCGGCAGGAGTATGGAAAGCAGGCGACATGAGACAGATAAACGAGTGGGACACAGGTAAATACCTCGGACTCATCCCTCAGGTGGGAAGAACATACCAGAGAGTAGGCAACATGAACGAGCATCAGCTCATCATCGCCGAGACCACATACGGAGGCCGTCCTGAGCTCGAAGACCCTAAGGGAGTGATGGACTATGGCTCGCTCATCTACGTGGCACTCGAAAGAGCAAAGACAGCACGCGAAGCCATCGACATCATCGTGGATCTTGCCAATACATACGGATACTATTCAAGCGGAGAGTCTTTCTCACTCGCTGACAAGGAGGAAGTATGGGTCATGGACCTTATCGGAAAGGGACCGGACAACAAGGGCATCGTATGGGTGGCTAGAAGAGTTCCTGACGGATATATCTGCGCTCATGCAAATCAGGCCCGCATCAGCACCTTCCCTCTCAACGACCCTGAGAACTGCATCTACGCACCGGATGTCATTACATTCGCACGCGAAAAGGGTTATTTCAGCGGCGAGGACAAGGATTTCAGCTTCTGCGATGCATATGCACCGCTCGACTTCAGCGGAATGCGTGGCTGCGAGGCTCGCGCCTGGGCTGCATTCAATATCCTCTGCGACGGCAAGTTCACTTATCTCGATGAGAACGGAAACGAGGTGACAGCAGATGCATACGACTACATCGACTATGCAATGGGATGGGACAAGACCAAGAGATTCCCGCTCTTCGTGAAGCCTTCACGCAAGATCAGCGTAAAGAACGTGGCTGACGTGATGCGCGACCATTACGAGGGTACTCCGATGGATATGACTGTGGACGCAGGAGCTGGCGGAAACGCCCTCCCATACCGCTGGAGACCTATGGGATTCGAGTACGAAGGAAAGAAATATGTCAATGAAAGAGCAATCGCTACACAGCAGACCGGATTCTGGTTCGTAGGACAGTCACGCGGATGGCTTCCAGACGAAATCGGTGGAGTCAACTGGTTCGGATGCGACGATGCGGCGACATCATACCTCACACCTATCTACACTTCTACATACGAGGTTCCTGAAAGCTTCCGAGTAGGAAACGGAAATATGATCACTTACTCTCCAACATCTGCATTCTGGATGACAAACCGCGTGGCAAACGCATGCTACAAGGCTTACAACATCATGTTCCCTACAGTGGATGCAGCTATCGACGCATGGGAGGCAGAGATGGCAGAGGCTGTGGCTAAGGCTGACCAGGAGGCTCTCGCACTATACAATGCCGCTCAGGCAAAGCCTCGCAAGCAGATCAGACGAGACAATAAGGCTGGCAAGGTCGTAGATCCATATGCATCTGTACGTGAATTCCTTACAAGATTCTCTGTAGATAATGCCCAGAAGATTTTCGAAAAATGGGTAGCTCTCGAGCAGCTTCTTCTCGTTAAGTTCATCGACGGAAACGTAAAGGCTCAGAACGAGGACGGAAGCTTCGTTACCAACGAGCACACCGACTGCATCCCTGCAAAGATCACCCAGCCGGGCTACACTGACAAGTGGAAGGAAGTGACTGCAAAGGATCACGGCAAGACTATTGAAGAAAGATAATACATGCGTAAGTTTCTGACAATTGCATTTCTGCTGCTGTCGGCCCTGTGCGTTCACGCGCAGTCCCGGTCGGTCAGCGGCAGAATTACTGAAGCCGGATCTGGTGATCCGGTTATCGGTGCTGTTGTCAGAATCGGAGAAGATTATCTATGGGCCGTTGCTGATACCGAAGGATATTATATCTTCGAAAATGTCCAGCCGGGAAAACACCAGCTGGAAGCATCCTGCCTGGGATATGTGAGCGTTACCTTAGAAATCGATGTCAGGAAAGACATTGAAGATCTGGATATCAAGCTTCACGAAAATTCCCTTGCATTGGACGAGGTGGTGGTGACGGCGCAGAAGGCCAAGGACGGCCTGGGAACCACCCACAGCCTCGGACGAGATGCATTGAATCATCTGCAATTGTCCAATATGACCGACGTCGCAGCCCTCCTTCCGGGAGGCAAGACCGTCAACCCTGACCTTACCGTCGAAAATTCATTCTCCATCCGCGAGGGAGGCTCCACAAGCGGAAACGCCGCCTTCGGAACGGCCGTGGAAGTGGATGGAGTAAGGCTTGGAAACAACGCCTCGTTCGGTGAAATGGGCGGTGTGGACACCAGAAGCGTAGCTGTGGAAAACATTGAATCCATCGAGGTAATCACCGGAGTTCCTTCTGCGGAATACGGTGATCTCGGCAGCGGAATGGTGAGGATCAACACCCGCAAAGGCCGCACCCCGACCAATGTCACCTTCTCGGTCAATCCGCGCACATATCAGGCTTCCGTATCGAAAGGTATTGACCTTCAGGAAAATAACGGAGTATTGAACCTTAGCGCGGAATGGGCAAGAGCCATAAAGAAGCTCATTTCCCCATACGAGTCCTACACCAGGACAGGCATCACCCTCGGATATAGCAACACCTTCGCCAAGGGACTGCGCTTCGAGGCCGGATTCACCGGAAACATCGGAGGAATGAACACAAAGGACGACCCGGATGCATTCACCGGAGAGTTCAAGAAAGAAAGGGACAATGCCTTCAGAGGAAATACATCCCTGACCTGGCAGCTGAACAAGCCAGGCATCACGAATCTGAAATTCGATGCCTCGGTCAATTTCAATGACAATCTATACCATTACCACAAATACGAATCCTTCGCTTCGAACCAGCCTGCTGTACACGCTGAGCAGGAAGGATATTTCATCGCCGACAGGCTTCCGCTGACATATTTTTCGGACCAGATCATCGACTCGAAGGAACTGGATCTGGCAGCTTCCGTAAAGTACAATTGGCATAAGCGCTGGGACGATGTGAAAAGCCAGCTCAAGGCCGGAGTGCAATGGAAGGCAAACGGCAATGTCGGAGAGGGAGAATACTATCAGGATCCCTCTCTTGCATCCAACGGATATAGACCGAGACCATACACAGATTACCCGTTCATGCATAATCTGTCGGTCTATGCCGAGGAACATCTGACCCTTCCGGTAGCAGGCAGCAAGCTCGAAGTCACAGCAGGACTCCGACTGGAAAATGTATTCATCCAGGGTTCGCTTTACAATAAGAAGGCCACCCTCTCACCTCGTTTCAACCTCAAATGGCAGCTTGCCGAAGGCTTTGCCGTAAGGGGTGGATGGGGAATCACCGAAAAACTTCCTTCATACTACATCCTCTATCCTAAGCAGGAGTACCGTGATATCCAGACCTTCGGATTCCAGCACGGGGACCAGACCAGCTACATCTATTATACCCAGCCATATACGGTCACATACAATCCGGACCTGCGCTGGCAGCGCAACAGCAGTTCCGAATTGGGCCTCGAGGCTTCATTCCTCGGCACAAAAATCTCATTGACAGGATTTTACAATATCACCAAGGGACCGTACAATTTCATCGATGTATATGAGCCTTATTCATATGACATCCTCCAGCGTCCGGAAGGATTCACAATCCCGGCAGATCCTCAGATCCGGGTAGACAGCCAGACCGGAATGATGTATGTACGAGGCAGCAATGAAGATTATTGGACTCCAATGGATATCAAGGTGACAGACCGGACCTTCGCAAAATCGACCAAGCAGAACAACGGAGCCGATGTGAAGAGGGCCGGAGCAGAGCTGGTCATCGATTTCCCTGAAATACAGCCGGTCAGGACATCATTCCGCCTGGATGCATCATATACCTTCACCAGATATCTGAACGACCAGCTCGCGGCTTATTATCAGAACGGCTGGTCACACACTTCACTTCCGAACCGGTCATACCAGTATGTAGGAATCTATGCCAACGGAGGAAGCGGCAATTCCGTATCCAACGGCAAGATAACCCATAATCTGGACGCCAATCTCACAGCCATTACCCACATTCCTCAAGCCCGCCTGATCATAACCTGCAGGCTGGAAATGAGCCTTCTCAGACGAAGCAGGAACCTGTCGATGTACAATGGTGTCCAATATGCCTACACCGTAAGCGAGGCTGACAAGACCCCTACCGGAGGCGATATCTACAACGGAAATTCATACACAGCCATCCGTCCTGTCTCATATATGGACCTGGACGGAAACGTGCATCCGTTCACAGATGCCCAGGCGTCAGACCCGGCATTTGCGAACCTGATACTCAAATCGGCCAACGCCTACACATTCGCCCAAGACGGATATGGGGCCTATATGTCTGCCAATCTGAGCATTACAAAGGAAATAGGAGATCATATCTCCCTGTCTTTCTTTGCCAACAACTTTACCAACTCGAGACCATATGTAGTGTCGATGGCGACCGGAGTGGGAGCGATATTCACCCCGGCTTTCTACTACGGACTCACCTGCCGATTGAAATTTTAAAACTGTCATTCCGAGCATGACGAGGAATCACATATGAAACGGATTTTATACATATTGACCATAGTTCTGGCTGCATCCTGCGCAGGCATGAAGGATCCGTATGAAGGATCCCTGCACCTGTTATCGGTAACAGCCCAGTACCCTGCCGGTTACGAAGGCTTCGATCTGGAAGGTTCTGACGCTCTGGTGGAGGAAATCAACACAGGAAGCAGATACACGGCACTCACAGATGCCACAGGAAGCTTTGCAATGACCCTTCCTGACGGAATCTACAGAGTGAACATAAGCGGACGTTCCGGCTCGGATGTATTCAACGGAGCTGCCGACAAGGTGGTCCTCTCGGGCGCCGACCTGAATCTGAAACTGCCTCTGTCTTATTCGAAGGCCGGTTCTATCGTCATAAAGGAAATCTATTGCGGAGGATGCAAGAAACTGCCTCAGGAAGGAGATTATCAGGGTGACCAGTATTTCATCCTGCATAATAACGACTACAATGTCCAGTACCTCGACAGCCTTTGCTTCGGAACATTGTCTCCGAACAATGCCACAGCCTCAAACCCTTGGGTATCGAAGGATCCGGTGACAGGAGAAAGCATATTCCCGGACTTCCTGCCTATAATCCAGGCTGTATGGCAGTTCCCTGGAGACGGTGACGACTTCCCTCTCCAGCCGGGCGAGGATGCAGTAGTCTGTCTCAGAGGTGCCATTGACCATAGTCTCCAGTATCCTCTTTCTGTGAATCTGAACAGACCGGACTATTTCGTCTGCTATAACCTCACATACTTCTGGAATACCGCATATCATCCGGCTCCAGGCGACCTGATATCAGATGACAGGATCATAGATGTGGTCATAAAGACAGGACAGGCAAATGCCTATACATTCTCATTGAGTTCGCCTACCCTTGTACTCTGGAAGGCGGAGGGAATGACCATCCAGGAGTTCGTGAGCATCCAGGACAATATAACTCCGGTTCCTGGAAGCAGTATCGACAATGTGGTGAAAGTTCCATATGAATGGGTCTATGATGCCGTGGAAGTCTTTGACGCCCGTTCTGCCAATAATACCAAGAGACTTGCTCCTTCACTGGATGCAGGATATGTACTGCAGACAGACGTATTCCTCGGACGAAGCCTTATGAGGCACGTCGATAAGGAGGCAAGTGCAGCCTCGGGATATGAGGTGCTCACAGACACCAACAATTCCCTCAACGATTTCTATGAATCCGAAAAACAGTCGCTCCATGAGTAAGCTCAGAAACATATCGGCATTGGTGCTGCTTCTGTGCGGACTGACTGTTTCGGCGCAGAGGTACGAAAGGGTTGTGAAGGACAATTTCTGGAACAGTTCCCGCAATGTATCCGGTATACGCCAGGACAGCGTATCACGCTCATATGCAGAGGCCTACGGCAAGTATGAGGCTGGTGGGTTCCGCGACACCTGGCAGGCAACGGAAGGCTGGAGTGCCGGCGCGGCTACGGCCAGCATCAGGCATCTGGAAAGATTGTCCCTGAAGGGTTCGTTCTCTTTCAGGCAGACTGAAGGATACGATATGTGCGGATCCATGTTCATTGCCCCGGGCTTCTATCCAGTGGATATTCTGGAGTTCACTCCGGGACGCAAGACCCTGCAGACATATGCTTTCGAAGGAGGATTTTCATACGATCTGTCTTCAGCCTGGAGGATCGGAGCGGCAATGGATTTCGAATCTTCAAATATGGCCAAGAGAAAGGACCTCAGACATACGAACTGGAGGCTTGATATGACAATCGCTCCAGGACTGATGTATCACAACGGAGACTTCGCCATTGGCGGCAGCTATATTTTCAGAAAGACCAGCGAAAGCATCAAGGCAGAACAGGTGGGTACCTCTGAATCATCATATTACGCTTTCCTGGACAAGGGGCTGATGTACGGAGTGTATTCGGTATGGAGCGGAAGCGGACTCCACCTTTCGGAGGCAGGAGTGAACGGATTCCCGGTAAAGGATTTCAGCAATGGTGCCGCCCTTCAGATGCAGTACAAAGGCTTTTTCGCTGAAGCGGAATACCTCCGGACCAATGGAACAATCGGAGAAAAGGAATATATATGGTTCCGTTTTCCAGGCGATGAGTTCGGAGCTGTTTTAGGATATAAGCAGGAGGGGGAACGGTTCAGGCATCATGCTCGGATCGGTTTCGGATGGAAGGGCCTCTCACTGGATGAAAGCATATTGGAAAAGGTGAGCGAGAACGGAGTCACCACCGTACATAATCACGGAAGCAACAGGATTCTGACCAAGGAAACCATTTCCTTATCTCCTGAGTACGAACTGGTCGGAAAGGCCTTCGAGCTTCTTGCCGTAGCAGACTTGAGATGGGAAAACGGTCTGTCATCGCAGATGTATCCGTTCGTCTTTACTCAGAAACTGATGAGCTGGAAGGCAGGAGCTGAAGCTCTGATACATATGCACAGCTTCGATCTCGGAGCCGGAATCGCCCTCGGAGGGGGATCTGTCAATGAAGCCTCTGACAAGGTAAATGAAGACAGCGGAGTGCAGACCACACCTTTCAGACTGGAGGAATGGTATGCCAGCCATATGGAATACCTGACGGCCACCAGATCGGAAGCCTCGCTGTCGCTGAGATATAATTTCCAAAATGGAATCTATCTGCAGGCCGAAGGTTTCTGGATTCATGGTTTCGACCTTCCGCAGACTACAGGCTCAGACCGCCTCACCACTGCATTATGTATAGGATATAATTTTTAAAATCATAAAACTATGAAACGTTACTTATCACTCATCGCAGTGCTCGCAATAGCAGCCTGCCAGAAACCTGTCCAGCCGGAAACTGCCCCTGGAAAAGTTCAGATCGAGCCAGTCATAACCAAGGCTACCGAGGTCAACTTCGAAAGCGGCGACAAGATCGGACTCACCATCGCAAAGGTGAACGACACTCAGAAATATGCTGACAATGCTCTCCTCACTTATGACGGAACCGTTTTCAGCAGCGACCTTATGTGGTATGCTGACGCCTACTCGGAGGCTGATGTATATGCATATTATCCATACTCGGAATCAGGTACCCCTACATCATATTTTGCTGTGGGAGACCAGACAGAAGGCATAGCAGAAGCAGACCTTATGGCAGCATCGAAGAATGGCGTCCTCCCTACTCCTAACGCCATAACAATGGTCTTCAAGCATCTGATGACCAAGATTGTTGTCAATATTGACAATCAGTCCGGTGCATCTGTGGAGGAAGTGGAACTTGGCGGCAGTAGCGCGGCAGCCGACATTGACATTGCTGCAATGACTGTATCGGAATACAGCGGTGCGCTTCCAGCTATGGAGCCTCTGCCGATAAAGGCATTCGAGGCTGCAGCCGGAAAAGTATGGAAAGCCATCATCATCCCGGGCACTACAAAACTCGAACTTATTGTAAATCTCTCCAACGGCAAGAAGATATCCCAGCCTCTCGCTGAAATGACCCTCAAGTCAGGTGGCCAGTACACTATCAACGCCCGCATCGTTCAGGACAATATGATCGTAACCGCATCAGGCGAGATCGAGAACTGGACTGACGAAGGAGAAATCGAATTCGACGGAGAAGGAACTACTGAGGATCTTCCTGTAGAGTTCACTGAATATGACGGATATTTCGTTTATGACGGTGTGGAATACAAGACCGTAACCCTCGCTGACGGAAACACATGGATGGCAGAAAATCTCCGTTTCATTCCACGCGGAAAGACCGTCTCAAGCGACCCTGCAGAGGATGCCGGCATCTGGTATCCGGCTGCAAATGCAGACAAAGTTGCAGATCCGGCCCTTGCCGAGACTCTCGGACTTCTCTACGATGCATCTACAGCTTTCGGAACAGAGATAACAATCGAGAACGCAGGCACATTCGAAGGTACACAGGGTATCTGCCCTGAAGGATGGCACATCCCTACTGTAGCTGAACTCACAGGGCTTGTGGGACATTGCTCAAACAGCGATATGATCAATACTGACGCTGCATATTATGATGCTACCATCAAGGGAGCAAGCCTCGCTGCCCTCAAGGAAGCAGGATGGGAGTGGCAGTTCGCAAGCATGAGAAACAAGGCGAACACCGCCGGAAACGGAAGCTACACCGTTACTAATTATAATGGCGTATATGGTATTATGTCTTATCTCATCGGTTCTTCTCTATATAAGACATTCACTAACGAGGACGGCTCACTCAAGAATATTCAGTTCTACTATATGATGCCGACTTACAACGCCTCAAACGAAAAAGTAACCGTAGCCTACGGAAACTTCCTCGCCGGAGCATCAGTACGTTGCGTGAAGAATAAGTAGTTGTATAAAGTAGCGCAGAAAATCACTGAAATCTCGCTCGGGCACAGTTACCCAAAGAGCCAGCATTAAATAAAACCCAAGCCGATGAGCAGGTCCAATGTCTTTAGAACTTATCCAGAAGACGATTGACCTGCTCATCGGTGGCTTTTTTGGCCTACCGATAAGCAAGTAAATCATATACTGACGCCATATATGACATATTTTTATGCTCACCGGCTTGGGAGTTCTTTTTATGATGCACCGCGGTCGGCAAATACGCCCGCCGACCACTCAATCACTTTCTGCAAGAGCTCAACCTGAATGCTCTCGCACGGCGGATTGTGCTTGCAGAAAGTGATTTTGTCCGTACAGAAGCCTATAATCACGGACAATACGATCAAATAAGTTCCTTTGTCCGTATTTTAGCTTGTTTTTACGGATAAAGAGCATCAGCCGAATTGCCTTCTGCTGTCATTGCCCGGTTCCGGATAAGAAACGTACAAAGCAGGCAGAGCAGCCCTTGGACTGAGCTGCGGAAGCTGCTTTAAGCTGCCGGATCCCGTATATTTCGGCTGCGGTGCTGCTCTGGTATCGCACAACACACTACTACTCAATAACTTACACAAAATGCCTGCTGCACAGATACAGCAGGCATTTCAAATAAACCATTGATAATCAAGGTACTGAATACCACCCATCAGAATCCTTTACTTATCACTCACAGTGATTTGTCCGTCACGGACGTCGATCAGGATGGTGGAGTCGCGGTGAACGTGACCGTCGAGGATGGACTTTGCGAGGATATTGATCAGCTCCTTCTGCATGAGTCGTTTGATCGGACGGGCTCCGTATGCAGGTTCATATCCCTTGGTGCTCATATAGTCCTCGAAGCCGGAAGTGAATTCGACCACCACGCCGTTCTCCCCAAGTTTCTCCTGAAGATCCCGCATCTGCATCCTGAGGATGTCACGTATATCGGCCTGTGAGAGAGGCTCGAACATTATGACCTCGTCGATTCGGTTCAGGAATTCAGGACGGACCGTGCGCTTGAGTACCTCCAGGACTTCATTACGGCAGTCTGAAAGCATCCTCGCACGCTCTTCTCCCTCTACCGGAAGATGCTCCATGAAGGTCTGGATGATATCGGCACCGACATTGGAAGTCATTATCAGTATCGTATTCTTGAAATCCACCGTACGGCCTTTGTTGTCGGTCAGACGACCATCGTCCAGCACCTGAAGTAGCGTATTGAACACATCAGGATGAGCCTTTTCGATCTCATCCAGAAGCACAACCGAATAAGGCTTGCGTCGCACAGCCTCGGTCAGCTGACCTCCTTCATCGTAGCCGACATAGCCCGGAGGCGCACCTACAAGACGGCTCACTGAATGACGCTCCTGATATTCGCTCATATCGATGCGGGTCATCATATTCTCATCATTGAACAGGAACTCTGCAAGAGCCTTGGCCAATTCTGTCTTTCCCACACCTGTGGTACCCATGAATAGGAAGGAGCCGATCGGACGTTTTTCATTCTGAAGTCCGGCACGGGAACGACGGACGGCATCAGCTACGGCCTCGATCGCAAGATTCTGTCCCACGACTCTCTTATGAAGTTCAGCTTCCATCCTCAGAAGTTTCTCCCTCTCGCTTTCCAGCATCCTGCGAACAGGAATTCCAGTCCATTTGGCCACGACCTCCGCAATATCCTCAGGAGTCACAGCCTCGGTGATGATAGGATCCTTGATCGCAGCCTGACGCTCCGAGAGTTCATCTATGCGGGCCTGAGCCTCGGCCATTCTTGCATAACGGATTTCCGCCACCTTGCCATAATCACCGGCTCTTTCCGCATTATGAGCCTGGATCTTGTAATCCTCCATCCTCTGACGCTGGCTCTGGAGTTCGGAAAGGATCTTCTTCTCCTCGTCCCAACGCTTACGCAACTGCTCTCTCTCAGCATTAAGACTCTTCAGTTCCTCCTTTATCTTATCCATCTTAAGAGAGACTCCCTCACGCTTTATGGCCTCACGCTCGATTTCCAGCTGACGGATGCGGCTGTCAAGCTCGGCAATAGGCTCAGGCACTGAATTCATCTCCAGGCGGAGCTTTGAAGCCGCCTCATCCACAAGGTCAATTGCCTTGTCAGGAAGGAAACGGTTCGTGATATATCTGTGGGATAACTCCACTGCCGCGATAAGAGCATCGTCCTCGATACGCACCTTATGATGGTTTTCGTATCTCTCTTTAAGGCCTCGCATGATGGAAATGGAAGCAGCTGGGGACGGCTCGTCCACCATTACCATCTGGAAACGCCTCTCAAGGGCCTTGTCAGCCTCGAAATATTTCTGATATTCATCCAAGGTAGTCGAACCGATGGTACGGAGCTCACCTCGCGCAAGAGCAGGCTTGAGGATATTAGAAGCATCCATAGCACCGGATGTCCTTCCGGCTCCCACAAGTGTATGGATTTCATCAATGAAAAGGATGACTTCTCCTTCACTTTCCACGACTTCCTTCACTACTCCCTTGAGTCTTTCCTCGAATTCACCCTGATACTTCGCACCCGCGATAAGGGCTCCCAGATCAAGTGAATATATCTTTCTACTCTTCAGGTTCTCCGGTACGTCACCGTCAACTATCTTCTGGGCTATGCCTTCAGAAATAGCCGTCTTGCCGACTCCCGGCTCTCCGACCAATATAGGATTGTTCTTTGTCCTTCTGCTGAGAATCTGAAGAACTCTTCTGATTTCCTCATCTCTGCCGATCACTGGATCAAGCTTACCCTGAGCCGCCCTCTCGTTGAGATTGACTGCAAATCTGCTCAGGTTTTCCAATTTGTTTTCTGCCATATTATGTCCGTTTTAATGTTTCAATCAATCTTCGTCACGGCAGAAAGCACAATAAGCCGTCTGCTCCGAAGAACAGACGGCTATAGGTCAAAATGTATTCCAATCCTGTCTTTCTGACAATTTGTCAGTCAGACCGGTGACTCAAATTACTCAGCTACAGTCTCAGCCTCTACTGCTGGAGCCTCCTGAACAGCCTCTGGGAATACAGGAGCAGCTGCCTCAGTCTCGAGCTTGTCAGTGTAGTCAACATCTGTTGCCTTGTTGCCAAGTGAGAATGTTGATACAATTGAAAGCACGAAAATGAATACAACGAGTCCCCAAGTGATCTTCTCGAGGATGTCAGCTGTCTGGCGTACACCGAAAGTCTGGTTACCTGCAGTAAAGTTGCTTGCGAGTCCGCCTCCCTTTCCGTTCTGGAGAAGGACGATGAGTGTAATGAGAACGCTTGCAATGAGAACAAGCACTGTCAAAACTGTAAAAAGTGCATTCATATCGTTAATACTGATTTAATTCGTCAATTTTTTGAATAAGGGCTGCAAAGTAAGCATTTTTTTCTGGATATGCCAAAATTAGTTTCGAATAAATGCTCTTTGCCTGCTCCGGATAGCCTTGTTCAAGATAGATTCTGGCCAATGTTTCGGTAAACATGTCAAATTCCGTATCCGCTTTCGGTTCTGCTGCAACTACCGGCTTATCCTGTCTGGCCTTTGCAGCATAGCGTGAAAAGACATTGTCATCAGCCTTCCTTACCTGATCATAGTCCGCTTGTGAGAAATAGTCTCCTACACCCGCATAGACTTTTCTTTTCTCTGTGACCGGCTTTTCTGCTTCAACAGGGACAGCAGCTTCCTCGCGCTCGACAATATATGACTTCAGCAGACGCTCCACATCAGCATCCGTCCAGTCCTTGCTCAAAGCGGAACGCATCATGGAATGAAGCTTTCCTCTTTCTCCTACATACATCGCAGCATCCGCATACTGTGACTCCCCCCAGGCTTCCCCGCCCATGGCACTCATCCTCTCGCACAGTTCCCTGCGAGCTCCTCCGAACCATGGATAGAGATTCACGACCCCAGCAAGTTCGTCCAATGTAAGCTTCTTTATGTCAATATACCCGTTCATCGCATTACCATTGTGCTACAGTAGCATTGAAAATATCCTCGCAGAGCTGTTCCACTATGTCTTCGCAGAGAGTAGCCTCGACCGCATCAAGAGACTGGGTCGCATCGAAATCCTGATATGCAGAGAAAGACTTGTCATCAAAACTTTCCTCCGGATACTTCCTGTTCACGAAGCTGATCTTGACATTTACAGTAAGACGGTTCTGGGCCGCCTGCTCGTTCGCCGTGATAGCCGATGCCTTCACATCATATCCGGTTACCGCACCTACTATCTCAAGATCTCCGTCAATATCGACAAGTTCAAGCTTGGTAAGCCTGATGAACTTCTCCTGCAGAGCTTCTGTAAGCTGATTGCTCAATGAAGGGTTCACCTTCGGAGCCAGATATTCGAAGTAATTGATAGTCACCGTCTTCACATCCGACTGAATGGAGGTACCGGTAAAAGAATAAATGCCGCATGAATGCAGCAGCGGCAATGTCAGGAGAAGTGCCACCACCACTCCCACACTTGCCCATATTGTCCTTTTTGCCTTCATCACTTTATCTGTTTCAGTTTCCTGTATAATGTTCTTTCAGAAATTCCCAACTCTGCTGCCGCTGCCTTTCGGTTGCCATCATGCTTGTTCAGTACCTTCACTATAAGTTCGTTGCTGGCCTTCCTTATAGACATATCTTCCGGCTCCCGTTCTTCCAGCTCCTGATCCTCCGGATCCTCGTCATACTCATACATATCGTGCGGCACGTCCTGATGTACCGGCATCTGCGGCTCAGGTGGCGCTATCGCCGGAGCCGACTGCCGTGTAAGACCTGCCTTGGCCAGCACATCCTTAAGATATTCGACATCCTGCTTAAGCTGGAATATGGACCTTATTATAGCTTCTCTTTCTGCAGCACTTTCCGGGGGTTCCTGATATGCCGGAGACGTTGCCGGAAGAAGATTCGGTTCTTCGCGAGGAATATACTTTGAAAGCACATCGACATCCACGATGCATTTATCCGAGCCCGGGGTCATTCTGGAAGATTCGAGAGCAGAAATCGTTTCCGCCACATTCTTCAGCTGCCTGATATTTCCCGGCCATCTGTATTTCCTGAGCAGAATGGAAGCATCCTCCGTCAGTGTAACCTTGCTGAAACCATATTTTGCTGAAAAATCCGATGCGAATTTACGGAACAGAAGATTTATATCTCCAGGCCTCTCCCGCAGAGCAGGCATCATGACTGTGACGGCATTAAGCCTATAATAGAGGTCCTCCCTGAACTTTCCTTTTGAAACCGCATGGAAAAGATTGACGTTCGTCGCAGCGATGACCCTCACATCAGTCTTAAGGACCTTGGAAGATCCCACACGTATGAACTCTCCTGACTGAAGCACCCTCAGCAGCTTTGCCTGCGAAGAAAGAGGAAGTTCACCTATCTCATCGAGAAAGATGGTACCTCCGTCTGCCTCTTCAAAATATCCGCGGCGCATCTCATTGGCTCCTGTGAACGAGCCTTTTTCATGGCCGAAAAGTTCCGAATCGATTGTTCCCTCAGGAATCGCTCCGCAGTTTATGGCAAAATACCTGCCTCTTTTGCGCGGGCTGTTCTGATGAATGACTTTGGGAATATTCTCCTTTCCGACACCGCTTTCGCCTGTCACAAGGACAGTTATGTCGGTTGGAGCGACAGCAACGGCTATCTCCAACGCGCGGTTGAGCGCCGGATCATTGCCTATGATATCATATTTGTTCTTTAAACTCTGTAGTTCCTGATTTGTCATAACGGGACAAAGTTACGAAAAGGCTCGAAATTATGTATCCCCTGACCCCAAAAATATAAAAATATGATTATCTTTGCGAGGAATATGCTTTGGCGTGAGCTGAAGAATATGCATGGAACATATTTAACCATAAATTATATTCAAAAAAATGAAAAAAGGCATTAGATTCATGTTTGCTGCCATTCTCGGCATCGCTGCAGTTTCCTGCGCATCACCTGAGAAGATGGCAGAAATGGCAGAGAACGTAACCGTAAAGTGCGACCCTGCTGTTCTTGAGGTTGTAGCCGGTCAGATCAACGCTACCATCTCTGTAACTTATCCAGAGGATTATTTCCATCCAAAGGCTATTCTCGAGGTTACCCCTGTAATCGTTTACGCAGGTGGCGAGCAGGCTTTGGAGCCATTCATGTTCCAGGGTGAGAAGGTCAAGGACAACTATGAGGTCATTCCTTCTGACGGTGCTACAGTAACAAAGAACGTGACTTTCAACTATGTTCCAGGAATGGAGAAGTGCTTCCTTGAACTCCGCGGTACTGCAAAATACAAGGCTAAGTATGCTGACCTCCCTACCAAGAGAGTTGCTGACGGTGCAAACACAACTTACATGCTCGTTTGCCAGAAGGGTAAGCTTGATCTCAAGGCTGACAACTATCAGGAGATCATCAAGCAGACAGCTGAGGGTCAGATCCTTTATAACATCAACAGCGCAGACGTAAGAAACAGCCAGCTCAGATCACAGTCTATCAAGGACTTCCAGGCTGCTCTCGACGAGATCAAGGCTAACGGCCGCAAGACTTTCGTCGGAACTGACATCGTTGCTTACGCTTCACCAGACGGAAAGGAAGCTGAGAATGCCAAGCTTTCTGACAAGCGTTCTGCATCTGCTGAGAAGGCATTTGGTAAGGTTACCAAGAAGCATGAGGTTGAGGGTCCGGTTAATGTTTCAAGCGTAGCTGAGGACTGGGAAGGCTTCCAGGAGCTCGTAGCTGCTTCTGACCTCGAGGACAAGGATCTCATTATCCGCGTTCTTTCTATGTACAGCGATCCAGCTGTCCGCGAGAAGGAGATCAAGAACATGTCAGCTGTTTACTCAACTCTTGCAAAGGACGTTCTTCCTGAACTCCGTCGCGCAAGATTCATCGCTAACGTAGAGTTCCAGAACTATACAAACGAGGAGCTTCTCCAGCTTATCGAGGAGAACATCGACGTACTCGACGAGACTGCACTTCTCCGCGCAGCAACACTCGTCAAGGACAACGAGCAGAAGGTTGAGCTCTATAAGAAGGCAGCCAACAAGTTCGACAGCCCTGCAGCTCAGTACAACCTTGCTGTTACATACATCAAGATGGACAAGCTCGGAAAGGCTAAGAACGCTCTTGACAAGTGCGCTCAGGATGCTGACTGGAACAACGCTATGGGAGTTATCGCTCTCCGCGAGGGTGAGTATGCTCAGGCTAACAGATATTTTGCTGCTGCCGGTACAGAGACTGCCAAGGAGAACATGGCAGTTATCGACGTACTCAACGGTAACTACAAGGATGCTGCTGCCAAGCTTGCCGGCAAGAAAGGATACAACGCAGCTCTCGTAGCTCTCCTCAACGGTAACAACGCTCCTGCAGCTGCCCTCAAGTGCGAATGCCCTAAGGCTGCTTACCTCCGCGCTGTAGCTGCAGCACGTCAGGGTAACGCAAGCGCTGTAGAGGCTAACCTCAAGGCTGCAAGCAAGGACGCTGAACTTGCTGAAAGAGCTGCCAAGGACATCGAGTTCGCTCTTTACAGATAATCCTGTTCAACACGGACATACATACAGTGCGGCAAGGAGTTTTCCCTGCCGCACTTTTTATATCCAGAAGTATGACTGCCACGTCCGACACCGCGACGTATTCCATCAACGTATCCTATATTCAGACCTGACGTATTTAATGAAGACAGGACCGCTTTTCTCTTCAGTCTTTTTATCTGCAGTCATGACTGTCAATGTGACATTTATCCTCAATGTTATCTCACCATAGCCTGAATGATTGAATTCGCAATCTTCCACAGGCAGATTGAATTCAAGATGGGCTTCATTCCCCTCAACTACAGCCCCCATCTCGAAATTGAAATCATAGCGCCTTCTGGCAAGGCTAGGAGATCCGTTCCAATCCGCATTCTGATCAACCGTATAAGGTACGCCGAGGTAGCCGCCGTCATCATATATAAAAGAAGTACAAGGACTACCGGATATCACTGAATCCCACTCTTCATAATAGTCAAACGAAGCCTGTCCATCTCCGTTTATATCTATCGGCTCAGGGCCCTCCCAAGTTACGGACTCTATTTCATATTCTCCCCTTATCGTATCAAAGGCTTTCTTCTGCAGGTCTTCCACCCATACCTTTTCGCATGAGGTCAAAGCTGCAGCACTAATAAACAAGCAAAATATCTTTCTCATTGTCAATCTATTCTAAACCAGTCTGTTTCATACATGGATACCGCTCCGAACATACCGAGGCCACCTTCCACATTCGTATATGTATATGTGGCCGGAGTGAATCCGAGGTGGATAGGAGCGTCTGATTCCTCCACTATGAACCTCGCCCTGAAATAATGATAAATCTCCGGAGAAAGTCTGAATACCTTCACATTATATTCGTAAAGTTCATATATTTCAGAGATGAGTTCCCTCACACCATTTACATATTGATAATGCGCCTCCTTCAGATACCTTTCTTCTGCCTTTACAAATACATCAATGGCAGATTTCCCGTTATCGGATTCTGCTGCAGAGACCTTCATGTCTCCGCCAGCATTTTCCACTATAAGCTCTGACTTTATCGATGATATTTCGCCCCCTTCCGATATGTTTGCATTGACATACAGTTCATCATACTCCACAATGCCCTGGAGAGCCTCATAATCGTCCCACAGATAATCCGGAACTGTTCCTATGACATCAAACATCCTCCTTTTAAGCACCTGTATGCCGAAATAAGAATCATCCTGAGGCATTTCGTCAAGCACCACATGGAAATTCCTACGGGTTCTAAGATAAACCATGGACTGCCCGGCCTCGTCTTCTCTATAGCTTACAACGAGTTTCGATTCAACATTTACTTCAGGCAGCGAGGCCGGCATCGTGGTCTCTGCCTTTACAGAAGGCAATCCGTCAGCTTCTGCCCTGAGCACAAGCTTCTGTCCGGGTCTGAAAGCGTCTTGCGGAACATATGACACAACCCCTGACATATCAGATTCCATATCCCTGACAAGCTCCACCGCTTTACCGTCAGCTTCCAGATAAAGGCTGACATCTTCTGCACCGGTCTCTTCAGCCCCGAAAGCCGGCTGGCTCACAACGACATCAATCCTGTCCCGGCCTTCCATTCCGATCATGGCGTTCACATATATTCTTCCATCCTTATCGGCTGGAAAATCCACTTCCTTTTCACAAGATACTGCGAAGAGTGATGCGAGGATAACGACTCCCAGCCAGACCCGGCACGACATATTCATATTTCCAGTATTCTTCATAGTTAAAATCTGAGTGTGTAATTGAACGAAGGGATTATCGGGATTGCAGCCAATGTCTTGAACTTTGTCTTGTATTCTTCGGTCGTAGGACCCACACGGTAATGGTCAAGCATAGTGAACATAGGATTCATTCTGCAGTAGGCATTGTAGAGAGTAAGGTTCCAGATGCTTTCATTACCTCTTTTAGTGGTCTTCCTGAAATTGAATCCAAGGTCAAGACGGTGATAATCAGCCATTTTATAATTATATGGACTTGTATAGTACACATCGCCACCGATAATCTGGGTAGGCACCGTCATCCTATCTCCGGAATGGTAGTTCCACGCCATATACATATCAAAGCGTCTGCTGAACCTGTGGGTAGCATTTACGGTGAACTTATGGCGGTTGTCATTTCTGGCCGGATACCAGTCGTGCCATATCCCTTCAAAAAAGCGTTCGGTCCATGACAATGTATAATAAGCTGAAATCTCCGTATTCCTGTTCTTCCATCCGAGCTCCACCTCAGCACCATATGACCTGCCCTTTCCCTGCATCAGCTGAAACTCCCATGTAGAGATATCAGGATATATGTTCTCTATGCCGCAATATTCATAGAGGTTATCCATTGTCTTCCAGTATCCTTCTATATTGAGGACCATTCCATGAGGAAGATTCATATATACACCTCCGGCAGCCTGCCTCGATCTCATTGGCGGCACCATGTCGGTGGACGGAAGCCAGCTGGACATGGGTATGTCAAGATAATGCGCATGCAGAAGATGGATGGTCTGGCCCATTTCAGTATATGACATCTTCAATGCCGCCATCTGCCCGAGCTGAAGACGCAGAGCCGCGCGGGGCTCTATGGAATGGTAAGTGTAGCCTCCTTGCGCAAACATATTGTATCTTACACCGAGATTCGCCTTCAGCCAGGCAGTGAAAGCAATCTCATCTTCAGCATAGAGGCTTACCTCCGAGGCATTGTAATCTATTGAATATGAATCATCATCAGCATATGCTTCTTCGCCGTTTATATTTGTTATTGTTGACACTTCTCTCACAGGTCTGAACATATGCATCACATATGAAGCACCAGCCCTTACATGGTGATACTCCGAGGGTATCCAGTCCAGTCCTGCCTTGGCACCAAGGTCGTGCAGTCTCGAGTAATTCCTCTCTTCGAACTTTCTGTCATTTATTTCCAGCGCATTTCCTGAACTGACATCCCAAAGATTGTTTATCTGCCCGACATCATTATTGGAGCGGGTATAGTAAAGCGTCGTGTTCAGATGAAGGTCATCCGAAATATTCTTATTCCAGACCAGGCTTGCCAGGATATTGCCCCAGCGGACATTTATATCATGGCCAGATTCTCCCGTATGGCGTGTGCCCTCCCAATATTCAACCTGAAGGTCAGTCCATCTGTATCTTATATTGTCTGAACCAGCATAGAAATTAAGCAAAAGCCTGCTGTCCTTATCAAAAAGATGTGTCACGGAAGCGTTCAGATCCGTCATGGCAAGATTCACCTTTCCGGTATCTCCATAGGGCAGCGACAGATTGGCTATGATATTGTATGGGACAGTCAGAACGTCAAACCAGGTACGTCTCAAAGCTACATTGAATGAGGTCTTTCCCGGAACGATCGGTCCTTCAAACTGAAGTCCACCATTGAGAAGACCTATATTGAAAGATCCGCTGTAATTCTGGAAACTGCCGGGTCTGGTGGTAATATCTACGACCGAAGATGTCTTACCACCGAAACGGGAGGGGAAGCCGCTCTTGTAGAAATCAATATTATCGACCACTTCTGTATTGAAGACCGAAAAAAGGCCCGCAAGATGGCTTACATGATAGATGGGGACACCATCCAGTAGAAAAAGATTGTCAGATCCATCTCCTCCATGCACATACATTCCTGAGAGAAGTTCGGTACCTCCCGATACACCGGGAAGACTCTGAAGTTCCTTTATAAGATCCGGTGAACCAAGTGCAGCATAACCACGCCTGAATCTGCTGCCGTCGAGCATCTGCAGTCCCGTCTGGGTCGAATTGCGTCTGCGGTCGATATATGCAGTGACGCGCGATTCGTCCAATGTGTCCTTCTGCTCCTTGATGAAAATGGTATAGTCCTTGGGCTTCTTTCTGGCGCCCGTCCTGGTCAGGACCACATATTGCTTCATTATCTCGAATTCAATGCCTGTATCTGCGAACAATGCTTCGAGATTCTTGCGAAGGGATTCCTCGTCGATCTTCGTCCGAAAGGACTGACACGGAAGCGGCTTGCCTTCATATGGAACGTCAAGGTCGAGCGACGAGTCATAGACGAAATTTACTCCGAACGTCCGATGAAGCAACTCCATCTGGCTTTTGAGCGTGATTTTCTCACAGGTATCCCGTGACGTCCTGGCATCCAGGCAGACGGATACGGAGGACATAACCATCAGCAGGATGGTTGTCAAAAAAGTAAGTACGTATTTCATTGTTAGTCCGTAGGGAATCTTATTTCCTGATTATCGTCACATCAAGAGCAGACTCTATAAGCTCGATGATCAGGTCAAGGTCATCGGTATAGAACTCTCCACTGAGTCTTTTAGAGAGATCGGTCGCCACGAATGAAACATGATAGTACTGCGAAAGGCACTCGAGAACTTCCTTCAAAGGAGTCTGGTCGAAGATGAAATATCCTCGTTGCCATGCAATCGAATTGACATCTGCAGATTCCTCCACCACCGGAACATCGGAATCCTTGTCGAGCACAGCTCCCATACCTTCAGTCAGAATGACACCTTCCGCGTCGGAATCCTTAGCAAAAAGTACCTTACCTTCAGCGACATAGACCTTTGCGGCAGCACTTTCCTGATTGTCGGAGGCATCTACCATGAACTCCGTTCCGAGTACCCTTACGAAAGCTCCGTCTGCTTCGACTTCAAACGGCCTGTTCTCATCACGGGCAACATCGAAATAGACCTTTCCCTCCATCTTTATCTTCCTGGTCTCATTCATGCGGTAACTAAGGGACGAACCAGGGAACAAGGTCACGCAAGAGCCGTCGGAAAGCACATGCTCCATCTGCGACGCATCAGCCGAGATCTCAGTCCAGCCGCGCGCATCGCGATGCATGAACATAAAGACTCCAAGAAGAAGCATGGCTGCAGCGGACATGCTTGATATCATGAATATCCAGCGCCTGCGCGGAATCGGCCTGATACCGTTGGCATCCTTGAAGCGTCCGATAGCTTTCTGAGTATCGAATGTTCCTGCTTTGTAATGTTTCAGCACAAAGTCCAGATGTCTGTCTTCATTGTGTGACATAATCATTGATCAAGATTCAGGTTTCTGCCATAAAGACGTACGTCCTGCAGAATAGTACTATCCTTTTTTCAAAATTATCCGAAAATGAACATATAAATCTTTATCGCTCCGTTCTTGAGCACGTTAAGAGCCTTGCTTATCTGGTTTCTTACAGTATTGACGGACAGCCCCAGCTCTTTGGCGATCTCTTCATATTTAAGTCCGTCACGCTTGCTCAGAAGGAAGACCTCACGGCATTTCTCCGGGAGAGAATCGATGGCCGTCCAAAGTTTAGCCTCGATTACAGAACGTTCCTCGGCATCATCGTCATCTATCACTCCATATGTATCATAAGGCTTCAGAGACTCTGTAGGAATGCCTTTTTTTCTGAGATGGTCGAGACATCTGTTACGTACGGTCATGTACAGATATGCACGTCTGTTGGTAACGGAAACGCCTTGTTCAAGCTTTTCCCAGAGCGTAGTGAAGCACTCCTGCACCACGTCCTCCACGAGATCGGTATCCCGCAGATAATGAAGCGCATACATGCATAAAGGCCTGTAGTTGAAACGGAACAGGTCTTCGATTTCGGTCTGCTTATTTGGGGAGATTGCAGCCATTATTTTCTTGCTATGTCTCTTATAAGGGTAAAGATGCGATATACCGCCCAAAGGATAAGCAGAATATATCCTCCAAGAAGAAGTTTTGCATTCTGTCCGTCAAGGCCCGCACGGATATGGATAACCATGAAGACCACCATCGCCGCCAGAATCAGAGTCATGAAGACGGCATAGAATATTTTCAAAACGTTGTTTCCCATCATCTTTGTTTCAGTTCAGTCTGTAAAGGTAAGAATTTTTGCTGTATTCCGTAACATTTCATAATTTCGTGAGTATATACTTAGAAAATGGAAATGAACATAGACATAATCATTGCAGCTGCAGGAGCAGCTCTGGTCACGGCTGTTGCCACATGGCTTATCGTACGCGGACACTTCAGAAACCGCCTTAAGACACAGGAGATTCTCCACGAAAAACGTATTGCAGATATGGAGAAAATGGCAATTCAGGCTCAGGAAAACTATGATAAGGCGCTCAAGAGCATGAGGGAGACGGTAGTGGCAAGCATGACTGCCGAAACAGAAAAGCTTCTCCGCCAAAGGGAGAAGGAACTCGCTGACGAAAACCAGACTTCGATGGACGGAATCCTGAAGCCGCTGAAGGAAAGCATTTCTGCTATGGAAAAGGCAATGAAGGAGAATGCTTCCTCACATCTGGAGACCAGTACCAAACTTTCCGAGCAGCTGAAACAGGCCGTGAAGGAAATGCAGGAGAAGACATCGGATGTAGGAAGAAAGGCCGACACACTTTCGGAAGCACTGACAGGAAAGCCGAAGGTACAGGGTTGCTTCGGGGAGAATTTTCTTGAAGCGATACTTGCCGGAGAAGGCCTTGAGGAAGGCAAGCATTATACCCGTGAGGCCGCCAACGAGGATCTCAGCCGTCCGGACTTCGTTTTTCATTTCAAGGAGGGACTGGAGCAGAAGGACCTCATAGTGGATTCGAAGGTGTCTCTTACCGCTTTCGTGGAATACATGAACGCTGAGTCGGAAGAAGAGAAGGCCATCGCCATTGACAGACATATCAGAAGCGTCCGCAAGCATATAGACGAGCTTGCACGAAAGGAATATGCAAAGAAGAACTCACGTTCGTTCGCTGACTATGTGCTCATGTTCATGCCGCGCGACATGGCATTCAGAGTAGCCCTGGAGGCCGATCCGATGCTTTGGCAGGAGGCGTACAGGAAAGGGGTCCTGATCGCTACGGAACAGACGATAATGCCTTTCCTGAAGATCATGCAGCTCACATGGAACAAGTTCCAGCATGACACCAACACCCAGAGGATCACACAGGCAGCCCAGAACATGATAGACCGTGTAGGATCATTCTACGACTCCTATGCCGAGCTCGGGCGCAAGCTCAAGGCCGTATTCGGGGAATACAACAAGGGCGTCGCAAAGCTCCAGGACAACGGACAGAGCATCACCACATCAGCCCGCCAGGTCATCAGTCTCGGCGTCCGCCGCAGCAAAGGCAAGGAATTCACCGTGCCTGAAGAGACTCTTGAAATAGGGGAATAAAAATCGAGGCTGGCCCGGTCGGGGGTCAGCCTCTAAACAATTTGGGTACTTTACAATATTTCACAACATTGTCTACAGTTTTATTGGTGTTTAAACAAGTCCGTTCATACCAAGGATCATCAACATAGAATATCCTATCACGAGTCCTATGGCTCCCATGATGATACCGGTCTTGACCATGTCCTTCTGCTCGATCATACCTGTAGCATGAGCGATTGCATTAGGCGGCGTACTGATAGGGAGCACCATCGCAAGTGATGAAGCGATAGCCACACCGATGAGGAGGGTCGATACTCCTCCCATAGGAGCGAGCATGTCCTTCATGGCACCTCCGGCAAGTGCAAGGATAGGCACGAGGAGGTTTGCGGTAGCTGTGTGCGAGATAAAGTTCGCCATGAGGTAGCAGATGAGTCCCGATCCGATGATGACTACTGCTGGTGACCACGAACCGAATGGAATGGCTGCGATGAGCTGCTGTGCAAGACCTGTGTTCTGAAGGGCCACACCTAGGGCAAAACCTCCAGCAACCATCCAGAGAACGCTCCAGCTGATTTCCTCAAGGTCTTTCTTAGTGATGATACCTGTCACGCAGAAGATGACTACAGGGAACATTGCAACTACATTTGAGTTTACTCCTGTCACCTTGTCAAGCATCCACATGAGGATGGTAAGGGCAAATGTTACATATACTACTATTGATTTCCAGTCTTTCTTTGTCTCGCCTTCGATCTTGAGTTCGATTGTCTTCTGCTTGAAAGGGAACATCTTCAGAAGCAGAAACCATGCAATCACAAGTATCACAATCACATATGGAAGCATGAATGAAGTCCACTGGCCGAATCCGATCTCCATTCCGAGCACCTCATTGAGATATTTGAGGGCTATGGCATTCGGCGGAGTTCCGATAGGGGTTGCCATTCCTCCCACATTGGCTGCGATAGGGATAGCCAGCGCAAGTGCAACCTTTCCTTTTCCGTCAGCAGGAAGAGACCTGAGGACAGGTGTAAGGAAAGTAAGCATCATCGCCGCTGTAGCTGTGTTGCTGAGGAACATGGAGAATACAGCCGTCACCATGATGAATCCGAGAAGCACAAATCGTGACTGCTTTCCGAAAGGCTTGAGGAGAATCCTTGCCAGAGTAACGTCCAGGCCGCTTTTAGTCGCTGCAATCGCGAGGATGAATCCTCCGATGAAGAGCATGATGATAGGATCGGCGAAACAATGTAGGATGTCCTTATATGACACCTGTGTCGCCATATCTGCAGCATTCAGACCCTTTTCAAAGAACCAGAAGCTGCTGTCTGAAGTAGCAAAGAGGAGCAGTCCGACAACGGCCATGGAAGTGGTCCATGCCGGAATAGCCTCGAAGACCCACATGAGGATTGCGAATCCGAAGATCGCGATCACTCTCTGCTGGATTACTCCAAGTCCGTCGATTCCATACACAGAAGACGGAAGGCACCATAATATTATAAGTACGACAATGGCGATCGCCAGCTTAATCATACGCGAAGTGAGTTTGTCGTCGCGTTTCTGCTTTTTCCATTCGTGATAGGCCTCCACAAGGTGGATGCCGTTGAAAATCTTGAACATAAGGTTGAATTATTGATAAAAACGGTGCAAAGGTATCTCCAGAACCAAGGGCAGGAAAGCCGAAGTGATTGTTATTTTCGATTGCCACGATAGGATAAATCAATACCCAGAAGATCCTTTTTGTATTAAATAGTCCTATTTTTGCAGCAGAAATCACAAGGGTTATGGAACTGCGTCAGTTGAAATATTTCGTCAAGACCGCCGAGCTGGACATGGCCCTTTTCTTCAGAAACAACCATAAGGTAACGCTTACTGAAGCCGGAGAGACATTCCTAGAAGGAGCAAAGAAGACATTGGCGGAGGCTGATGACAACAAAGCCAAGATCATGGATCTCGCCCAAGGATGCAGGGGCGTGCTGAACATAGGCGTGACCTACAGTTTCGGTTCCATACTGACAGAGAGTGTCCTGGCCTTCAAGAAAGAGTATCCGGACGTGATCCTCAACATCTGCTACAAGAACGTGCTGGAACTCATGGAGCTTGTTTCGGACGGAGAACTTGATTTCGCCCTGTCTTTCCGTTCGTTGGAAAAATATGACAATGTAGAATCACACATACTTTTCGACAACAAGCTCAGCATCATCGTACGTGAGGATCACCCGCTTACAAGAAAGGAGTTAGTGAGACTGGCAGACCTCGAGGATTACGATCTCATTCTCCCGAGTCTGGGACTTCAGGCAAGAAGCACATTCGACAGTATCATCGCAGAAAGGAATCTCAACCTCAAGGTGGCGATGGAAGCTAATGAAGTCAACACGATCCTGAATATCCTGCGCAGAAGCAACTATGTCACAGTGCTTTCCGAGACAGTCATCCTCGAGCATAGCGGCCTGGTGACCATCGACATAGATGATGCAGAGTGTAGTATGGAAGGATGTCTCCATTTCTGTGCGAACAGATACAGAAAACGCTCAACAGAGGAATTTATACGTCTGCTGAGCGATACTAAAGCGTTAAGAAGAAGCCGCCTCTGGCTTTAAGCATGATTATCGTAGAAATTTCTTCTTTCCAACACTACTTTTCTTTCCTGCGGCACCATTCTTTCCATTGCACGTACATCAATCAGTTCCTTTATGCATTTTACAACAAAGACAAGAAACATGGCACCGCCGATCAATAACCAATTTGTCATAATATTACCCTTTTTAAAAACCGGGCGCAAAGGTATCCTCCTTAATTCTTCTGCAAAAGCTAAGGTGTCCGTTTCTTTCTATTGATACAATCGCTTATTCCGATTCATCAGCTACGATTATTTCCTATATTTGCAGCCGTTATGGCAAAAAAGATTGAAAAGACCAATGCTGCCCGTCTGCTGGACAAGGCGGGAATATCATATAAGCTGATCCCTTACGAATTCGACGAGAACGACCTGGCCGCACAGCATGTAGCCGACAGTCTGGGGCAGGATATAGCCCGTGTCTTCAAGACTCTGGTTCTGCACGGCGACAAGACCGGACATATAGTATGTGTCGTGCCTGGAAACGGAGAGGTTGACCTGAAGGCTCTGGCAAAGGCGTCAGGCAACAAAAAGGTCGAGATGATAGCGATGAAGGAACTTCTCGGAGTCACAGGATACATCAGAGGCGGGTGCTCCCCTGTCGGCATGAAGAAGCGCTTCCCTACATATTTCCACTCCACAGCCTTGGATTTCGACACGATCTATGTCAGCGCAGGAGTCAGAGGACTGCAGCTGGAAATCGCTCCTTCCGACCTGATCGGCTTTATAGGAGCAAGCGTAGCGGATGTCGCCGTCAGAATGTGATTCCGGCTCCGTATTCTATGCAGTAGGAACGGTCAAGGTAATGAGCCCTCATTCCGATTCCGACAAAAGCCTGCCCTGTCTTGAACGGAGGAAGATGATAACGCGCCCCTATACGCTGGAAACATCTGCCGATATCCTCGACCAGACCTGTTTTCTTGAATGTATAGACTCCCCATGTGAAATTGATCGACAGATTCGAATAATGCAGATACTGCGCAAGATGAACGGAGGTATAGAATGGTGAATATCCTTCCGGATCCTCCTCACCTCTTATCAGCAGGTCAGTTTCTCTGTAGGCATTATCAGCATAATTTCCTTCTATGCCAACACCCGTGGACAGCATCCTGTGGTATCTCCATGATGCTTCGGCACCGAGAATAGCCCTGAGGCGGAACTTTACCGGATATGCTTCGGGACCTTTTGCATTGAGTTCCCAGTCGCAGCTATGCCCTCCGAAAGCTGTATAGATATTCCATCGGAGACCTTTGGAATACTCCGGCTTTTCCAGCCTGATCCTCTTGTCTGTTTCTTGAGCAGCCAGATAATATTTCAGTTTCGCACCCGCTGCTGCCTGATTGGTACCCAGGTTCGGAACGCTGGTCATACCTGTGGAGTGGTGAACGAAATAGCCGGTCAAAGCCACTTCCCAATGAGGATGAACACGCATGGAGGCCTCAACTCCGGCAGCGAGATTAGCTACGATATTGGAACCTATGAATTTGTTGACATCATTGCGTCTCGGACTGTATTTGTCTGTGGTGTAAGACATTCCGAGTTCCAGAACAGGTCCGAAAGAAAAAATCCCGGCACGAAAGAAGTCAAGTTCAGTGGCAAGGTAAAGATTGTAGAAGTCACCCATATTTGTCCCGGGCTTTGTTTTCATGAAACCTGCATTATCATATGAAAAGCCCAGTGACAGACTTGGATAGTTGTAGGCATTCGACCACCAGCTGCTGTCTGAAGGATGAGTGTCAAAACCTACCTGCACGCCTGTCAGAATGGAGCCGTAAGTATAAAGCATATCATTATGTATGCTGTGCCAATCCAGCATATACTGATAACGAGAATGTACAGACACGTTTATATGCTCCTTATTGAATATGCTTCCTCTTGATCTGGAAAAAGCCGGAAACACTACCAGCAGGATAATAAGAACAAGGAAATGCTTTTTCATCAGTAGTCAGTTCAGGTTTAGGAATCTTCTTTACAAATGTAATTTAATTAACTGATAATACCTATTTTCTTTTCCCTCAAAATAAAGAATGACAGCTGAGTCAGATGTACTTGAGTTTGCAAAAGCAGTCATAGGATAATGTCTGATGCGAACCGAATACAGGCCTGCAACCTTCTACTTTTGTTTTCATCATGTACCTGTTTATTAAGTCCGCGCACAAGAAAGTCGCAAACCATGCCATGAGACCTGAAAGAATCCTGAAGGACTATATATGTCTTGAAGGAAATTCGGGCGATTATTCGGGTTTTTAAAAATCAGAAAGAGGCTGTAAGTTGCTGACCATCAGCGCGTTACAACCTCTTTTCTGCGGTGAGAGGGGGATTCGAACCAAAATGAAATAATCTTCATCTTTTTCCGTGATTCTCACTAGTTTATCGTGTGATTAAAAACCTCTTCTCTTAAATCCAAATCACAATCTCTAGCACAAAATTAACGACTTTCCAGAAATAAAGCAAACTTACATTTAGCTTTTTAAAACTCGACTCATCCAACGCGAGAACAAGCTATCAAAACGAAATTCACCACTCCAACCTTCTTTATCAATCTTAGCAACATAAAAATCTACAAACCTCTTCAATTGTTCTCTATTTATTCCTTCATAATCATAGAGTTCTTTAGCTCTGCCTTTGATTGAATCAATTAATTTTCCTTTATTTTCATTCGCAACCATACATGTAGAAGACGTTGATGTTATGGAGGCTGTTGGTATAGGCATACTTTGCATGTCTGAATTCCATCTAAAAACCTCATTGCCATATCGATTGACAATTACCAAATGTGCAATACTTCGTTGTTCATTGTAAAGAATCTCTGAAACCCTATACCCTGAATTACCATAACCATCATCAGGAATAGTGATTCGTGGAGCTGTGTAAAGTTCTTGAATACCCCAGCGAGACAGAACTCGCTTATAAATATCGCTTACCAAACCCTTCTCTGCCTCAATACTACTCTCTGAACCTGTATCGGACTTCCATATCCAAGCCTTCTTCTCATCATCATAAATACCTATTTCCCCAATGAGTTGTCCTCTTGCCTCGTAGAGTTTAG
>JAZLCW010000045.1:0-5160 GCA_045614445.1 Candidatus Cryptobacteroides sp. | reverse complement strand
CAGAGTGCCGGATATGCTCTGGGCAACAGCTTCGGTGGAGGATGGTGGGCTACCCCTATCCACGGAGTGGAGATGTCATTGGGCTATGCGATGATGCCGTTCGGCTACTGGGGCGAGAACTTCCTCGGCCAGCCGGTGATCGAGAACACCATCATCAAGAATGTAGGATTCGAGGCGAACTACATCTTCAACATCACCAATTACACCCAGCGCCACGACAAGTTCAACCGTTTCGACTTCATATACAAGGCCGGAGTCAACTTCGGAGCGGGTGACAGATTCCATTACGGCATCAACACCGGCTTCAAGGCCGTCTACAACATAAGCGAGAACGCAGGCCTCTACGCCGAGCCGAAGGTCACCCTTCTGAACTTCAGCTATGTCCGTCCTTCGATCTCGGCCGGCTTCCTCTTCCGCATCAAGCCGGTGGCCGACGGATATGACAAGCCTGTGGACCCTGAACGTCAGAAACTCCTCTTTGCCCTCAAGAGCAACGCCCTCTTCTGGGTGGCCGGAGCGCCTAACTTCGGTATAGAATATCCGTTCAATGACCGCTGGTCCATCTGCGGAGACTACGTCGCCCCTTGGACGAGCAGCTTCGCCACCGGACTCTACTACCAGCTCCTGATGGTCAATGCCGAAGCGAGGTACTGGTTCGGCAAGAGGGAGAACAGGCCGGTAATGACAGGCTGGTTCGCCGGTGCATCGGTCGGAGGCGGCTACTACGACTTCATGCTTAACAACAAGAAGAAGGGTATCCAGGGTGAGTTCTACATCTTAGCCGGTCTCAGCGCAGGCTACTCGCACTCTATCAGCTCCAACGACAGAGTCCGTCTGGAATACGCCCTCGGACTGGGCTATCTTCAGACCCGATATAGAAAATACACCTGGGACTTCTTCGACTATATGCTCGAGGCTCCCCGTGAGCAGGTATGGAGAACCTCCATCCTGGGTCCTACCCAGGCCAAGGTGTCTCTTGTCTGGCTGCTCTACACAAAAAGAAAAGGAGGTGAAAGATGAGCAGGTTAAAGACTCAGATTATCATACTCGTTCTTGCAGTCCTTGCAGCAGTCGGATGCCAGCGTAAGGAACTTCTGGAGCCGCACGACCACAACAACCTGGTCATCAAGGCAAGCTTCGACTCCCTTGCTCTTTCACAGCTGCTTTCACACAAGAGCGACTACACGAATCCGGGAGAGCCAAAGACGACGAGTTATATTTTGTATGAGAAGACGACTGGAAAGGTGGCTTATCGTGGTTCTTTCAAGGGACTTCAAGGTGGAATGTATGTTCAGGAAGGATTGTATGATCTCTTGGTCTATACCACCGACTTCAATGAGTACGATGCAAACTTCTTTATCGGAATGGGAAATCCTCAGACAGCGGAGACACATACCCGTCAGGTGCCTTTGGAATCAGCTCCGGGAAAGGAAGCTGCAGAAGAAGCTGCGGCAGAAGATGGAGAGGAACCGGCAGACAAGGCCACTCCTTCAGATGTTACGGAAGTATGGATGGTCGATCCCGACCCGACTTTCGGTGTCCTTGTGGAAGATGTGGCAGTCTTCAAGAATCAGGAGAACAAGCTTGTGGAAGCGGAATTCGTGCAGAAGAGTTTCAAATACTATCTGACCATCGAATGTACAGGACTTCAGAACATTCACACGGCGAAGATGAACCTCTCGGGACTGTATACCACTGCTTTTCTTGCTAATGAGGAGCATAGGTTGAGCGAGGCTGGTACACAGACTATTGAAATGGACATCACCCTTACTAAGCCAACCAATCCGGAAGAAGTGGGTAAGGGACATCTTTATGGAGAGTTTTGGTCATTCGGTCCCCACCAGCGTGAGGATATAGTGAATTCGATTACACTGTACTTCAAGAATGGTAGTGAGATTACTATCGCTCTCGATGAGGAATACACGAGCCAGAGTCAGATTAAATCCTTAACAAAGGGCGGTGAGATCATATTCAAAAAGGTTGTCGAGATCAAGGGACCTGCGGAAGGTTTCCAGCCTGGAGTAGGCGATTGGAATGACCCTACGGATGTGGAAATTGTACTTTAACAAACATAAACAACTATTAATTAACACCTTAATTCAATTTATTATGAAAAAGATTTTCTTTTTAGCGGCTTCCGCTATTCTTCTGGCAGCAGGCTGTCAGAAAACAGAAGTCATCAATCAGGTTAATCCTGTTGGTGAGCCATCTATGGCTTTTAATCCAGAAATGGGTAAGCTGACTAAAGCAGGACCTTCTGCAGAGAGTACAGGTATGGAAAACCTTAAAGAACAGGACTTCAAATTATGGGCATATTTTGTTGATGCTGATCCAAGTAGAAATGCTGCAGCAAACTCTGTTTATGACCACATGGAAAATATCCTTGTCTCTGACACTGATAATAGATGGGGTACTCAAATCCAGCATTTCTGGCCAGGAACAGGTAAGGCATTGAAGTTCTTTGCCGTATCCGGTTTTGACAATGCAACTATTAATGAGGACCGTACAGTGCTGACTGTAGATAATTTTACTGTTGCTCACGCTAATCCAGATACAGACCTTATGGTTGCAGACTATGTAGAAGCGCATCAGGCATCTCATAATAAGAATGTCCCTCTTCACTTCCGTCATGCTCTTTCTAAGGTAGAGTTCTTATTTGCAAACTCAGAGGCTGGTAATAATGATGCTACAGAGGTTTATGTTCAGGGTATGTATGTATCTGGCATCAATACAGTGGGAGACCTGACTGCGACAGTAACTGAAGGTGAGACCGAAGGCACCTTTACTACAAATATGGCCTGGACATCTCTTGCTACTCCTCAGACTTTTGTAGGAGATTACGAAGCGCAGCAGGCAGATGGAACCTTGCCATCTATTTCTGAGGAGGCTACTAATAAAAATGATTACAAAGCTACAATTACTGACCGCGGCCATATGCACTTGAGCCAGACTTATCAGAAATATACAACTTGGTTGGTTATTCCACAGGATGTTAAAAAGGCAGCCACAGAAGCAACTGATGGAAATGAAGGAACACCGGCAATTGATCTGAAGGTTACAATTCAGTATGTAATCGGTACAAGACAGTTCGTTTCAACATTCTCACTTGGTGGTGAAGTTAATACTTGGGCAAAGAACCAGTATATTAAATACAATGTCAACCTCACTCCAAATATGATTGGTTTCGCTCCATCTGTTGAGGACTGGACCCCAGTCAATAGACCTAATGAGAGCGAGCAGGGTGACAATGGTGTTAATGATCCTTCTAATGACGGACAGGATGTTGGCATTAACAACTAATTAATCTTCCGATAGATTTAAACTTATCCCAAAGCGAGTTGAATGTCTCGCTTTGGGATCCAATTGAAAAACGAGAGACGATATGAAGCATATAGTTAAGATAGCATTCCTCATGTTGGGCGCAGTCATGATATTGACCTCGTGCGACAGGAATCGTCATACCCCCGATCCGGGCGCTCAGGGAGTGCCTATCAGCTTCAGCGCATTGTCTCAGGAGGCGCCTGTCAAGGCAGATGCTCTTTCGAAGTATGCTGAAGACTTCGGCGTATGGGGTATCGCACGTTATAAGGATGATACCAAGCCGGACTATATCCTTTGGCTTGTGAATAATGAAAACCAGATGTCTAAAGTGTCCAGCCAGGGCGTCCCTGAAGCCGGAGCCTATTGGTTCAGCGGATATAAATATAACTTTATAGCCCTTGCCCCTTACGATTTGGGAACTTCCACCACTCTCACATTCACAGAGGAAACCGCCAACAGCAACGATGCATTGACCCTTGCATTCAGCATGGCAGACAAATATGCCGCCTCTGATTTCGCTTACGATCTGATGGGAGCAGTGGGTGAGAAGACGGTGGCAGAAGCTAAAAATGCCGGCAGCCAGTCTCTTGCCTTCTGGCATCTTCTTGCAAAGCTCCGCATCAATGTGATCTTCAGCGGCGTGACAAATGCCTCTGTGACCGGGCTCCGTCTGCATAATGTAGCTACAGAACGCTCTTACAGCATTACAGATGTAAACGGAGTATTCGATGTAAACTATGTCACGACTACTGATGGCCAGGCCCCGGTGACAATCACTCTGGATAACACAGACGAGAGCACTGAAAACGATATGCTCGTCGACAAGGACAAGCAGAACCGTGACTGCCAATGCAAGGAACTCCATATCATCCCGCAGAGCATTAAGGATTTCGAGCTGGATCTCGACTTCAACATCGACGGTGTACAGACCAACGGATTCAAGCTTAACCTCGAATCAGCCAAGTACAACACAGATAGTACCCCAGTCGTTTACACCCACAACCAGTGGTACAACTGGAACATCACCATCACCCCTAAGGGCATCGGCTTCGATGTCACAGTTACACCTTGGGTAGGTGCAACAGACGACGAATTTGATTTTGAATAGGAACAGAATGAAAATGAAAAGAACAGCAAGCATACTTCTTGTCACCCTCCTTGTCCTAACCGGATGCAAGGATAATTCGTCCTATGTTCCGGAATCGGGCCTGAACGAGAATCATCCGATCGAATTCGGTGTTTCAGGCAGTCTGTCGGTGGGATCAAAAGCACCTATAACCGCAGGTGCAGATTTCATTGCCTTCGGCGACATGACGATCGGCACATCCGCTGCTGTTTCTGTCTTTGGTGATGCAGGACAGCAGGTGGCATATTCTAATGGCGCCTATGCCTATTCTCCTGTCCGCTATTGGCAGGTAGCCTCTTATTCCTTCGGTGGAGTCATGCCTGCCGGTAATTTTTATACCGCCTCATTCTCTTCATCCGATCAGACGATCACCCTTGACTTCGGCGAAGGCCTTGGTTATAATCTCGCTGAGCATCAGGCAGACCTTATGGCCGCATTTGATGATGTGACTGTGCAGAGCCTCTCTAATCCTGAGTCGGTTGACTTTGTCTTCGATCATCAGCTCGCATGGGTAGTCATCCAGGCTGCCAGCCGAAATTCAGGTCTTGCAGATCAGGGTCTCCAGATCACCTGTTTGAAGGTATATGGCAACACTCCTTCTACAGAAGGCGATATCGTATTTACCAATACCGATAACGGTCCGGTCATCTCCCAGACACTTTCCGAGACGAAAACCTCGTCTACGAGCCCATATAAGACATTTACCCCACCTA
>JAZLCW010000044.1:0-12997 GCA_045614445.1 Candidatus Cryptobacteroides sp. | reverse complement strand
CGTATACTCCGGCAGCGATGCTGACATAAAAAGTCCCGCAAATGTATATCTTTGCAGGACCATGTAAACTTATATCAGGACATGAAAGTCCTAACTTCTTATTGTTCAATAATCGGTAAACCTATATCAGGACAAGACAGTGAGTTCTACAGGACAATGATCCGATCCGAAGATCTCGGTGTGGATCTTGGCCCCCTCCAGTCTCTCCTTAAGGTTCTCCGAAACTACGAAATAGTCAATACGCCACCCCGCGTTCTTCTGGCGGGCCTGGAAACGGTATGACCACCACGAATAGATATCAGTCTGATCAGGATAGAAATGTCTGAATGTGTCGATGAATCCAGCCTCGAGAAGGTTTGTGAACTGAGCACGCTCCTGATCGGTGAATCCGGCATTCATTCTGTTCGATTTCGGATTCTTCAGATCGATCTCCTTATGAGCCACATTCAGGTCGCCGCATACGATTACTCCCTTCTTCTGAGCAAGTCCGCAAAGGTAAGCTCTGAAGTCATCTTCCCAGGACATCCTGTAATCAAGCCTTTTCAGACCGTCCTGAGAATTAGGTACATACACGCATACAAGGAAGAAATCCTCCATTTCCAATGTCACTACACGGCCTTCGTGGTCGTGCTCATCGACTCCTATTCCGTAGCCCACCGACACCGGCTCGTGTCTGGTATAGATCGCCGTTCCCGAATAGCCTTTCTTCTCGGCATAATTCCAATATGATTTATATCCCGGAAACTCCAGATCGATCTGTCCTTCCTGAAGCTTGGTCTCCTGCAGGCAGAAGAAGTCAGCATCCAGTTCTGCAAAAATATCTGCGAAACCCTTACCGCACACGGCCCTGAGGCCGTTAACATTCCAAGAAATGAATTTGTACATAATCTTTCAATTAATGAATTTCCTTACCAAACGGGATGAGTGCCAGCAGGGACATCTTGAAATGCTGTACTCCGAACGGAATGCCGATGATGGTCAGGCAGCAGAAAATGCCGAATCCGACATGGAGCATAGCTATTTCTATTCCTCCGAAGAGGATCCATAAAATGTTCATCAGGATGGACAGACAGCCTCCATCATTGGATCCGGAGCGTATGTCACGTCCGAATGGCCAGAGGGCAAGTCCCGCCATCTTGAACAGCTGTACACCGAATGGTATTCCTATGATGGTGATACAGAACAAGATTGCCATGAAGGCATAATAAAGGCTGATCACCAGACCACCCAGGATCAGCCATAATATATTACCTATGAATTTCATTACTCCAATACCCATTCAGTTCCGTCCTTGGTATCCTTGATCTGGATTCCCAAAGCCTTCAGGTCGTCACGGATCTTGTCACTTGTAGCCCAATCCTTCGCAGCCTTCGCAGCCTTTCTCTGCTCAAGAACCATATTCACGAGGCCGTCGATGGTCTTTATTGCCTTGCTGCCTTCCGAAGCTTCTTCGTCGAGGAGTCCGAGAACACCTGAAACGATGTTGTCGAAGAGGTCGACAAGGGCCTGATAATCTGATGCGTCCAATGTCATCTTCTTGTCCTTCACAGTGTTGATGATACGTACTGCGTCGAAGATGTGAGAGAGTGCGATCGGAGTGTTGAGGTCGTCGCAGAGAGCCTCATAAACGTTTTCTACAAGTTCGCGTACCTCTGCATTGGATGCCTTGATCTGGTCAGGAGCCACTGCAGATACGAAGTCTCCATAAGCGAGAGCAGGAGCTGATGCTACTCCGGATGCAGATGCCAGAGCACGGAGATCCTTGGCAGCCTGATTGATTCTCTTAAGACCTTTCTCGGCAGCCTGCAGCGCCTCATTGCTGAAGTCAAGAGTTCCGCGGTAGTGTGCCTGGAGGATGAAGAAGCGTACTGTCATCGGGGTATATGCCTGAGCAAGTTTCTCGTGACGGCCGGCAAAAAGCTCCGGAAGCGTGATGAAATTGCCCAGAGACTTGCCCATCTTCTTACCCTCGATGGTGATCATATTGTTATGCATCCAGTAGCGTACGCCGCTGCATCCGCGTGAAGCTGTGTTCTGTGCGATCTCGCACTCGTGGTGCGGGAAGAGAAGGTCCATTCCGCCGCCGTGGATGTCGAACTCCTTGCCGAGGTACTTCTCGCTCATTGCCGAGCACTCGAGGTGCCATCCCGGGAATCCGTCGCTCCATGGTGAAGGCCAGCGCATTATATGCTCAGGTGAAGCCTTCTTCCAGAGGGCGAAGTCATAAGAAGCGCGCTTGTCCTGCTGACCGTCGAGGTCACGGGTGCCTTCCTTCACTTCGTCCAATGTACGTCCTGAGAGGATGCCGTACTTATGGTCCTTGTCATATTTCAATACATCGAAATAAATCGATCCGTTGCTCTCGTATGCATATCCTGCGTCGAGGATTGTCTTCACGAGGTCGATCTGCTCGATGATATGTCCTGAAGCGCGTGGCTCGATAGAAGGTGGAGCCACATTGAGCATACGCATCGCTTCGTGGTAGGCGAGAGTACATCTCTGTACCACTTCCATCGGCTCAAGCTGCTCCAGACGAGCCTTCTTTGCGATCTTGTCCTCTCCTTCGTCAGCATCGTGCTCGAGGTGTCCTACGTCTGTGATGTTGCGGACATAGCGTACCTTGTAACCCAGATGTCTGAGCAGTTTCACGAACACATCGTATGTCACGCCCGGCCGGGCGTGTCCGAGATGTGCGTTGCCATATACAGTAGGACCGCAGACATAAAGTCCTACATGGCCCTCATTGATAGGCTTGAATATCTCTTTCTTTCTCGAAAGGGAATTGGTTATATATAATTCTCTCATAATTCTTGAATCTTATGAATTTGCAATCTGCAAATATAATGAATTTACTTATAGAACCTTTTGAAATTGCCTCTTTTGCACAACTTTATTCCATTCCGTCCTGCTCGTCAGCTCCGGAAGCGGCGCGGGCCTCTTCGAATTTGGCTTTCATAGTTGGGTTCTTATAGGTGAGCTTCTTTATTGTAAGTGCTTCGGCTTTGTCGTTGGCAAGACGCAGGTTGTTCTCCGAGCTGAGCAGGGCGTCCTTGGTCTTCTGCAGTGCTGCTATCGACTTGTCGATCTCGTCGATCGCCTTGCGGAACTTCTCGCTTGCGAGACGATAATTGTTGCCGAATTTCTCTTTGAATTCCACCAGCTTGGCCTCGAAGTTGGTCACGTCCACCGACTGGCTCCGTGCGATGGCCAGTTCCTTCTGGTATTCGATGGATTTTTTCGATGCATTGACCAGCAGAGTGATCAGAGGCATGAAGAACTGTGGGCGGATCACATACATTTTAGGGTATCTGTACGATACATCCACTATGCCGTTGTTATACAGTTCGTTTTCCGGTTCGAGCAGTGATACGAGTACTGCATATTCGCATTTCTTCGCCGTCCTGTCCGCGTCGAGCTTCTTGAAGAAATCCTCATTTCTGTGCTTGTGGAAAGTGTCTTCCATCTCGTTCTTCATCTCGAACATTATTGAGACATATTCCATTCCGTCTTCATAGTCGCGGAAGATGAAGTCGCCCTTGCTTCCTCCCGAGGCGTCGTTGTCCTTTTCGAAATATGCATTCGGGAACAGAGGACGCATTGTGCCGTTGAAAATGGTGGCGCAGTGAGCCTCAAGGCTTTCCCCGACCATTTTGGTGGACATCTTGATCTTCATGTCCTTGTAATAGTCCACCTGCTCCTGTGCAAGTCTCAGCTTTGCCTCATATTCCTCCTTGATGGCCTTCTTTTCAAGCTCTGACTGGCTTTGTGCCAGGGTATTCCTTGTCTTGAGATCGGCGATTTCCTTTTCTTTCGCTCCGATTACCTCCTTCATTTCATCCCTTGCCTTCAGGACAGCATTCTCCTTGTCGGCAGCGCTTCTGCTGATGTCGCTTCTGAGTCCCGTGATGACCAGTTCCTTTGCTGCAAGGGCATTCGAAAGTTCGAGAGCCTTCATGTTCTCGAATCCTTCAAGCTGGCTTCTGAGCTGGCTGATCTCCTGGTCTTTCTTATTGATTTCAAGTTCTTTAGATTGTATTCTTCGCTCGAAGTCCTCTCTGGTGACAGCTTCTTTTGCCTTCTGCTCCGCCTCCTGTCTGCCTTTGAGCTCTTCTACCCTTCTGTGGAGTTCCTTTTCGAATTCCGTATTCCTGACCTGACTTACGATAGATGCATAATCTTCCTCATTTACTGAAAATATGCTTCCGCATTTAGGACACTTTAGTTCTTTCATCTCTTATTTGTTTTCTTCTCCCACAAAAGTACTAAAATTTTCACTATATTTGCGCGTTAAGTATATTAGGGAAGGTATTTTCATATCCTTGCACGCCCTTGAGATAATAAAGATTGCTTATGTGATAAAGTGTTGAAATCACTTTGAGCGAAGCGATGGCAAGTCCCTTTCCCGAGGAAAGGGATTTAGGGAAAGGGCAACGTTGACATATTTTCATATGTCCGTACGCCCTTGATAAAAGAAATGAGTTAACAATTGTTAAATTAAGTAATAAAGTTAGAAAATATGAAAGTAGCTATCATTATGGGCTCTACCAGCGACCTTGAGATCATGTCGCAGGCAATCAATGTCCTCGAAGGATTCGGGGTCGAGGTTGTCAAGAAGGTAATCAGTGCCCACAGGACTCCGGATCTCATGTGCGAGTTCGCCAAATCAGCAAAGGACAATGGTATCGGTGTTATCATCGCTGGAGCAGGTGGAGCAGCTCATGTAGCCGGCGTGGTGGCTGGTATGACTACAGTCCCTGTCATCGGAGTTCCTATCCAGACAAAGGCACTCGGAGGAATGGATTCCCTTCTTTCGATCGTGCAGATGCCTGCAGGTATCCCTGTTGCTACTATGGCGATCAACGGTTCTAAGAATGCCGGACTTTTCGCCGCACAGATTCTTGCTCTTACAGACGAGGCTCTTGCTGCAAAGCTTGATCAGTTCAGAAAGGAGCAGACACAGAAAGTTCTTGAAGCGACAATCTAAGACAATATGAACAACTATCGCATTTTCGTAGAAAAGTATCCTGAGTTTCAGGTGGAGGCACGCAGCCTTTTGAGCGAGTTGAACGAAAATCTTCAGCTCGAGCTTGCTTCGCTGCGTTATCTCAATGTTTATGATCTTTTCGGTTTCTCTGAGGATCTCCTCGAGAAGAGCCGCTACAGCGTGTTCGGAGAGATCGTTACCGACAGCGTCACTGACGAATGTGACCTTTCAGGTGTGAAATATATCGCCGTGGAGTATCTTCCAGGCCAGTTCGACCAGCGTGCGGCTTCTGCCGTTGACTGTGTACGTCTTATCGATCCGTCAGCCCAGGTAAGCATCAAGAGCTCGAAGCTCATCATCCTTCCTGCGGACACATCGGACGAGATCGTTGAGAAAATCAAGAAATATTACATCAATGCTGTCGAGTCTCGCGAGAAGGATCTCGCCAAGCTTACAGCAATGGAGCAGCCGGAGGTGACTCCTGTACCTGTCCTAGAGGGACTTACTGCCCTTACAGAGGAGGAACTTGCGCCATATTGCAAGAAGATGGGTCTGGCAATGAATGCTGACGACCTTCGCGAGGTGGTGAATTACTTCAAGGCAGAAGGACGTGATCCGTCAGAGACAGAGCTCCGTATCCTTGATACATATTGGAGCGACCACTGCCGTCACACCACATTCACAACCGAGCTCGAGGATATCGATGTAGAGGAGTCTTTCCTCAAGGAAGAGATCGACGGTACTCTTAATCTCTATATGAAGATCCGTAAGGAACTCGGCCGCGAGCAGAAGGGATTGAACCTTATGGATATGGCTTGCATCGGTGCACGTTACCTTAAGGCAAAGGGACTTCTGGATGATATGGAGGTCAGCGAGGAGAACAATGCCTGCAGTATCTATGTAGATGTGGATATCGTGGATGACGAGGGTGAGATGACCACAGAGAAGTGGCTTCTCCAGTTCAAGAACGAGACCCATAACCACCCTACTGAAATCGAGCCTTTCGGTGGTGCCGCTACATGTCTCGGAGGTGCTATCCGTGACCCGCTCTCAGGCCGTGCATATGTTTATCAGGCAATGCGTGTGACAGGAGCAGCCGACATTTATCTCCCTGTGGCAGATACAATGGCCGGAAAGCTTCCTCAGAGCATCATCTCACGCAAGGCTGCTCACGGTTACTCAAGCTACGGTAACCAGATCGGCCTTGCTACTACACACGTACGTGAGGTTTACCACGAGGGATATGTGGCCAAGCGTCTCGAGGTAGGTGCAGTGGTAGGAGCAGTCAAGGCTGACAGCGTACGCCGCGAAAGCCCGGCTCCTGGTGATGTTGTCCTCCTTCTCGGTGGCCGTACAGGCCGTGACGGAGTCGGTGGAGCTACCGGTTCTTCAAAAGAGCACACCGAAGAGTCTCTCGAGACTTGCGGAAGTGAGGTACAGAAGGGTAATGCACCTGAGGAGAGAAAGCTCCAGAGGCTTTTCCGTCGTCCTGAGGTGACAAATCTTATAAAGAAATCTAATGACTTCGGAGCCGGCGGTGTCAGCGTGGCTATCGGTGAGCTTACCGAAGGACTTGACATATATCTCGACAGAGTTCCTACCAAGTACAGCGGACTTAACTCTACGGAGCTTGCCAACAGCGAGTCCCAGGAGCGTATGTCTGTAGTCATTGAAGCCAAGGACAAGGAGGCTATGATGGCTTATTGTGCAAGCGAGAATGTCGAGGTTACATACGTGGCTGATGTTACAGACAGAAAGCGTATGCGTATGTTCTATGGTGACAAGGTTATCGTGGACCTTTCACGCGAATTCATCGACAGTGCCGGAGCAAAGCATTATGCAAAAGCTACAGTAGGTGCTGTGGAAGAAAAGAATCCGTTCGAGCGTACAGTCGAGGGTGAGGACCTCAAGGAGAAGATCTTCAACAATCTTCAGGATCCTAACGTGACTTCTCAGAAGGGACTTATCGAAATGTTCGACTCTACAATCGGACGCTCGACAGTGCTTATGCCATTCGGAGGTATGCTTCAGAGCACTGAGACTCAGGTTTCGGTTCAGAAGCTCCCTACTGACGGATATACAGACACAGCTTCGATTATGGCCTTCGGTTATAACCCTTACATCGCAAGCTGGAGCCCATATCATGGTGCTGCTTATGCAGTGGTCGAGGCTTGTTCGAAGGTGGTTGCAGCCGGTGCTGACTATGAGAAGATGCGTTTCTCATATCAGGAGTATTTCGAGCGTATGACAGACCGCAAGTCTTGGGGCAAGCCGCTTTCGGCCCTTCTCGGAGCCCTCAAGATGCAGGTAGAGTTCGGTCTTCCTTCGATCGGTGGAAAAGACTCTATGAGCGGAACTTTCGAGAACATCAATGTACCTCCTATGCTTATGGCATTCGGTATCACTACCGTGGATGCAGAGAATGTGATTTCTCCTGAGCTCAAATACGAAGGCAATAAGCTTTATCTGATCAAGCATACTCCGCTTGCTAACTACATGCCTGACACCGAGCAGCTTAAGGCTAACTGGAAATATGTGACAGAGCAGATCGCTGCAGAAAAGATCGTTTCAGGATATGCACTCGGATTCGGTGGCGTAGCTGAGGCAATCTGTAAGATGTCCTTCGGTAACGGTCTCGACGCTAAGATCGAGTATGACGAGAAGGAACTCTTCAGCTACGGTTATGGTTCTATCCTCGTTGAGGCAGAAGGCGAACTTGACTATCCGAATGCGATCCTTATCGGAGAGGTTACCGACGGTGAAGACAGCGAGCTTACAATCAACGGAAAGGTATTCGATATCTTCGAACTCATGGCTGTGAACTCAGGCCGTTTCGCTCAGGTTTATCCTGACACAGCTGAGGCATATAACCAGAAGCTTGCACCTGCAGGTCTCGAGGATATCAAGCCATTCAAGGCTAAGAAGACAGACCTCAAGTACAAGGGCGAGCCTGTGGAGAAGCCTATCGCTTACCTCCCTGTATTCCCTGGTACAAACTGCGACTACGATTCTGCAAAGGCTTGGCGCAATGCAGGTGCCGAGGTACGTATGAGCGTATTCTGCAACCTTACTGAGGATGACATCTTCAGGTCAATCGCTGAAATGAAGAAGAATATCGACGAATGTCATATCCTTATGCTCTGCGGTGGATTCTCAGCAGGTGACGAGCCGGACGGAAGCGGTAAGTTCATTGCCAATGTGTTGAACAACAAGGAGATCGCGGATGCAATCCACGCTCTTATCGACCGTGGAGGCCTTATCCTTGGTATCTGTAACGGATTCCAGGCTCTCGTGAAGTCAGGTCTTCTTCCATACGGACGTCTCGGTCAGGTGACCAAGGACAGCCCTACACTCTTCCGCAACGACATCAACCGTCATATCTCACAGATGGTGACAACAAAGGTTTCCACTACCAACTCACCTTGGCTCAAGGGCTTTGCTGTGAACGACCTTCATACAATCGCTGTCAGCCATGGAGAGGGTAAGTTCGTGGTGAATGAGGAACTTGCAAAGGAACTCTTCGCTAACGGTCAGGTAGCATTCCAGTATGTGGATCCGATCGACGAGGAAGTGACAATGGAGTCTCCATACAACCCTAACGGTTCATATTATGCTATTGAGGGAATTATCAGCCGCAACGGCCAGATTCTTGGTAAGATGGGACATACCGAGCGTTTTGAGGGTAATCTCTTCAAGAACATTATGGACGAGGGACTCGAGCAGCCTCTCTTTGACAATGCGGTAGCTTATTTCAGAGGACTCTAAGATAATCGGTATAATACCCCCGGCTGGCAGCACTGATGCATCTGTGCCGGGGGATATGAACCAATATAGAAACGACAATACAATGTGTAAGTGTAATAAACAATACAGGGATGACAAGCTTCACCACGAGTGTGGTGTTCTTGGAATCTATGGTGTGGATGATGCAGCAGGTCTCGCTTATTATGGTCTGCATGCTCTCCAGCACAGAGGTCAGCAGGGATGCGGTATCGTAACAGTGGGCCCAGATGGTGAATTCCACAGGGTAAAAGGTGACGGACTGGTAACTGAAGTCTTCAATGAGCAGAAGATGGAGAAGCTTCCTGGCCGTATGGCCATCGGACATGTCCGTTACAGCAATGCCGGCTGCAAGGGAACGGAAAATATCCAGCCTTTCCTCTTCCATCACAATTCAGGTGACTTCGCAATGGCCAATAACGGTCAGATTGTGAACTATAACCAGCTTCGTCAGGATCTGGAGGATAAGGGAAGTCTTTTCCAGTCGTCGTCTGATGCAGAAGTTCTGGCACACCTTATCAAGAAGCAGGGAATCGACAAGGACCAGCCTCGTATCCACTCGTTGAAGAATGCCCTCAACATGATTGACGGTGCTTTCGCATTTGTGGTTATGACAGGACGTCGAATCTATGCATGCCGTGACAAATATGGATTTCATCCGCTTGCCATCGGAAAGCTTGGAGACGGATATGTAGTGGCCAGCGAAACATGTGCTTTCGATGTTCTTGGTGCAGAGTATATCCGTGACGTGGAGCCGGGTGAGATCGTGACTCTCGACCATCATGGTATCCGCAGCCAGTTCTACGCAGAGCCAGAGCGTCATGCAATGTGTGCGATGGAGTTCGTATATTTCGCACGCCCAGACAGTGATATCGAAGGATGCAATGTACATAATTACAGAAAGGAGTCCGGAAGGATTCTTTTCAAGGAGTCACCGGCAGATGCTGACATCGTGATCGGAGTTCCGGATTCAAGTCTCAGCGCTGCTCAGGGTTATGCCGAGGCCAGCGGACTTCCATACGAGATGGGACTTATCAAGAGCAAGTATGTGGGCCGTACCTTCATCCTTCCTACCCAGTCTCTCCGTGAGAAGGGCGTGAAGATGAAGCTCTCTCCTGTGAAGACAATCGTGAAGGGCAAGAGAGTAGTGCTTGTGGACGATTCTATTGTCCGTGGTACCACATCATTGAAGATCGTGAAGATGCTGCGTGAGGCAGGCGCTTCTGAGGTTCATGTGCGTATCGCAAGTGCTCCTTTGAAATATACCTGCTATTATGGTGTAGATGTACATACTCCGCAGGAGCTTATCAGCAACAGCAATTCAGTCGAGCAGGTATGCAAGCTCATTGAAGCTGACTCGCTTGCTTTCCTCTCGCACGAGGGTATGCTTGCTGCCGGTCATCGTGATGACCTCTGTCTCGCATGCTTCAATCACAAGTATCCGACAAAACTTTACGAGGAGTAGTCGCTTCTGTCATCTCGAAGGATCGAAACGACGTGAAAATCTTTAAAGCAATAAGAGAATGGATGCTGCCCATCGCTATGGTGACGGGAGCATCCATTTACCTTATATATTATATATTACCCGAACCAGTTCATAGAGCCGGGCCGTTTTTAAGCAGTGCTGTCTCGATATTGCAGCCTCTGCTGATATTTTCTATGCTCTTCCTGACCTTCTGCCGTATCGAGCCGAAGGATCTGAAGCCTCATAGATGGCATTGGTGGCTTCTGCTGATCCAGGGCGGACTCTTTACCGTGCTCGGACTTTTGGCGGTATGGGTGATGAAGATCTTTCCGGGAGCATATCATGATAAGGTGGTTCTCATCGAAAGTGCGATGCTCTGTCTGATTTGTCCTACGGCTACTGCTGCAGCAGTGGTTACCAGGAAGCTTGGAGGAGATGTAGCCGGAATCACGACATATACGGTACTGATCAATCTTGTGACAGCAGTGCTTGTCCCTCTCATCGTCCCTCTGATCCAGCCGGTCGAAGGAGTGGATTTCTGGACAGCCTTCAGTATGATTGTGGCCAAGATATTCCCGCTTCTGATTCTTCCTTGCATGGCAGCATGGTTGGTGAGGTATCTGGCTCCGAGATTCCATCAGCGTTTCCTACGATATCCGGATCTGGCTTTCTATCTCTGGGCTGTTGCGCTTACGCTTGCGATAACCGTTACTACAAAGTCCATAGTCCGCAGTTCGATGAGTGTGAGCCTGCTTCTGATGATGGCTCTTATTTCGCTGGTATGCTGTGTGTTACAGTTTGTGCTGGGACGTTTCATAGGCAGCAGGTACAAGCCGCGCAGGCCTGATGCAAGTCCTGAAGTCGAGGCACGTGGAAGGGCTGTGCGTACCGTTACAGCCGGCCAGTCTCTGGGACAGAAGAATACAGTATTTGCAATATGGATGGGATATACATTCATGACTCCGGAGACGGCGATCATAGGAGGCCTGTACAGCATATGGCACAATATGTATAATTCGTGGCAGTTATATAGGGCGGGTAAGCAGTAGGTAGTTGACTGCTCCCGCTTTTTTTATTATTTTTGCGGACTATTATAAATCAAGACCTGTTATGAGCAACCAAAGGTATATGCAGCGTGGTGTTTCAGCATCCAAGGAGGATGTGCACAACGCTATCAAGAACATCGACAAAGGCATTTTCCCAAAGGCATTCTGCAAGATCATTCCTGACATTCTCGGAGGCGACCCGGACTACTGCAACATCATGCACGCTGACGGAGCCGGCACCAAATCGTCATTGGCTTACCTCTACTGGAAGGAAACCGGTGATCTTTCTGTCTGGAAAGGTATCGCTCAGGATGCGCTCATCATGAACATCGATGATCTTCTCTGCGTAGGTGCAGTGGACAATATCCTCGTGTCATCGACCATCGGCCGTAACAAGCTCCTTGTTCCAGGTGAAGTGATCAGCGCCATCATCAACGGCACAGACGAACTTCTTGCTGAGCTTCGTGAGATGGGTGTCGGAGTATATGCTACTGGTGGTGAGACTGCCGATGTAGGAGACCTCGTACGCACTATAATCGTGGACTCTACAGTTACCTGCCGAATGAAGCGCAGCGATGTGATCGATAATGCCAATATCCGTCCTGGCGATGTCATCGTAGGTCTTGCATCATATGGTCAGGCTACATATGAGAAGGAATATAACGGCGGTATGGGCAGCAATGGGCTTACCAGTGCCCGTCACGACGTATTCTCTAAATATCTCGCAGAAAAATATCCTGAAAGCTACGACAAGGGAGTTCCTGAGGATCTCGTTTACAGCGGCGGTCTGAAGCTCACAGATGAGGTGGAGGGTTCACCTATCGATGCAGGAAAGCTCGTGCTTTCTCCTACACGTACCTACGCTCCTGTAGTGAAGAAGCTTCTGGATGCCCTCAGACCGGAGATTCACGGAATGGTTCACTGCTCTGGTGGTGCCCAGACCAAGATCCTCCATTTCGTAGGCGACAATATCCGCGTCATCAAGGACAATCTCTTCCCTGTTCCGCCACTTTTCAAGACAATCCACGAGCAGAGCGGTACAGACTGGTCAGAGATGTACAAGGTGTTCAACATGGGTCATCGTCTCGAAGTATATCTCTCACCTGAACATGCAGAGCAGGTTATCGAGATTTCGAAGAGCTTCGGTATCGACGCTCAGATCGTAGGCCGTGTAGAGGAGTGCGACCACAAGGAACTTATCATCCGTTCAGAATTCGGAGAATTCGTATATTAATATCAAAAAATAAAATGAGAGCTTTATTTTCAGTCAGTGATAAGACAGGCGTAGTAGAATTCGCCAGTCAGTTGGTGGAGCTTGGTTGGGAGATCATCGCGACCGGCGGAACAATGAAACTTCTGCAGGATGCAGGACTCAATGTGATAAACATCAGCGAGATCACAGGTTTCCCTGAAATCTGTGACGGACGCGTAAAGACCCTTCATCCGAAGGTACATGGCGGCCTTCTCGGTCGTCGCGACCTCGACAGCCACATCGAGCAGCTTAAAGAGAACGGCATCGAGTTCATCGACATGGTATGCGTGAACCTCTATCCGTTCAAGCAGACAATCGCAAAGCCTGACGTGACAATGGAGGATGCTATCGAGAACATCGACATCGGAGGTCCATCAATGCTCCGTTCTGCAGCAAAGAACTGGAGTGCAGTGACAGTGGTATGCAACCCTGAGAACTATGCAAAGATCATCGCTGAGATCCGCGAGACC
>JAZLCW010000043.1:0-9147 GCA_045614445.1 Candidatus Cryptobacteroides sp. | reverse complement strand
TCTCTCACACGCTAAGACTTACGCTGCTGCTGTAGAGGCTCGCGCTGAGCGTGCTGCTGCTGAGGCTGACAACACTAAGAAGGCTGTGAAGAAGATCAACTCAAGCGTAGAGAAGACTACTCTTGGTGACCTCGATGCACTCGCTGCACTTAAGAGCCAGCTCGAGAACAAGTAATCAGATGAATTTCACTCTTAATGTCTTGGGCACGGCTTCGGCCCTGCCCACGACTGAAAGATATCCAAGCGCCCAGGTACTGAATGTACGTGGGCGCTTGTTTATGATTGACTGTGGAGAAGGTGCGCAGATACAGATGCGTAAGGCCGGTATCTCATTCCTGAAGATCGAGCATATCTGCCTTTCCCATATTCATGGTGATCATATATTCGGCCTTTTCGGTCTCCTTTCGACAATGGCTCTGCTTGGCAGGAAAGCTCCGTTGAATATCTATGCGCCTGCAGGGTTTGCTCCGATATTGCAGTTCCTTCTCGATCAGTTCGGTGAGGGATTCCTATATGAGGTGAATCATGTCGTACTTGATATGTCCGAGCCTGCTCTTGTCTATGAAAGCAGGAGAACCGAGCTTCTGGCATTCCCGCTCAATCATAGGGTCGATACCTACGGTTTCATCATCCGTGAGAAGATGCCGCAGCATAATGTGCGTAAGGATGCTATTTCAAGATATAGACTCAGTATTGCCGAAATCGGGGCGTTGAAAAGGGGGGAGGATATACATCGCGCCGACGGGCAGGTGATATTGAATTCAGAAGCAGCCTATATCCCATATGTTCCGAGAAGCTATGCTTATTGCAGCGATACTGCTCCCTTCCCGGAGCTTGCTGGCTGGATAAAAGGCGTGACTGTCCTTTATCACGAATCTACCTTCCCTACCGAAATGGAGGATATGGCCGCAAAGACTTATCATTCCACCACATTGCAGGCGGCTCAGACTGCCCTTGATGCCGGTGTGGGGAAACTTCTGGTGGGACATTATTCTTCGCGTTATCCATCTGTGGATTTTTTCCTTGATCAGTTGCGCTCGGTTTTCCCTGAATCGTATCTGGCGCATGATATGGATGTTATCGAACTTAATTAAAAATGCTTATCTTAGCACTTTAAACCAGATGATATGAAGAAAGTAATAGTTCTGCTTCTCCTCGCTCTTGGAGCGAATGTTCTTTCAACTGCACAGAACCGTGCCGGACGTCTGTATCTGACAGATCCGGGTGCAACCAGCATCATTTTGCTTGGAGACCCGCAAGGATATATGAAATATGATTATAATCAGCCTATATTCGATCTGATGACGGCATGGATAGCAGATAATGTAGATCATCTTAATATCGAGGCTGTCCTCTGTCTGGGAGACCTTGTCGAACAGAATGATAATAATGCTCTTAACTGGCATATGCTCAATCAGACCAGCAAGCAGATGTGGGAGGCTGTATCTTCTTCTTTCGAAAAGATTGACGGAAAGGTTCTTCATGTCCATAGTCCGGGTAATCATGATTATGGTTTCAAGGCAGCTGAGGATGAGCATACATACTTCCCGGATTATTTTCCTGCTGAGCGACAGGGAGATGTCATCTTCAGCAGACTGGTAGAAGAATATCCAAATAGAGAGGGTAGAGCGTCGCTTGAGAATTCAGCATATGAACTTAAGCTCAATGGATGGGATCGCAATATACTTGTGATAACTTCTGAATTCGCTCCATCAGATCAGGCTCTCCAATGGGCAAAGGAACTTTGCCTTTCGGATAAATACAAGGACCATGTCGTAATCTACATGACTCATTCATATATGAGGTGTATGGGATATTGCGATAATGAAAGATATATACGCGAGAATTATCCTTTGACCAAGAAGGAAGGAAATAACGGTGGACAGGGAATCTGGGATAAGCTTGTGAATCAGGTTCCGAATCTGCGTCTGGTTCTTTGTGGACATCATGCTCATGGCTCTGATGATCAGGGAAATGACAAATACCTTGGCAGCATAGGATGGCGTGTGGACAATAATGCAGCAGGTAAGCCTGTATATCAGATGCTTTATGATACGCAGACTCTTGGTGGCGGATGGGAAGGCAATGGCGGAGATGGCTGGCTCCGTATCCTTGAGTTCATGCCGGACGGAAAGACCGTAAAGGTCCGTACCTATTCACCGCTTTTCGGTATTTCTCCTGTCACCAGTCATCTAGCCGAAAGGACTGCAGAGTATGATCGTTTTGACTTTATAATCGACTGATCATGACAGAAAACAATTTTAAGATTGCCTTGCTCCGCCTGGCTGTCGCTTCTGCTTTGCTGGTCTGCATTGCCTTCATTGCTTCTGCTGACACAAAGTCTCCTCAGAAGCAGTATATCCATAAATATTCGGCTCTGGCCATCGAAGAAATGTACCGCAGCGGCGTTCCGGCCAGCATTACTCTGGCTCAGGGACTTCTTGAGTCGCGCTACGGTCAGTCGGAGCTTGCAGTAAAGGGCAACAACCATTTCGGAATCAAGTGCCATAACTGGAACGGCCCCAAGATGTATCATGATGATGACAGGAAAGGGGAGTGCTTCCGTAAATATAAGTCTCCCGAGGAGTCTTTCCGGGATCATTCCGATTTCCTAAGGTTCCGGGACAGATACAGATTCCTGTTCGATCTCGAGCCTGATGATTATAAGGGTTGGGCCCATGGACTAAAGAAGGCCGGATATGCCACTGATTCGTCCTATCCTCAGAAACTCATAAAACTTATCGAAGAATATGAACTTTATAAGTATGATGTCATAGCTGAAGATAGAAGCCGCCTGCAGTCTCCTGCGCAGATCGAAAAGGTGGAGCCCCTCAGCGACAAGCAGAACGAGACCTTCCATTTCGCCCTTTCACGTCAGTTGTACTCGATCAACGGTGTGCCTTTTGTCTATTCCGTCGAGGGTGAGTCATATGCAAGCATTGCCGCAAGATACAATCTCTTCCATAAGGAGATTCTCAGATATAATGATCTGAAGGAAGATCAAACCTTGTATCCCGGAACAGTGGTCTATCTTCAGAAAAAGAAGAAGCAGGCGGCCAAAGGACTGGATAAGCATATCGTGGAGGAAAACGGAGAGACATTGGATGATATAGCACGCAGATATGGTGTCAGACTCAAAAGTCTTTGCCGTATGAACAAGTTCCCTCAGGGATATATGCCTAAGGAAGATGAAGTGATAATTTTAAGAAAATAGATATGACGACAAAGAGTAAGATAATATTAGCTGTGCTGGCGGTGGGTGCATTGCTTGCAGGCGCTGCTGGATTCGTGTTCGGCAGATATTATATTGACAATAAGAAGCCTAACTTTTCTGAGAAATATGTCTTGTATGTCCTCCCTGATATGACGGTGGGCCAGGTTATGGATTCATTGCAGGCTGGAGCCGGTACAGTCCGTGAGAAGAGTGTCGAGAGAGCTTTTGCTAAGATGGAAGCTGAGGCCAATATGAAGCCTGGACGATATGTGGTGGATTCGACCAGTACCAGTATCTATGTGGCGCGTATGCTCGTTTATGGCTGGCAGACTCCACAGAATATGACATTATCAGGAACTCTCCGCAAGAAAGACAGGATTGCCCAGAGAATCAGCTCGCAGATGATGATTGACTCTGCTTCTGTGGCGGATGCTCTCAATGACGAGGCATTCCTTGCCCAGTACGGGTTCACACCTGAAAATGTTTTCGCACTGATTCTTCCTGATACATATGAAATGTATTGGACAGCTTCGGTAAAGGATATCTTTGATCGCTTCAAGAAGGAATATGATGCTTTCTGGACATCGGAACGCAAGGAAAAAGCCAAAGCTCAGGGACTCTCGCAGATGGAGGTCTCGGTGATGGCGTCAATCGTCAGCGGAGAGACATTGAAGGATTTTGAATTTCCGATAATTGCAGGAGCATATCTTAACCGCTATAAGAAGGGAATGAAGCTGCAGGCCGATCCTACCATCGCATTCTGCTATGACTACACCCTGGACCGCATTCTGAAGAAGCATCTCACAGTAGATTCTCCTTACAATACTTATAAGCACGTCGGCCTCCCTCCAGCTCCGATCAATGTCCCTTCAAAGGCATGTCTGGATGCTGTTTTGAATCCGGCTCAGCACAACTACATCTATTTCTGTGCTAATCCGAATTTCGATGGAACCCACCGTTTTGCCGCTACATATAGTGAACATCTCAGGAATGCCCGTGAATTCCACAAGGCACTCACTGCCAGACGCAAGGCAAAAGCTGCCGCTAAGTAGCTCTTCAGTACCAGCTTGGTCGAGTTTGTAGCCAAACAGGGCCAAACGGTCACAAAAAAGCATCAAAATATGTCAAAATAACTACCGCTCGGTCGAATTTTATGGAAAAATCGACCGAGCGGTTTCTTTTTATAAGTTCATAGCTGAAGCTAAATCTTTACCGAATGATAATGCGGGCCGAAGCGCTCGAAGGCTGCACGGTCAAGCTGCTCGCGATGGTCAGGATGAGCGATGCTGATGAGGAGTTTCGCACGTTCCTGCATAGACTTGCCATAGAGATCTACTGCTCCGAACTCTGTCACTACATAGTGTACATGTGGTCTTGTGGTCACGACTCCACCACCTTCGATGATTACAGGAGCGATTTTGCTGCCGCCCTTGTTGGTGGTAGAAGGCATTGCGATGATGGCCTTGCCCTGAGGCGCGAGAGATGCTCCGTAGATGAAGTCCACCTGTCCGCCCACTCCTGAATGGAAGCGTGTTCCGATAGAGTCTGCACAGACCTGTCCGGTGAGATCCACCTGAACTGCTGAGTTGATGGCTGTCATCTTAGGATTCTTTGCGATGACGAACGGGTCGTTGGTATATCCTACATCCATCATTGCCACCATAGGATTGTCATCGATGAAGTCATATACCTTCTGCGATCCCATGAGGAAGGTTGATACGAGCTTTCCCTTGTCTGTCACCTTGTTCGATCCGTTGATGATTCCCTTCTCCACGAGCTCGAGCACTCCGTCTGCGAACATCTCTGTATGCACTCCGAGGTTCTTGTGACCTCCGAGCTGAGCGAGAACTGCATTAGGAATGGCTCCGATACCCATCTGGAGGCAGGCTCCGTCGTCAATAAGTGCTGCACAATGCTTTCCGATGGCGATCTCCACCTCGTTCGGCTCGCTGAAATGAGCAGGCTCGAGCGGCTCGTTACCCTCGACGAAAATGTCGATCATATCCATAGGAATCATTGCCTGACCCCAGGCACGAGGAACATTCGGGTTCACTACTGCGATGACTGTCTTTGCGCATTCGATTGCTGCCAATGTGGCATCGACAGATGTTCCGAGGGAAACATATCCATGCTTGTCCGGAGGACATACCTGAATCATCGCCACATCGCAGCGAAGTGCTCCGCAACGATACAGTTTCTGAGTCTCGCTGAGGAAGACAGGGATATAGTCGGAATATCCTGCCTGGACACTCTTGCGGACATTGGCTCCTACGAAGAAAGCCTGATGGAAGAAGATTCCGTCGAATTTCGGATCAGTATATGGAGCAGCTCCTTCTGTGTGGAGGTGATGGATGCGTACATCCTGAAGCTCACCGGCCTCTCCTCTTCTGCATAATGCCTCGATAAGGATGCGTGGCGCACTTGCTACGCTGCTCAAATGGATATGGTCGCCTGATTTAACGACCTTTACGGCCTCATCTGCCGATACGAAAGTTATCTCTTTACGCATAATGATGTGATTATCTTGTCAAAGATAGTTATTTTTTCCAGAATTGCTAACTTTGCAGACTGTCATCCTGAGCTTTCAGCGAAGGAACTGTAATGAAAAAGGAAAATAATATGCATACAAGAGAAGAGAAACTTCAGGCATTCGGCCGTATTCTGGATGTGCTGGATGAATTGCGTGAGAAATGCCCTTGGGACAGGAAGCAGACCAACGAGTCTCTGCGTCCTCAGACCCTCGAAGAAGTATATGAATTGAGTGATGCCATCCTCAAGGGAGAGGAACATGAACTTTCCAAGGAACTTGGTGATGTGCTCCTGCATGTGATCTTTTATGCGAAGATCGGTGAGGAAAAGCAGCATTTCGATATAGTGGATGTGATCAACTTCCTCTGTGATAAACTGATATATCGTCATCCGCATGTATTCTCTACTGCAGAGGTCGGTGGCGCGGAAGATGTGATCAAGCAGTGGGAGATGCTGAAGACCACGGAGAAGGACGGTAACAAGCGAGTCCTTTCCGGAGTTCCGGATGGCCTCCCACCGCTTCTGAAGGCCTATCGTATGCAGGACAAGGCCCGCGGAGTGGGCTTCGACTGGGAGAAGAAGGAACAGGTCTGGGATAAGGTCAAGGAGGAAATGGGAGAGTATCAGGCTGAGCTCGATGCAATGGCAGCAGCTCAGACAGAGGAAGAAAAGGCGGCTGCATATGACCGTGCGGAGGATGAACTCGGTGATTTCCTTTTCGCGACTGTCAATGCGGCAAGACTCTATGGCCTCAATCCTGATACCGCTCTCGAGCGTACTTGCGCGAAGTTCCGCCGTCGTTTCACCTATCTCGAAGAACAGACCATCCGCAAAGGACGCAATCTCAAGGATATGACCCTTGCTGAAATGGATGCGATCTGGGACGAGGGAAAAGCCAAAGGGCTATGATATACGATTGGCAGGAAAGAACAGCTATGCTGGTAGGGGAGGAAATGCTTGACCATTTCCGGAATTCTACAGTAGCGGTGATCGGTGTAGGAGGTGTCGGAGGATATGCTGCGGAGATGGTCGTGCGTGCCGGGGTAGGACATCTTATTATATTGGACAGTGATGATGTGTCCGTGACCAATAAGAACCGTCAGCTTCTGGCATTGGATTCGACAGTAGGCAAGCCCAAGTGTGATGTGCTCGGGCAGAGGCTTAAGGATATAAATCCTGAACTCGACCTGATCGTGATCAAGGAATACCTTGAAGCTGAAAAGACAGGGGAGGTTCTGGGAGATTATAAGATCGACTTCCTCGTGGATGCGATCGATACCCTTTCGCCGAAGCTTCATCTGATCAAGTATTGTATGGACAATGGCATTCCGCTGGTTTCTTCAATGGGAGCCGGTGCGAAATATGATGCTACCAAGGTCCGCATTACAGATGTGTCCAAGTCATTCAATTGTCCTCTTGCCTATATTGTACGCAAGAGACTCAGATACATGGGCATAAAGAAAGGATTCAAGGTGGTGTTCTCGGAGGAACTACCGGACAAGGAGTCGATCGTACCTTGTGAGGACCGCAACAAAAAGTCCCAGGTCGGCACTATATCATACATTCCGGCAGTATTCGGATGTGTTTGTGCTCAAGCAGTTGTGCAGCATTTGATTACATCGGCCGGTACTTCCGAACCAGGACGGGAAATCTAATTTTTTTATTATCTTTGCGCGATAATTTATAAGATATGGCAGATAATTCACTTTTGGAGAAGGTTTTGGGCCTTCAGGAGAAATATGAGGCACTTCAGAATCAGCTTTCTGATCCTGAAGTAATTTCAGATATGAAGAGATTCGTGCAGCTGAACAAGGAGTACAAGGAACTTACTCCGATCATCGCAGCAGGAAACGAATTCAAGAAGATACTCGAGAATTATGAGATGGCAAAGGAGATCCTTGCAACAGAGAAAGATGAGGATCTTCGTGAGATGGCGAAAGAGGAAATCGCAGAGATCGAGCCTACTCTTCCAGAGTGGGAGGAGAAGATCAAGCTCCTTCTCATTCCGGCGGACCCTCAGGACAGCAAGAACGCGATTCTTGAGATCCGTGGCGGTTCAGGTGGAGACGAGGCCGCTATCTTTGCTGGTGACCTTTTCCGTATGTACTCGAAGTTCATCGAGACAAGAGGCTGGAGAATGGAGATTACAAGCCAGGCGGAAGGTGCAGCCGGTGGTTTCAAGGAAATCGTTTGCAAGGTGTCTGGTGACGGCGTATATGGAGTCTTGAAGTATGAGTCAGGAGTGCATCGCGTTCAGCGTGTCCCTCAGACAGAGACTCAGGGCCGTGTACATACTTCAGCAGCATCGGTGGCAGTGCTTCCGGAGGCTGATGAGTTCGATATCGAGCTGAATATGAACGATATCCGTAAGGATACATTCTGTTCTTCAGGTCCTGGCGGACAGTCAGTGAACACTACTTATTCTGCTATCCGTCTTACACATATTCCTACCGGTCTCGTAGTTCAGTGCCAGGATGAGAAGTCGCAGCTCAAGAACTTCGACAAGGCTCTCGCGGAACTTCGTACCCGTCTCTACAATATGGAGTATGAGAAGTATCTCGCAGAGATTTCTGCAAAGAGAAAGACAATGGTAGCCGGTGGTGACCGTTCTGCAAAGATCCGTACCTATAACTATCCTCAGTCTCGTGTGACCGATCATCGTATCAACTACACGATGTACAATCTTCCGGTATTCATGGACGGAGCCATTCAGGATGTGATCGACCAGCTTCAGATCGCCGAGAACGCCGAGCGTCTCAAGGCTGCTGAATAATGAAAAAAATCCGTAATCCATATCTTGGACTGCAGGCCAAAGGATACAATTGCTTCGCCTGCTGTCCGGATAATCCGGCAGGACTCAAGATGGAGTTCCATGAGGATGGAGACGATCTGGTATGCATCTGGAATTCCGGTGACAATTATCAGGGTTGGCTCAAGACTCTCCACGGTGGCATTCAGGCTACGTTGATGGATGAACTTGGTGGCTGGATCGTAAACCGCAAACTCCAGACTGCCGGAATGACGACTGATCTTCATATGAAATATCGTCGTCCTGTCCCTACAGGAGAAGGCGTTACCGTCGAGATCAGAGGCCATATAAGGGAAGTGAAACGAAATTTTGCCTTTATCGAGGCTACTCTCAGTTGTGAAGGCCAGGTCTGTTCGATCTGCGAAATGACATATTATTGCTTTACGAAGGAAAAGGCGGAAAGTGATTTCTTCTTTACCGGATGTGAGCTTGAGGACTGATAGTCGTAATATACGGTATAATTGCCAAAAGTAGTTGGTAAAACCTCTGTAACAATCTAAAATACAGTTAGATACAATAACTTTGATGAAATCCGTTTCATCAAAGTTATTTTTTTTATGGCAAAAAGTCGTCGTGAAAGATGTCCATACTGTGG